>JBKCGU010000030.1:0-21523 GCA_046303055.1 Polaromonas sp.
TGCTGATTTTTAATTCTGCAAGTCCCTCTTATGAAAAACAAACGATCTGCAATTGGCATGGCCACCAGCGCACTGATGCTGAGCCTGCAAACCTTCGCTCAAACTGGCACTCTGCCAACTGTTGAAGTCTCAGCCCCTACCTTGACACCCAACAGCAGCCTGGGGCTTGACGTTCCCAGCAGCACGGGTTCACGGCTTGGTTTGACCCTGCGCGAAACACCTGCAAGCGTCAGCAGTATCAGCAGTGCAGACCTTGAAGATCGCAATATCACCCGCCTACAGGACGCGGTCAAGCTCTCTCCGGGCTTTACCGACAGCGCATCTCCTGGAAATGGCGGTACGGGATTATCAGCGCGCGGCTTTTCCGGTCATAACTCGGTGTCGCAAATGATTGACGGAACACGTTTGGTGGTGGCCTCAGGCACTCAAACTTTTCCGGTATCAACCTGGCCGTACGAGTCGATAGAGGTGTTGCGCGGCCCGGCATCGGTGCTGTTTGGCGAAGGAAATATTGGCGCGGCGGTCAATTACATCACCAAGCAGCCGTTGCGTGACCGTTATGAGCATGCAGGATTTTTCAGCATTGGCTCTTATGGCACCACGCTTGGCGGCGTGGGTTCGCGCGGCCCTGTCAATGACGTGCTGTCGTATGCCGCTTACCTGAGCAGTGAAAAAAGCAATGGTGTGCGTTCTGACAATGCCTATTTGCGGAAAAACTACTCACTGGCACTCGCCATTCAACCCAGCAGCCGTTTCAAGGTAACGCTGGCAGCCGATGGGGCAGACGCTGATGATTCCCGCTACTTTGGAACACCTTTGGTGGCTGGCGCACTCGATGCGCGTTTGAAGAAAATCAGTTTTAACATTGCCGAACCAATTGTGAAATTCGATGACCAATGGTTGCGCGCAAGGGTCGAATACCAGGTCACGGACAGCATCAAACTGCGCAACGAGACTTACCAGTTAACCAGCAAGCGGCAGTGGCGCAATTCGGAGAGTTACACGTTCGTGCCAGCCACAGGCCGGGTCACGCGAGGCAGTTACCTTGAAATTCTGCACGACCTGAAGCAAACTGGAAATCGCTTTGATGCCACGTTCGATGGCACTTTGGCAGGCATGAAAAACCGCCTCGTAGCAGGTTTTGAAGTTTCCAAAGTGGACATGACCCACATCAACAACGCACCCTTCCCCGGCAGCAGTAGCGGCAACCCGTTCAACTTTTCTGCCGGTCCGTTTCTGTCGACCGTTGCCACCACTCCGCGTAGTCAGATCAAGCAGAACAGCACCGCTTTTTTTGCTGAAAATGCTCTGGACGTCACGCCGCAGTTCAAACTGATCACGGGACTGCGCACCGACCGACTGGAGCTTGAGTCGACGACTTTGCAAACCGGTGTGACAAACCGCAATACCTACTCACCCGTTACGGGGCGTTTGGGTGTGGTCTGGAAGGCAAACGATGCATTGTCTGTGTATGGTCAGTATTCAACAGGAATTGATCCGCTTAACGGCTCGCTGCCAAACCTTGGCAATTTGAGTCAAAAGCTGACAAAGGGCAAACAACTAGAGGTTGGCATTAAAGGCGCGTTGCCATCGGTTCGCGGGGAATGGACGGCATCGACTTACCGCATTGAAAAGACCGACATCGCATCGCGCGATCCTGCCAACCCGGCTGTTACCCAGCAAATCGGCCAGCAATCGTCGACAGGTGTGGAGTTTGCGCTGGCAATGGAGCCAATACGCGGCTGGAGTTTTGATGCCAACCTGGCAGTGCTGAAGGCGCGCTTTGACAACTTTAACGAGTTGGCCGGTGCCACATTGGTGTCACGCAGTGGCAACAAGCCAGTCAATGTGCCAGAGGTCACTGCCAACCTCTGGACGAGCTACCGATTTGCGCCGCAGTGGCAAGCTGGCCTAGGCTTGCAATATGTAGGTGAGCGGGCAGCCAACAATGCCAACACGCTGACGATACCGTCGTACGCCACGGTGGATGCACTGCTGCGGTACGAGGTGTCGCGAAATTTGAATCTGGCACTTTCAGTTAGCAACTTGACCAACCGGGACTATGCGCTGTCTGCACCGAACGGCGGTACACAGTGGCTGCTAGGCGCCCCTCGCTCAGTCATGTTGACGGCTCGCGCAAAGTTCTAAAACGACACGTTTGAAGCCATGCCCTTTGTCATCAAAAGGACGTTTCATAAAACCTTGATCGTTGTTCATAAATGGCTGGGCGTTGTGCTGGCGCTGCTGTTTTTGTTCTGGTTTGTCAGCGGTGTGGTGCTGTACTTTGTGCCGTTTCCGGGCTTGAGCCAGACAGAGCGTCTGACAGGACTTGCGCCACTGAACTTGCCCAAGGGATGCTGCCTGACAGCCGATCAAGCATCTAACAGCGCTGGCTTAAAAGTCAGTGACGCACGGCTTGGCATGCACGAGGGCAAAGCGGTATGGCGATTGCTGGGCAAGCCGCTGGGTGACTCAGGGGCCGCACCACAATGGCGGGCCGTTGATGCGCAGACTGGACAAATCTTGCCTGCCCTGTCAGCAGATGCGGCCCGCAAAGTGGCCGAGACCTTCAGCGGTAAAAAAGCAGTGCGATCCGAACTACTGGAGCGCGACCAATGGACAGTACCCCAAGGCCTGAATCCCTACCGTCCTCTACAGCGTGTACAGATGGAAGGGCCGCAAGGGCTGGAACTGTACGTGTCACCCGGCTCTGCCGAGGTCATACGCGACACGCGGCGCGCCGAGCGCTTCTGGAACTGGCTGGGCGCAGTACCGCACTGGATTTACTTCACCGAGCTGCGCCGCTACCCCAACGCCTGGCACAACGTGGTGGTGTGGCTGTCAATACCTGGTGTGATTTTGGCAGTCACAGGCATCGTACTGGGCACTTGGCACTTGTTTATCAACCGCACGCGCTGGATACCCTACCGCCAATGGTGGATGCGCTGGCATCACATCACCGGGCTGGTGGCCGCAATCGTGACGCTGACCTGGATATTTTCGGGTCTGCTGTCGATGAATCCTTTCAAGGTATTTTCGCCACGCTTGGCTCTGCACAGCGAGCATGTGCAGTGGCTTGGCTCAAAAACAGCTGTTGTGTTGTTACCGTCGCAAGCACTTGCATCATCTGGCTTGCCAGACATCAGGGAAATAGATATTGTTCAGGTCGCTGGGCAAAGCTGGTATCGGCTTTGGGGCGTCAAAGGGCAAACTTTGGTACGTGCCGACAAGCCATCTTCAAGTATCGCGCCAGAAGTCCTGAATGCCCTGCCGGACGAAACCATACAAGCCAGCCTGCTGGGTTTGCGGCCCGACGCGAGTGCTGAAGGCACAGTCACTTTGGCGAAATTGTCAGCTTACGACGACCAATACTATGCCCGTGTGGTGACTGACAACACTCGCTATGTCCGTCCTTTGCCTGTGTGGCGTGCCGAGTGGGCAGACGGTGTGGCCATGTATGCCGACCCGACATCTGGCAAGTTGCTGCTGCGCGTTGACGACACCAACCGCTGGCAGCGCGTCCTGTACAACGGCCTGCACAGCTTTGACTTTGCGCCCTTGCTGGCTCGGCCTTTGCTGCGCGATGCCCTGATTTTGATTTTTTCAATTCTGGGCACGGCACTTTGTGTGACTTCTTGCGTTATTGCCTGGCGGGTGTTGATGCCAAGCAAACGCAGACTTGCCAAGGTACAGCCGCGCTGAACTTTGCTCCCATGCTGTCGGTGCGGTATAAACAAACCATGACTGAAAAGCAAAGCCCCTCCACCCACCTGCCTACTCATTTAAGAAGCCACACCTTTCATGGCCTGGCACCCGGCCCGGCGCTGTTGGTGCTGGGCGCGGTGCACGGCAACGAGATTTGCGGCACACAGGCCATCATGCAGCTGCTGCAAGACATTGATGCTGGCACTTTGAGCATAGAGCGCGGTTCAGTCACCTTTGTGCCCATCACCAACCCGCTGGCGCACCAGCTCAAACGGCGCTTTGGCGACCGCAATTTAAACCGCAACATGGCCCCCAGCGCCATTCCGCAAGACTTCGAGGACCGCATTGCCAACATGCTGTGCCCGCTGCTCGACGCACATGACGTGCTACTCGATTTGCATTCGTTTCACACCGGCGGCGCACCGTTTGTGATGATTGGCCCGCAGAACAACACGGGCACGCTGGAGCCGTTTGCACTGGCGGCGGAAGAAATGCAGTTAGCCCTGCATACGGGCGCACCACGCATTGTGGAGGGCTGGCTGGACACCTACGCACGCGGCGTGCAGCGGCGGGCGGCCAAAGCAGAGGCTGCCAACACCCGCTCACAGTCGCTGGTCACCAACCCCAACTACGGCGTTGGCACCACAGAGTACATGCGCTCAAGAGGCGGCTACGCGGTCACGCTCGAATGCGGCCAGCACGACGACCCGGCAGGCGTTGGCGTGGCGCGGCACGCGATTTTGCAGACCTTGGCTCTGCTCGGCATCACATCCGCCAAGCCAACGCCCGTCAGCGCCCAACCAGAGATTTTGCGGTTGATTGACGTGACCGACAAAGAGCACGCTGGCGACACCTTCACCCGTGAATGGCGCAGCTTTGATGCCGTGAAAGCTGGCGACGTGATTGGCGTGCGGCACGGCGGTGAGGAAGTCAAAGCACAGGGCGATGGCTTTGTGGTCTTCCCCAATCCACGCGGCGAAGTCGGCCAGGAATGGTTTTATTTCGCACAACGGCGCGTTTGAAGCTGGTCTGGGCGTTTTTGGGCAAAAAGGCCAGCAACAGCACTTTTAGAGTGCCCAACATGCCCCAGGGCCAATAAATACATGCGCAAGCAGCTCCTCATTAAATAGCAAAAGGAAACAACTCATGGGCGCACAATGGAAAGCCAAAGGCAAAGAACTGGCCGCCAACGCACGGGGCCGGGTGTTTGGCAAACTGGCCAAGGAGATCATGGTGGCGGCACGCGGTGGGGCGGACCCTGCTGGCAACGCCAGGTTGCGGCTGCTGGTCGAGCAGGCCCGCAAGGTCAGCATGCCCAAAGACACGCTGGACCGGGCGATTAAAAAAGGCTCGGGCACAGGCAGCGAAGCCGTGCATTTTGAACACGTCATCTACGAAGGCTTTGCACCGCACCGCGTGCCATTGATGGTGGAATGCCTGACCGACAACCACAACCGCACGGCGTCTGAAGTGCGGGTGCTGTTCCGCAAGGGGCAGTTGGGCACCTCAGGCTCGGTGTCCTGGGACTTTGACCACGTCGGCATGATTGAGGCAGAACCCCTAGAGCCTGGCGCAGATGCGGAAACTGCTGCCATTGAAGCGGGTGCACAAGACTTTGAGCCCGGCGAGGAGGAAGGCCACACCCTGTTTTTGACCGACCCCACCGACCTGGACCTGGTCAGCCGCGCCCTGCCCGCCCAGGGTTTTACCGTGCTGTCGGCCAAACTGGGGTACAAGGCCAAAAACCCGTTAGACCCAGCCTCACTCAGCGCTGCAGACATGGAAGAAGTTGAAGCGTTTTTGGCAGCGATTGATGCCAACGACGATGTGCAAACCGTCTACGCCGGACTGGCAGCTTAGATAAACATTGAGCAAGCACTGACATCATCATGAACAAATTATTCGTCGGCCTTTTGCTCAGTCTTTCAGCCTTCCACGTGTTGGCACAAGAGGCACTGACCACGGTTGCCAGCGTCGATGTGCCGCGCTACATGGGCACCTGGTACGAGATCGCCAAATACCCCAACTGGTTTCAAAGAAAGTGCGTCAGCAACACCAGCGCCCACTATTCAACCCAGTCAGATGGGACGGTACGGGTACAAAACCGCTGCACACAAGAAGACGGCAAGGTCAGCCAGGCCATCGGCCAGGCCCGCCAGATTGGCCAGAGCACCTCCCCCAAGCTTCAAGTCCGCTTTGCGCCTGAATGGCTGTCGTTTCTGCCCTTTGTTTGGGGCAACTACTGGGTCATTGACCTGGACACCGACTACCAGCTGGTGGCAGTCAGTGAACCCAAACGCGAGTACCTGTGGGTCTTGTCCAGAACGCCCGAGGTGCCAGCCAAGGCCTATGACGAGCTGTTGGCGCGACTGGAGAAAAAAGGCTTTGATTTGAAGAAGCTTGAGAAGTCCAGGCAAATCAAGCCTTGAATGGCAATAGATACGGTCACTAGCCGCTCCTGAATCAGGAGCGACCGCTTTTACGCCCCAGCCTTTCCTGCCTTGCCAAAACTGAACACCCCTGGGTCGCGAATCGGATCGACATCGACCGGAATGATGCTCTTGGGCGGAAACTTGCCTTCCAGCAGCAGCTTGGACAGTGGGTTTTCAATCCGCTGCTGAATCGCGCGCTTGAGCGGCCTGGCGCCAAACACCGGGTCAAACCCCACCTTGGCCAGCTCGCCAATCGCCGCTTCTGACACCTGCATGGTCAGCTCCATTTTCTCCAACCTGGCCATCAGCACCTTGAGCTGGATACGGGCTATCGATTCGATGTTTTTGGCATCCAGCGCATGGAACACCACCGTCTCGTCAATACGGTTCAAAAACTCCGGCCTGAAGTAGTTTTTCAGCTCGTCCGTCACGGCGTCCTTGATCTCCTCATAGGGCTTGCCGACCATGCTTTGAATGATCGGCGAGCCGATGTTGCTGGTCATCACGATCACCGTGTTTTTAAAGTCCACGGTGCGGCCCTGGCCGTCGGTCAGGCGGCCATCGTCGAGCACTTGCAGCAACACGTTAAACACATCCGGATGGGCTTTTTCAACCTCATCGAGCAACAGCACGCTGTAGGGCTTGCGGCGCACCGCTTCGGTCAAGTAGCCGCCCTCTTCGTAGCCCACATAGCCGGGCGGCGCGCCAATCAGGCGGGCGACGCTGTGCTTTTCCATGAACTCACTCATGTCCACCCGAATCAGGTGGTCTTCGCTGTCGAACAAAAAGCCAGCGAGGGCTTTGCAAAGCTCTGTTTTACCCACGCCGGTGGGGCCAAGGAAAAGGAACGAACCGGTTGGGCGATTCGGGTCAGACAAGCCAGAGCGTGACCGGCGAATGGCATTGGCCACTGCACCAATCGCTTCGTTTTGCCCCACCACACGCTCATGCAGTTTGCCCTCCATCAGTAACAGCTTGTCGCGCTCGCCCTGCATGAGTTTGCTGACCGGGATACCGGTAGAGCGTGCCACGACCTCAGCGATTTCTTCAGCGCCGACTTGCGTCCTCAAGAGTTTGGGCGCAGCGTTGGCGCTGGGTGCGGCCTCGCTGTCTTGTGCAGCTTTCAGGCGTTTTTCCAGATCGGGCAGCTTGCCGTATTGCAGCTCGGCCACTTTATTGAAGTCGCCCTTGCGGGTTTGCTCCTCAATCTGAAACTTGATCCGGTCAATCTCTTCCATCACGTCTTTGCTGCCCAGCGCCTGGGCTTTTTCAGCCTGCCAGATGTCGTCAAGGTCAGAAATTTCTTTTTGCAGCTTGGTGATCTCGTCTTCAATCAAACCGAATCGTTTTTGGGAGGCTTCGTCCTTCTCGCGGCGCACGGCTTCACGCTCGATCTGCAATTGAATCAGGCGGCGGTCCAGCTTGTCCATCACCTCGGGCTTGCTGTCGCGCTCAATGCTGATTTTGCTGGCCGCTTCATCAATCAGGTCAATCGCCTTGTCAGGCAAAAAGCGGTCGGTGATGTAGCGGTGTGACAGCTCTGCCGCAGCCACAATGGCCGGGTCGGTGATCTGCACGCCGTGGTGCAACTCGTACTTTTCCTTGAGACCGCGCAAAATGGCAATCGTGGCTTCAACCGTTGGCTCGCCCACCAGAATCTTTTGAAAGCGGCGCTCCAGCGCGGCGTCTTTTTCAATGTATTTGCGGTATTCGTCGAGTGTGGTGGCGCCGACGCAATGCAGCTCGCCACGCGCCAGGGCGGGTTTGAGCATATTGCCCGCATCCATGGCGCCTTCGGCCTTGCCTGCACCGACCATGGTATGCAGCTCGTCAATAAAAACAATCGTCTGCCCTTGGTCCTGCGCCAGTTCTTTCAGCACGGTTTTCAGGCGCTCTTCAAACTCGCCCCTGAACTTGGCACCGGCAAGCAGCGCGGCCATATCCAGACTCAACACCCGCTTGTTTTTCAACGAATCAGGCACCTCGCCCGCCACAATGCGCTGGGCCAGGCCTTCAACAATCGCGGTCTTGCCCACACCCGGTTCACCAATCAGCACCGGGTTGTTTTTAGTGCGGCGCTGCAGCACCTGAATGGCGCGGCGGATTTCATCGTCACGGCCAATCACCGGGTCCAGCTTGCCCATGCGGGCGCGCTCGGTCAGATCCATGCAGTATTTTTTCAAGGCCTCACGCTGGCCTTCCGCGTCGGCGCTGTCAACCGCCTGCCCTCCGCGCACAGCATTGATGGCCGCCTCCAGCGACTTGCGGGTGAGACCGTTTTCTTTCGCGATTTTTCCGACGTCGGCCTTGCTGTCGGCCACGGCCAGTAAATACAGCTCGCCTGCGATGAACTGGTCATTGCGCTTGATGCCTTCTTTTTCGGTGGCTTGCAGCAGCTTGGCCAGGTCAGATGAGACCGATACCTGGTCTTGGCCTTCTACCTGCGCGAGCTTTTTGACGGCCGCGTGCGTGGCAAGCTCCAGGCCTGCGACGTTGACGCCTGCCTTTTCGAGCATGGCGCGTGGGCCATCGTCCTGCTTGATCATGGCGGCCAGCAAGTGCACCGGCTCGATATAGCCGTTGTCATTGGCCAAGGCCAGCGACTGCGCGTCGCTCAAGGCTTCCTGAAATTTGGTGGTGAGTTTGTCTTGGCGCATAAAAATGTCCTCGCTTGAAAAAGTGTTGGTTGAGATTAACTCAGGCAGATTCACGGATTTTCAAGGCAGGAGCGCTTGCCGACCTTGCGCTACCTCAAGCCGGGCGCGTTAAACCTGAATCCGGCAGTTAGCCAGCCGCCATGAGTTACTCTGGCGGTATCCAGGGCGGTCAAGGGCGGGTGATTTCACAGGGCCTGAAGACCAGACACGGGCCGCCTTCGTGCCCCCCGGCGCAAACCTGATGCCTGCCACGCGCGCGGGGCGTTAGCCGTTTTTCAGTTCAATGCCCCACTTGGCCAAAGCCGCGTCGTCGGTGACCCGCGCGTCTACCCAACGCGCACCTTCGGGTGTTTGCTCTTTCTTCCAGAACGGAGCCTGGGTTTTAAGGTAATCCATCAAAAACTCGCAGGCCTTGAAGCTCTCACCGCGATGCGCCGATGTCACTGCCACCATCACGACCTGGTCTAGCGGCTGAAGAACGCCCACACGATGCACGACACGCGCGCCAAAGATGTCAAAGCGGTTCAGCGCATCGTCAATCATCGCTTCAATGGCTTTTTCAGTCATGCCGGGGTAGTGCTCCAGTTCCATGCTGCTGACACTGAGACCCTCATTGCGGTCCCGCACTGTGCCTGTGAAGGTACACACAGCACCCACGCGCTTGTCAGTTTTTCTGAGCGCCTCCACCTCCAGGGCCAGGTTGAAGTCTTCTGTTTGTATGGCCACGCGACCGCTCATGTCAGCCACCAGTAACAGGGGGGAAAAACGCAACTTCGCAGCCGGGTGCCAACAAGGCAGCTTCGTCGCTCATCATGTGACCCAGCGCCATGCGCACTGCTCTTTCGCGGCTGAGGCAGGCGTAGGCGGGGCCCGCTGCCAGCAGTTCGTCACGCAGGCCAGCCAGGCTGGTGGCTGCCGTTTCACGCTGTTCGCTGGCGCACCCGATAGATTCACGAACAGAGGCAAAGTATTTGATGGTCACCAGCATTTTCGGCCTTTCAGGACATCAGTGATGTCAACGCCATGAACTGAACCACATCGCCACGCGCAATGGTTCTGCCCGCCGGGTTATCGACCAGACCATCGGCCCAGACGGCCGAGGTGAGAACGCCGGAGCTTTGGTTGTCAAACAAGTCCAGACCCCCTGCCGAATTGCGCCTTGCACGCAAAAATTCCCTGCGTTTATCGGCTTTAAGCCAATCAAAATCAGCTCTGATAGCTATGGATTCAGGAGCGCATCGGGTAACACCCTGAAGCTGTCGAATGAACGGCCTGACCAGCAGCAGGAAGGTCACATAGCTCGACACAGGGTTGCCGGGCAAGCCGATAAAGTGTGCGTTCTGGATTTTCCCGTAGGCAAACGGCTTGCCAGGTTTGATGGCGATTTGCCATAGATTGAGCTGACCGAGTGCCTGAACAGCAGGTTTGATGTGGTCTTCTTCACCCACAGACACGCCACCACTGGTCAGCACCAGATCATGCGCGCTGCTTGCGGTTAACAAGGCCTGTTTTGTCGCATCAAGTTTGTCTGGCACGATGCCCATGTCGGTCACGGTGCAGCCCAGTCGTTGCAACAAGGCACGCAGAAAAAACCGGTTGGAGTTGTAAATCGCACCCGGTTTCATGTCCTGGGGTGCGACGTCGCCGGGCATCACCAGCTCGTCACCGGTAGAAAACAGCGCCACCCGCACGGGGGCAACCACACGCAGCGCCGCATAACCAATACTGGCGGCCAGGCCAATGGATTCGGGGGCTAGAAGCTCCCCTTTTGGGAGCACGGTGCGACCGGATGTCACGTCTTCTCCGCGCCGCCTGATCCACTGCCCAGCCTGGGGTTGGGTGGCAATACAGACCCGATCAAGCCCGAGCGTGGCACAGTCTTCCTGCATCACCACCGCATCAGCGCCCTCTGGAATCGGCGCACCCGTAAAGATGCGCGCCGCAGACATGGCCGCTAGCACGCTGCCGTTGCTGCCAGCGGCAATGCGCTGGTTGACATGCAGCACCGTTTCTGTATTTCGCCAATCTGCGCTGCGTACAGCGTATCCGTCCATGGAACTGTTGTCGTGCGCAGGCACATCCAATGCAGCGACAAGGTCTTCAGCCAGTACGCGGCCGTCGGCATCAAAAGTTGAAACTGTTTCTGTTTTGTCAGAGGGCGCAGCATGTCCCAGCAGTTCGGCCAATGCCTCATCAAGCGGCTTCAGGGGCTGGCGGGGTGCGGTCGGCGGCATCAATCAAAGCTGTAGGTAAAACGACCTTGCGCACTGAGCAAATAGTCAGCCACTGCTTCCGGGTCATTGAGGTTGAGCACAGGACGCTGGGTCGCTTGGGGCAGGGCCTCTGGTGCATCCGTGGCGATCGCCACAATGAAATCGTCATCCATGTAGCGGACTGGTTTGCCGGCATAGTCTGCCGTAGGCGCGCGCCATACTTCTATCTTGAGCAGGTCACTGTCCTTGAAACCTTCTACCAACACCCAGTCCACGCCGTCATAGAGCTCCGCTATCAGCTGATGCACGGTCATGGCCGATGGCTTTTCGAATTCGCGCATCAACGCAAATCTGTTGCTGGAGGCGACCACCACCTCAAACGCACCCGCCTCGCGGTGGCGATGCGTGTCTTTTCCAGGACGATCAATGTCAAAACTGTGGTGCGCATGCTTGACAACCGACACCCGTAAACCGCGCTTTTTCAACACGGGAATCAGTTGCTCGACCAATGTGGTTTTACCTGAACCGGAGTAACCGGCAAATCCAACCACGTTCATGGCCTGACACCCTCAACAGAATCAGCAATATAAGACTTGATCTGCCCCACATCAGCGGGCATCAGTTTGACGCGTTTGGGCAGGGCTTCAATGCCTTCAAATTTTGCCGGGCGCGGCGGTAGCCTGCCGAGTGCCTCTTCAATTGTTTCGGCAAATTTAATCGGCAGGGCGGTCTCCAGCACAAGCATTGGCACACCAGGCTGCATATGTTCGCGCGCAACTTTCACGCCGTCAGCGGTATGGGTGTCGATGATGTCATTGAACTGCGCATATACGCCTTGAATGGTGGCCAAGCGGTTGCCATGGGTGCTTTTGCCACTCAGAAAACCATACGTTTTAGCCGCCGATTTAAAGGCCTCGCTGCCACTCAAATCAAAGCTGCCTTTGGCATGGAGCTGGTCATGAAACAGTGCTTTGGTTTGCGCGCCGTCACGGCCGAGCATGTCAAACACAAAGCGTTCAAAGTTCGATGCCTTGGAAATGTCCATCGACGGGCTGGAAGTCTCCATCGTGTCAATGCTGGTTCTGACGCGGTAAATACCTGTGCGGAAAAACTCATCCAGCACATCGTTCTCGTTGGTCGCAACGACCAGTTTGTCAATTGGCAAGCCCATCATGCGGGCGACATGACCAGCGCAGACATTACCGAAGTTACCGGAGGGAACCGTAAAGCTGACCTTAGGCAATTGCCCTGAACCCATCAAGCCGGGGCCGCGGATCTGGCTTTGCCAGTCCGCAGGCGCAGCGGCCCCCTCGGGGGGCAGCGCAGTACGCGAAGCGACAAGCGTGGGGGCTTGGAAATAGCCTGCAAAGTAGTACACCACTTGCGCCATAAGGCGAGCCCAATTGATCGAGTTGACGGTACCAATTTTGTACTGCCGCTTGAAGTCCAGGTCATTTGACACGGCCTTGACGATGTCCTGGCAATCGTCAAACACACCCGCAACAGCGATGTTATGGATGTTCGCGTCTTGCAAACTGAACATTTGCGCCTGCTGAAAAGGGCTCATGCGGCCCTGCGGGGAGGTCATGAACACCCGAACACCGCGCTTGCCGCGCATGGCGTACTCAGCGGCGCTGCCGGTGTCCCCACTGGTGGCGCCCAGGATGTTCAGCTCTTCACCACGGCGTGCCAATTCGTACTCAAACAAATTGCCCAGCAACTGCATGGCCATGTCTTTAAAAGCCAGCGTGGGGCCGTTTGACAGGGCCTGAAGATACAAGCCTTTTTCAAGCGGGCGAAGCGGCACGATGGCAGCCGTACCAAACACATCCTGCGTGTAGGTTTTGCGGCAAATGGCTTTTAAATCTGCCGCTGGAATGTCGTCGATATACAGCGACAACACTTCAAACGCCAAATCCGCATAAGGCAAGTGTCGCCAGGCATCGAGCATCGCAGGCGTGACTTGCGGGTAATGCTCTGGCAAATACAAACCGCCATCGGGTGCCAGGCCTTCTAGCAGAATATCGCAGAATTTGCGCGGGGCTTCATTGGCAGCAGAGTCGCCACGTGTCGAAAGGTAGTGCATCAAGCCAACTCTTCCTTGCGAATCCGAACAATCGTTGCCAGCACTGTTTTAAGCATCTGCATCTGGCCAAGGGCTTCATTCATCTTGGCTTCGACGCAATCGTGGGTCAGGATGATCAGGTCGGTTTGCGTTGCGCCTTCACCGCCTACTTCATCGGCCTCCCGCTGCAGCACAGCATCAATACTGATATCGGCCTTCGCCAAAATACTGGTGACGTTGGCCAGCACGCCAGCCTCGTCGGCCACCTTCAGGCGCAGGTAGTAGCTGGTCACGACCTCGCCCATGCTGAGTACGGGCGTATTGCTCATGGCGTCTGGCTGAAAAGCCAGATGCGGCACGCGCTGGGCCGGGTCGGCGTTGTGCAGACGGGCAATGTCAATCAGGTCGGCAATCACTGCGCTGGCGGTCGGCTCGCTGCCTGCGCCTTTGCCGTAGTACAGCGTGGTGCCGACGGCATCGCCGTGCACCATCACCGCGTTCATCGCGCCTTCGACATTGGCAATCAGGCGCTTGTTGGGCACCAGCGTGGGGTGCACGCGCAGCTCAATGCCTTTGTCCGTCTTTTTGGTAATGCCAAGCAACTTGATGCGGTAGCCGAGTTGCTCGGCGTACTTGATGTCTTGCGCACCCAGTTGGGCAATGCCCTCTACGTAGGCTTTGTCAAACTGCACCGGCACGCCAAACGCCATGGCCGACATGAGTGCGGCTTTGTGCGCTGCGTCGACGCCTTCGATATCAAACGTCGGATCGGCCTCGGCATATCCCAGCGCCTGAGCCTGCTTGAGCACCACGGCAAAGTCCAGGCCTTTGTCACGCATCTCGCTCAGGATGAAATTGGTCGTGCCGTTGATGATGCCGGCTATCCACTGAATGCGGTTGGCGCTCAAGCCCTCGCGCAATGACTTGATGATGGGTATGCCGCCCGCCACCGCGGCTTCAAACGCGACCATCACACCCTTGCGACTGGCTGCAGCAAATATCTCGGAGCCATGCACGGCCAGCAGCGCCTTGTTGGCCGTGACCACATGCTTGCCCGCTTCAATCGCCTCGAGCACCAGTTGCCGGGCAATGCCATAGCCGCCTATCAGCTCAATGACGATATCAATGTCGGGGTTGGCAATCACTGCGCGCGCATCGCTGACCACCTTGACTGCTGGCCCGACAGCGGCGCGGGCACGTGCTGTATCCAGGTCTGCAACCATGGCTATCTCGATGCCCCGCCCTGCGCGGCGAACAATCTCGCTCTGGTTGCGTTGCAGCACGCTGAACACGCCGCCGCCGACCGTGCCGGCACCCAGAAGACCTACTTGAATCGATTTCATATGCTTTTAACTACGGAATAAGCCTGTAGGCCAATAAAATCATGGGTGAGCCGCTACTAATTTAATAGTATTTTTTTTCGCGGGGGATGTCGCGGGGGATGTGCTTGCTTGACTGCGGTACGACGCCAAAAACTTGGCGATACGGCCAATCGCTTCTCGCAGGTCGTCTTCATGCGGCAAAAACACGATACGGAAATGGTCGGGGTCAGGCCAGTTAAAACCTGTGCCCTGCACCAGCATGACGCGCGTCTCGCGCAGCAGTTCCAGAAAAAACTGGCGGTCGTCCTTGATCGGATAGATCAGCGGATCCAGCTTGGGGAACATGTAGAGCGCAGCCACCGGCTTGACGCAGCTCACACCAGGAATGGCGGTGATCAGCTCATAAGCCAGGTCACGCTGGCGGCGCAGCCTGCCGCCTTCGCAGGTCAAATCATTGATGCTCTGGTAGCCGCCGAGTGCGGTTTGAATGGCCCACTGACCCGGCACGTTGGAGCACAGCTTCATGTTGCTGAGCATGTTCAGGCCTTCGATGTAGTCCACAGCAGCGCGTTTGTCGCCCGACACCACCATCCAGCCTGCGCGGTAGCCGCAGCTACGATAGCTTTTACTCAGTGAATTGAAGGTCAGCGTCAGCACGTCCGATGACAGGCAAGCAATGGCAGTGTGCTCGACACCTTCATAAAGCACCTTGTCGTACACCTCGTCAGCCAGGATAACGAGCCCATGCTCGCGTGCTATGGCCACGATGCCCATCAACAACTCGTCCGAGTAGAGCACCCCCGTCGGGTTGTTCGGGTTGATCACCACAATCGCCTTGGTACGCGGCGTGATTTTGGCGCGTATGTCAGCCAGATTGGGCATCCAGCCGTTGGCCTCGTCGCACAGGTAATGCACGGGGGTGCCACCCGACAGGCTGGTTGCGGCTGTCCATAACGGGTAATCGGGCATGGGCAGCAGCAGCTCGTCACCGTTGTCAAGCAGCGCGTTGGTGGCCATGGTGATGAGTTCGCTGGCGCCATTGCCCAGGTAAATGCCGTCCAGTGTCACGCCTTTGATGCCCTGCTTTTGCGTCTCGTGCATCACAGCCTTGCGTGCCGCAAAAATACCCTTGCTGTCAGAGTACCCTGCCGAGTTCGGCAGGTTGCGAATCATGTCCTGCTGAATCTCTTCAGGCGCATCAAATCCAAACACCGCCAGGTTACCAAGATTGAGCTTGATGATCTTTTGGCCTTCGTCTTCCATCTGGCGTGCCGCGTCCATGATGGGCCCACGAATGTCGTAAAGCACGTTGGCCAGCTTGGCAGATTTGGTGACAGGTTTCATTGGAGAATTCCTTAAAACGTAACTCATAATTTGACCACACAATTGTTGGCTCGCAGCATCTGCCATAAACTTGCTATCCATGAAGCTTCAACCTGACAGACTAGATGTTCAATCCATTCTGGGCTACGGGCCCGGCTGGGTCGGTTTGGGCAGCAACGGCGTGGCTGAAAAAATCGAACGCAGCATCGTGATCGGCTCGCGCGGTGAAAAGTTTGATTGGGGCTGCACCCGCTTTGAAGACCTGACTGAGAACCACTTTTCTCTGTTGGCTCAAACCAAGCCCGAACTTGTGATTTTTGGCAGCGGCACACGCCTTCGGTTTGCGCCTGCGGCCTTTATGCAAGCGCTCATGAAAAGCCGCATTGGCATAGAAACCATGGACACACTGGCCGCATGCCGCACGTACAACGTTCTGGCAGGTGAAGGGCGTCAGGTGATTGCAGCATTGCTGATCGAAACAGGCAACTGAACCGGGCTGGCTTTCAGGGTAAAATGTAGGGTTGTACAAATGGGGGCAACCCCATTTGCCTAGAGGTCCATCACAATCACTACTCCCAGGGTTCCACCAGTATGGCAGTCGTCGTCAATAAGCTCCTCCCCGAATTTGAAGCGAACGCCACGGGTGGCGTGAAGATGTCCAACACATCGCATATTGGGAAAGTCGTTGTCTTGTACTTTTACCCAAAAGATAACACCCCCGGCTGCACTACTGAAGCGATGCAGTTTCGTGACCACTATAAAAGTTTTGTCAAAGCCGGGGCCACAGTTTTTGGCGTGTCCCGGGACAATATGAAGTCACACGATGACTTCAAAACCAAGCTTGAACTGCCCTTTGAGCTGATTGCCGACACCGAAGAAAAAATGTGCCACATGTTTGGTGTGGTCAAAAACAAAATCATGTACGGCAAAAAAGTTAAGGGCATAGAACGCAGCACATTTTTGATAGCAGCAGATGGCACACTGGCCCAAGAGTGGCGCGGCCTGAAGGTAGTGGGCCATGTGGAGGAGGTTTTGAAGGCCGTTAAAGCACTGAAAAAAACCGCCTGAAGCGTTTCTGATGCGTCACAGGATTTGTGCATAATGAATGCATCTTGTTGATCGCGCCAATCACTTCACCCGCGAAAACCGCCAGAAAGCCGCCAGAAAGCCGCCACTTGAATTTGGCGGCTTTTTTGTTTTTAACGCATCTTAAAGAGCTCATAGCACATGCCCTTGCCCCCACCCCCTGCCAAGCGCGCAGCGCTAATCTCCCTGGATGGTCTGGACGCACCCGAGCGCCAAAGCACTAAAGCGCTGAAAACCAGTGCAAAGCCGGCGGTGACGCCTAAAACTACCCATCCAGAGGCTTTTTTAGAGACAAAAAAGGCTTTAAATCCAGTGAATTCGAGTGCCAAAAGCTATAAAAAAGAGAGCATTCAGCAACTGGCCAGGCAGCTCAATGACGGCGCTGGTGTGCGTACCAATCCGCCTGCCCAGCGAAAACTCGTTAAAAAGCCAAAGCACACGGGACCTACCAAGCTGTTTGTGCTCGATACCAACGTGCTGATGCACGACCCAATGTGCCTGTTCAGATTTGAAGAACACGACATTTTCCTGCCCATGATCGTTCTGGAGGAACTGGATGGTCATAAAAAGGGCATGACCGAAGTCGCCCGCAATGCTCGCCAAACCAGCCGCTCGCTGGATGCGCTGGCAGGCGCGCAGGGCGCCGAGATCACCAAAGGCCTGCGGCTTGACACGACCGGCCACCGCGAAGCCAAAGGCAACCTGTTGTTTCAAACCCAAGCTCTGGACTACTCGCTGCCCACCAGCCTGCCGCAAGGCAAGGCGGACAACCAGATTCTGGGGGTCGTTGAGGCCCTGCGCAAAGAATATGCCCCGCGAGAGGTGGTGCTGGTCTCCAAAGACATCAACATGCGTGTCAAGGCTCGTGCGCTGGGCCTGGCCACCGACGATTACCAGAACGACAAGACACTGGAAGACGGCGATCTGCTGTATTCCGGCGTGCTGGCGCTGCCCAACGACTTCTGGACACGGCAGAGCAAAACCATTGAGAGCTGGCAGCAAGGCAGCTACAACTTCTACCGCATCACCGGGCCAATCGTGACCAGTCTGCTGATCAATCAATTCGTGTTTTTTGAAGCGCCTGGCGAGCCGCCTCTTTATGCACGTGTCACCGAAATACGTGCCAAAACAGCGGTATTGAAAACCCTGAAGGATTTCAACCACCTGAAAAACGCGGTATGGGGCGTGACCACGCGCAACCGCGAGCAAAACTTTGCCATGAATTTGCTTATGGACCCGGAAGTTGACTTTGTCACGCTGGCCGGCACGGCGGGCAGCGGCAAGACGCTGATGGCCCTGGCCAGCGGCCTGACACAGGTACTTGACGACCGCCGCTACACCGAAATCATCATGACGCGCGCCACGGTATCGGTCGGCGAAGACATCGGTTTTCTGCCTGGCACCGAAGAGGAAAAAATGGGCCCGTGGATGGGCGCGCTGGACGACAACCTTGAAGTGCTCGGCAAGACCGAAAACGGTTCAGGTGAATGGGGCCGGGCGGCTACCCACGAGCTGATTCGCTCACGGATCAAGGTCAAGAGCATGAACTTCATGCGCGGCCGGACGTTTTTAAACAAATACGTCATCATTGATGAGGCACAAAACCTGACGCCCAAGCAGATGAAAACGCTGATCACACGCGCCGGGCCTGGCACCAAAATCATTTGCATGGGCAATCTGGCGCAAATCGACACACCGTATTTGACCGAAGGCTCGTCGGGCATGACCTACGCAGTTGACCGATTCAAGGGCTGGCCGCATGGCGGACACATCACATTGGCGCGAGGTGAGCGTTCAAGGCTGGCAGACTTTGCCAGCGAAGTGCTCTGAGGTTTTTTTGAAGCCTCCTGGCGCTTGTTTGCTAGAAAGATTCGCGCCACAAGTCCAGCGCTTGCTGGACTGGGCGATCAGAAAAACTGAACAGCACGGCCCGGGTATCTGCCGCCAGCGCGTAGGGCATCCATGACGGGCAGACAAAAACGTCTTTGGGGCCAAAGCCAAAGACTTGTCCATTGATGGTGCAAGTGCCGCTACCCTCCACCACCGTGTAGATGGTGGAGTCGGTTGACCGGTAGGCTTTGCCCTTGAAGCCGGCAGGCAGCAACTGCATGAAAGCACCCATGGTAGGTATGGCCCAGTCCCCGGTGACCGGGTTGGTGTACTGAAGTTTGTGACCCCAACAAGGGTGCTGGTCTTCGTGAGCGCTCAGGGTGGTCAGTGCTTCAAAAGTGCGGTCATACGGATACCAGAACAGCGGCGATGTTTTGGAACGTGCCTTGTACTGCACGGGTTTCATGGTGTTGCCAAACCGCGCAAGATTGACATTGGCAGCACTGGCAATGTGCTGCGTATTGTCAGCACCCTCTTGCCGAAACTGCGCGTCCAGCAGTTCGACAATGGGAATGTCCAGTCCGTCAAGCCACACCATGGGTTCGCTGGACTCGTTGCCATGGTCATGGTAAGTCCACGACGGCGTGATCACAAAATCGCCCGGGTGCATGAGCACCTTTTCACCATCGACAGAAGTGTAAGCACCGTCTCCGTGCATAACAAAACGCAGGGCTGACTGGGAATGCCGGTGCGCTGCAGCCACCTCACCGGGCAGGATCAACTGCAAGCCCGCGTAGAGGCTGTGGGTGATGCGTGTCCGGCCACGCAAACCCGGGTTCTCCAGCACGAGCACACGGCGCTCAGCTTCTTTGGCCGTGATGAGCTGTCCGGCTTCTTGCAACCAGGGCCACACGGTGGACCATTTCCACAAGCAAGGCAGGCAAGGCGTATTGGGCACTGGCGTTACCAGGCTGTGAAGGACTTCCCACAAAGGTGTGCAGCTGGCAGTGCCAATCTTGTCATAGAACACCTTGCGCCCGGCATCAAAATGTTGCTGTGTGCTGTTCATCATTTGATCTCCCGTCGTGATTTCCTTGCCTCAGGCTAACGTCACTGCAACATGCATGCGGCCAATACCTTCGCAATCGGTCACGATGGTAGCGCCCGGCAGCACCGGCCCCACACGTTCCAGGGTATCGGTGTAAATCAGGTCACCGGGCAGCAGGCTATAAAAAGAAGAGGCAAACTCAGTCAGCTCGCCGATGCTCAAAATCAGATCTCGCGTGTTGGCCTGCTGTTTCACCACACCATTGACGGCAAGGGAAAAGCTCAGGTCAACAGGGTCCGTGATGTCATCGGCCGTGACAAACCAGGGCCTCAGCACGCTGTATGTATCAATCGATTTGCGCAAACTGCGCTCCTGCGGGCCACCGGCGCTCATGTCCAGACCACTGCTGTGGCCCGCTATGACCAGGTGCGCGTTGGCCCTGGTGATCTTGCGACCGGCCCTGCCAATCACCACCAATTGAGCCTCGTGGTCATTGCGGCGATCGGCGTGTTGCAGCGCAACGCCGTGGCTTGGGCCCACCAGCGAACCGGCAAAGGCAATACAGGCGCATCAGGCGCCAGCTTTTTGATCCGCGCGAGCACTGCATCGAGGTTCGCGATCAATGGGTCAAGCTGGGGCAAGGGGTAGCTGTAACCTGGCAACACGTCGAGTGCGGCGATCCCGTCACGCAACACATCGCCTTCAACAAGGTCCAGTCGGCTATCGTCAAATCGGCAAATCTGCAAGCGATATCTCCAATTCCATCATGGTGTCAGCTAAGTGTACTTATCAAATCAAGATCGGGCTTGCACTCGAAACAGCCTCAACATGTCCAACTGTAAAAAAACATTTTTCCAAAAAAGGTGAAGGCGTTTACCACCACCATGGCACTCGCCCGATTGCAAGTTTTTCACGACTACGATTTAATGACCAAAACTTTCAATCCGTAGCCAAAAGGAAACCATGAAGTACTTTGAAACCTTGCAGTCGGTCTTTGCAGCACTTGCGATTGCAGTACTTGCCAGCAGTGCAGTTGCACAGGTCTTTCCTTTGCGGCCAGTGAAAATCATCACCCCGTTCCCGCCAGACAGCAGCCCTATGACGCTGTAAAAAACTTTGACCCCGTGGCCGTGCAATACAGGCAGTTCTTTTTTGTAGCTGTGCCAAGCACCTCCAAAGGGAACAATATGACGGACCTGATCGCGGCCTCAAAAGCAAAAAACGGCGAGCTGACCTACGGCTCATGGAATGTCGGCAGTCCAGACCACCGAGGTGCAGCTTTGCTGGAGGGTGCAACCGGCACACAGATGCGCCACATCCCCTTCAAGGAAACCAGCCGGCGCGATGTACAAGGCCGGCAAACTCAAATTCATCGCGGTTGCCGGGCCCAAGAGGATTCCCGGTTATGCAAGCATACCCACGATGGCCGAGGCGGGCGGCCCTCCCGGTCTGGAAGTCGGTGGCCGGTTGGCCATGATGGCCGCACGCGGGACTCCGGCAGCCATCGTCAGCCGCGTCAACGACGACATGACGAAAGTCCTGCAAGACCCGGCCATTCGGGAGCGCTTTACCAGTTTTGGCTTTGACACCATGAGTGCCAGGCCTGCGAAAATTGTCAAAATGATGGCGGCAGACTCGCGCAAACAGGCAGAAGTCATTAAAAGATGTAAACAACGGCTGTTTGCTCAGTACAATTGCAACAGTGTTGCGAAAGAGTGTGGGATTAGCGCCACTTTGTTGCATTTATAGTCTTTTGTTTTTTATTTCTACAAATGAGGGACTTGCAGAATTAAAAATCAGCAAACACCCAAACTCGCTTAGCGCTTAAATTTTAAGCACTTT
>JBKCGU010000031.1:0-5055 GCA_046303055.1 Polaromonas sp.
AACCCGGGCGCGATCCGGGTCATCGGTGCCGACTGCGTACCCGGTCATGACCCAATCGAAACGCTGACCGTGGATCTGCTGGACCCCGGACAGCGGCTCGCGTTGCCCTGGGATCGGCTCGATGCCATCGTGCATTTGGCTGCACACACGACAGTGGCTTGCGAGAACGATTTTGCAGCGGCCTGCGCCCTCAACATTGACGCCACCGTGGACCTCTTGAGATTGGCCGGGACGGCCGGGCACGCGCGCGGCAGGCCCCTGCGATTCGTCTTCGCAAGCTCAGTGGCGGCTGTCGCATGCGGCGCGCAGACGGTGGACGAGACGAACGCGGCGGCGGCGCGGTCGACCTACGGCTTCACGAAGGTCATCGTCGAGCAGCACGTGGCCGAGTGCTCGCGTCGCGGGTTCGTCGAAGGTGTAAGCCTGCGGCTGCCCGTGCTGCTTGTCAGGCCCGGTCGGGAGGGGCGCACGTCAGCGGGGTTTCTGAGCGATATGGTGTGCGCGCTCAGCGCTGGCCGGCCCTTCACCTGTCCGTTGCCACTGAACAGACGCATCCCATGTGCATCGGTACACGCTGCAGCGCGCGCACTGACCGATCTGGTGTTTGCCGGAGCGGATCAACTGCCCTCCACACTGCTTCACCTGCCCGCGCTGGCGGTCGACGCGGAGCAGGTTGTGCAGGCACTTCGCTCCCTGGGCGTGACGGTTGGGCTGGACTCGGTGCAGGCCGTCGTCGATGAGCAGGTCGAGGCACTCTTGCAGGGCTGGCCGCAGCGAGTCGAGTCAATTCACGCGGCCTGGGCGGCGTCACAGCGCGATGCGACGCTGCAGGCTATAGTCGCCAGCTACCTGCAAGGGCGCGTTTCACCTTCTCACTTAGCCGCAAAGGTCGTATGACGATGAACCCTTCCGATCTGCCACGCTTTGGCCACTGGATCGACGGCCACTCCGCCGAGTCTGCGTCCGGGGGGTGGTTCGAAAGTTTCGACCCTTACCGTGGCGAGGCCTGGGCACAGGTGGCCGCCGGTGATGCGAGCGACGTAGATAGGGCCGTGCAAAGCGCTCATCGCGCCTTCAGGAGCCCTGGCTGGGCCGGCATGACGGCAAGCCAGCGCGGGGCACTGCTCGTGGGCGTGGCCGACGTGTTGGCCAGTCATGCGGAAGAGCTCGCTCTGGCGGAGACACGGGACAACGGCAAGCTCATCTCCGAGATGCGAGCCCAGATGCGTTACCTTCCGCAGTGGCTCCGCTACTTTGGCGGTCTGGCCGACAAGGTCGAAGGGCAGGTCATACCCATCGACAAGCCCGCCACCTTCAACTTCACGCGCTACGAGCCTCTCGGGGTGATCGCGGCCATCGTTCCCTGGAACTCGCCGCTCCTGCTGGCTGCATGGAAGATCGCCCCGGCCCTGGCGGCTGGAAACACGGTGGTGGTCAAGCCTTCCGAGTTCACCTCGACATCGATCCACCTTTTTGCGCAATTGCTGTCCCGGGCGGGCGTGCCACCGGGAGTCGTCAACGTCGTCACGGGCCTGGGGCCGAAGGTGGGGTCGGCGCTCGTGGAGCACCCCCTGGTACGCCGGGTGGCCTTCACGGGAGGAGAGGCAGCCGGTCGCGCGATTGCTAAGGCGGCCGGCCACAGGCTCGTGCCCGTGACGCTGGAGCTCGGCGGCAAGAGCGCGAACATCGTGTTCGCGGATGCCGATCTCGACAATGCGGTCAAGGGTGTCGTGGGCGGGATCTTCGCAGCGTCCGGCCAGACCTGCGTGGCAGGCTCGCGTCTCCTGGTCGAGCGGCGCATCCTCACACGCTTCGTCGAAGGCGTGATCGAGATGGCCAGGACAGCGCGCATGGGCGATCCCATGCACTCAGATACGCAGGTGGGGCCGGTCACGACATTGGCGCAACTCGACAGGATCCTGGGCCACATCGAGGGCGCCCGCGCAGATGGCGCAGAGGTGCTGCTGGGGGGGCATCGTGCGGCACGGCCCGAGTGCGGTGCGGGTTGGTTCGTCGAGCCCACGGTGCTCGCTGGCGTCCATCCTTCGGCCCGCATCGCCCAGGAGGAGGTCTTCGGTCCGGTGCTGGCCGTGATTCCCTTCGACAGCGACGAAGAGGCCGTCGCGCTGGCCAACGACACCCAATATGGCCTAGCCGCAGGCGTATGGACGCGTGACCTAAAGCGCGCGCACCGGATGGCTGCCGCCCTCGAAGCTGGGTCGGTCTGGGTCAACACGTACCGGACATCTGCACCGATGTCTCCCTTTGGGGGCTACAAGAACTCGGGCCTGGGCAGGGAAAACGGAGCCGAGTCGATCAAGCAATACCTGCAGGTCAAGAGCGTGTGGATCGACATGAACGACGAATACCCCTCGCCGTTCGTGATGCGACTCTGAAGGGGGAGTGGTACCACTATGAACCAGATTGACCTGAAGGGATGCCGCGCCGTGGTAACGGGCGCGGCCGGCGGAATCGGCCAGGCCATCGCGCTGCGCTTCGTGGCCTCGGGTGCCACCGTTGCGCTGTGGGACCGTGAGAAGCAGGCGCTCGACCGGGTGTCCGAGCTTTTGGTTGGGCAGCCGAGGTATGTGGTGGACGTCACCGACGAGGCGCAGGTGCGTGCCGCCTCCCGCTCGACGCTGGAAGCCTTCGGACACGTCGACATCCTCGTGAACAACGCCGGCAACGCCGGCCCGACCAAACCGGTGGCCGAGTACAGCCTGGACGAGTGGCGCGCAGTCATGGCCGTGAACCTAGATGCGACGCTGATCTGCACGCAGGCACTCTTGCCGTCGATGCTGTCGCGGCGCAGCGGCAGGATCATCAACGTCGCATCGGTAGCTGCCAAAGAGGGCAATGCCAATGCGGCGGCCTACAGCGCGGCCAAGGCAGGCGTGGTGGCGCTGACCAAGAGTCTTGGCAAAGAACTCGCCCGCGAGGGGGTGCTGGTTAATGCGATCGCCCCTGCGGCCATTCGCACGCCCTTCTTCGACACCATCCCGGCAGAGCATATACAAGCCGTCCTTGCAAAGATTCCGCTGGGTCGCTTTGGCGAAGCCGACGAGGTGGCAGCCATGGTGGCCTGGCTCGCCTCGTCGGACTGCTCTTTTTCGACGGGCGCGGTCTTCGACCTCTCGGGTGGCCGGGCGACGTATTGAAAGGGCCTGCGCCGCTGCGATATCATCGACCGCAATGACGACTTCAGTGATACGCACGCGCGCGGCCCGCGCGCCCAAGGGCATCCGGGCGATAGACGTCGGAGTGATGGTGCTTCGGAGCATCGCGGAGCACGATGGGGCACTTGCTTTGCGTGAGCTTGCCGTCAGCACAGGACTGTCTGCCAGCCTGCTGCACCGTTATCTGGCCAGCTTTTGCACGACTGGCATGGTGGAGCAGGATCCTGACACGGCGCGCTACAGACTAGGTCCCCTGGCGCTCACCTTGGGCCTGCATCGGATGTCGGCACTGGACCCGGTGCGAGTGGCCACGCCGCTGCTTCGACCCCTAGCCGACGAAACGGGCCAGCCCATAACGCTGGCAATCTGGGGCAACCATGGCCCCACCGTCATCCGATGGGAAGAGTCGAGCCAGATGATCAGCGTGAACCTGCGAGTGGGCTCGGTGCTGCCCTTACTCTCGACTGCAACGGGCCTGGTGTTCGCCGCCTTTCGGCCGGAGGCGGCCAACAAGCCATGGATTGACCGAGAGCTTGCAGAGAGCCGACGCAGTGGTCGGGAGCCTTTGACGCGTACGCAATCCCATGCCCTGATTGCCCAGGTCAGGGCAACTGGGCTCGCCACGGTCGACGGCAGGCTGATACCCGGAGTGTGCGCAGCAGCGGTACCGGTTTTTGACCACAACCGACAACTTGCCCTAGTCATCGCCTCCCTGGGCTACCGAGGCATCTTCGACATCGGCCCAGACGGAACCCTCTGTCGCGCTCTTTGTAGGTGCGCTGCCGAAGCCTCTCGGCAGTTGGGCTACTCGCCAAGCAACGACCCCGCCTCAGCGCTCGGCTGAAGCGCATGACCGGAACTTTGGCACGACTCGAAAGTCAAGGCCTGGCAGCCTGATAGAGCCGAGCTGCAGGACCATCTCGCCAGCATTGCAGATCGTCCTGCGTCAAGGGCGTCTTGCCATATACCAACCACCCGTCGGTCATGGCCCCGATGTATTGATCGATGTGCAGGCTCTGCGGGAACTTCTGCGCAAATGAGAGCAGGGTGACGCCGCCATCTGCTAGACCAGACAACAGCGCCTCACCCACCTCAATGACCGTTCGGTACTCCAACACCGCCGCCCAGCGCGACGCATCGACGTATCCCCGCGTCGCGGGTTGCAAGGCCAATGTTCGCGGGTTTTGCACGTCGGACCGAACCAGCAGCGCCATCGGCTGGCTAGCCGCGACAAAGGCGTCGATTAAGAACACTTGGCGGTAGTTCCGCGCTACCGTCCTGGAGACAGCCGGATGGGCGGCACACTGCACCAGATAGTCGACGCGGCCGTCAAGCATAGCGTCTAGCCCGATCTCAAAATCTGCAACGAGCTCAATTCGGGCATTCAGACCGTGACAGGCCGTATAGCGCCTGGTGACATAGGCGTGGTTAGTTTCTTCCGGACCCAGGGTGGCGAAAACCAGCGTTTGTCTCATCGTTTCGCCATTTTGCTCCCAGGTGTGGCGGATAGCAAACGCAATGCACTGTTCGCGTAGAGTGTGTTGCCTGCGGGTCCGTCGGTCTCGTGCAGCAGCTCACAGGGCCGACCCCATTGCTCTACAGCCTTGCAGGGCAACAGTCAGCTGCGGGGCCATTGCGCCAGCGCCAGCTGGCTGGAAATCTCGAAGACCTTTTTTGGGGTTTGCCCTATGCGGCGAGGTCATTGCTTGGACCTATACTTTTTTTGGTAAATGCATTTACTAAGAAAGGTCTGCATAAGTCAGCCTTCTGACCTGCACAAACGTTAATTGCCGATGAAACAAAAAAGCTTCGCCACCAACGGATTCGAGTTGATTAGCAAGAGAACGCGCAAGCGCGAATTTCTCGACGAAATGAATCT
>JBKCGU010000032.1:0-3863 GCA_046303055.1 Polaromonas sp.
CAAGGCCATGTGCTCACGGGCCACGTCGATGATTTCAGAGTCGATATCGACTGCCGTTAGTTTGCAATCCGGCAACAAATGGCTGTCGGCGACTGAGCAAAAGTGGATTTCATTGTCTGAGCAAAAGTGGACAGGAATTCCTGATTTTTCAGGCTGCTTAAAGACGGTATTCTGCGAGGATGTCGGGCCACTGCGGTTCTTGGGGAGTCGGCGGGCGGGAGATGACTCGGAAGCTGCCCGGCCGTTGGACGATGGTCACCTGCTTGGTTTCGCCGGGGGTGATCTGCCAGCGACGTCCCAGGAAGCTGATCTCTCCGGCTTTCTGAATAACCCGGGTATGGTGGGTCGCGAGATGTAGATCGAGGAGTTCCGGTGGCGGTGCCGGGCGCCAGCAAGCGCTTCCTTCGGTGATGCTTTTTTCAACCGCTTGGTTGGGTGTTAGACCGGTGGTGCGTGACTTGTGGTTTTGGTGATGCCAGGCGATTTGGGTCGCAAGCAGCTCGTTTGCTTGAGTCCTGTTACTCACCGACTCCACGGCAAAGAGGGCGGGAAGACGTTTCTGCCAGAACCCGAACTGGCGCTCGACCTTGCCCTTCGATTGGGGATCTTTGGCAACCAGGTGGCTGACGCCGAGGCAGCCTAGGGCGCGTTGAAATTGGGAGAGGGTGTCGGTGTCGCCGGCTTTGCGGGACTCGTGCCCGAAGAGGCTCAAACCATCGGTGTAGAAGTCGTTAGGGAGGCCGTGGGTGAGGAAAATTTCCCTAACATGGGCGAGGTGGGCGAAGGTGGTTTCGGCCTCGATGAAGGCTGCTCTGACAATGAAACGGGTGGCGTCATCGATGGTCAGGGCGAGGATCTGGAGTTTTTCTCCGGGCCACCATTGGTGTGGAGAGCTGTCGTGTTGGAGAAGATCGCCATAGCCCTTGCGTTGCCATCTGCGGCGCGGTTTGGGGCCGCGTTTGAGGGGTTGGTGCAACAACTCGGACAGGTGCTTGAGGACATAGCTGCGGACATTGGAGACGGAGCGTTTGAAGGCGAATCGGCGGAAAAGTTCGTCGGCTAGGAAACTGAAGTTGGGGGTAGCGCCAGTGGCGAGTGTAGTGCGCAGGAAGGACTCAGTTTCATCTGGCCAAACAGCGGTGTGGTCGCCTCCGGAGGTGCCTAGCGGGAGACGGCGGCCTCCGGCCAACCAGAGGGTTCTCAGGGTATAGAGGCGTGATCGACCGATTCCGAGCCGGGCAGATGCATCATCCGGTGACAGGTGACCGTCGTTGAACGCGGCGAGGGTTGCCTCTACGACTTCGAGAGGCAGGCGATGGAAAAGCTGTTTGTTTTCATCCGGTCATTGAAGGCACGGGTGCCACTCGCGAACCAGCGCTTATGGAGCTCCCTCCTTCGCCAAGGCTACGGAGGACAGGCTGCCCCAAACCCCGGAGTTTATCGAATTGGGGCGAATGGCTCCAGGGAAAGCGTCCTCTCCCCGGAGCGCGGTTCCCTTCTTGGGAGCCTATCGCACCTTCCGGACTACTCGGGTTGCTCTCCAGCAGAGCCCTATCCTTTCCGGCGGTGAGCCGAACGAGAAACATCAGACGCGAGGATGCCAGAGCAATCGTCCGGTCGATGAAGCAATCCACTTTTGCTCAATTTAATTCCGTCCACTTTTGCTCAGCCCGCAACATGGAATGAGTGAGGTCGGGCATGATGCGCTTTCCTTGGCTCGTTTCATTGGCCTGGCAGACAGGAGTGTCCGCCAGGGCGATTGGCAGGCGGGGTCATAATCGCTGCCAGATCTAGATTGTAGCTTTTTCGCTAGACAGAGTGCCTCAGATTTGCATGGTAGGGCTGTTATGACTTCCACGACAACCTTCGCATCGGGTTTTCAGATCGATTCTGCCCTTCAGATTCGCCCCGCCACCG
Source organism: Polaromonas sp. (assembly GCA_046303055.1). Taxonomy (GTDB): domain Bacteria; phylum Pseudomonadota; class Gammaproteobacteria; order Burkholderiales; family Burkholderiaceae_C; genus Polaromonas. The sequence continues at coordinate 1,918 of JBKCGU010000032.1, forward strand.
AACCGTTTGAAATCAGCCAGCTCCGCGCCGTCCTGGATGCCGAGCACTACCTCAAAGCCGGCCGCCCCGCCGGGCATGTCATCTGGCAGGGAGTTTACGAACACGACCCGGAAGACAGCAGCGAAAACCTCGTCGCCGTCTTGTGTTGGGCCGGTGCCGCCAAGCGACTCAAGGACCGCGATACTTGGATTGGCTGGGATGCCGTCACCTGCGCCAACCGCCTCAAACTCGTCGTCCAACTCCGCCGCTTCGTCGTTCCGCAGGAAGCCCGCCGTCCCAATCTTGCCAGCCAATGCCTCGGCCTCGCCCTGCGTCAGCTTCCCGACGCGTGGCAGGAAAAATACGGTTATCGACCTCTGTTAGCAGAGAGTTTCCACGACCCCGCCATCCACCAAGGCACGCTCTACAAAGTCACCAACTGGACCGCGCTCGGCTTCACCAAAGGCTTCAAGCGCCACCGCGCCGACTTCTATCAAGACCTCCAAAGCCCCAAACAACTCTGGATACGCCCCCTCCAGAAGAACGCCCAACAGCTTCTCGGCCAACCCTGCACACTTCCCGAAGAGCACCGCAAAGGTATCGCCGAAACCACCTGTGGAGCCCGCAGCGCCCTGAATTGCAAAACCCTGCGCAGCCTCAAAGACGCCTTCAAACAAGTGGACGACCCGCGCAACCCCTGCAACCGCCGCCACCCACTCAGTGCATTGTTAGGCATGATCACCTACGGCCTGCTCTGCGGAGCCCCCGACGTCAAAGCCATGTGGGCAAAATGCGGTCCGCTCAATCAGCACCAGCGCGCCGCCATCGGCCTCACCCGCCGCGACCCGAAAAGCGGCTTGCTCAAGCTCCCCGGCTACGACGCCCTCAACGACATCATCAACCAGGTCAATCCCAACTCACTGGCCCATGCCATCAACCAATGGCTCCTCTCTAACAGTGACTTGCTCCCCAAGACCCTCGCCATCGACGGCAAAGATCTCGGCGGAAAAGGCAAGCTCGGAGCCATCGTCACCCTCTGCCACCATCACAACGGAGTTCCGTTAGCCATGCGCACCTACAGCGGGGAAAAGAACGACTGCGAACTCCCCGTTAGCCAGATACTTCTCAAGCAAGCCGCCCCCCTTCTCGCCAACGCCGTGGTCACCGGCGACGCCCTCGACACCCAAAAAAAACGGCTCTGATCATCACCGCCGCCGGGGCCGACTACTATCTCGCCCTCAAAGACAACCAGCCCACCCTCTACGCGCAGGCCCAACAAAAGCTCGACCACCTTCCCGCCGCCTGGACCTCAGACACCGAGTGCGCCCACGGGCGCATCGAATATCGCGAATTACGCGTCGCCGCCTTCGATCTCGACACCAGCCTCTTCCCCGGAGCTCGGCAAGTCGCCAGCATCACCCGTTACTATCAGCAAAAGTGTGGGGGCGAGCCCAAGCAAGAAACCCGACACTTCATCCTCAGCATTGAGGAATGCGCGGCAACGTTAGTCCGGTTGGCCAAGATCGGTCGCGAACACTGGTCAGTGGAAAACAAAAACCACTGGCGGCGTGACGCCACCCGCTGGCGCGAGGACCGAAGTGTGCGGCGCAAACCCAAAGGAGCCAAAAACCTGGCACTTTTACGAGGAGCCATCCTCGCGCTCATACCACAAGAAAAGTTCAGTTCACTCAACGCCGCGTTCGACCACTACATCGAGCATCGCGCCGAAGCCCTCCAGCTCCTCACGCAAACAGCCCCCCTCCAATGCCCCTAGCCAGCCAATCGCCCTGCATTAACACCACATCCAGACGCACCTTCATCAAGCAAAGTGCAGCCGCCCTGGCAGTGCCCTTCGCCGCGCCCCTGATCTTGGCCCAGCCGGCGGCCGGAGCCAACGCGAAGCTCAATCTCGCGTGGGTGGGCTTCGGCAATCAAGGCGGGCGGGATCTGATCTCCTGCGCCGCCGG
>JBKCGU010000033.1:0-47051 GCA_046303055.1 Polaromonas sp.
TTCATGGTGCTGCGCTGGACAGACGAGCAAGGCCAGCTACAAACCAGGTACTACGACGGCGCAGGCAGCCGGGGCGACGGCACAGGCGAAACACTGGCCGGCGACTTCATGGCCCATGCCAAAGGCGCTATCGCCCCCGCCTGGCAAGTAGCAACCACACTGGCCCACTGGCAGCAAGGCCAAGGCATCCAGTTACCCAAAGCAGACCAAGGCCTGCCCCAGGGCACAGGAGACGGCATCCACCAGGCCCTACAGGCCATTACCCTGGCACTGCCCCAAACGTTACCAACAGAGCCAGCCTTACAAACCACCCTGACAGATATAGACGGGGATGGTTACCTGGAACAAAGCCAATGGCTAGCCAACAACCAGGCCATGCTGGCCATCGACGCCAACGGCAACGGCCGCATCGACGCAGGCGAGCTGATCCAACTCAGCGGAGCAGGCCTGAACGCCCTGAGCTGGCTGGACGCCACACATGACGGCAAAATCACCGCCAGTGACCCCGCCTTTAGCGCCCTGCGTTTGTGGATCGATATCAACAGCGATGGGAACAGCACCAACACCACCAGCGCCACCAGCGCCACCAGCGCCACCAACACCACAAACGCCGCAGCAAGCGAAACCCAAACCTTGGCCCAGGCAGGCATCATCGCCATAGACTTCACCAGCAACCCACCGCACATCATCAAGGCAGACGGCAGCACAACGCAGCTCACCGTTCAAACATTAACCGCCAACATTCTGGGCACCCAGTACCAGAACGTGCAAGGCGGCGTGCTGCAGCAAGACGAGCAAAGAAACGCAGATGGCACCCTGGCCGCCCCCGTGCAAACCCTGCACGCCGTCAACACCCGCCAGTTTGATGGCCAGGCCGCGCATATCCGTGGTGGGGTGGTAGCGTCTGCAACACCGGGGCAAAGCCAATCGACAGTCGATGCAGGCGATGCCCGAGTAAGCACCACCACCAGCAAAACGATCAACAACCAGAGCACGCAAAGCAGCACCACGGTCAATGCAGGCGATGCCAGATTACAAAACGGCCAAGCTGGGAACACACAGACCGGACAAACCACACAAACCACCCAAGCCGCACAGATCCGCAGCAATGCACTGGCCTTTGTACCGCTGGGCAGCCTGAGCGCAGCGCAAGAGCAGCGCCAGGCTACAGAGGCGATGATTCGCAGCGCAGGCAGCAGCCTGGTGGATGCGGCCGGGGGTGCCCTGCCGTTAGCCGCAATTGCCGTGGGCGCGGCGGCTGTGCAGTGGCCGACGGTGAGCCATGCGGCCAGCGCGAACGCTGCGGGTACGGCGTCATCGATGGGGCCACAAGCCCGCCATGACGATTCGGGCAGCAACGCCAGGCCGATCAATGACAGCCCGGTGTTTGAAAGTTCTGTCATCGCGGGTTTGAGCCGGGACCCCGTAGGCGGCTTGAACACCAACACAAACGCCAACGCCAGCAACTCAAGCAATTCAAGCAGCACGCCAAACCGGCTAGACACCCCTGTTCAAGGCCAGTTTGAGGCACCAAAAGAGCAGCTAGCCCAACAAAATAGAGGCCAAGCAGCTACGAATTCAATAGCAACTCAGAGCGTTTCAAACCGCTCAACCAATTCATCAAGCAATATCCTCAGTAGCCAGGCACGGTCAGACAACAATAACGACAACAACGACAACAACAACGACAACAGCAACGACAGTTCGAGCCAAGCCAGTACCCTTACCAGCCTTACCACCTTCACCAATTCAGCCGGCATCCTGTTCGCCTACCCCCGCGCCGTGGGCGAAACCGCAGCAGGCGATGAAGACACCCCACTGCGCTTTGCCCAATCCGTACTGCTGGCCAATGACAGCACAGACAACGCCCCCAGCAGATTGGGCGAGCCTGCTTTAAGCATCACAGCCGTTTACGCCCCCACACACGGCAGCGTGTCGCTGCAAACAGGTGCCGATGGGTTGGCTGAAGTGGTGTTTAAGCCAGATGCCAACTACCACGGCCCGGCCAGCTTTGGCTACACCGTCACAGACCAGTACGGCCTGTCCAGCCAAGCCAGCACCACTTTGGACATTGCAGCCGTCAATGATGCCCCGGTAGCTGTGGGCGAAACCGCCACCGGCGATGAAGACAACACCCTGTACTTCAGCCCTGCCAGTTTGCTGGCCAATGACAGTGATGTGGATACGGTGACAGACGGGCAAGTGCTCAGCATCAGCGCCGTGTTTGGCGCTACCCACGGCATCGCCGGTATCGGTGCAGATGGGCGTGTCTTCTTTACCCCCGATGTGGACTACTTTGGCCCGGCCAGCTTTAACTACCGCGTCAGCGACGGTACGGGCTTGGCGAATGGAATAAGCAACGCAACAGTCACCCTAACCATCAACCCTGTCAACGACGCTCCGGTAGCGTTGGGTGAGAGTACCCAAACACTGGAAGACACGCAGCTCAGCATCAACCCCGCCAGCTTGCTGGCCAATGACAGGGATGTCGATGACCCGCAAAGCAGCTTGACCTTGAGCTTGACGCTGGCCCAAGTCGCCAACGCAAGCCACGGCACCGTCGCCCTGGTCACGCAGACTGATGCACAGGGCAACCCCATCCCAGGCGGCCAACGCGTCATCTTCACCCCCCACGCCAACTACCACGGCCCGGCCAGTTTTGACTACACCGTGTCTGACCCACACGGGGCCAGCAGCACCGCCACGGCCAGCATCACGATTGCAGCCGTCAATGATGCCCCCGTCACGCAAGATGAAACCGCCACCGGCGATGAAGACAACACCCTGAAATTCACCGCAGCCAGCTTGCTGGCCAATGACAGTGATGTAGACACGGCAGTCGATGGCGATGTTTTGACCATCACCCGTGTGGGCAGCGCCCAGCATGGGCAGGTGTTTCTGGCAGCAGACGGCACTGTTAGCTTTACGCCAGATGCCAACTACAACGGCCCGGCCCAGTTCAGCTACTGGGTAGGCGACAGAACGGCTGCTCAGTTAATCAGCGCAGGCAATGGCGGCGACGGCTACGAGACCCAAGCCACGATGCGCCTGACCATCTTGCCCGTCAATGACCTGCCTGTGGTCACTGGTGAAAGCATCAGCAGCGATGAAGACATCGTTCTCGACATCAACCCCGCCTTGCTGCTGGCCAATGACGCCGATGTGGATACGGCCACCAATGGTCAAACCCTCAGCATCAGCGCAGTCAGCAATGCCCAGCACGGCACGATCACACGCTTGCCCAACGGTCACTTGCAGTTCACCCCTGAGCAAGACTACTTTGGTGCGGCAGGCTTTAGCTACACCGTCAATGATGGGGTGGGTGGGCTGGTGCAAGGCCATGTGGTGGTCAACCTGGCACCCGTCAACGATGCCCCGAAGGTGCTGGGTGAAACCATTACCTTTGCCGAAGACAACATACAAACCATCAGCCAAGCAAGCCTGCTGGCCAATGACAGCGATGTAGACAACCCGAACAGTGACTTGCGCATCATTGCAGTTGGCAACGCGACCCACGGCACGATCAGTCTGAACCTCGATGGCTCGATACGCTTTGCTCCCGATGCAGATTACTTTGGCCCGGCCCAGTTCACTTACACCGTCAGTGATCGAACAACTGGGCTCAACAGTTTCAGTATCGGCACAGCCACGTTAGACATCACCCCCGTCAATGACGCACCCCGCGTGGTGGGCGAAAGCTTGACGCTGGACGAAGACACCCAGGCCAGGTTCAGCATTGCCAGCCTGCTGGCCAATGACACCGATGTCGACAACGCCCACAGCGATTTGACGATCATCGCCGCCACCATAGACCCAGCCAGCGCGGCCAACGGCAGCGTCAGCATCAGCAATGGCCAGATTGTGTTTACGCCGACGCTTAACTTCAATGGTCAGGCCAGCTTTCGCTATACCGTCAGTGACGGGGTGGGGGGTACAAGCCAAGCTAGCGTGAGCCTGAGCTTCAACCCCATCAACGATGCCCCTGTGGCTAATGGGGAGCTGGTGTTTGGCAAGAAGGATGTTGGCTACACCTTGACCCAGGCTGCGCTGCTGGCCAATGACACGGATGTGGAGACGCCGGGCAATTTACGCATCAGCAGCATCACCAATGTGCAGCACGGCACAGCCACACTCAATACAGACGGCAGTGTGCGGTTTACACCCACCCCAGGCTATGCCGGGCGCGGCAGCTTTGACTACGCGGTAACTGACCGAGACGGGGCCAGCAGCACGGCCACGGCGCAGATTGACTTTTCGCGCATCAACACCAGCCCCATCACAACTGACGACAGTTTTACAGGCTATGAAGACATCCCCCTTAGCATCACGGCGGCGCAGCTGCTGGTCAATGATCGGGATGATGACAACGCGATGGCTGATTTGCGCGTGGTGGCAGTGAACGGCGCGACGAATGGCACGGTGAGCTTGCAGTCTGATGGGTCGGTTCGATTCTTGGGCAACCAAGACTTTTACGGCACAGCCAGCTTTAACTATCAGGTGAGCGATGGGGATGGTGGGCTGACGTGGGCGCGAGCCAGCTTGACCTTGCAGTCGGTCAATGATGCGCCGGTAATTGAAGACATTTGGTACGGCAGGCCGATTTATGGCACGCAAACAGTCGGTGTTGATGAAAGTGGCAACCCTATCACAAGAAGCATAACTGACCCCGGTTTGGCGCTGTCCTTGTACAACTCAGGTCAGCTGGCTGGCAGCCTTTACCGCAACGGCCAGGTGCGCCCGGTCTCTTTTGACTACGCAGATGCGCTTGTTGGAGATGAAAGTGGTACCAACACAGATGATCCTTATCGGCAAAATGGCAAGCTGATCGCTTATGACGTGGATGGCGATTCGTCAGCCATCTCGTTTGGCATCGCTGCTTCTCCACAGCACGGCCATGCCTGGGCAAACCAGTACACCAGCTATAGCGCGCCGAGAAACATTGACCATACACAGGCTGGTGCTTACTGGGTGGCCGAGACAGGCAGCTGGCAGTATTACAGCCAGCGCGGTGATGGCTACAGCGGCGGAGATTCTTTCACCATGCGCGCGACCGACAGTGGCGGCGCTTTTGTAGACCGGGTGATTGGCGTGACGCATACTGGGTCACCTGCAGCTGGCGGCGGCGGCAAAAAACCTGTCACGCTGGACCTGGATGGTAACGGCTTGCACTACATCGGTCTGGACGATTCGCAGGCTTACTTTGACGTGAACAACGATGGCTGGCGCGAACACCTGGCTTGGGTGTCCGCTGGTGATGCGTTGCTGGTGCTCGACAAAGGCGGCGACAAAGTCATTGACCGCTTTGATGAAATATCGTTTACCGGCTACTTGCCGGGCGCACGCACGGACCTGGAAGGCCTGGCGGCATTTGACAGCAACGGCGATGGCTTGCTCAGCCGGCTGGACACCCGTTGGCGTGAATTTGCAGTCTGGCAAGACGCCGATGGCAACGGCCTGAGCATGGCATCAGAGGTGCACACGCTGGACGAGGTCGGCATCACGCAAATTTCACTGATCAGCGACCATCAGCGTCGCGAGGTTGACGGCGTCGTCGAGTTTGGCCAGGCGCGCTTTACCTGGGCCGATGGAACGACCGGCGCGGTGGGTGATGTGGCCTTGCCTGTGGCGGCAACCGTGCATGCTGCTGCGCCGCCTGCTGTGCAGCCCCGCCTGACGCCCGAACACGCCGCTTTGCTGATGGTGCAAATGATCAGCACCGTGACTGCTGCGCAAGACATTGAACCGCTGGTTGTGGTGCCGATGAGCGATGCGCTCGAGCCGCAGCACGCGCTGCTGGCGACACAAACCGATTGGCAGCAAACAGGCCAAGCCGCGCAGTTGCAAACTGCTTGAAAACCCACTCACCTTACTCAGAGGATACCCACTGAATTCCAACTAACGCCAGCGTCGAAACAACGTAAAAATCAATTTGCCACAAGAGTTGACTTGATGATGAGTCAATCAGGAACGAAAACATGAATATCTCGCCGCCAGTTTTGGGTGACGTTCTGGCTTTGGTCGAAGTGGGCCGAAGCTGTCATCTCGAAAGCCGTTTTTCGCGCTTGCCCTATGACGCAGAACGTGTGTCGCAGCGATTTAGGCGCATGATCGAGCAGCCTTTAAGCACTACATTTTTTGTAGCTGCAAAGCATACTTCTGGCGCGGTGCATGGCTTGATGATTGGCAGCGTAGATGAGTATTTCTTCTGCCGTGAACGGGTTGCGTCGTCGATTTTCTTGCTGGTAGACCCCCGGCATCGCGGTGGGTTGGCGGCTATCAAGATGGTGATGGCTTTTCGAGCGTGGGCGCATGCGCGAACTGCGACCGAACTCTACATTGGCGTGGCCAGTGGTGTGCAAATGCAGCGCACCGGACGGTTTCTATCCAAGCTTGGCTTGCAGCTCAGTGGTGGTAATTATTCGGCATGGTTGCCGGCACCCTCAGGCCAGGTTGGCGCAACTTCAGTTCATTGAAAATCATGCAAACCCTCACCCACCCAATTGGCGCTCAATTGCTTGAGCCTGGTGCGACCCTTGTAGATGGCGTCGCAACAGCTGCACATTCTGACAACGATTTACACGGCCTGATGGCATCGTTTTTACATTTGCTGGGTACCAGTGCCGACGTGGCGCGACTGGCCCAGCACCATGCATGGGCAGCTACAGGCGTCAGCAGTGCCCAGTTGGTGCAGGCCCTGCAAAGCCTGAACCTGGATGTGAAGTACCACCACACACCGCCGGATCAATGGATACGCGGGCCGCTGCCCGCCATGGCTCGTGGCCCAACAGGGCAGTGGCTGCTGATTGGCCATGCCGACAAGCAGGGCGTGGTGGCCCAGGTTACGGCCAGCGCACAAGCAGAGCACCTGACTTGGCAGCAGTTTGACTCGCGAATAGCACCTGCTACACAAATTGAATGGGTGACAGCGCGTATGCAGGCGGCAGGGCTGGCTGGCGGCGACGATATGCCGCGCGCAGGTTTTGGTGTGGGCTGGTTCTGGACTTCATTGAGCCAATACAAGCGGGTACTGAGCGAGATATTGCTGGCCTCGTTTTTCGTCCAGATATTTGCGCTCATCACGCCCTTGATATTTCAGGTCGTGATTGACAAGGTGTTGACTCACCGGTCCATGACCACGCTGGACGTGATGGTGATTGCCCTGCTTGGGGTGGGCGTGTTCGAGGTGATTTTGGGTGCTATGCGGCACTACCTGTTTAGCCACACCACCAATCGCGTGGATGTTGAGTTGGGTGCCAAGCTGTTTCGCCACCTGATGCATTTGCCGCTGTCTTATTTTGAATCGCGGCGCAGTGGCGACACAGTAGCCCGCGTGCGTGAACTGGAAAACGCACGTAACTTTATGACCGGTGCTGCGCTGACAAGCTGGCTTGATTTGTTTTTTGCACTCGTGTTTATTGGTGTCATGTTCTATTACAGCGCCACACTGACATTGATTGTGATTGCGGCCTTGCCAGTGTTCTTTTTGGCTTCCTGGGTCATCACGCCGCTGATGCGCAAAAAACTCGACGACAAGTTTTCCCTGGGTGCTGAAAACCAGACCTTTTTGGTGGAGACGGTGACCTCCATGGAGACGCTGAAAAGCCATGCGGTTGAAGGGGCCTGGCAGCGCGACTGGGAGCGGCGTTTGTGTGACTACGTGACCGCGTCTTTTGAGTCAGGTCATTTGGCCAATGCGACCCAGCAGTTCATTGGCCTGGCCAGTAAGGTGCTAACGGTGTTACTGCTTTACTTTGGCGCGCTGATGGTTATTGATGGCAGCTTGACGGTTGGCGGCTTGATAGCTTTCAACATGCTTGCAGGCCGTGTGAATGCACCTATCTTGAAGCTGGCGTCTTTGTGGCAAGACTTCACGCAGATGAAGGTCAGCGTCAAGCGGCTGGGTGACATCATGAACGCAGCGCCTGAACCCTCATTCAGGCCGGGCCGCAGCACGCCGCCCGTGCTCAAGGGGCGAGTGACATTTGAGGGCATGTCGTTTCGCTATGCGCCGAATGCACCTGAAGCGCTCAGTGATGTGAGTGTGGACATTCAGCCGGGCGAGATTGTCGGTATTACTGGCGTGTCGGGTGCTGGCAAGACAACTTTGATGCGCCTGATTCAGCGTTTGTATGTGCCTGAAAAAGGGCGGCTGTTGCTCGATGGCACGGACTTGAGTGTGATGGACACGGCCTGGCTGCGTTGCCAGATCGGTGTGGTGGGGCAAGACACGGCCTTGTTTAACCGCACGGTGCGTGAAAACATTGCGTTGGGTAATCCGGTCATCAGTACTGAAGCCGTGATGGACAGCGCACGGCTGGCGGGTGCGCATGAGTTCATCATGCAACTGCCTGAAGGTTATGACACGGTGATCGGCGAGCGGGGCAGTAAATTGTCGGGCGGCCAGCGGGCCCGCATTTGCATTGCGCGGGCACTGGTCACCAACCCGCAAATTCTGTTGTTTGATGAAGCAACTGCATCACTTGACTACGAAGGCGAGCGGGTCATTCACGACAACATGTCGCGCATTTGCGCGGGACGCACAGTTTTTATGGTGGCGCACCGCTTGTCTACCTTGCGCATGGCCAATCGCATTTTGGTGTTGGACAAGGGCCGAGTGGTGGAAACAGGTAGTCACCGTGACCTGATGAATGTGGATGGCCGCTATGCATCTTTATACCGGGCGCACCAGGTTCTGGAGGCGACATGATGATGGGAACTTCGTGATGACAACATCTGACAAGCACGCCATTTTTAGCACCGCTGCCATCGCGCTCAGGCAGCAGCCACCCTCACGCATTGCACGCATGGTCTCCATCACCATTTGTGTCATGGCGGCTTTGAGCATCGCGTACGCCACCCTGGCATCGATGGACATCGTCGTTACGGCGCAGGGGCGGGTGATCACGTCCGGCAAAAGTAAAGTCATTCAGCCGCTGGAGGCGGGCGTGATCAAAGCCATTGCCGTCAAAGATGGCCAAACCGTCAAGGCAGGTGACTTGCTGGTGGAACTGGATGCCACCGCCACGCAGGCGGACCGAGACAGGCTACAGCGGGAGTTTTGGGAAGCCCAGGCCGATGTGCTGCGGCTTGAAGCGCTCTTGTCGGGCAAAGCGGCGTTGGCCCCAGCTGCCGGTTTACCCGCAACCATGCTGATTAACCAGCAGTCGGTATTGAGCAGCAGGCGCACCGAGCAGGACTCGCGCATGGCCGCACTGGACGCGGACATAGCCAAGCGCACCGCAGACCGTGACGCGATCACCGCCAACATCAAACAGCTCAGCAACAGCCTGCCGCTGGTGCGCAAGAAGCACGAGATGCGTGAAGAGCTGGCCACGACCGGGCACATTGCAGAAACGGGTGTGATTGAAACCCGGCTGGAACTGCTGAACATGGAGAAAGAACTGGCCGTATTGGGTAATCGGCTCAACGAGTCTGTTGCCAGCTTGAATGCATCGGTACAACAACACAAACAGGCGCAGGCTGAGTTTCGTGCCCGGGCGAGTGCTGAGCTGGTCGATGCGATGCGTAAAAACGATTCGGTCAAACAGGAACTGGTCAAAGCCAGCCAGCGCCGTGACCTGACAGTACTGCACAGCCCAATTGATGGTGTGGTGCAGCAGCTGGCAGTGACGACTGTAGGCGGCGTCGTCACTCAGGCGCAAGCCTTGATGACGATTGTCCCCTTCAGTGCAGCGCTGGAGGTAGAAACCCAAGTCATGAACCGTGATGTGGGCTATCTCAAGGTGGGCCAGCGCGTGATCAACAAGGTAGAGACTTTTGATTTCACCCGTTTTGGCTACATTGAAGGCACGGTTCAGTGGGTAGGCACCGATGCCGTGAACGACCAGAAGCTGGGGCCGGTCTACCCGGTACGTATTTTGCTGAAAGCGGGTCAAACCCCCCATGTGGTGAACGGCTTGCGAGGTGCGGTAACGGCTGGCATGAGTGTGACGTCTGACATCCGCACGGGGGAGCGCCGCATGATTGAATATTTCATCTCCCCGATGATGCGCTACCAGCAGGAGGCCTTGCGTGAAAGATAAGTCGTGCCTCTCGCTTATTTGCTGCATTTTGTTGCTTTGGGTTTGGCCCGCCTCGGCAGATGACTTGGTGGACGTGTACCGAAAAGCACAAGCGCGCGACCCGGCCTTTCGCGCAGCCGCCCATGCGTTACGTGCAGCGCAGGAGCGTGTGCCGCAAGCGCGCGCCACGCTTTTTCCTGCAGTTAATCTGGTTAGCGGCAACAGCAGGCAGACAGGTTTGGCATCGTTCAATGATGCGGCCAATTTAGACCGTCGCGTTAACAGCTGGAACTGGAACTTACAGGTCACCCAGCCTTTGTGGCGGGCTGCCAGCTGGGTCAGCTTGAACCAGGCCGAGCAACAAGAACTGCTGGCACGCAGCCAGTACCAACTGGCTGAACAAGACTTGATCTTGCGCGCAGCACAAAGCTATCTGGATGTCTTGGTGGCGCGAGAGGCGGCACGCGTTGCGCTGCTGCAGGTGTCGTCCGTTGAGCAGCAACTTGGCCTGGCTCGCCGTAACTTTGAAGTGGGCACGGCCACCGTGACCGATGTGCATGAGGCGCAAGCGCGGCTTGACTTGTCGCGGGCACAGGCTGTGGCAGCGCGCAGTGAGGTGGACAACAAAGGCGCGGAACTGGCGCGCATGTTGGGCGAGCAGGCTCCCGTGTTGATGCGTCTGAGCGACAGCGGCCGTTTGCCTGCGCTGCAGCGCGAGAGTGTTCAGTCTTGGGCCGACAGTGCGCGTGACCAATCCTTGCAAGTGCGCATTGCACAAACGGCGCTTGAGGTGGCTAACCATGAAATCACCAAAAACCGGGCCGCCCATTCGCCCAGCCTGGACTTGACGGCCGGCTACGGGCGCAACTTTGCATCAGGCAGCATCAGCTCGCCGGCTGATATTTCAGCCCGTGTTCGCTCGGGCCAGGTGGGTTTGAGCTTGTCTGTACCGATTTTTTCAGGCGGCGGCCTGCAGTCGCGTGTGCGTGAATCGATAGCACTCAAAGACAAAGCCGAAGAAGACCTGGAAGCTGCGCGCCGGCAGGCGGTAACGCAAGCGCGACAAGCTTTTAGTGGGGTGGTGAACGGGCAGGCTCAGGTCGATGCACTGGCCTCGGCCGTTTTTTCAAGTAAGAGTGCGGTGGATGCCAATAAAATTGGCTACCGTATCGGCACGCGCATCAATATCGATGTGCTGAACGCGGAGCAGCAGCTGTACGCCGCTCAGCGCGATTGGCACAAAGCACGGGCTGATACGCTGATGCAAGGCCTGCGCTTGAAAGCTGCTATTGCCACCTTGGATGAAACAGATTTGTATGCTATCAACAACCTTTTCGAAGGCGCTCCATGACAGATATCAAAAAGCCCGGCGTTGCCAACATGCTGCCACCTGACGAACTGGCAGCCCTTGCGGTGCTGGCCAAAAAGCAGGCGCAAAAAGTCCTTTCAAAAATCCCGTTGCTCGGGCCTGTGACCTGGTTGATGCTGCAGCAAGCCGCCAGCAGGCACACCCTGATCAGTGAGCTGGAATGGCGGGTACTGCCCGCTTTGATGTTGGACCAGGCCAAGCTGTATTTAAAAGACGAGGCGCCAGTGGCTTTTGTCTCCTGGGCATGCCTGAATGATGCCGCGGCTCAGCGCTACAAAACTGCGCCTCACCAACTGACCATGAATGACTGGGCTTCAGGCGACCAGGTCTGGCTGGTGGATGTGCTGACCCCTTTTGGGGGCGCACAGGATGTGCTCAAAGACCTGCGAGAAAAGATGTTTGCCGGGCAAGTTGTACATCAGCTCATACCCTTGCCTGAAGCCGCCAAAGTCATTGCCTGGCCAGCCATGAAAGCAGTCGGCGCTGAGAAAACGTTAGCACCCGTCAACCCAGTAAGGCCTGTCAAGCCCGACACCTTGCACTGATGGCCACCGCATGTCTTTTATTCTGAACCCATTGCAGCACATGCGCAGCGTCAGGCGCTGGGCAGATGCGCGGGGCGTTCACATGCATTTGTCGCCAAGCTGCATGTCGCTCAGCCTCACGCGTGGGCAGCGCGTGCAGCGGCTGGTGCCGCGCTTTGTGGCGCAACGCGAAGGGCGGCTTGGCTACAGTCGGACTTTTGCAGAGGAAGGCAGCTTTGCAGGCTGGCATCTGGCAGACCCAGAATCGTGGCTATTGGCGCAAGACAAGCTCGCCTTTAAGCGGCAAGCCAGTGCCATGGGCCTGCGCGTCCCCGCTGCGTGGAATGATGAAGAGCCGCTTGCCGATCGTTTTGTAGTGAAAAATCGAACTGGCTCGTTTGGCGTAGAAGTCTACGGCCCCTTTAGTGCTGCCTCGTTCGACTTTTCTCAGCCTTTGAAGCCGGGTGCATATTTCGAGCAGTTTATATCTGGCCGCAGTGCCAAGGCATGGTGCTGGAATGGGCAGGTCGTTGCACTTGAATTGATTGCGCCGCCTTATTTGCTGGGCGATGGGCTGCGCAATTTGCGAATGCTTGCAGCTTCGCGCGGCAACGTGGGCCGTGAGCTGGCGATTGAAAAATCACTGACCATGCTTGCCTTTCAAGGCTTGACGATTGAATCAATACCCGAGCCAGGTCGACGTGTCTTGCTTGACTTCAGATATGCCAGCCCGTTTGATGCACTTTCCTTTGAAAACAAAAACGTGTGGTCGGCGCAAGACGATAAAGTAAAACACCAGTTTGCAAGAGCTGCATCGTTGCTGCTCGCCTTTTTGCCTTTGTCTATGCAAAAACGCGGTTTGTTCACGCTTGATGCTGTGCTTGATGAGGACGGGCGTGCCTGGTTTCTGGAAATGAACAGCCACCCCATGATTCACCCGGATGTGTACGAGCATATGCTGTCAACCCTGATGCGGGACCAGTCATGAGGCCGCCGCTGCAAGTCCCCGTCGTTTTTGGTCATTGGCTGATTGACGGCAACCGGCTGGTGTGCCACCTTCCGCGCAAAAAAGTGACGATCAATGCGCCTAAAAAACTGTTGATTTCAGTGATGAAGGGCTGTGATGGTTCACGTTCTTGGGCAGACGTTCTCGGTTTGCTGAAAGTGAACTGGGACACCTCCGCACTGGTGCCGTTCATGCAAGCGCTCGTGCAAGATGGAGTGCTGGTTGAGGCATCTTTGTTGTGGGCGCATTGGGCTGATGTAGCGCAATTGCCAACCATGGCCTTGACGGCGGCTAGCAATGAGGTGATCAGCGAACTGCATCAAGTTGCTCAGGCGCGGTTGTTGCCCGGCCTTGGCACGCTGGCCAAAGGTATTGGTGCAGGCCACTACACCTTGTCGCAAACCCTGGGCAAACGTGAAAGCACAAGAACCTTCGACGACAAACCCATTTCAGTCGAGTGCTTATGCTCTGTTTTATGGGCTGCGCACGGTGTTACCCGGGTGGATGAGACCGGCGCGGTTGCTTTGCGCCGCACGATCGCGTCGGGCGGGAATATGCACAGCGCTCGCTGGTTTGTTGTGGTGTTGCGCGAACTTCTTTTTGAAGAGGCGAAGGCTCAGCGTGTCGCGCCTGGAATTTATGAAGCACGCTTTTACAAACTTGGCGGTGCTTCCCTTCACAAGATGAAGGGCGATGCCGTCAGTGCATATAGGTGCCTGCAAGATCCACGGATTTTGCGGTTTGCTTCTGCGTTGATATTGCCCGTCTACGAGCTCAGCGTACCGGCTCAAAAATATGGCAACCGAGCAACCTTGTATGCGGTGATGGAATCTGGACAGGCCTTGCAAAATGCACAGTTGATGGCTTGTGAGCTGGGCGCATCCGGCCTCTTGCGTGGTGACACTGTTGCGCATGAAAGCTTGCGCATGCTGGATTTGAAAAATGGCCCGAAGCATTGGCTGGCATTACCTGCCATGGTGGTGGGGGCCAAGCCAACGCCTGAGCAAGTGAAGCAGCAGCAACTTGAAAATGCGCTGACGATCACACCTCAGCTGCGTTTGGCGGATGACTCTTTTGCCTTTGCCTCTTTTTTTGCGGCAGCAGGTCATCCGCTCTCGGCAGCCAGTGGCCGGTCTCGTGACCCGAAAATCGCCCTGACCAAGGCAGAGGCAGAAGGCTGGGAGCGACTGGCCTGGGCCAGCCCGCTAGACATCAAGCTCGCCAGGTTTCAAGTAGGCCGTTTTAGAGATGTAGAAAACCCCCTCGACCCAAACACGATAGTTGCTTATTCAAAGCGCCAATATGAGCGAATGGATTTTCCATTCATTCCTTTTTCTGTTCGCAGACGCTATTTATGGGTCAGTGCGATCGCTATTGAAAGCGGTAAAACGCGCAGTGTGCTGGCCGATTGCGCATACGCTTGCGCTGCATTGCCGGCACGCTTTCAAAATTCGCTCTTCACCAATACCAGTACGTCTGGCATGGCGGCAGGCGTATCGCTCGACGATGCCTTATGCCGTGCAACGCTGGAGTTGATTGAGCGCGATGCGTTTGTTTGTGCGTGGCTTAACCGCAAAGCACCACCGGTCGTCAAAAGTGCCTCACTGCCCGGAACGACAGCACTGCGAATAAAAGCGTTGATGCGAGCGGGCTTTTGGGTTGTTGTATCGGACATCAGCACGCCATGGGCGCCCGTGATGTCTGTTTTTGCGCAAAGTGATCAACCGCCCTTCACGGCCATTACTGCGGCCGCAGATTTTTCGGCAGAAAGTGCATTGTGCAAAGCACTTGATGAGATGGAGGGTCGGATCGCGCACGCGCAAACGTTTGCGATCCCGATTGCCAGCGACAAACGCCCAATGCGGCAGATTGAGCGTTATTACAGAAGCCGTCGCAGTTACAAGAAGGCTGATTTCTATGTTTGTACAAATGATGCGAAAGTGTTTAATGCCGTGGGCATTCAGGCGTGTCCGAATTGGGGTCAATTGCAGTCACGCATTTTCCAGCAGAAGCTTGACTTGCTGTCAATTGACATGACGCCTAACAATGCCGTCATTGAACAAGGTCGCGTTCCGCTGCGCATTGTGCGAGCGGTCATCCCTGGCCTGTTGCCCATTTGGTTCCAGAAGGGGGCGCAACCTGAAGGCATGTCCCAACGGGCGGCAAGGTCAGTTGCAGCTGACTGGCCATCAAGCAGTAGATTTCAAATTCACCCATTTACTTAAAAAAGGCAGCCATGCAAAAAAAGATCGAAGTCCCAAGTCAATCGCCAAAAACGTTCAGCTGGTCTGTATCGAACGCCAGTGTCACGTTCACGCACGCATCAAACTTGCAATTAGCGCGTGACGGTTCGGCTGACGGCTGTGGCGGTAGCTCGCCCAAATCGCCACTGCCATCTGCCGCGTATAAATTGTCGAACGCGTCGTCCGTGATACATCGCAAATCTGTTTACTGAAACGCCACCTCAGAAAAACTCCGCAGCTTGCGTGAATGCAGCTGGCTTGCGCCTTCGGCGCGCAGCAGTTCAATGGCCCGCATGCCGATGCGTAAGTGTTGGTCAACCCGTTCGCGGTAAAAGTGGTTGGCCATGCCGGGTAGTTTGATGTCGCCGTGCAGGGGTTTGTCGCTCACGCACAGCAGGGTGCCGTAAGGCACCCGAAAGCGAAAGCCGTTGGCGGCTATGGTGGCGCTTTCCATGTCTAGCGCCACGGCGCGGCTTTGGCTGAAGCGCCGTTGCGGCTGGTTGCCGGGCAGCAGTTCCCAGTTGCGGTTGTCGGTCGATGCCACCGTGCCGGTGCGCATGATGCTTTTCAGGGCGGTGCCTTGCAGGCCGGTAACGTCTGCTACCGCGCTTTCAAGGGCTTTTTGAATTTCAGCCAGCGCGGGGACGGGTATCCACAGCGGCAGTTCTTCGTCCAGCACATGGTCTTCACGCACGTAGCCGTGGGCCAGCACGTAGTCGCCCAGTTGCTGGCTGTTGCGCAGGCCGGCGCAGTGGCCCAGCATGATCCACGCGTGGGGCCGCAGTACGGCGATGTGGTCGGTGATGTTTTTGGCGTTGGCTGGGCCCACGCCAATGTTGACCATGGTGATGCCGGTGCGGTCAGCGCGCATCAGGTGGTAGGCGGGCATTTGCGGCAGGCGTGGGGGCTGTGCGCCCAAGTCGTCACCTGTTTTGGCAGGCAAGCCTGCGCGGCGGGTGACGACATTGCCGGGCTCTACAAAGCAGATGTAGTCGCTTGTCGGGTCGGCCATCTCGGCATGGCCCAGGCGCACAAACTCGTCGATGTAAAACTGGTAGTTGGTAAACAGCACAAAGTTTTGAAACCAGTCGGGCGACGTGCCGGTGTAGTGGCGCAGGCGCTGCAATGAATAGTCGACCCGTGCAGCGGTAAAAAGCGACAGCGGCTGCGGCTCGCCGGGGCGTGCTTCATAGGTGCCGTTGGCAATGCCGTCGTCCATCGCGGCGAGGTCG
Organism: Polaromonas sp.; assembly: GCA_046303055.1. Classification (GTDB taxonomy): domain Bacteria; phylum Pseudomonadota; class Gammaproteobacteria; order Burkholderiales; family Burkholderiaceae_C; genus Polaromonas. The sequence continues at coordinate 16,397 of JBKCGU010000033.1, forward strand.
GGCAGGTCGAACACGTCGCGCATCAGTGTGCGGCGCTCGGCGCTTAAATTGCCTTCAATGTGGTCGTGGTCGGCGAATGAAAAATGCACCGGGATGGGCTGCGTGCTGGTGCCCACTTCAAGCGCCACACCGTGGTTTTGCAGCAGCAGCTTGAACTGCTCAAGGTAGTAGTCAGCGTACAAGTCGGGCCGGGTGAGGGTGGTTTCAAACCGGCCGGGGCCTGCTACAAAGCCGTAGCTGAGCTGTGCGCTGTCGATGGCTTCTTGGAGTTTGCGCGACACGGTTTCGGTATGAATGCGCACGAAGGGATAACAAGCCCTGACGTGCCCTGGCAGGGTTTCTCCTGCTACATAGCGTTGCATGGCGCCTCGCAAATGAGCGATTTGTTGGCTATAAATTTGTTGTACTTGAGCAAGTGCATCGGCAGCGTTGCTGTAGCGGGTTGGGGCGATGAAGCTGGGTAAGTAGGGCATGGCAATAACGGAAGGGTTGCGTATTCATTCAAACAGGGGCCGCGGCCCCCTCGGGGGGCAGGAAGCTATGCGAAGCGAGCGAGCGTGGGGGCAACGCATCCCGCATGGTCACAAATTCCTCGGCCATCGTGGGGTGAATGCCAATCGTGCTGTCAAACACAGCCTTGGTGGCGCCTGCCTTCATGGCCACGGCAAAGCCCTGCACCACCTCGCCCGCGTCTGGCCCCACCATGTGCAGGCCCACCACGCGGTCGCTGGCGTCGTCTACCAGCAGCTTCATCAAGGTGCGCTCGGTGCTGCCGCTGAGGGTGTGTTTGAGCGATTTGAAGTCTGAGCGGTAGACCGTCAGGTTGTCGAACTTTTCACGCGCCTGGCTTTCTGAATAGCCTACCGTGCCGATGTTGGGGTGGGTAAACACAGCTGTCGGAATAAAGTCATAGCTCATGCTGCGCGGCCGCTTGCCTGCAGCCGGGCCAAAGAGCTGGTCCACCACCACCATCGCCTCGCCCAGTGCGACCGGCGTCAGCTGCATGCGGGCCGTCACGTCGCCCACGGCATAAATGTGCGGCACGCTGGTCTGGTACTGGGCGTTGACCGTGATAGCGCCTGAAGCGTTCACCTCCACCCCCACAGCGCCCAAGCCAAGCCCGCTGGCGTTGGCGATGCGGCCCGTGGCGTACAGCACGGTATCGACTGTCAGGCTTTCGCCATCACCTTTGATCTTGACCTGCAGGCCGTGCGCGGTTTTGGTGATGGATTCGACTTCGGTTTTGAATTTGAAGTTGACCCCGGTCTTGGTCATTTCGGCGGCGATAAAGCTGCGCACATCTTCGTCAAAGCCCGTCAACAGCTTGTCGCCACGATGCACTTGTGTCACGTGCGCGCCCAGGCCATTGAAGATGGAGGCAAACTCGCAGGCTATATAGCCGCCACCCACCACCAGCAGCCGCTTGGGGAAGGGGTTCAGGTCAAACATGCTGTCTGATGTGACCACGTGCTCATGGCCTTCAACGGCCGGAACCAAGGCGGTGCCACCCGTTGCAATCAAAATGCTTTTGGCGGTGAATTGTTGGTCACCGACTTCAACCGTGTGCGGGCCAGCGAGCCGCGCCCAGCCCTTGATGACTTTGACGCCCGCGCCGCCAAGCAGGTTGTCGTAAATGTCGTTGAGCCGTTTGATTTCTTTGGCACGGTTGGTTTTGAGGGTGTCCCAATTGAAGGTGGGTGCGGCGCCCTCCCAGCCAAAGCCGTGCGACTCTTCAAAAAAGTCTGCAAAGTGCGCGGCGTAGCTGTAAAGCTTTTTCGGTATGCAGCCCACGTTCACGCAGGTGCCGCCCATGTCGGCTACCTCAGCCAGGCCCACGCGTGCGCCGCGCTGCCCTGCCATGCGCGCAGCCCGCACGCCGCCGCTGCCGCCGCCGATGACGAAAAGATCAAAATCAAATGTCTGCACAGGGTTTTCCTTATGTTTCAAGCCAAGCCCATGATAATTGGGGATGACCATATCTACTGACTTTGCTTCTTTATCCCTGCCTGCCCATGTCCTGGCCAACCTGACCGGACTCGGCTACACCCAGATGACGCCGATTCAGGCGGCCAGCTTACCGGTTGCGCTGCTGGGCAAAGACCTGATTGCCCAAGCCAAGACCGGCAGCGGCAAAACGGCAGCCTTCGGCATTGCGCTGCTGGCCAACCTGAATGCGCGGCGTTTTGCGGTGCAGGCGATGGTGCTGTGCCCCACGCGCGAGCTGGCCGACCAGGTGGCCACTGAAATCCGCCGCCTGGCGCGGTCTGAAGAAAACGTCAAGGTGGTGGTGCTGTGCGGCGGTGTGCCGCTGCGCAACCAGACCGCCACGCTGGAGAACGGCGCGCACATCGTGGTCGGCACGCCGGGCCGCATCATGGACCATCTGGGCCGGGGCAACTTGAACCTGGAGGCGATGAACACACTGGTGCTGGACGAGGCCGACCGCATGCTCGACATGGGCTTTTTTGAAGACATCGTGACGGTGGCCAAGCAGTGCCCGAAAGAACGCCAGACGCTGCTTTTTTCAGCAACGTATCCAGAAGGCATTGCCAAGCTGAGCGCGCAGTTCATGAAAGCGCCGCAAACCATCACCGTGCAGGCGCAGCACGAAAAAACAAAAATCACCCAGCGCTGGTATCAGGTGCCTGACAGCGACCACGACGAGGCGCGCCTGGGTGCGGTGGCGCAAGTGCTGCGGCACTTCAGGCCCGCCAGCACGCTGGCGTTTTGCAACACCAAATCTCAATGCCGCGCGCTGGTGGCGTATTTGAAAGACCAGGGTTTTAGCGCGCTGGCGCTGTTTGGCGAGTTGGAGCAGCGCGAGCGTGACCAGGTGCTGGTGCAGTTTGCCAACCGCAGCTGTTCTGTGCTGGTGGCCACTGATGTGGCGGCGCGTGGGCTGGACATTGCGCAGCTTGCGATGGTGATCAATGTTGACGTGACGCCCGACGCAGAAGTTCACATCCACCGCATTGGCCGCACCGGACGGGCCGATGAAGAGGGCGTGGCCATCAGCCTGGCCAGCATGGACGAGATGGGCTACGTTGGCAAAATTGAAGTGCTGCAAAAAGCCGAGTCGCCATGGCACAAACTGACCGAGCTGACCCCAGTCAGCAATGACCCGCTGCTGCCGCCCATGGTCACCCTGCAAATCGTCGGTGGCCGAAAAGAAAAAATCCGCGCCGGCGACGTGCTGGGCGCGCTGACGGGTGCGGATGGCGGCGTGGCTGCGTTGACCCGAGAGCAGGTCGGCAAGATCAACGTGAACGAGTTTTCAACCTACGTGGCGATTGAGCGCAGCATGGCCAGCCTGGCGCAGCAAAAGCTGAGCAACGGCGGGGTCAAGGGCAAGAGCGTGAAGGTTCGGTTCATGGATGAGGCCTGATGGCTGACAGTCATTCCTTGGCGGTGGTCATCGGCTCAGGCGGCGGTGTGGGCGCAGCATTGCTGACGCAACTCGAAAGTGATGCCAGCTACACCCAGGCCGTTGGCCTGAGCCGCAGCACAGAAGTTAGCGTTGACTACCTTGACGAGTCCAGCATCGCGAATGCAGCCGAATCCGTTGCCACCCTCTGCGCTACGTCGGGCCGGGAACTGCGCCTGTTGATCGTCGCTACCGGCTTTTTGCATGGCGATGCAGGCCAGCCGGAGCGCAGTTTTACCCAGCTGGATGCGGCCTACCTGAGTCATGTTTTCCAGGTCAACACCCTGGGCCCCGCGCTGGTGATGAAGCACTTTTTGCCACTGCTGCCCAAAACCGGCCGATGCGTCGCGGGGTTCATCTCGGCCAAGGTGGGCAGCATTGGCGACAACGCTTTGGGCGGCTGGTATGGTTACCGGGCGTCCAAAGCAGCGCTGAACCAGCTGGTCAAAACCGCCTCGATTGAGCTGACGCGGCGCAACAAGGACGGCATTTGCGTCAGTCTGCACCCCGGCACGGTGGCTACCGCATTGAGTGAGCCGTTTGCCAAGACCGGCCTGAAGGTGAGGCCAGCCAGCGAAGCGGCCGCTGACTTGCTGGGGGTGCTGGCGGGTTTGAACCCGGCCGATACGGGCCGCTTGATCGACTACCAGGGTCATCAACTGCCGTTTTGACCCGTTTTAGCCTGTCATGCATCAAATGTACCTACAGGCCAATGAATATGTGGGCTGGCAGCTACTGAATAAGTATCATTGGTGCGGCTTCGTCATGGAGTCAAGTCACGCCGCCAGAACTGTCGAGATATGTCATCAAGATAGCCGCCACCAGCGCGGGCGTTTGGCTTTAGCGTCGTCACCATTTGCCTTTAGCCTTTAGCCTTTAGCCTTGCTCATGCATCACACAGTTTTCGATACCCCCCTTGTCAACACCGTCTTGCGCTGGCTATCGGTCGGCTTCTTGCGATTGACGGGCTGGAAAGTTGTTGGCAAGTTGCCAGCAAATGCCGCCAAAAGCGTGCTGATCGCTGCGCCGCACACCAGCAACTGGGACCTGCCGTACACGCTGATGGTGTGTTTTGCGCTGCGCTTGAACGTCTATTGGATAGGCAAAGCATCGATCTTCAAGCCGCCTTTTCGGGGTGTGATGATGTGGCTGGGTGGCATTGCGGTAGACCGTTCGCAAAGCAACAACCTGGTGCAAGACGCCAGCACTGCCATCAAGCAAGCCAGCGGCCCGCTGCAACTGATCGTGCCGCCCGAGGGCACACGCAGCGGCACGCGCTACTGGAAAACCGGCTTTTACTATATTGCAGAGGCTGCGGGGGTGCCGATCTTGCTGGCTTACCTGGACTACGAGAAAAAAATCGGTGGTTTGGGCCCCGTTTTTCAAACCACGGGCGATGTTCAAGCCGATATGCTGACCATCAAGGCGTTTTATGCCGGGTTCAAGGGTAAAAACGCGGACCAGTTTCACGTCGATTGAAGCCCACCATCGGCGAGCAAGGGCGCAAAAGACATCTTCATATACCGGGCCGACGGTATCTTCTGGAAAGCTGCTTCAGCAGACCCAGGCAGCGTGTGGGCCATCACGCCGACACCCTGAAGGCCAATGGTGACGCCTGTCGTCGCCCGGTATCGCCAACCGCAAAAGACGCTGGTTAACGCTGTTCAAGGTTGGTCAAGGCTGGCCTAATAACTTGTTCAAAGGGCATCAAGGGCGGCGGCACATGGTCAGAATGGCGTTTTCTACGCAGTTGGAGTACGAGGTGCTCGACGCGGCTTGCGATTTCATTGTCAATATTCAGGCGGCTCACACACCCCGGCAGCGGGTGATTGAGGAGTCGCTGTGCCTGAGGCCGGCGCTGAAGGCCCGCTATTACACCGACGCGCAAACGCAAAGCCGCTTCATTGCTCTGCGTGCCTTGCAGGGGGACTTGAGCATCCGTTACAGCGCGGTGGTTGACCTGGCGCATTTTGAGGCCGCCCCCGGTGAACTGTTTGAAATCAGTCCCCAGTCGCTGCCCGGTCACGTTTTGCCTTGCCTGTACCCCAGCCGCTACTGCCAGTCAGACAGGCTGCAGGCCTTTGCCAGCCAGCAGTTTGGTAGCTTGACGACGGGCTACAGCCGTGCGCAGGCCATTTGTGATTGGGTTCACAGCCATGTGCGTTTTCAGGGTAACACCAGCAACAGCCACACGTCCGCACTTGACACGCTGATTGACCGGGTCGGCGTGTGCCGGGACTTTGCGCACTTGATGATTGCGCTGTGCCGCGCCGTCAATTTGCCCGCCCGCATGGTCAGTGGCATCGACTACGGCGCAGACCCGATGCTTGGCCCACCGGACTTTCATGCCTATGTGGAGGTGTATCTGGCGGACGCATCTGGCGCGGGGCGCTGGTACCTGTTTGACCCATCCGGCACGGCCATTCCGATGGGATTTGTGCGCTTTTGCACGGGCCGCGACGCAGCTGATATTGCTTTTGCCACCATCTTTGGCAGTGCGATTGCAGCGCAGCCCATCATCAACATTCGGGCGGCGCCCGACAGTCACGGGAACTTGGTGCTGCCGCAGCATGTGACTTATGCGCTGTCGACAGATGGGCCATGAAAGCCAGGCGACTAATCAGCCTTCGTGGCGGCATGCCGGCGCCGCTCCCTGAAGGCCTGCAATTCGCCAATCACCCCTTTTCGGAATGCCAGGACGCACAACACAAAAATCACGCCGATGATCACAGTGACCCATGAACCCACCTTGTCGGCCAGCAGGTTTTGCAGTGAAATCACGATACCCGCGCCCATGACCGGGCCGAAAAAGGTGCCAACGCCGCCAAGCAGCGTCATCAAAATGACTTCGCCCGACGACGACCAGTGCACGTCGGTCAGGGTGGCAAAACCCATCACCAGAGTTTTCATCGAGCCTGCCAGCCCCGCCAGCGCAGCAGACAGCACAAACGCCAGCAGCTTGTAGCGGTCGACCTGGTAGCCCAGCGAAATGGCGCGTGGTTCGTTTTCACGAATCATTTTGAGCACCTGGCCAAAAGGCGAGTTCACAATGCGGGCAATCAACAAAAAACAGCCCACAAAAATCGCCACCACCAGGTAGTACAGGGCCAGGTCAGATTCAAGTGAGAAAAGCCCGAGCAGCTTGCCGCGCGGCACGCCCTGCAAACCGTCTTCACCACCGGTAAATGGCGCCTGCAGGCACACAAAATAGACCATCTGCGCAATCGCCAGTGTGATCATCGCAAAGTAAATGCCCTGACGGCGAATGGCCACCAAGCCGACCAGCAGGCCGATCAGGCCAGCGGCCACAGCGCCGGCGGTCAATGCCAGTTCAGGTGTCCAGCTTTGCGACTTGATCAGCCAGCCCGTGACGTAAGCAGCAGATCCAAAAAACGCCGCATGACCAAAGGAGAGCAGGCCGGTAAAGCCCAGCAGCAAATTGAAAGCGCAGGCAAACAGCGCGAAGCACAAAAGCTTCATCACAAACACCGGATACAGCCCGAGAAAGGGTGCTGCGATGGCCAACGCCAGCAGCAAGATATAAGTGATGCGAGTGACTTTGGCCGCTTTGCGCACAAGACGGGTGGACTGTGTGTTCATGCTCAAGCCTCCTTGCCGAATAAGCCGGCTGGCTTGACCATCAGCACAAGCACCATGATGACGAAAACAACGATGTTGGATGCCTCTGGATAAAACACACGCGTCAGACCTTCAATGATGCCCAAGCCCAGGCCAGTAATGACCGAGCCCAAAATCGAGCCCATGCCGCCAATGACCACCACAGCAAACACCACAATGATGAGGTTGGACCCCATCAGCGGATTGACCTGAATGATGGGTGCAGCCAGCACGCCGGCCAGAGCGGCCAGTGCGGCACCCGCACCATACGTCAGCATCACCATCAGGGGCACATTGATGCCGAAAGCCTGCACCAGCGGCGCGTTTTCAGTGCCTGCGCGCAGATAGGCGCCGAGCCGGGTGCGCTCAATCAAATACCAGGTGCCCAGGCAAATCACCAGCGACACCAGGACCACCCAGGCGCGGTAGTTTGGCAGCACCATAAAGCCCAGATTGGTGGCGCCTTGCAGCAGTTCGGGCACCGGGTAACTTTGACCAGAAACGCCATACAGTTCGCGAAAAATCCCCTCGGCTATCAGCGACAGGCCGAAGGTCAACAGCAAACCATAAAGCGGGTCGAGCTTGTACAGATGCTTGAGGAAAAGCCGCTCAATCACCACACCCAGAACGCCCACCGTCAAAGGCGCCAGAACCAGCGCTGCCCAGTAGTTGACACCGAGCAAATCCATCATGATCCAGGCGGCAAATGCGCCCAGCATGTACAACGCGCCATGGGCAAAATTAACGATGCCCAGCAAGCCAAAAATCACGGCCAATCCGAGGCTCAGCATGGCGTAGAAAGCGCCATTGACCAAGCCCAGCAGCAACTGGCCTAAAAAAGCTTGCAGGGGAATACCGAAAATTTCCATGGCGATGTTGTCTTGCTTTGCAGCTTATTTTTTAAGCAGCGCGCACTTGGACTCAGCCACTGTGGTGAAGGCCTGCTCGCCAGGTATTTTGGCAATGGTTTTGTAGTAGTCCCATGGGGTGATGGACTCTTTGGAGTTTTTGACTTCAAACAAATACATGTCATGGATCATGCGGCCATCAGCGCGGATCTGGCCCTTGTTGTAAAAGTCATCAATCTTCATCGATTTCATCGTGCTCATGACCTTGTCTGAATCAGTCGTACCAGCAGTTTGCACGGCCTTGAGGTAGTTGGCAGTGGCTGAGTAGTTGGCGGCCTGAAGGCTTGATGGCATGCGCTTGTATTTTTCAAAAAAGCGCTTGGCAAACTTGCGCGATGCGTCGTCCTGGTTCCAGTACCAGCTGTCGGCCAGTTGCAGGCCTTCGGTGGTGGCCAGTCCCAGGCTGTGCACGTCGTTGATGAACACCAGCAGACCCGCCACCTTCATGGTTTTGGTGATGCCGAATTCTTTGGCCGCCTTCATGGCGTTGATGGTGTCGCCACCCGCATTGGCCAGGCCCAGAATCTGCGCTTTGGACGCTTGTGCCTGCAACAGGAAAGACGAAAAGTCCGACGCGTTCAGCGGGTGGCGTACTGACCCTGCGACGGTGCCGCCGTTGGCCTTGACCACGGTAGAGGCATCGCCTTCCAGTGAATAGCCAAACGCATAGTCAGCGGTCAGAAAGTACCAGCTCTTGTTGCCGGCTTTGACGAGCGCTGAACCGGCTACCTTGGCCAGCGCCACCGTGTCGTAAGCGTAGTGGACGGTGTAAGGCGAGCAGTCTTCATTGGTCAGGCGGGCAGAGCCCGCACCAATCGCGATGAAGGGGCGTTTTTTCTCGGCCATCACTTTGGACATGGCAATTGCCGTGCCTGAGCTGGTACCGCCAATCAGCATCGCCAGGCCGTCTTTGTCGACCCACTCGCGTGCTTTTGACGATGCAACGTCAGCCTTGTTTTGATGGTCGGCTGTCAGCACTTCAATCGGACGCCCCAGTACCTTGCCGCCAAAGTCCTGCACGGCCCACTTGATCGTTTCAGCGCCTGCCGGGCCGTCGATGTCGGCATACAGGCCAGACATGTCGGTGATAAAACCAATTTTGACCGGGCCCGTGTTTTGCGCCAGCACGGGCGCGCCGGCAACGCCCAAACCCAACACCATGGCGGCAACGAGCGGTTTAAGGGATGTGAGTGATGTGAGTTTCATGAATGTCTCCAGTTGAAGGTGTGGGAAAGTGAACGAAAAAATGCGGCCTGCCGTTGAACGGATCAGACCCCGAGGTACTCTTGCAGCATGCCCATGTTCTGGGTCAGCTCGTCTTTAGCAAACTGTTTGACGATGGTGCCGTGCTCCATCACATAAAAACGGTCGGCTAGCGGCGCCGCAAAGCGAAAGTTTTGCTCGACCAGCACGATGGTGTAGCCCTTGGCTTTGAGCGTGAGAATCATCTCGGCCAGCTTTTGCACAATTACCGGGGCCAGACCCTCGGAGATTTCGTCGAGCAGCAGCAGCCGCGCACCGGTGCGCAAAATGCGTGCGACCGCCAGCATTTGCTGTTCGCCGCCTGAAAGCCGCGTGCCGGGGCTGCTGGCGCGCTCTTTCAGGTTGGGAAACATGCCGTAAATCTCGTCCAAGCGCATGCCGCCAGGCGCAATCGTGGGCGGCAGCATCAGGTTTTCTTCGGCGCTCAAAGACGCAAAAATGCCGCGTTCTTCAGGGCAGTAGCCCACGCCAATGCCGAGCCGGGCGATTTTGTGCGGCGCCAGCTTGATGGACTCCTGGCCGCTGATGTTGATGGAGCCTTTGCGCGCGCCGGTCAAACCCATGATGGCCCGCATGGTGGTGGTGCGGCCTGCGCCATTGCGGCCCAGCAGCGTCACGACCTCACCTTCATTGACCGTCAGGTTCACGCCATGCAGGATATGGGACTCGCCATACCAGGCGTGCAAATTCTCGATTTTGAGGAGTTCCTTGGTCATACAGGACTCCGCAGGGCCGCCACAGTGCGGGAGCAGCTCGCGCTTTGCCCGGCTAGGATGGACTGAGCCCCCTCGGGGGGCAACGTATCACACGAAGTGGATAGTGTGGGGGTCATATTCAATGCGCACCCTGCAACTCGGTGTTTGAAGTACCCATATAGGCTTCAATCACCAGCGGATTTTTGGCGACGTCGTTATAAGGACCATCCGCAATGATGGCGCCGCGCTGCAACACCGTGATCCGGTCAGCAATGGACGACACCACATTCATGTTGTGCTCAACCATCAAAACAGTGCGGCCGCTGGAGACTTTCTTGATCAGCTGGGTGACGCGGTCCACATCTTCGTGGCCCATGCCCTGTGTGGGTTCATCCAGCAGCATCAGCTCGGGCTCGAGCGCCAGTGTGGTGGCCAGCTCAAGTGCCCGCTTGCGGCCATAGGGCAGGTTCACCGTCATTTCGTCAGCAAAGCCGCCGAGGTCTACCTCAGCGAGCAATTGGCGTGCACGCTCGTGCAGATGAAACAGCGAGTCTTCTGACTTCCAGAAGTGAAATGATGTGCCGAGGTTGCGCTGCAAAGCGGCGCGCACGTTTTCAAGTACTGTCATGTGCGGAAAAACGGCTGAAATCTGAAACGACCGGACAATGCCGCGGCGCGCAGTTTGCGCAGGCTTTTCGTGGGTGATGTCGATACCGTTAAAGGTAATGCTGCCGTGCGTGGGCGGCAAGAACTTGGTCAGCAAGTTGAAAAACGTGGTTTTGCCTGCGCCGTTGGGCCCGATCAGTGCATGGATATGTCCGCGCTGGACTTTCAGGTCCACGTTGTTGACGGCAACGAATCCCTTGAACTCCTTGCTCAGGCCGCGGGTTTCCAGAATAAACTCGACTGACAAATGACTCTCCGGCTTAAAAGTGGGGCTGGTGCTGTGGTCAACCCGGCGAAATATAAGTATGCATAGTAGCCATCTCCTTCATGCAGCGCTACCGGGTAATACCATTACGTAGTTTTGCAACAGGGCAAGCCGTGTGGTGATCGGCGGTGCTAGGCTTTTGACATCAGCGGTGCTTCCAACGACTCAATCTTGTCAGCACAATGCGGGGTGTGAGACCATGTCGGCCATGCAACAACTATCGCCCAAGAGCAACCGTTTGATAAATTTAAGCCTATCTGATCGCCCCTGGCTTGCGCCAGCCGATGATTTTTTGCGCGGCTTCCTGGCCCGGCCCGAACTGGCACCTGTGCCTGAATCTTGCAGCGCGGAACTCGCCCTGCACGCGGCGCTGCACGCCGCACCGGCAAGACCCGTTGGGCTTGACGAAATTGGGGCGCTAAAAGACCACGATGCGAGGGAAAGTTATACCCATTTCCTGCGCTTTCGCGATGCCTTGCTGGCTGCTGGCACGCTGGAGGCCTATTACCTGGAGCTGTTTCCGCGCGATGGGGGCGGCCAGGTCAACATACCTGCGTTGTTTGTTGACATGCTGGTCGATGCCATCACGCGCAGCATGCTGAGCGAAGGGGCGAACGCCTTCGAGGCCAGGGCGCGCGACATTCTTTTTCGCGCCCAGCGCATCAGCACCCAGAATGGTCAGGTACTGAGCGGCGATCAGCTCACGCTGGATATGCTCAATGAGACGGGCGGTTTGGGTGACATCGGGCGCTTTCTGGCTGAGGCGAAAGCGCCACTTCGAGAGGTTCAGATGCAGGTGCTGACAGATGGCAATGCGGCCGCCTACTTTCAGCAGGCGGCAGGCCGTCATGATTTCCTGCTTGACCTGACGCATGAAGTGACCAACGACCTGAGTCATGGGTTGACCTTCACCATGACGCGCGCCCGGTCAGGCCTGAATGCGCTGGCTCGCGTGCTGCAAAAGTGGGTGCAGCACTTCCTGGGCGTAAACGTCACCATTCGCCCCCTGCAAAAAATTGACGACGAAGCCTGGCGCTGGCATGTGGGACTGGACGCTGCGTCTACCGCGCTGCTCAATGATCTGTATGAGGGCAGGGAGGTAGAGCCCGAGCGTTTGCAGCGGCTGGTCAGCCTTTTCAGGCTTGACTTTGAAGACCCGCAGGACATGCGGCCCGACGTGGCGGGCAAGCCGGTGTACTTGGGGCTGATGATGAATGCAGACGGTATTGTCAAGCTGAAGCCGCAAAATCTGCTGGTGAATTTGCCGCTGCGCGCTCTGGCTTAAAATAGACGGTTTCCCTTTTTCAACCCGGAGCCATTCATGCCCAAAAAAATCAGAGTCGAAGCCGACATCTGCGCCCCCAAGCCTATCCCCCCCAAGGGTCACAGCACTTCGTCACCGCACGGCCAAAAAGTCAGCCTGGAGCGCGGCACATCGACCCGCAGCAAAAAGAACCCTGGCAAGCGTCCTAGAAAAGGCGGTTAATGGTTGCCAGCGCAGGCTGGGACGTTAAAAAGGCGGCTTTTGAGCCGCTTTTTTGTTTTTGAGTCCCTGAAAGTCTTGGAAAGACTAAAAACAGCCTTTTCCAGGTGTCTTTTAGGCGTCTAGACCAATAGATACATGCGCGAGAAGCTATTCAATCTATAGCATGTGGCAACTGGAACACTTCACATGTTCCGCCGATATTGGCCCCCCACCTCAAACAGTGCATTCGTGATCTGCCCGAGCGAGCAAACCCGCACCGCGTCCATCAGCACTTCAAACACGTTGGCGTTGTCGATCACCGCTTTTTGCAGGCGTTTCAGCATGGCGGGCGATTCGCTGGCGTGCTTGGCGTGAAATTCATCCAGTCGTTTTAGCTGGCTCTGCTTTTCTTCTTCCGTCGAGCGCGCCAGTTCCAGCTTGTCTTGCACGGCATCACCATGCGGGTTGCGGAAAGTGTTGACGCCAATGATGGGCAACTCACCAGTGTGTTTAAGCATTTCGTAGTGCATCGATTCGTCTTGAATGCGGCCGCGTTGGTAGCCGGTTTCCATCGCGCCCAGCACGCCGCCGCGTTCAGCGATGCGTTCAAATTCTTGCAGCACCGCCTCTTCGAGTAATTCTGTTAATTCTTCAATGATGAACGCGCCCTGGGTTGGGTTTTCGTTTTTGGCCAAGCCCCATTCGCGGTTGATGATGAGCTGGATCGCCATGGCGCGGCGTACGGATTCTTCCGTCGGCGTGGTGATGGCTTCGTCAAACGCGTTGGTGTGCAGGCTGTTGCAGTTGTCGTAAATCGCAATCAGGGCCTGCAGGGTGGTGCGAATGTCATTGAACTGGATCTCTTGTGCATGCAGGCTGCGGCCGCTGGTCTGGATGTGGTACTTGAGTTTTTGGCTGCGCTCGTTGGCACCGTACTTTTCTTTCATCGCCACCGCCCAGATGCGGCGTGCCACGCGGCCCATCACGGTGTATTCAGGGTCCATGCCGTTGCTGAAGAAAAAGCTCAAATTAGGAGCAAAGTCATCAATGTGCATGCCGCGCGCCAGGTAGGCCTCAACAAAGGTAAAACCGTTGCTCAGGGTAAAGGCGAGCTGGCTGATGGGGTTGGCACCGGCCTCAGCAATGTGATACCCGCTGATCGACACGCTGTAGAAGTTGCGCACCCGGTTGTGCACAAAGTACTGGGCAATGTCGCCCATGACTTTCAGGCTGAACTCGGTTGAAAAGATGCAGGTGTTCTGGCCCTGGTCTTCTTTCAGGATGTCGGCCTGCACCGTGCCGCGCACGTTTTCTTGCACCCATTCGCGGATTTTCTCGGTCTCAGTCGCTGTTGGGTCGCGGCCGTTCTCAAGCTTGAACTTGTCCATGTTCTGGTCAATGGCGGTGTTCATGAACATCGCCAGAATGCTTGGTGCCGGGCCGTTGATGGTCATGGACACTGAGGTTGTGGGGCTGCACAAATCAAAGCCGCCGTACAACACTTTCATGTCGTCCAGGGTGGCAATGCTCACGCCGCTGTTGCCTACCTTGCCGTAAATGTCGGGCCTGAGTCCTGGGTCGTTGCCGTACAGGGTGACCGAGTCAAACGCAGTAGACAGGCGCTTGGCGGCCATGCCTTCGCTGAGCAGCTTGAAACGTGTATTCGTACGGAAAGGATCGCCTTCACCAGCAAACATGCGGGTCGGGTCTTCACCTTCGCGCTTGAAAGCAAAGGTGCCTGCGGTATAGGGGTAGCTGCCGGGCACGTTGTCCAGCATCAGCCACTGCAGCACCTCACCATCGTCGTGATATTTGGGCAGGCTGACTTTACGAATGGGTGTGCCTGACAAGGACTTGGTGACCAGCGCCGTGCGGATTTCCTTGTCACGGATTTTGACCACGTATTCTTCGCCGGCATATGCCGCTTGCATGTCGGGCCACTGTGCCAGCAGAGCGCGTGCGTCCGCGTCCATGCGTGCCTTGCGGTGGCCTGCCAGGTCGAGGGCAGCTTCAGCAGCGGGGGCACGGCCTGGCTTGTCGATTTTCAGCATGGCAGCTGCGGCCTTGAGTTGCTGCACTTCACGCGCGAGCTGGCCTTGTGCGGCAGCCCGTTTTTTGTAGCTGCGTACCGTGTCAGCAATTTCAGCCAGGTAGCGGGTACGTGCGGCGGGCACCACAGGCGTCTGGTTGGTGCTGTGACGCACGCCTGCGACGGGCAACGTGCCTTCAGTCAAGGTTAAGCCCAGCTCGGCCAGACGTGGCTTCATGGCTTGGTAGAGCGCGGTCACGCCATCGTCATTGAAACGAGCCGCCATCGTGCCAAACACGGGCATCTGGTCAGCCGGCGTTCCCCAGGCTTCCTTGTTGCGCTGCACCTGTTTGGCCACGTCGCGCAGCGCGTCAAGCGAGCCTTTGCGGTCAAACTTGTTGATGGCGACAAACTCGGCAAAGTCCAGCATGTCGATTTTCTCCAGCTGGCTGGCAGCGCCAAACTCGGGGGTCATCACATACATCGGCACATCGACATGCGGCACGATGGCGGCGTCGCCCTGGCCAATTCCGGATGTTTCCACCACGATCAAATCAAAGCCCGCGCATTTGCAGGCGGCAATCACGTCGGGCAGGGCTTTGCTGATCTCGCTGCCAAATTCCCGCGTGGCCAAAGACCTCATAAAGACACGTGAGCCCGAATCGACGCCGGGCCGCCCCAAGTCGATGACGGCCCCCTCGGGGGGCAGCGCAGTACGCGAAGCGACAAGCGTGGGGGTCTGTGTCTTCCAGGGGTTGATGGCATTCATGCGGATGCGGTCGCCTAGAAGGGCGCCACCGCTTTTGCGGCGCGATGGATCAATTGAAATCACTGCAATGCGTAGAGAATCGTTCTGGTCTAAACGCAAGCGACGAATCAGCTCATCCGTGAGCGACGACTTGCCCGCACCGCCTGTACCCGTGATACCCAAAACCGGTATCTTTTTAATAGCGGCTTGCGCACGTATTGATTGGGCTAGCGCGCTTTTTACCTTGTCATTTTCCAGCGCCGTGATGAGTTGCGCCAGTGCCCGCCAAGATGCTTCGGTATGGCCTGCAACCGCATCAATACTGCCGGGTGCAAAGCCGGTCAAGTCTTTGTCGCAGCGCATCACCATCTCGCCGATCATGCCAGCCAGGCCCATTTTTTGACCGTCTTCTGGGCTGTAGATACGCGTCACGCCGTAGGCATGCAGCTCTTTGATTTCAGGCGGCACGATCACGCCGCCACCGCCGCCAAAGACCTGAATGTGCTCGCCGCCCCGGCTTTTGAGCAGGTCCACCATGTACTTGAAGTATTCGACATGGCCGCCCTGATAGCTGCTGATGGCAATGCCCTGCGCGTCTTCTTGTAGTGCCGCCGTCACCACCTCGTCAACGCTGCGGTTGTGGCCCAGATGAATGACCTCTGCGCCCATGCTCTGCAAAATGCGCCGCATGATGTTGATGGCAGCGTCGTGCCCGTCAAACAGGCTGGCTGCCGTCACAAAGCGAACTTTATGGCTTGGTCGGTAGGTGGCCAGGGCTTTGTATTCTGCGGAGAGGTCGGTCATGGTGGTGTCTCTGGGGTGCAGGTGTTATAAGTTGACGTTTACGTAAACGTCAATCTTACTCTCCTCACAACATTCAGGCAAAAAAAAGAGGTGCCACGCACCTCTTTTTGGTTGTCTACCGAAATGGCCTAACCGCCACCGTACAGGTAGTTGGGAAGCCACAGCGTCAAGCCTGGCCAGATGTACATGAGGACCATGCACAGGATCACGATCAGCATGTACGGCATCATGCCGGCAAAAATCTGGTTGATCGTCACATGCGCTGGCGACACCCCCTTGAGGTAAAAAGCAGACATGGCCACGGGTGGCGACAGGAATGCTGCCTGTAGATTGACGAAGACCAGCACACCCCACAGCAGCGGGTCAATCTGGAAATGTGTCAGCAGTGGCAAAAAGATGGGTACAAAAATCACGATGATTTCTGTCCATTCCAGTGGCCAGCCCAGAACGAAAATGATGGCTTGCGACAACAGCAAAAACTGGATCGGGGTGAGGTTCATGCCCAGAACCCAGCTTTCGACCAGATTTTGCCCACCCAAAATGGCGAACACCGCTGAAAAGAGCGCCGAACCCACAAACAGCCAGCACACCATGGATGTTGTTTTGGCGGTTAAAAACACCGCTTCCTTGATTTTTTGGAAGTTCAGCGTGCCAGCCTGCCAGGCCATCAAAAACGCACCGGCTGCGCCCACCGCCGCCGACTCGGTGGCTGTGGTGATGCCAAACAAGATGACGCCTAGCACCACAAAGGTCAGGATTCCCAGCGGCGCGACCGAGTGGATCAGCATGGACATGATCTCGTACTGCTCGGCATCAAACTTGACGTAGTAGTAGGCCAACAGCGCCAGCGTGACGAGGCACACCACCAGAAACCAGTTGTAGAAACTTGCAGGGACAGGCTCAGTCTTGGCCACGTTGGACGCTTCACCTTCACCCATTTGTGTCAAGGGCTCGTCCTTGCCGGTCGCTGTGGTGCTGGCCGTGGCGGCAGGTTCCTTCACATCGCCCGAACCGGGCGGTGCCTGCAAGCCGCCTTCGGCGGGAGGCTCCTGCACACCGCTCGTCGTGCCTGGTGGTTCCTGCACACCGCCAGTGGTGCCTGGTGGTTCCTGCACACCGCCAGTGGTGCCCGGTGGTTCCTGCACACCGCCACCGGCCGCAGGGGGCTCTTGAACACCCCCTGAAACCGAGGCTCCAGACACGCTGGATTTTTGAGCCAGTTGGGAGACGGCGACCGGTGCTGCGTCGTTGTCTTTTTGGGAATAGATGGTCACGTACCACCACACCGCGCCAAGCGTGGCAACCGCCACAATCACAGGGGCCAATGCGCGCGTGAGGCCTGCAAGAATCTGCCACCATTTCAGGTTGACGCCTTGCACGCCAGCGCGAAGGGCTTTGCCGGGTGCGACCACTGCCATCAGCAAAGCCGGCAGCATGAAGCGCGAATAGCTTGACGAAATATGGGCAACCCAGGGGGAAATCGGCGCCTTCATTTGCTCGGGCGGCAGGCGCGGGGCAATTTTCGGGTTGATGATGCACCAGCCGATCACATAGATCAGGTACAAAAAGGCCAGAAAGAAGCCCGGAAACATGGCCGCTGCATACAACTTGACCACCGACTGGCCCGCCACTGCAGCATAGACGATGATCATGACCGACGGCGGAATCAAAATGCCCAGCGTGCCGCCAGCCGTGATCACGCCAGCTGCCAGCCGGGTGTCGTAGCCCGCGTTCAGCATGGGCCGCATCGCGATCACGCCCATCAGCACCACCACCGCGCCCACCAGTCCGCTGGCAATACCCCAGAAGGTGCAGATGACCAGCGTGGTCACGGCCAGAGAACCTGGCAGTTTGCGAAAGGCCAGTTGAACGCTGTGGAACATTTTGTCCACCAGAGCGCCGCGTTCCATGATGTAGCCCATCAGCACAAACAGCGGTATGGACAGCAACACGTCGTTGTTCATGGCACCAAAGGCGCGCTGCACCATCAGGGCAAAAATCTTGTTGTCCAGCCAAGGCATGGACGGCTCGTAAAAGGCCACAAACCCGAACATCATGCCCAAACCCATGAGCGTGAAGGCCGTGGGGAAACCCATCATGATCACCACCACGATGAGGCAAAGCATGGTCAAACCAAGCGCAGCATTTGACATGATCAGCCCTTCATTCCGACAGATTTTTCAATGGCCAGACGCTTGGACTCTTCGTCCACAAACTCGCTGCCCTCCAGCTGCTGCGCCACCACATCAGACTCTTGTGCGTCTTTCAGCCGGGGTGTCCAGGCCCCCGTTTTGATGCAAACAACGCAGCGGATGATTTCCGAGATGCCTTGCATCAACACCAGCGCGCCAGCCAGCGGAATCATGAACTTGAAGGGGTAGACCGGCAGCGGGTCGGCGTTAAAGGTCTGCTCATTGATCGCCACCGAGTCCTGAAAGTAAGTCCAGCCCGACCAGGTCAGGGCAGCAATGCCGGGCAAGAAAAATGCGATGTACAGCACAAGGTCAATGCTGGCTTGTGTGCGCGGCTTGAAGTTGCCGTACAAAAAATCACCCCTGACGTGCCCGTCTTGCGACAGCGTGTAAGCGCCACCCATCATGAAGAGCGTGCCGTACAGCATATTGCTGGCATCAAACACCCAGGCGGTCGGCGCGTTCAGCGCGTAGCGCTTGAACACCTCGGCAACCACCAGCAGCATCAGCGCCACAATCAACCACGAAAAAGCCTTGCCCACCCAGCTGCTGATGTGATCAGCAGAGTGCAGAAGCGTTTGTATTTTCATTATTTTCAACTTCTAAAAAACAAACCAGCCACTCCGTATATCGGGGTGGCTGGCAAGAGGAGACATCAACTCACTTCAGGTTTCGATCAGGCCTTCTTTGCGCCTTTGGCAAAGTAATGGTTGTAGGCCATTTTGAAATCGACCATGTAGTCGTTCTGCCACTGGCCTGCGCGCTCGGCGTAGGCCTTTTGCGAGGCAAGAATTTTCTTGAACATCTCGTTTTCAGCGCTTTTCTTTTCAATGATCTTGTCCCATGACACCAACTGCGCTTTCAAAATCGCGTCTGGCGTTTTGTAGAACTTGATACCCTGCTTTTTCAGGTCAATGTAGTCTTTGGAGTTGCGCTCAATCGCCTTCCAGCTCATGTCAGCGCTGGCCGCTTGCACGCTGAAGTCAATGATGGACTTCAGTTCGGCGGGCAGGGCGTTGAACTTGGTTTTATTGAACAAAATTTCAAACTGCTCGCCGGACTGGTGGAAAGACTGCAACATGCAGTTTTTCACCACATCAGGAAAGCCCAGGATGCGGTCAGAGCTGGCGTTGTTGAATTCAGCTGCATCCAGCAGGCCGCGGTCCAGTGCCGGAATGATCTCGCCACCTGGCAATGGGTTGACGGCTGCGCCCATGTCGGTGTACATGTCAACAGCCAAGCCCACGGTACGGAACTTCACGCCCTTGAGTTGAGCCACGTTGGAAACGGGCTTTTTGAACCAGCCAAACGGCTGCGTAGGCATGGGGCCGTACAGGTACGACACCACGTCCATGTTCATGGACTTGTAGATTTCATCCAGCAGGGCCTTGCCACCGCCGTAGTTGTGCCAGGCCAGCACCATGTTGGGGTCCATGCCAAATGCCGGGCCTGAGCCCCACAAAGCCAAAGCGTTGTTTTTGCCGTAGTGGTAGGCCACGACGCCGTGGCCGCCGTCCAGCGTGCCCTTGTTCACGGCTTCCAGCAACTGGAAAGCGGGCACCACCGAGCCCGATGGCAGGACTTCAATTTTCAGCTTGCCGCTGGCCATCAGGTTCACCTTGTTGGCAAAGTCGTTGGCATATTCATGAAAAATGTCTTTGGCGGGCCAGGTGCTTTGAAAGCGCAGCGTGGTGGTGGTTTGCGCTGTGGCCACCATGGGTGCAGACATGGCGCCAGCGGCAATGGCCGCGCCCTTTAGCAAACTGCGGCGGCGTGGGGTTTTGTTCTCACTCATGATCTGTCTCCTGATTGTTGATGAAGGTAAGTACTCACACGAACATTATTCGCCTCCCTGCCATTTCAACAAAGAGGGTTTTCACCAAGATTCATGCGCTGCGATGCGTTGCCGCCTGGGATTCGCGATGACTCGCGCTCTTTGGCGGACGGATTACTTGATCGTCAGGCCCTTGAGGGCAGGGTCTTTTGGCGGAAAGCGCAGTTTGAGTTTGACCAGCGCGTCACGCAGCAAGGTGGCAATCATCAGATTACGGTGCGTCTTGGAGTTGGCAGGCACGACTGTCCAGGGCGCCCAAGGCGTACTGGTGGCGTTCAGCAGCGTTTCGTAGGCTTTTTGATACGGCTTCCACTGTTTGCGCGCCTCAATGTCGCCCATTGCAAACTTCCAGTGCTTGGTTTCGTCGTCAATGCGCTCCTGCAGACGCACCCGCTGTTCGTCAAAGCTGATGTGCAGCATGAACTTCAGGATCACCGTCCCGTTTTCCGTCAGCATGCGTTCAAAGTCGTTGATCTGTGCATAGCGCTGGGTCGTTTGCTCGGGCGTGATCCAACCGTTGACAGGCGGCACCAGCACGTCTTCATAGTGGCTGCGGTTAAAAATCATGGTTTCGCCTTGGCCCGGCATTTTCTGGTGAATGCGCCACAGATAGTCATGCGCACGTTCGTCCTCGGTCGGCGCTTTCCAGCCCACGGTATGCACGCCCAGTGGACTCATTCGGTTGAAGACACCGCGCAGTGTTCCGTCTTTGCCAGAGGTATCGGTACCCTGCAAAACCACCAACAACTTGTAGCGCTTGTCCGCATAAAAGAGGTTTTGCAACTCATCCAGTTCTTCCGCCAGCGCCTCGGTCGCGGCGATGTCGGCCTGCTTGTTGCCGCTTGAAAACGGTTTGGCTGCGGGGTCGAAATCCTTTAAAGCAACGGATTTTTCAAAAGGCACTTGCCATCCATCAGATAACTTGCTCATTCGTGTTTCCTTGCGTTTCCTCATGTTTGCCCGGCTGGACGCCATGCATTGGCCTGACTATAGGGCGATACAGGTGCAAAGCTACACTACCTTTTCACAAACCGCGCCAGCAAAACCATGAACCCAGCCACGCCCACAAATGCGACAGCCGCCGACCTGGGCTACGCTGGCGACGTCAGCCCCGTTCAGGCCTTTGAGTGGTGGCAATCCGGGGATGCCGTTCTCGTTGACGTGCGCACCGACGCCGAGCGTGAATGGGTCGGCTATGTACCAGGCGCCATCGCGGTGGCCTGGAAGCAATGGCCTGGCATGGCGGTCAATCCTGACTTCGATGCGGGCCTGAAAGCGGCTGTACCCGCTGGCAAAAAAGTGGTGTTGCTGTGCCGCAGTGGTGTGCGCTCTATCGCTGCAGCCAAGCGCGCAACCGAATTGGGCATCGAGGCGTACAACATTCTGGAAGGCTTTGAAGGTGACCCCAATGAGCAGGCACAGCGCGGGGATGTCGGGGGCTGGCAATGCACAGGGCTACCCTGGCGGCAGAATTGAGTGGCGGTCTACTGGAAATCCTCTAGTCGCTCTGGCTGGACGAATGGGCAAACCTGTTGATAATGCGGGCACATGAGCTTTCTGGCACTTGACGTTGGCAACACCCGCCTGAAATGGGCGCAATACGACTCGCCCACCTCGGGCGCGCGCTTGTTGGCGCAGGGTGCTGTGTTTTTGGAGAACATCGACAAGCTGGCCGAAGGTGACTGGAACAGCATCGCCGCGCCGGACAAAATTTTGGGCTGCATCGTGGCCGGTGACGCCATCAAGCGCCGCGTGGTCGAGCAGCTGGACCTGTGGGACATCCAGCCCCACTGGGTGATTTCCAGCCCGCAAGAAGCCGGCGTGACCAACGGCTACGACCACCCTGCCAGGCTGGGCGCAGACCGCTGGGTGGCGATGATTGGCGCTCGGCATCGCCTCATGTCCCGGGGCGTTCACAAGCCCTGCGTTGTGGTGATGGTGGGCACAGCCGTCACGGTGGAGGCGATTGATGCAAAGGGTAGATTTTTGGGCGGCATCATCTTGCCCGGCCACGGCATCATGCTGCGTGCGCTGGAGTCTGGCACTGCTGGCCTGCACGTCCCGACCGGTGAGGTGTGCGACTTTCCCACCAACACCAGCGACGCCCTGACCAGCGGCGGTACTTTTGCGATTGCTGGCGCGGTGCAGCGCATGGTTGACAACGTCACCCGCCACTGCGGCCAGGCGCCAGAATGCATCATGACAGGCGGCGCCGGCTGGAAGATGGCCCCCAGCATGTCGGTCAACGTCGAGCTGGTTGAAAGCCTGATTTTTGACGGGCTGCTCGAGATTGGGCAGCGGCGGTTTGCGGGCTGAACAGTTCAGCATGCTCCTGATTTGGGAGCAGCTTGAGCATGTATTTATTGGGCTAGAGGGTTAAAACATAACTGAAAGCGCCCGGAAAGCGCCCTGAAATAGTCAAAAAACCCAGGTCAATCTCCCTAAGACCGCATCAGCGTCATCACCGGCTATTTTCAGAAGAGCAGCTGGCTAAGATACCGGGCGGTGATCCGGGTTGTGCCCCCGCTTTTAGCCCAATTTTTAACAGGAGCCTTTTAATGTCCGCACTCAAAGCCGCTTTCGACAAAGCCGTGGCCGATTCCAAAAACCTGAGCGAGCGGCCCGACAACGCCACGCTGCTCAAAATTTACGCGCTCTACAAGCAGGGCAGTGCGGGCGACAACGAAGAGAAAAAACCCAGCTTCAGCGACGTGGTGGCGCGCGCCAAATGGGACGCCTGGACCAAGCTCAAGGGCACATCGCCAGAAGATGCGATGCAGCAGTATGTGGACTTGATTGCCGAGCTCAGCTGAAACCATTGAAACCATTGACAGCGGGAAAAAGGCGTTTCACCCTAAAAAATGGCTGTAACCCAATAAATACGAGTGCTATAAGCTATTTAATTGATAGCGTCAGGCTTGTGCGACCGGTGCCGGGTGCAGCTGGCTGATGCGCCCCGCCTTGGCCACCTGGCCAGGGACCGTGTGGCCGACGCTATCTGGCAGCTGGCGCGCCACGGCAAGCAGTTTGTCCAGGTCCATGCCCGTGTGATAAGCCATCGCATCCAGCATGTGAATGGCGTCTTAGCTGCACACATTCCCGCTGGCGCCTGGCGCATACGGGCAACCGCCCAGGCATCGGGCAACCAAACGCGGTGGACAGCGACACATTGATCGCGGCCAGCCCTGGTGAGCGCCGTCACCCAAGAGGCGAAAGCCAGCCAAGCGCAAAACCTGAGTGTTCATGCGGTCTGTGAGATGTTGACTAGCGGTCAACTGCTTTTTTTAGGTTGAAGCAAAGGCGTGTCATGTTGCCTGGCCCTGCACAATGCCTTTGTCCTTGAGCGCCTGGATTTGCGCCTGGGTCAAACCAATGCCGCGCAGCACCTCGTCGGTGTCTTGCCCCAGCGCTGGCGCGTTGCGGTGCTGGCCGCCGGGCGTGCTCGAGAGCTTGGGCACGATGCCGGGCACCGTCAGGCTGCTGCCGTCAGCCAGGGTGATGTGCTGCAACATGCCGCGTGCCGCGTAGTGTGGATCTGCTGCAATGTCGGCGATGGTGTAAATGCGGCCTGCCGGAACGGACGCCGCGTCCAGCGCTCTAAGGACATCCGTCACGCTGCGCTGGGCGGTCCACTGGCCAATCGCATGGTCAATTTCTGCGACGCGCGCCACTCGGCCGGCGTTGTCTTTCAGGGCCGGGTCGTCGCCCAAGTCTTCTCTTGCAATGGTTTTCATCAACCTTTTATAAATGCTGTCGCCGTTGCCTGCTATCAGCGCATAGCCACCATCACTGCACAGGTAAGCATTACTCGGCGCAATGCCGGGCAGGGCGCTGCCGCCGGGGCCGCGCACCGCGCCAAAGGCTGAATGTTCGGGCAGCAGGCTTTCCATACAGTTAAAAACAGCCTCGTACAGCGCAACGTCGATCACTTGACCTGTACCGGCCGTATGGCGGTGGTGCAGCGCCATCAAAATACCCACCACGCCGTGCAGCGACGCCAGCGTGTCGCCAATGCTGACCCCCACCCGCACGGGTATGCGCCCAGGCTCGGCCGTCAGGTGGCGCAGGCCGCCCATCGCTTCGGCCACCACACCAAAGCCA
The DNA here is from genome assembly GCA_046303055.1 of Polaromonas sp. Classification (GTDB taxonomy): domain Bacteria; phylum Pseudomonadota; class Gammaproteobacteria; order Burkholderiales; family Burkholderiaceae_C; genus Polaromonas. Next base: position 40,409 of record JBKCGU010000033.1, read on the forward strand.
GGGCGGTCACGGTAGGGCCCGGTTTGGCCGTAGCCGCTGATGCGCAGCATGATCAGCCGCGGGTTGAGTGCCTGCAGCACGTCTGGCCCCAGGCCCCAGCCTTCCATCGCGCCGGGTCTGAAGTTCTCAATCAGTACGTCGGCATCAAGCACCAGCTTGCGCACAATGTCTTGTGCCTCGGGCTGCTTCAAATCCAGCGCCAGCGAGCGCTTGTTGCGTGACTGCACTTGCCACCATACCGAGGTGCCGTCTTTGAGCAGGCGCCAGCGACGAAGCGGGTCACCGCTTTCTGGCGGTTCGATCTTGATGACATCCGCGCCAAAGTCAGCCAGCGTTTTGGCGGCAAACGGGCCGGCAATCAACTGGCCCAATTCAAGAACTTTGAGGCCCGCCAATGGGCCATGGGTGGGCGAAACGGGTTTGGCAGGTGATGCATCAGAAGTCATGCAGCTATTGTCGGCCAGCCGCCTTGTCTGGCCCTGGTGTTTCCCGCATGAAGGCTTCTTGCTTGGCGATGACCGGCATCAGGCTTTTTCCACCACTTTTTGGGCAATCAGTGCATCCAGATTTTTGACAATCTCGCTTTCGATGGGGTCCTTGAAGGCGCTCAGCAAAAAGCCCAGCTTGGCTGTCAAAACGAAGTTGTCTTTGTCGATGGTCATCGTGCCCGTCACGCCCGAACGGGTAAAGCTGCACATATCAGAAACATCGCCTTCCTCGTAAGTAAATGCCATGTCAAACTTTGCCTCGGCCTCTTCAGCCCATTTGAAAGCCGCCTTGCGCGCCTGGCCAAGCGTCATGCCGTGCTGGCGAGTGATGTGGATGTCTGCCATGGGTGTGTCCTAGGGTATTGTTTTCAGGGCCTGATGGCGTTCGTCTTTGGAAAGCAAAGCAAGCTGCCGGACCGCTGCATAAAAGCGCTGCCAGTCCCTGCCGCCAGCTTCAAACAAGGCCTCAAAACCGGGCACGAGTTCATCGTAGGCGGCCTGGGCGCCAAAGCTGGCGTTGTTGGCCCGCGCCACCCAGTTGTCGTATCCGCTGGTACTTTGCGGTGTGCCACCCCAAGCGCTTTTGAGCTGCGCATAGTCACTTCTGAATTTTTGAAGTGCTATTGATTTAGAAGCAGCTTGCCCATGAATTTGTTGGTCTGTAGCCGACTCTGACAGATAAATGTGGGCCAAATCGCGTCTTGTCGCTGCGGTCAGTGCCCTGAACTGCTGGCGGCGCGTGTTGAGTGCTGCATAGTCGTCCTTTGCAGCCTGACTGGCGTTGGCAGCCAGCCAGCGCTGACCACCCAGACGTTCGACTGCCGTGGCAAACGATTCATTGAACATGGTGTCATCGGCGGCATAAACCACCTGGTGCGCCAGCTCATGAATGATCAGCCGTGCCAGTTCCCCTTCGGGGTAGTTGATGAAGGTGTTGAGCAAGGGGTCTGCTCCAAAGTCACCCAGCCAGTGCAGCTTGCCCAGTGTGGAATACGCAGGTACGCCGTAAACGCCCACCTCCCAGCCTTCGCCCTGCAGTTGCGCTGCCTCTGCACGCGCATCAGCTTCGTTGAAGTAACCCCGGTAGCCGACGCAGCCTGCCACCGGAAAGCACCAGGTTTTGAGCGTCAGTGACAACTCCGGCGCAGCCACCACGTTCCACACCACTGCGCCTCTGGACAGGTCGGCGTAACGCGTGTAGCTGGCGTTGTCGGGCAGCTTGAGTTCCGTCGCCGCAAAGCTGCGGATGCGCTGACTGAGCGCCAGCCGGGCCTTGAGCGCTTCAGGGGTTTGCGGGTCTGCCAGCACCTGTGCCACAGGCCGTGCAGCGTTGAGCATCTGCATGTGGCCGCTGACGGACTGCCAGTAGTAACCCAGGCTGCTGCAGCCACCGAGCAGCATGGCCAGGGCCAGGGTCAGCAGTACCTTCATGCCAGCTTGACCTCGACAAGACAGTCGTAAAACACCGGGCCACGGCCCATGTCGGTCAGCTGCTGGCTGGTCAGCTGGTTGACGTTGGTGCCGTCCAGGCCCAGCTTGCGCCACCAGATGCCCAGGCCGTTGACCACACCGGGCCGGGCCCGCCCTGACACTTGTGCTTTGACGGTGTAGCTGCCGCGCTGGTTGAAGACCTTCAGCACGGCCCCCGTGGTGATGCCGCGTGGCGCTGCATCTTGTGGATGGATTTCAAGCACCGGCTCCAGTTCGATGTTGCGCAGGCTGGTTACATTGACGAAGGTGGAGTTTAAAAAGTTGCGCGCTGGCGGCGAGATCATGGCCAGCGGAAAGTTTTTTGATGTGCCGGCCACCTCAAAGTTAGGCACATGGTCGGGCAGGCCGTCCAGGCCCTGGGCCTGCAGCCGCTGGCTGAAAAATTCGCATTTGCCCGAAGGCGTGTAAAACTGACCTTCGGCAAACGGTGCCTCGGGCAGCTTCAGGCTGGCAAAGCCCTGGGCCAGCAGTTCATCAAAGTTCACCTTGTCGCCAAAAGCGGCGCGGCACAGCGTGGGGTCATCATCCTGAAAACACGGCTCATCAAAACCCATGCACGCCGCCAGTTCGCGAAAAATCTGTGAGTTGGTTTTTGCCTGGCCCAGGGGTGCTATTGCCGGGCGGTTCAGCAACACATCGGTGTGGCCGTACGAAGGGTGAATGTCCCAATGCTCCAGCTGGGTGGTGGCGGGCAGGATGTAGTCGGCGTAGTCAGCCGTGTCGGTTTGAAAATGCTCCAGCACCACCGTGAACAGGTCTGCGCGCGCGAAGCCCTGCACCACCTTGCCAGATTCTGGCGCCACGGCAACAGGATTGCTGTTGTAGACCATCAGCGCTTCAATTTTTGGGCCAAAGTCGCCAGACGTTTCTTCTAAAAGCGCATGGCCAATCGTGCTCATGTTGATGGTGCGCGGCAGGGGGCCTGAGCGCAGCTCGGGTCGTTCCAGGGCGACTTTGTTGATCGGGAAATGCCCTGACGCACTCATCAGCAAACCGCCAGCCCGGTGCCGCCATGCGCCAATCAGCGCAGGCAGGCAGGCCACAGCCCGGGTGGCGTTGCCGCCGCCGCGCACGCGCTGCATGCCGTAGTTCAGGCGGATCGCGGCGGGCTGCTGATCGACAAGGCACTGGCCATAGTCGCGTGCCAGGTTCTTGATGTGCGCTACCGGTATGCCGCACATGCTGGCGGCGCGCTCGGCGCTCCACTGCAGCGCGCGCTCTTTCAGTGCTGGCCAGCCCAGGGTGTGTTGTTCAATGTAGGCGTGGTCCAGCCAGTCGTGGGTGATCAACTCATGCATCACCGCCAGGGCCAGCGCAGCGTCTGTACCTGGCAACAAGGCAATATGTTCGTGGCATTTTTCGGCAGTTTCGCTTTTGCGTGGGTCAATGCAAATCAGCTTGGCGCCGTCACGCTTGGCCTGCTGTGCATAGCGCCAAAAGTGCAGGTTGCTGCCGATCGAGTTGCTGCCCCAGATGATGATGAGTTTGGCTTCTGCAAAAAACTCCACCCGCATGCCGACCTTGCCGCCCAGCGTCTGCGTCATGCCCTCACCACCGGCTGATGAGCAAATGGTCCGGTCCAGCAGGCAGGCACCCACGCGGTTGAAGAACCGGCTCGCCATGGCCTCACCCTGAACCAGACCCATAGTGCCTGCGTAGCTGTAGGGCACGATGGCTTCAGGGTTGCGCGCGGCGATGGGCTTGAGCTTGGCTGCGATGTCTGCCAGCGCATCGTCCCAAGACACGGGTTCAAACTGGCCCGATCCTTTGGGGCCACTGCGTTTGAGCGGGCTCAAGAGCCTGTCCGGGTGATAAGTCCGCTCGGCATAACGCGATACCTTGTTGCACAGCACCCCGTCGGTTTGGGGATGCGCGGGGTTGCCCTGTACTTTGGTGGCGACGCCGCCCTCAACCGTGGTGAGCAGCGAGCAGGTGTCTGGGCAATCGTGCGGGCAGGCACCGCGGACCTGGTGTACCGGGTGGCTGGCCGTCAGGCTGCTGACAACTTGCGTCGGGCTGGGGCTGATGGTGGGGGTGTTTGGCATTCACAGACTTTATCTTGCCAACAGACATGCAACCTGGCGCTGGCAAACATCACGGTCAGTTATGCTACCGATTGACTCTGATTGTCGCGTTCCAACATGCCTTTTTCCTCATCATTAGCCATCATCAAACTTGCCCGGCCGCACCAGTGGCTTAAAAATGGGTTTGTCTTTGCGGGCCTTGTTTTCAGCCAGCGCTGGAGCGATGCCAGTGTGGCTGGGCAGGTGATGCTGGCGTTTGCCGCCTTTTGCTGCGCGTCCAGCGCGGTGTATGTGGTCAATGACTGGCTTGACCGCAAGCTTGATGCGCAGCACCCCACCAAGCGCTTGCGGCCTTTTGCCAGTGGGGCTGTGTCTGCACCCGCAGGCCTGGGCCTGGCAGGGCTGCTGCTGGCAGGTGGCTTGTGGCTGGCCTGGGGTAACGCCGCCCTGCTTGCGCTGCTGGCGATTTATTGGCTGCTCAATCTGGCATATTCGCTGCGCCTGAAAACCGTGCCAGTGTTGGATGTGTTCATCATTGCCTCTGGTTTTATCTTGCGCCTGCTGGCCGGCACGGTGGCGGTTGGCATTGCGCCGTCTCACTGGCTGTTGCTGACAGGCATGTTTGTGGCGCTGTTTTTGGGCTTTGCCAAACGCAAGGCCGAAACCTTTCATGACCCCAGCAGCCAGCGCGCGGTGCTGGCGCACTACCCGTCCGCGCTGCTCGACACCTTCATTGCCATGGCGATGACGGCTACGGTGTTGTCCTACAGCTTGTTTGCCATCAGCCTTGAGTCACAGTCGCGCTATGGCGAGCGTTTGATCTACACCGTGCCGCTGGTGATTTTTGGCATGCTGCGCTACACCTACCAGGTACATCGTGGCCGGGGCGAAGACGTGGCACGCGACCTGCTGCGTGACCCGTGGATAGTGGTCACCGGCATCTGCTGGGTCGGGTTTTTTGTGTTGAGCCGGTTCTGGTACCAGATCCGGTGATGGCCAGCGGTGCCGCGCAGCGCTGGCCTGTCAAGCGCCTGCTGCTGGTATTGGGCCTGGCTGCTACAGCCTATGCTCTGGCGCTGCTGCTGTGGGGCAACAGCGGCGGTGTTTCGTGGCGGGTGCTGTGGTCAGTCACCGGACTGCAAGCAGCTGGACTGTGCCTGCTCAGCTATGTTCTGCGCGGCTTGCGCTGGCGATTCTGGATGGCGCACTACAACCGGCATTTTGGCTGGATCGAAGGCCTGCGTTTGTACCTGGCAGGCTACGCCTTGACGCCCACGCCCGGCAATGCCGGCGAGGCCATGCGCGGCCTGCTGCTGGCCAAGCAGCCCCTGCCGCTGCTGCAAAGCCTGGCCATTTTTGGCGCTGAACGGCTGGCTGATTTGCTGTGTTTGCTGCTGTTGTGTGCGCCTGCACTGCTTTGGCTGCTGGCGCATTCGGCCCTGCAAGGCATGACGGGCCGGGTGACAGGGATGAGCCTTGTGGCGCTGTTGGTGTGTGCCGTCTTGACGATTGTGATGTGGCGTCAACGCCAGCGGCTGCTAAAGCGCTTTGCCTGGTTGCAAGAGGCCTGGGTGTGTCTGTCGGTGCGTCCGCTGGTCTGGTTTGGCCTGACACTGACCGCCTGGGCCGCGCAGGGCGTGGCCGTTTGGCTGATTTGCCGGGCGCTTGATGTGCATATGCTGCCGATTACAGCCATTGGCTTTTATGCTGTGGCGATGGTGGCCGGTGCCTTATCGGCCTTGCCGGCGGGCCTGGGGGGCATGGAGCTGGTCTTGACCGGCCTGCTGGTAGCGCAAAGCGCCAGCACGGCCCAGGCTGTGAGCATCACCGTGCTGGCCCGACTGCTGACCCTTTGGCTGGCCGTGGCCATGGTGGTGCTGGCGCTGCTTTACAGTGCGTTGATTCAAAAAGATATCCGCCTTTAATGACGACTCAACAAACGCCCCATTCATCTTTGGTCGCCCGCTGGCTGCTGGCGGCAGGCCTGGGCTCATTGCTGCTGCGCTTGTACATTGCCAACACTTTTCCGATCACCGGGGACGAGGCTTTTTTCTACTGGTGGGGGGTCTACCCTGACTGGGGTTACTACGACCACCCGCCTATGGTGGGCTGGCTGATTGCTGCCATGAGGGCGACCTTGGGCGACAGCATGGGGTCCATCCGTTTGCCCGTGGTGTTGCTGCCGCTGGGCATGGGTGCGGCACTGTGGTGGGCTTTGGCGGGTGTTGACAAACAACGCGCCGCCTGGGCGCTGGTGTTCTTTTGGCTTGCCCCCCTGAACTGGCTGAACACGCTGATCACGACTGACACGCCGCTGATTTTCTGGTCGGTATTGTCGGCCGCGACCTTGATGCGTGCCGAGCAGCGCGAGCGACCAGCCTATGGGCTTTATGCCCTGTCCGGCGTGTTCATTGGCTGCGCGTTTTTGTCCAAATATTTTGCGGTGGTGCTGGGCCTGACCTACGTCGCCTACTTTTTGATCTACCGCCGCGACCGCCTGGCCGGCCTTGCCGTACTGGTGGCCTGCGCCTTGCCCTTGGCCATGATCAACATCGGCTACAACGCCTCACACGGCTGGCCGAACATCATGTTCAATGTGTACAACCGCAACGAAGGCGCTGTGTTTGAGTGGCGCAAGCC
>JBKCGU010000034.1:0-17440 GCA_046303055.1 Polaromonas sp.
CGGCACTTTGTAAATCGTGTCCACGTCCCACATCGAGATCACGCCCCATTCGGGCACGTTCGAAAACAGTGAAATTTTCGCGCGTTCTTCATCGGGGATGGGACGATCGGCGCGGCACAGCAGCACGTCGGCCTGAATGCCTATTTCACGCAGCTGCTTGGCGGTGTGCTGGGTCGGTTTGGTTTTGAGTTCGCCCGCAGCTGCTATCCATGGCACGTAGCTCAAATGAACAAAGGCGGTGTTGTTGGCACCCATGCGCAAGCTCATTTGCCGCACGGCCTCCAAAAACGGCAGCGATTCAATGTCGCCTACCGTGCCGCCAATTTCAACGATCGCCACATCGACTGCGTCAGGTGTTTCAAAGCCTGCCCCACGTTTGACAAATTCCTGTATTTCGTTCGTCACGTGCGGAATCACCTGCACTGTTTTGCCCAGGTAGTCGCCGCGGCGTTCTTTTTCAAGCACGCTTTTATAAATCTGGCCAGTGGTGAAGTTGTTGGCCTTTTTCATGCGCGTTTCAATAAAACGCTCGTAGTGGCCCAAATCAAGGTCGGTTTCTGCACCGTCTTCGGTCACAAACACTTCTCCGTGCTGAAACGGCGACATGGTTCCTGGGTCGACGTTCAGATAGGGGTCCAGCTTGATGAGGGTGACTCTGAGGCCTCGCGATTCAAGCAGCGCAGCTAAAGAGGCTGAGGCGATTCCCTTGCCCAGGGAAGACACCACACCGCCGGTGACGAAGACAAATTTGGTCATTTTTGGCACAGACTGGCGTCTGCTTAGGTGGGAAATGTTGATTATAGGCGGGGACTCTTTTGCGCCCCAGCTATTTTGTGAACTGATACATTGCGGGGCATGACTTCTCTATCAAATCTTGCAGGCGGCGCTGACGCTTTTGAATTGAATGGCAAACACATCGTTCTGGGCCTGTCGGGCGGCATCGCCTGCTACAAGGCGGCCGAGCTGTGCCGCACGCTGATCAAGGCCGGGGCCACCGTGCAGGTGGTGATGACCGAGGCGGCCGAACAGTTCATCACGCCTGTCACGATGCAAGCCCTGAGTGGCCGCCCGGTGGTTACCAGCCAATGGGACGCCAGACAAGACAACAACATGGCGCACATCAATTTGTCGCGCGAGGCCGACGCTATCGTGATTGCTCCGTGCAGCGCTGACTTTATGGCCAAGTTGCTGCACGGCCGTGCGGATGATTTGCTCAGTTTGATGTGCCTGGCCCGGCCCCTTGACACCGTGCCGTTGCTGGTGGCCCCCGCCATGAACCGCGAAATGTATGCCCATCCCGCCACCCAGCGCAATCTGGCGCAACTGCAAGCTGATGGCGCTACCGTGCTGGGCGTGGGCAGCGGCTTTCAAGCCTGCGGCGAAACAGGCGACGGCCGGATGCTGGAGCCAGATGAATTGCTGCAGGACATCATTGCTTTTTTTACCCCCAAAGTTTTGGCTGGGCAACGCCTGCTGATCACCGCCGGGCCAACCTTTGAGGCCATCGACCCGGTGCGCGGCATCACCAATTTATCAAGCGGCAAAATGGGTTTTGCCATGGCACGCGCGGCGCATGAGGCGGGTGCAGACGTGATGCTCGTCGCCGGGCCCGTCAGCTTGCCGACACCGCGCGGCGTTTCCAGAGTTGATGTGACATCAGCATCAGATATGCTTGAAGCTGTTATTTTGCTTTCAAAGTCAGCTACAGTATTCATAGCAACTGCGGCCGTGGCCGACTGGCGGCCTGATGCGCCTTCACAGCAAAAAATCAAGAAAGACGGTTCGGGTCTATCGCCACAACTGGCCTTTGTTGAAAATCAAGACATTCTGGCCACAGTGGCTCAGTCAGCCGCAGCCAAGAGCGGCGCCCTGTTTTGCGTAGGCTTCGCCGCCGAAAGCCAGGACCTGCTTGAAAACGCTCAAGCCAAGCGGCGACGCAAAGACGTGCCGCTGTTGGTCGGCAATATTGGCCCTGACACCTTTGGACAGGACCACAATTCGCTGCTCCTGGTTGACAGTCAGGGCACCACTGAAATGCCCAGAGCCAGCAAGTTGGCGCTGGCGCGGCAACTGGTCAAAGAAATAGCCAACCGTATGAAGAAACCAGAATGAAAATCGACGTCAAAATCATCGACTCACGTCTTGAAGGCAACCTGCCCAACTACGCCACACCCGGCAGCGCTGGGTTGGATTTGCGGGCTTGTTTGAGCGAGCCCTTAACCCTGGCTGCCAACGCCTGGCAACTCGTGCCCACAGGTATCGCCATTTACCTGCACAACCCCAACTACGCCGCCCTCATCCTGCCGCGTTCTGGGCTGGGCCACAAGCACGGCATCGTGCTGGGCAATCTGGTCGGCTTGATAGATAGCGACTACCAGGGCCAATTGATGGTCAGCGCCTGGAACCGAAGCGATGTGCCTTTCACCATAGCCCCCATGGAGCGGATCGCGCAGTTGATGATCGTTCCGGTGGTGCAGGCTGAGTTCAATGTGGTGCAAGACTTTCCTGCCAGTGAGCGTGGGGAGGGTGGGTATGGGTCAACGGGCAAAGTTTGAGACTGCTTCATAGAGGGACAGTTTGTACGAAGTATCAGGCGTTTCCCCCACGGCTTGATGGCACCCGCCCCTACGCTGGACTTTGTGAGTTGCGCCTGTAATGGGTTGAGGGCCTGCGTATATCGATTTCTTGACGGGAATGGACAGATGGTGCAAGGCTCCTCAGACTTCATTTACAGGAGATTTTTATGTCCCACACTACTCGTTTTATGTCAGTGGCCTCATCGGTCGTTGCTCTGGCCGCCCTCATGGCTTGCGCGCCGATGAACTCACCTGGCCCCGTGTCAACCTACCCGGCAACCTATCCCGCAGGGACATATCCTGCACCGACTGTCCAAGGCGCTTATGTTGAGTACGGGCGCGTCAGCAACGTGGAAGTCGTGCGTTTGCAGCAGCCCAGCGCAGGCCCGGGCATGGGCGCTGTGATTGGCGGCATTGCCGGTGCTGTGTTGGGTAATCAGATCGGCACCGGTGGCGGGCGCACGGCTGGCACGGTCATCGGTGCGGTGGGCGGTGCGGTGGCGGGCAATGCGATTGAGCGCAGCCGAACCGCTAACCCCAGCGCGGGTGAAAGTTACCGGGTGTCTGTTCAGTTGGACAACGGCTCCATGCGGTCTTACGACATGTCGACGTACGGCGACATTCGCATTGGCGACCGGGTCAGAATTGAAAACGGGCAGATCTACCGCGCGATGTAAGCGCCTTCAATGAAGCGTGTTGTCTGGCGGCAATGAGTCCAGTGGCTCCAGCTTGAAAAACCCGGTGCCAAGTGAGCCTTGGCCGATTTCTGCCTCGGTGGCCTGTCTGACCGACTCGACTTTCAGGCTCAGGCGCAAGGCGATGCCAGCCAAGGGGTGATTGCCGTCCAGCACGACGTGCTCGGGGTAAATCTCGGTCACTGTGTAGATTTTGTCTTTGGGCGTGTCCGGGCTGGCTCCAGCGGGCAGTGCCGCGCCGTCAAAGGTCATGCCCTCTTCAAGCTCGGCAGGAAAGATCACGCGTTGCTCTAAAAACACCAGGTTTTCGTCGTAGTCGCCAAATGCTTCTTCTGGTTCCATTTGAAAAGCCAGTTGGTCGCCGGCCTCGTGGCCTTGCAATTGCTGTTCAATTTTGGCCAGCAAGTCGTCGCCCCCAAGCAAGAACTCGACCGGCTCGTCGAGTTCGTCCAGTATGTCGCCCAAAGTATCTTTTAGTGTCCAGCTCAGGCCGACAACGCAGGTAGGGTTGATTTTCATCCGACAATTGTCCCATGGATGTACATCACGCTTTACCCCTTCTTGCAGGTCTGTCGCCTGTGCAATTCATGCGCCGCCACTGGCAAAAAAAGCCCTTGCTGGTGCGTGGCGCGATTGCCGGCTTCAAGCCGCTGCTCAGTCGTGCAGAACTGTTCAGGCTGGCGGCCAATGAGGGGGTGGAGTCGCGACTGATTGTTAAAAATGCCAAACGTGAAGGTGATGCCTGGCGAATGAAAAGCGGGCCTTTTGGGTTGCGCGGCCTGCCGCCCATCAGCCAGCCTGGCTGGACCTTGCTGGTGCAGGGTGTGGACGGGCACCATGGCGGCCTGCATCAGTTGCTTCAGCAGTTCCGGTTTGTGCCCGATGCGCGGCTGGACGACGTGATGATTTCGTTTGCTACCCCTGATGGGGGTGTCGGCCCGCACTTTGACAGCTACGACGTTTTTTTGTTCCAGGCTAGCGGCCGGCGTCGCTGGAAAATCAGCCAACAAAAAGATTTGACACTGCAAGCCGGTGTGCCTTTGAAAGTTTTGCAAACTTTTGAACCCGAGCAGGAGTTTGTGCTGGAAGCTGGGGACATGCTGTACCTGCCGCCGCGCTATGCCCATGATGGGGTCGCTGAGGCCTGCGTTGACTCGCATGGCAAGGCACGAGATTGCATGACCTATTCGATTGGTTTCAAGGCCCCTGTGCAGTCGGAGCTGACGGCCGAGCTGCTGCACAAGTTGGCCGAGTTTGGCGAAGATAGAGATGCCGATGTATCCAGCGTAGGCCCGAGAAAAATGTACCGCGACCCTGGGCAAGCCGCAACGCCCCATCCCGCTGAACTGCCCGCTGCGCTGATCACATTTGCAAGCGATGCAGTACGACATGCTTTGCACGACCCGCTTGCACTGGCGTGTGCTTTAGGCGAGGTCATGACGACGCCCAAAGCGCAGGTGTGGTTTGAACAGGCGGGCGCCGACTGGGACGGCTCAGCCAGCGGGCAAAGCCTGATGCTGGACGTGAAAACCCGCATGATGTACGACGCGGACCATGTGTTCATCAACGGGGAAAGCTATCGCGCCAAAGGCCGCGATGCGCGGCTGATGCATTTGCTCGCTGACCAGCGTGCGTTGCCAGCCAGCGCATGGGCCAAAGCCAGTAATGGCGCACTGGCTTTGCTGGGCGACTGGTATGCCGAGGGCTGGCTACATTTGGCTGTGGAGCAATCTGGTGACAACAAACAACTCAAGCATTGACACTTCAGCTGCTTTGCCTCAAGGGCGCTTTGGCGGGCCTGCAGAATTTGCAGAGCTGGTTCGGTGTGCTTTTGCTGCCGCAGCAGCTCAGGGCTGGCGCGAGATCATTATTTGTGACAGCACCTTTGAAACCTGGCCTCTGGGCGAACGCGCTGTTGCGCAATCGTTGCAGGACTGGTCAAAATCTGGTCGAAAACTAACCATGCTGGCCAAAAACTATAACGAAGTCGTGCGCAAGCACGCCCGATTTGTCAGCTGGAGGCGAACCTGGGCCCATCTGGTGGAGTGCCGGGCCAACGCATCCTTGTCGGACGACGACATGCCCGGCGCATTGTGGAGCCCGGCCTGGGTGTTTCAGACGCTCGACCAGACCTGCTGCGCCGGGGTGTGCGGCAGCGAGCCTGCGCGAAAAGTCGCGCTGAAAGAGCGGCTGGACGAATGCTTGAGGTTCAGTTCACCTTCTTTTGCGGCTACGACCCTGGGTTTGTAGGAGGGGGCCGCGGCTCACAGACCTATGTGTTGGCTGTGCAGCGTTTTTTTGATGTCCTTAATCCGGGCTATAATGGAAAGCTGGACACGAGAGCTCGAGTCCTTTTGTCCGGTCAAACTGATGCCGATTAGTTTCTAGTTGGCGCGCCTTTGACAATTTCCGGAAATTGTTTTCTCTTTTAATTTTAAGGATAGTGAAATGAACAAATCTCTCGTTTTGGCCGCCCTGGTTGCTGCCTTTGCATTGGCTGCTTGCGGCAAGAAAGAAGAAGCTGCAGTTCCCGCGCCAGCACCCGTGGCCGCTCCTGCACCAGCCCCAGCTGAAGCCGCCGCTTCTGCTGCTAACGTTGCCGCTTCGGCTGCTACCGTTGCAGCTTCTGCTGCTACCGGCGCGATGGATGCCGCTGGCGACGCTGCCAAAAAAGCAGCTGACGCAGCCAAAGACGCTGTGAAGAAGTAATTCTTCAAGGTCTTTCGAAAAGCCGCCTGCGGGCGGTTTTTTTACGTCTGTCGTTTGGTTCCTTCTGGTGGGTTACACGCTCATCCACGCGGCTCCCGCCTCAGCTGTCGCCACAGTCATTTCTGTTGCGGACGCCAGCACCTGACCCAGACATCTCAGTGCCAGCTCTGGCCGATTGTTTTGCTGGCTGAGGTGTGCGGCGACCACCAGCCTGAGACTGGGATGCCGGCACAGCGCGGCGATGTCGGCCGCTGCTGTATTGGAGAGGTGACCATAGGGGCCACCCACACGGTTTTTCAAAAAAACGGGGTAGCTTGAGTTGTCCAGTAGTTCAGTGTCGTGGTTGCATTCCAGAACCATCGCCTGGCAATGCTGCAAATGACGAATCACGTGGGCTGTGGCATGGCCCAGGTCGGTCAACACGCCCAGCTTGTCGCTACCTTGCTGGCAGGTCAGTTGCAGCGGTTCTCTGGCATCGTGCGGCACTGTAAAAGGCATGACCTGCAGGTCTCCCAAATGGATGACTTCAGAATCCTTGGCGATTCTCAGCAGGCCCTTCAGGTCAGGCGATGAAATGGCCTCGTAAGTGCCCTGACTCATCCACACAGGTATGCCGTGCCGCAAGGCCAGTGCAGTGGCGCAGCCGATATGGTCGCCGTGCTCGTGGGTAATGAAAATGGCATCAATGTCGCTGGGAGACAGATGGGCCAGGGCCAGCCTGTCTGCGAGTTGCCTCAACCCAAAACCGCAATCAACAAGCAGTCGTAGTTGGGTTTTGCCCGACGTTTCAACAACGGTTGCGTTGCCTGTGCTGCCGCTGCCTAGGTTTTTGAAGCGCAACCAGCCGCCTTACTTCAGGTCGTCTGTGAGAACCTGAACGATGCGCTGCGCATTGGCGGAGTTTTCAGCAACGCCTTGTGCATTCAGAATAGAAACCACTGTTGCCTCGCCCTGACTCTTGACGGAGATTCGGTATTTCAGCGGCGGTGCTGAGGGTGTCGCCCTGCTGAAAATCTTGGACAAAAATCCGGGTTCTTTTTTGTCGGATGTGATGTCGACGTAACGGACAAAGTAGGTGCCTTGGGCCCGGTCGCGGTCTTCCACCGTAAAGCCGGTTCTGTCCAGGCTCAAGCCAACACGCCGCCAGGCACGGTCAAAGCCCTCGTCGATTTGCACGACTGGGGAGCCATTAACGTTGCCGATGCGGGAAATGGGTCGTTGTGCGCCAGAGGCGATCAGCGCTTTTGATTGCTCTTGTGACACCCCCAGCTTCACCATCAAGCGGCGCAGAAATTCGGCTTCAAGTTCCGGGTCGGCGGGTCGTGGTTGCCAGATGGTGTCGCCACCCGATTGAGGACTGTTGCCGCCCGCGCCGCCGCGCACAGTCACTGTTTCGACCATGCCCCGGTGGCTGATGTAGATCTCGGTACCGCCGGCCGCATTGCGCTCCAGACGGGTACGAAATTTGTCGCGCTCCCCGGTCGAATATAAACCGTCGAATACCTTGCCAATCGTGGACCGGATGAAATCCTGTGGAATTTTTGCCCGATTTTCTGCAAAGTCAGTTTCCATGATGCCCAGGTTTTCTTGATCTTGCGCCAGCAAAAAACCACCCTCCAGCCAGAAGTCACGCACGGGTGTCCAGAGCGTGTCGGCAGGGCGGTTGACGACCAGCCAGCGCTGGTTGCCTGCCCGCTCGATGCGGACATCACCCACAGCAGTTGCCGCTACCGGAACGGCCTGCGTGGCTTGGCCGACCTGATATGCACTGGCGCTTATTGCCGCGCCGGGCACCACGTAGCGAGTGTCTCGGCTCAGCTGGTTTAAGTCTGGGGGAACATCCAGCGAGGGGCCAGCTTTACCGCTGGACTTGTAGTTGATCTTTTCACCTTGCATCAGATCACTGACTGTTGAGCAACCGGTCAGCACGAGCCCTGCGGCCACCAGTGTGAAGGCAAAAAGATGGCTGGATGTGCGTTGGTGCAAAGTCATCACGTGGTAGTCCTTAAAAATCAGATCAGTTTGCAGGCGCGCAGCGCGCCTTCAACAGTGGCTTGGTTAGACGCTTCAAGCGGGGTCATGGGCAGGCGCAGTGTGGGGCCGCACAGGCCCATGCGTGACATCGCCCATTTGACGGGAATCGGGTTGGCCTCAACAAACAGGTGTTTGTGCAGGGGCAACAACGTCATCTGGAGCTGCATGGCCTTTTTGGCATCACCAGCAACTGCAGCCATGCATAGCTCATGCATGAGCCGGGGGGCCACATTGGCAGTGACGCTGATATTGCCTTGGCCGCCGCACAGCATCAGGGCAACAGCGGTCGGATCATCGCCCGAATACACAGCAAAGCCCTGGGGTGCTTCTTTGATCAACCATTGCGCACGCTCGATGTTGCCCGTGGCCTCTTTAATCCCAACAATGCCGGGCACCTGGGCCAGGCGCATGACGGTCGCATGCAGCATATCGGCTACGGTGCGGCCAGGTACGTTGTAGAGCACGCAAGGCAAATCACCGGTGGCCTCTGCGATGGCCTTGAAATGCTGATACTGGCCTTCTTGAGTGGGTTTGTTGTAGTAGGGGACCACTTGCAACTGGCAATCGGCACCGACGCCTCTGGCAAACCTGGCCAGCTCAATTGCCTCGGCGGTTGAATTGGCACCGCAACCGGCCATGATGGGGACGCGCTTGTTGGCTTGCTCGACTGCCACGCGAATGATCTCGCAATGTTCTTCAACATTGACAGTGGGCGACTCACCCGTGGTGCCCACCACGCAAATGCAGTCGGTGCCCTCAAGCACATGCCAGTCCACCAGCTTGCGCAGCGTCGGGTAGTCTACGCTGCCGTCAGGGTGTAAGGGCGTTGCCAAAGCAACAATGCTACCGGTAATCAGGTTCATGTGTTGAAGGTATCGTCTGTGCGGAACAGTAAAAGCAAAAGCAAAGGTGTATTCTACCCAGTCAAGATGCCGCTTCTAGGTCAGCAGGTAGCGGGCGGGAGGGGTTTTGACCGCCTCTTGACGAATGGCCACGATGCGCTGGACAAAACGCGCCGATGTGTTGCCAGTGCTTTGGACAAAGCCGTCTTCAAAGGCCACCACCCGCAAGTCCTTGCAAACTTGCAGCAGCTCTGCGGGCCGCAATAAAAAATCCGATCGTGATGGCTTGCCCACAGTTTCGTTGCCCGCTGTAAAGGTCTCGTAAATCAGCACACCGCCCGGAGCCAGACTGGCCAGCAGCGTCGGCATCAAGGGCCGCCACAGATAGTTCGTCACGACCACCGCGTCAAACTGCCGGCCCGTCAGAGGCCACGGGCCGTTTTCAATATCGGCCACCACCTTCTCGCAGGTCGGCGCCGCAATCGCGATGCAATCCATCGCCGCCTGCGATCGGTCGACGAGTGTCAGCCTGTGATTCAAGCGGTAAAACCACCAGGCATGACGGCCATGACCGCAAGCCACGTCCAGCACCGTGCCCTGCGCTTGGAGCAGATGCGACCAGCGCTTCACCCAGTCTGACGGCGGCTCTGTGCCGTGTGCCCAGTCAGCGCTCAAGACGGCTTGACCTCATCTTTGAGCGACTTCAGCGCCATGGCTTCGACCCATGCTGGGGCGATCAGCTTGAGCCAGCGGCCCAGCTTGCCTTTGGCAGACATCACCACATCACGTTGACGTGCGTCCATGCCTTGCAAGATCAAGCGCGCACATTCTTCCACCGACATGGTCTTGTCTTCTTTCAAGCCGCTGGAGCCCGCTGCCTGACCCCCTGCGTTCAGACCGTGGTGGCGGATTTGCGTGGTCACCACGCCAGGGTAGGCGGTTGTCACACTGACCCCTGCGTTTTTCAGCTCGGCGCGCGGCGCTTCAAAAAAACCTGTCATGGCAAATTTACTCGCACTGTAGGCAGTGCGCCCTGGTGCGCCAAACAAGCCGGCCAAATCGCGCCATGGTCTGAGCGATCAGGGCGCGGCGGGCGGGCTCAAGCGAGACATCCGTGAGCACCATCAGTCGTTGAACGCCGAAAGCGGTGCACTGGCTGGCCACTTGCGCCAGCCGTTCCTCGTTCCTGGCCGCTAGCACCAGTCCCAGTTGGGCGCCGTGGCGCTTGGCCAGTTGCCGTGCCATTTCAGCCCCTATGCCGTTGCAAGCGCTAGTAATCACTATAGTTTTCATAGCTGTCAACGTAATTAATCATTGGGCTTTGGGCTAAAAATACCTGAAAAGGCACTAAAAACAGGCCCAGACCTGATTGGCGAGCACCACCAAAAAGTCTGGCTGGACGTACATCGCAAACACGCCAAGCAGCACGACGCTGGCAGCCAGCCAGGCGCTTATCCGGGTCAGGCGCTGGCGCTGCATGTCACGTACCTTGCGGCTGTTGCCCGACCTTCGGGCGATGAATCGGCGCTTCACGCACCGGCAAGTTGATCAACCCGGCAAACACGCCGAGCGCAATCGTGATGTACCAGACGATGTCATAGCTGCCTGTCTTGTCGTACAGCACACCGCCCAGCCAGACGCCCAGAAAAGAACCAATCTGGTGGCTGAAAAACACAAAACCGCTGAGCATGGATAAATGCGCCACGCCAAAAATCTGCGCTACAGCCGCGTTGGTGGCTGGCACGGTAGACAGCCACAGCAGGCCCATGCAACAGGAAAAAATGTACACACTCATGGGGCTCAGTGGCGCGGCAATAAACACGGCAATCACCACCGCTCTGGCAAAGTAGATAAAGGCCAGGATGTTCTTCTTGGCCATGCGCTGGCCTAGCGCGCCTGCGGCATAGGTACCAAACACGTTGAACAGGCCGATCAGCGCCAGCGCGTAGCCCGCCACCTGGGGTGACAGACCTTTGTCTTTGAGGTAGCTTGGCATGTGCACACCAATAAAAACGACCTGAAAGCCGCAGACAAAATAGCCGGCCATCAGCAACTGAAAGCTGGGGTATTTGAAGGCTTCGCGAAAGGCCTGGATGATGGTTTGGTCGCGCTTGGGGGCCTGCCCGTCTGAAAAGCCGCTTTCCCGCAGGCCTAGCGCCAGCGGCATGATGAGCAGCACCGCAGCCGCCAGAATTAACAGCGCCTGCTGCCAGCCGATGTTGCTGATCAAAAAGCTTTCAATCGGCACCATCAAAAACTGGCCAAAAGAGCCTGCCGCTGCCGCCACGCCCATGGCCCATGAGCGCTTTTCAGCAGAAACATTGCGGCCAATGATGCCGTAAATCACCGCGTAGGTCGTCCCCGCCTGCGCCGCGCCAATCAGCACACCCGTCGTCAGCGTGAACATAAAACCTGTTGGTGACAAGGCCATGCCCGCCAGACCCAACGAGTAAAGCACGGTGCCGCCCAACAGAACCTTAAAGGCCCCCAGTCTGTCCGCCAGCATGCCAGCAAAAATACCGCAAACGCCCCAGGAGAGATTTTGAATGGCGATCGCGAATGCAAAGGTTTCGCGCGTCCAGCCCTGGGCCTGGGTGATGGGTTGCAGCCACAGGCCAAAGCCGTGACGAATGCCCATAGACAGGGTCACGATGGCAGCGCCGCAGACCAGAACTTGGGCCATCGAAAGTTTTTGGGGTGGGGTTGTGGTGTCTGAAGTCATGCCCCAACTTTAACTGCGCTGCCAAAGGACTGCGCTCATCAAACAAACTGACAACACCAGAGTGCTGTGGTTTTATACAGCTTGTGTTTGATTCGCATCTACAATAGCCCGAAAGTACCGATCACTTATGGCATCCAAACCCTCTTTAGTTTCATCAGTCGTTTCAGCAGCGGCAGTGCCGCAATACTCCGAAAGCTCGATCCGCGTGCTCAAGGGCCTGGAGCCCGTCAAGCAGCGGCCGGGCATGTACACCCGAACCGACAACCCCCTGCACATCATTCAGGAAGTGCTGGACAACTCGGCCGACGAGGCGCTGGCTGGCTACGGCAAAAAACTCAAAGTCACGTTGCACTCCGATGGCTCGGTCAGTGTGGACGACGATGGCCGCGGCATTCCGTACGGTTTGCACCCCGAAGAAAAAGCGCCGGTGGTGGAGCTGGTCTTCACCCGGCTGCACGCGGGCGGCAAGTTTGACAAGGGCAAGGGCGGCGCCTACAGCTTTTCAGGCGGCTTGCATGGCGTGGGCGTGAGTGTGACCAATGCGCTGTCCAAGCGGCTGGAGGTCACGTCTTACCGCGAAGGCATGGTCGCCAAACTGGTGTTTTCAGGCGGCGACGTGATTGAAAAGCTGCACCTGCGCAAGTTTGACGCTGCCGCAGAGGGCGACCGCAAATCAGGCACCTCGGTACGCGCCTGGCCAGACGCCAAATACTTTGAATCGTCGGTGTTGCCCATCAACGAGCTGACGCATTTGCTGCGCAGCAAGGCGGTGCTGATGCCTGGCGTGTCTGTCACGTTAACGGTTGAGAAAACGAAAGACAGCCAAACCTGGCTCTACAAGGGCGGCCTGCACGATTACCTGGCCCAAACACTCAACGGCGACCTGGTCATTCCGATGTTCGAGGGCAAGGGCTTTGCCGATGCTTCGCACGAAACCTTTGCCGAGGGCGAGGGCGCTGACTGGTGCGTGGCCTTTACTGAAGATGGCCAGCCGGTACGCGAAAGCTACGTCAATCTGATCCCGACCAGCGCGGGCGGCACGCATGAAAGCGGCCTGCGGGACGGGCTGTTTACCGCCGTCAAAAGTTTTATCGAACTGCATTCGCTGTTGCCCAAGGGCGTCAAGCTTTTGCCCGAAGACGTGTTTGCGCGTGCCAGTTATGTGTTGAGCGCCAAGGTGCTTGACCCACAGTTTCAGGGGCAGATCAAGGAGCGCCTCAATTCCCGCGACGCGGTTCGGCTGGTGTCCAGCTATGTGCGCCCGGCGCTGGAGTTGTGGCTCAACCAGCATGTGGACTACGGTAAAAAGCTCGCTGAGCTGGCGATTCGCGCCGCCCAAACCCGTCAAAAGGCTGGCCAGAAGGTTGAAAAGCGCAAGGGCTCTGGCGTGGCCGTGTTGCCCGGCAAGCTGACCGACTGCGAAAGCAAGGACTTGGCGCACAACGAGGTGTTTTTGGTGGAGGGAGATTCAGCCGGTGGCAGTGCCAAAATGGGCCGCGACAAGGAAAGCCAGGCCATCCTGCCTCTGCGCGGCAAGGTGCTCAACACCTGGGAGGTTGAACGCGACCGGCTGTTTGCCAATACCGAGATTCATGACATTGCCGTGGCGATTGGCGTTGACCCGCACGGGCCCGATGATGCACCCGACATGAGCGGTTTGCGCTATGGCAAGGTGTGCATCCTGAGTGATGCAGATGTCGATGGCTCCCACATCCAGGTGCTGCTGCTGACGCTGTTTTTCAGGCACTTCCCAAAGCTGATTGAAGCTGGACACGTGTTTGTCGCCCGTCCGCCACTGTTTAGAGTGGACGCGCCCGCGCGGGGCAAAAAACCGGCATCGAAGGCGTACGCGCTAGATGACGGTGAGTTAATGGCTATTCTTGATAAGTTACGCAAAGAAGGCGTCAAAGAGGCATCCTGGAGCATCAGCCGGTTTAAGGGCCTGGGTGAAATGAATGCGGAACAATTGTGGGAAACCACACTCAATCCAGATACCCGCCGGCTGCTGCCCGTGCAGCTGGGCAATCAGAGCTTTTTGCAAACCGAAGGGTTGATCACCAAACTCATGGGCAAAGGCGAAGCTGCCGCACGCCGCGAACTGATGGAACTACACGGTGATGCCGTAGAAATTGACGTCTGATGCCTCCTGCCTTGACTCGCCTTAAAAATCGCGCTGCCAGTTCCCTGGTCGCGCTGTTGCTGGGCGTGGTTGCGCTTCCGGCCGTGGCCGACGTCTGGGGCTATATCGATGACAAGGGTGTGGCGCATTTTTCAAATGAAAAGCTTGACGAGCGCTTTGAACTCTTCTTCAGGGGTGGCGAGAGTTTTTCGACCGAAAAATTAGACCGGTCGTCGCTGGCGCCGCTTGGCAAAAGCCCCAATGACCACGGTCAGCCTGCTGGCAGCGCGCAAGCGCCCACCAAACTGTTGGCCTACTTCGATGTGTCGCCCAATTACAAGGCGGTCAAGCACCTGCTCAAGGATGCGGCGCAAACTCACGGCATTGACTATGAGTTGATCCAGGCACTGATCGCCACTGAATCCGGTTTCGATAGTCTTGCCGTATCACCCAAAGGCGCTGTGGGCCTGATGCAGTTGATGCCCCCGACAGCAGAGCGTTATGGCGTGAAAGCCGACAAAAAGACACCGATCGAGAAAAAACTGACCGATCCGAAGACCAACATCAGCGCAGGCACGGCCTACCTTCGCCACCTGATCGGGTTGTTCCCGGGCCAGCTTGACTTGGCCTTGGCCGCCTACAACGCAGGCGAGGGCGCGGTGCAGCGCGCCGGCAACAAAATCCCGAACTACCCTGAAACCAAAAACTATGTCAAAACCGTGATGCAACTGTACGGCCACCTCAAGCCACCGGCGCTGTTGATTGAGGCGCGCAAAGCATCAGTCCGGGTACGCATGGAAATGATGGGAGGCGCACCCGGTGTTCAGGGCCGCAGCAACATGCCGCCCCTGCTGGCGGCCGTACCTGATGAGCAACTGTCTTTTCCCGAGCCCAAAGCCAAGTAAGTCAGGGCTAACGTTGATGCTGGTGCTTAATCGCGATTTTTTGGTGCTCAGGTTGCCGCAGGCGTGCTGGGCTTGTCTGTCGCGTCACCGTTCACCCAGCATCTCGGCGATGAAAGTCGGTAACAACATCGCCGAACCGCTTGATACCCACGCCCACTATCAACATCCAAGCTTTTAACATCCAAGTTTTTGCAAGCTTTCCAGGTTTTTATTCCCGATGGATCTTTTTACCCCCGACGCCTCCCCTGATCGCCCTGAATCTGTCGACCAGGACTCGCTTTCTGCTTACGCCCAGCGCGCCTATCTTGAATACGCTTTGAGCGTTGTCAAGGGCCGTGCGTTGCCCGACGCCTGTGATGGCCAAAAACCCGTACAACGGCGCATTTTGTACAGCATGTCGCGGATGGGTCTGGGCTTTGGCGGGGCCAATGGTGCCACGGGCGCCAAGCCCGTTAAAAGTGCCCGTGTGGTCGGCGATGTCTTGGGCAAATACCACCCGCACGGCGACAGCGCCGCCTACGACGCGATGGTGCGCATGGCGCAAGACTTCAGCCAGCGCTACCCGCTGGTCGATGGTCAGGGTAACTTTGGCAGCCGGGACGGCGACAGCGCCGCCGCCATGCGCTACACCGAAGCGCGCCTGGCCCGCATCACAAGCTTGCTGCTTGACGAGCTGGACGAAGGCACGGTTGACTTTATTCCCAACTACGACGGCTCCTTTGAAGAGCCGCGCCAGTTGCCTGCGCGCCTGCCTTTCACGCTGCTCAATGGCGCCAGCGGCATTGCGGTTGGCCTCGCAACCGAAATCCCGAGCCACAACCTGCGCGAAGTGGCTGACGCCTGCATCGCTCTTATCAAAACCCCCAAGCTGTCCGACGACGAGCTGTACAGCATCATTGCCGGGCCAGACTACCCTGGTGGTGGGCAAATCATCTCCAGTGCTGCTGACATTGCAGCGGCTTACAGCACAGGCCGTGGCTCGCTCAAGGTACGCGCCCGCTGGAAGATTGAAGACCTGGCGCGTGGCCAGTGGCAACTGGTGGTCACTGAACTGCCGATTGGCGTCAGCACGCAAAAGGTGCTGGAAGAAATTGAAGAGCTGACCAATCCGAAAATCAAGGTCGGCAAAAAAGCGTTGAGCCCAGACCAATTGAGTTCCAGGCAAACCCTGCTCGCGGTGCTTGATGCGGTGCGTGACGAGTCTGGCAAAGAAGCGGCGGTGCGCCTGGTGTTTGAGCCCAAAACCAGCCGCATCGAGCAAAGCGAGCTGATCACCACGCTGCTGGCCCACACCAGTCTAGAGAGTTCATCCCCGATTAACCTGACGCTCATCGGCCTGGACGGACGGCCCGCGCAAAAGTCGCTCCGGCAGATGCTGACCGAATGGATTGACTTCAGGCAAACCACCATCGCCCGGCGCTCTCAGCACCGCCTGACCAAGGTGCTGGACCGCATCCATATTCTGGAAGGCCGTGCGCTGGTGTTGCTCAACATCGACGAGGTCATCGCCATCATCCGCCAGTCAGACGAGCCCAAAACGGCGCTGATAGAGCGTTTCAAGCTCAGTGACAGACAAGCTGAAGACATCCTTGAAATACGGCTGCGCCAACTGGCGCGTCTGGAAGCCATCAAGATCGAGCAAGAGCTCAAAACCCTGCGCGAAGAGCAGGGCAAGCTCGAAGAAATTCTGGGCAATCCGTCAACGCTCAAACGCCTGATGGTCAAGGAAATCGAGGCGGACGCCAAACAGTTTGCCGACCCGCGCCGCACACTGATTCAGCCCGAGAAAAAAGCCGTGCTCGAAGTCAAGGTCCTCGATGAGCCTGTCACAGTGGTCGTCAGCAGCAAGGGCTGGATACGCGCTAGATCCGGCCACGGCCATGACGCTGCCAGCTTTGCCTTCAAGGAAGGCGACGGCCTGTACGGCACATTTGAATGCCGCACGGTTGACACGCTGCTGGTGTTTGGCAGTGCCAGCAAAGGCACAGGACGTGTGTATTCAGTATCCGTGTCGCTGCTACCCGGCGCACGCGGTGACGGCCAACCCGTCACCACCCTGATTGAGCTTGAATCGGGCACGCAACCCCTGTATTACTTTGCCGGCCCTGCCAACGCAACGCTGCTCTTGTCCAGCAGCGGCGGCTACGGCTTCTTGGCCAGCGTCGACACCATGACATCCCGGCCCAAGGCCGGCAAGGCGTTTATCAGCTGCGCCGAGGGCGAATCGATCTGCAAGCCATCGCATGCATCGGGCACATCCGGCAGCCAGCCGCTTAACCCCGCCACCCATGTGGCTTGCGCATCTACCGCAGGCCGTATTTTGACGTTTGAAATGTCAGAGCTCAAACAGATGGCAGGCGGCGGTCGCGGCCTGATGCTGATTGACCTGGACGACAAAGACACCCTGGCAGGCGCAGCGGCGTACACCCGCAGCGTACGCATCAGCGGCATTGGCCGCGGCGGCAAGGCACGCGACGAAACGCTGGAAATCCGCAGCCTGAACAACGCCAGAGCGGCGAGGGCACGCAAAGGCAAGGCGGCTGATTTGGGGTTTAAACCGACGTCTGTGACCCGGGTTGAGTGATTTTTGGGTGTTTTCAGGTATCAAAATGTCCTGAAACCCAATAAAGACGTGCGCTAGAAGCTCCTGATTTTGTAGCATTTGGCAACTGTGCCTGGATCGGCACGTTGCCAGAGGCCTTGGGGCAAAGTCGATGCAGATGCGCAAGCGCCCAATAGCCAGAACCAAACGCCCCACAAAGCCACAAAGCCATCGTTGCATGCGTATTCCGGAAATCACAGACCATTGATCCAGGAATTTCTGACCAGGTTGCTTGA
>JBKCGU010000035.1:0-3852 GCA_046303055.1 Polaromonas sp.
ACCTGTCAGCCAGCCAGGTCAGCGCCACCAACATCACGGCCAGCGCCACGGCAGGCGACATCACCACCGGGGGCGCCAGCGTCTCCGCCAGCGGCACCCTGGCCCTGAACGCCAGCGCCAACGGCAGCCAAAGCCTGAACAACAGCGGCGGCACTTTAAGCGCCGGCCAGTTGCAACTGACGGTTGCCAATATTGACAACCAGCGCGGACTGATGATTCAGACCGGCACCGGCGACACCACCATTGCCCTGACCTCAGCGACCGGCAGCCTGAACAACAGCGCTGGGCGCATTGCCGCCAACAGCCAGAGCCTAACGCTGGCCGCCCAAAACCTGACCAACACCGACGGCAAGATAGAACACGCCGGCAGCGGCACATTGACGATCACCGCAGGCGCCTTGAACGGCCAGCGCGGCCAGATCACCAGCAATGGCAGCCTGAGTGTCAATGCAGCAAGCATCAACCACAACGCTGCCAGCACGAGAGCCAAGCACATCAGCCTGACGGCCAGCACCTTGAGCAACCGAGGCGGCGAGATTGTTCAAAGCGGCAGCGCACTGGATACCCAGATCAACATCAGCGGCGCACTGGACAACAAAGCAGGAACGATCACCAGCAACGGCGACGTCAGCCTGAGTGCGGCCGGCTTAAGCAACCAGGCCGGCATCATTCAGGCCGCAGGCACCTGGGCTTTGAACATCAACATCGCCACTGACCTGGACAACAGCGCGGGCGGTCAACTGGCCGCAGGCGGCGGCGCGACTGTCAATGTAGGCTCGCTCAGCAACAGCCAAGGCCAGATCACCGCAGGGGCCACGCTGGACATCACCAGCAGCGGCGCTGTAGACAACCGCAAGGGCCTGATGGCCGCCAACGGCGCACTCACCTTAACCGCCGCCAGCTTGGACAACACCCGGG
This sequence comes from Polaromonas sp., assembly GCA_046303055.1. Classification (GTDB taxonomy): domain Bacteria; phylum Pseudomonadota; class Gammaproteobacteria; order Burkholderiales; family Burkholderiaceae_C; genus Polaromonas. The sequence goes on from JBKCGU010000035.1 coordinate 919, forward strand.
GCACTGTTGCCGCGGTGCACAGCGCCTTGAGCCTCACCACAGCCGGCACGACCCTGAACGACAGCGGCCACATTCAAGCCGCCAGCAGCGTCAGTCTGAACAACCAGGGCCTGAGCAATACCCAAGCTAGCCAAGTCCCCGCCAGCCCTGTGCCCAACAGAGGCGGCAGCATCACAGGCCGCAGCATCAGCATTGACACCCACCGTCAGGCGTTGAACAACACCCAGGGCACTATCGCCGCTACTCAAGCGCTCACACTGCAAACCGGCGCGCTAAACAACGACGCCGGGCTGATTCAAGCCGGCAGCGCCCTGGTCATGGACACCCACGGCCAACAGATGACCAACACCCATGCAGCAGCCTACGCGGGCTATGCGGGTGCGGCTGGCGGCATCACCGCCCAAGGCGCGCTCACGCTTTCCAGTGGTGACTTCAACAACAGCGCCGGGTTGATAGCCGCCAAAGGCACCTTCAGCGCCAGCACCGCCCAGGTCAGCAACAGCGGCGGGCAAATGGCAGGCCAGGCTGGTGTCAGCTTCACAAGCACCGGCTTTGACAACCAAAACGGCCAGCTGCAAGCCCTGGGCGATATCAACATCAACGCCGGCACGGGCACGCTTAGCAACAGTGGCGGGCTGATTCGCAGCGCAGGCAGCACCAGCGTGCTGGGCGCCAGCATCAACAACAGCAACACCCTAGGCACAGACCAGGGTATTGAAGGCAGTAACGTCAGCCTCACGGCCAACACCCTTGCCAACAACAGCGGCGCCATTCTCGCGGACAACAACGCCAGCTTCACCAGCGCCGGCAGCTTGAACAACAGCGCGGGCCTGATCAGCGCCGGCAACAGCGCTAGCCTGACTGACAGCAGCGCTAGTAAAACCTTGGCCATTGCCAACAGCGCCGGCACCTTGATCGCCGGGCAAAACTTCGGCATAGCCGCCGCCAGTCTGGGCGGCGACGGCAAGCTTTTGTCCAAAGGCAGTTTGAGCCTGGACTTAAGCGCTGACTTCAACAACAGCGGCGAGCTCACCGCCAACGGCAACGCCAGCGTCAGGACCACAGCCAGCATCAGCAACAGCGGCACGCTGCAAGCGGGCAACACCTTAAGTCTGGCCGCCGCCAATATCAATAACAGCGCCACTGGCATCATCAACGCAGGCACCACAAAGCTCAACGCCAGCACCGCCCTCGTCAACCGAGGCCTGATAGACGGCGTGGACACCCAGATCAACGCCGGCACCTTAAGCAACATCGGCACAGGCCGCATCTACGGCAACACCCTGAGCATTGCAGCGACCACCTTGAGCAACGATGCCGAGACGACAGGCGCCACCCTAGCTGCACGCACGCGATTGGACATAGGCGCAACAAACATCACCAACCGCGGGCACGCCTTGATCTTTAGTGCGGGCGACATGGCTATAGGTGCAAGCCTGGACGCTAACCGCCAGGCCGCAGGCCAGGCAGCAAGCCTGAACAATGCGTCTGCCACGATAGAGGCGCTGGGTAATTTAGACATCAATGCGGCCCAGGTGCGCAACACCAATGAGCACTTCCTGTACGACACGCCGCTGGCTTCTATCGAAACACGTCGCGAAGACCCCAGCGGCAGGTACTACTTCATTTACGAGCGCCGTACTTACACCCCAGTTGCCACCAGCAGCGACCCCGCCAAAATCTTGGCGGGCGGCACTATCAGGCTTAATGCCAACAGCACCTACAACTACGCCAGCCACATCGTTGCAGGCGCGGGGTTGAACGTTACAGGCGCGGCCATTACCAACGCCGACGTGCAGGCTCCCCAGTCTGTGGTCGACTCAGGCACCACCTACACCTTGGTGCATTACCCGCAAACGGGTAATTGCGGTTTTATCAAATGGAACTGCCGCCGCGCCCGTGACGAATGGGTTACCGGCCCCTACAGCAACAGCAGCCAAAGCACCGTAGCCGTCAGCCAGCCCAGCCCAGCCACCGGCAGCAACACCCAACTTACGGGTGCTGCCAGCACCAGCGTCACAGCCAACTTGAGCGCCGCCGGTAGTGCCAATGCACAAGCACGCCAGGCCGGCATTGTTGAAGTGCCGGTCAATATCGCTAGCAGCACTGTCACAACCTCAGCGCCTGTGGCAGGCGCCACCGGGGTAGATGGTGCGCGCAGCGCACAAGTCAACGCCCAGACCCAAACCATAGACGCTGCCAGCCCGGTCGTCATACGCACCAGCACCCCGAACACCACGATTCCCAACACCAGCCTCTTTAAAGCCAACCCCAACCCCGCAGCCCGCTATTTTGTTGAAACCGACCCGCGCTTTGCCAGCTATAAAACCTGGCTGGGCAGCGACTACATGCTCACTGCCTTGGCGCTAGACCCTAATGTCATGCAAAAGCGCCTGGGCGACGGCTTTTACGAGCAGCGTTTGATCCGCGAGCAAGTCGCCAAGCTCACAGGCCAGCGCTTTTTGGGCGACTACAGCAATGATGACCAGCAATACCAAGCCCTGATGGACGACGGCATCACCTACGCACGCGCCCATAACCTGCGCCCCGGCATCGCCCTGAGCGCAGCCCAAATGGCGCAACTCACCAGCGACATCGTCTGGCTGGTCGAGCAGACCGTGACCTTGCCAGACGGCACACAAGCCAAAGCCCTGGTGCCCCAGGTTTACGCCAGAGTACGCCAAGGCGACCTCGATGGCACAGGCGCATTGATGGCCGGCAAGTCCGTCAACATCAACATCAGCGGTGAGCTGATCAACAGCGCCACCATTGCAGGCAAAAGTGCAGGCAAAAGTCAAAACGCCGTCAATATCAACGCCAACAATGCGCTGAACACAGGCCGCATCACGGGCGATGCCGTCACGGTCGTGGCGGCCAATGATTTGAACAACATAGGCGGGCGCATAGATGCCGCCAGCAGCCTGAACGTGATAG
>JBKCGU010000036.1:0-3594 GCA_046303055.1 Polaromonas sp.
GTTGTAAAAAGCTGATCTGCCTGGGTAGGTTGCAACATCACCCAAGTCTTCTTCAATGCGCAGCAACTGGTTGTACTTGGCCATGCGGTCAGACCGTGACAGCGAACCGGTTTTGATTTGCCCTGCATTGGTGCCCACGGCAATGTCGGCAATGGTGGTGTCTTCAGTCTCGCCTGAGCGGTGCGAAATGACGGCGGTGTAACCCGCACGCTTGGCCATTTCAATGGCAGCGAAGGTTTCGGTCAATGTGCCGATCTGGTTGATTTTGATGAGGATGGAATTGGCAATGTGCTTGTCAATGCCTTCCTTCAAAATTTTCGTGTTGGTCACAAACAAGTCGTCGCCCACCAGTTGCACTTTTTTGCCCAGGCGCTCGGTCAGAATTTTCCAGCCGTCCCAGTCACCCTCGGCCATGCCGTCTTCAATGCTGATGATGGGGTATTTGTCTGCCCAGGTGGCCAAAATATTCGTCCACTCGGTTGCATCCAGGCTCAGGCCTTCTGCGCCCAGCACGTATTTGCCGTCTTTGTAAAACTCGCTGGCGGCACAGTCCAGGCCCAGGGCAATTTGCTCACCTGCCACAAAGCCAGCCTTGTCAATCGCTTCCAGAATCATCTGGATGGCGGCTTCGTGGTTGACCACACTGGGGGCAAAGCCGCCTTCGTCGCCCACAGCAATGCTCATGCCCTTGTCACTGATGATTTTTTTCAGGGCATGAAACACTTCAGCCCCGTAACGCACGGCTTCACGAAAGCTGGGCGCGCCGACCGGGATGATCATCAGCTCTTGCAAATCCAGGTTGTTATTGGCATGTGCGCCACCGTTGATGACGTTCATCATCGGCACCGGCATTTGCATGCCGCCACTGCCGCCAAAGTAGCGGTACAGCGGCAGGCCAGCTTCTTCAGCCGCAGCACGTGCCACGGCCATGCTGACAGCCAGCATGGCATTGGCGCCCAGTCGTGACTTGTTGTCGGTGCCGTCCAGATCAATCAGCGTGCGGTCCAAAAACGCCTGCTCACTGGCGTCCAGACCCAAAATCGCTTCAGAAATTTCGGTGTTGATGTGCTCAACCGCTTTGAGCACACCCTTGCCCAGGTAACGCCCTGTGTCGCCATCGCGCAGCTCAATCGCTTCACGTGAGCCAGTTGAAGCACCTGACGGCACAGCAGCGCGGCCCATGACCCCGGATTCCAGCAGCACATCGCATTCAACCGTCGGGTTGCCCCGGCTGTCCAGAATTTCGCGACCGACGATGTCAACAATAGCGCTCATTTATTGGCTTTCAAAAAGATTCAAAAAAGGATTCAAAAAGGATTCAAAAAGGATTGAAAAAGGATTGAAAAAAGTAAACATCAAACGCCTTCAACCACCACCATGCGCATGATGCTAGCGCCCCGGCGTGCATTGATGGCAGCGGTGTATTCCACCGATTGGTAATAGGCCTTGGCCTTTTCGACCGACGGAAATTTCAAAACCACGACACGGTCTGGTGTCCAGTCGCCTTCGAGCACTTCAACAGCACCGCCTCGTACGCAAAACTCCGCGCCACAGGCTTGAACCGCCAGACTCGACAGTCTTCGGTACTCGGCGTATTGCGCCGGGTTGGTCACGGTGACGTTGGCAATGATGTAGGCAGAAGGCATGAATCAGACTCCAAAACTGTTTTCAAGAAAACCGTTTTTCTTGGTGATGCGGTCAAGTTCCAGCAGGGTCTCCAGCAGCGCTTTCATGTGTTTCAAGGGCACTGCATTGGGGCCGTCGCTCATGGCCTGGGCGGGGTTGGGGTGTGTCTCCATAAACAGACCTGCCACACCGACGGCCACCGCTGCACGCGCCAGTACTGGCACCATCTCACGCTGACCGCCGCTGCTGGTGCCCTGCGCGTTTCCAGCGCCGGGCAGCTGTACCGAATGCGTGGCATCAAAGACCACCGGGGCCTGGGTCTCGCGCATGATGGCCAGGCTGCGCATGTCCGACACCAGGTTGTTGTAGCCAAAACTTGCACCGCGCTCGCAGGCCATGAAGCGGTCTTCGCTCAGACCTTTGTCGCGGGCGGCGGCGCGGGCTTTGTCGATAACGTTTTTCATGTCGCCGGGCGCGAGAAACTGGCCTTTTTTAATGTTGACAGGTCTGCCCGACTGCGCAACAGCGGTGATGAAGTCGGTCTGGCGGCACAAGAAGGCGGGGGTTTGAAGCACATCCACCACGGCGGCGACAGTTGCAATGTCAGCCTCCGAGTGCACGTCGGTCAGGATGGGCACGCCCAAGTCACGTTTGACCTTGGCCAGTATCTCCAAGCCCTTGTGCATGCCGGGCCCGCGAAAGGTCGTGCCGCTGGATCGATTGGCCTTGTCGTAGCTGGACTTGAAAACAAAGGGAATACCCAGGCTGGTCGTGATCTCTTTCAACGTACCTGCGGTGTCCATCTGCAACTGCTCGGACTCGATCACACACGGGCCGGCAATCAGGAAAAACGGCTGGTCCAGTCCAATGTCAAATCCGCACAACTGCATGTCAAGCCACCGCTTTCAGCGCTTTGCCCTTGACCGTCAGGTCAACTTCAGTGTCAAGCTGATGGTCCAGCGCAGCTTTGATGTACGCGTTGAACAGCGGATGCCCGGCCCAAGGCGTCGATTTGAATTCAGGGTGAAACTGCACCCCCACAAACCAGGGGTGCATCGCCACCGGCAGCTCGACAATTTCAGTGAGTTGTTCACGCTGCGTCAGCGCTGAAATCATCAAGCCACTTTCGCGTAGCTTGTCCAGATAATTTACGTTCGCTTCATAGCGGTGGCGATGCCGCTCGGTCACAACATCGCCGTAAATGTTGTGCGCCAGCGTCCCGGGAGCGACGTCTGAGCTCTGCGCGCCCAGGCGCATGGTGCCGCCCAGGTCTGATTTTTCGTCGCGGGTTTTGATCGTGCCGTCGGCATCTTTCCATTCGGTGATCAGTGCAATTACCGGGTGCGGCGTTTGCGGGTCAAACTCGGTGCTGTTGGCACCTTTGAAGCCCGCCACATGGCGTGCAAATTCAATCGTGGCGACTTGCATGCCCAGGCAAATACCAAGGTAGGGCACCTTGTTTTCACGGGCATAGCGGGCTGCGCAAATCTTGCCCTCCACCCCGCGCACGCCAAAGCCGCCAGGCACCAAAATGCCGTCAAACTTGGCCAGAAGGGCGACATTGCCGTCATTGATGGTTTCAGAATCGATGTACTCAATCACCACCTTGGCGTGGTTCTTCATGCCCGCATGGCGCAGCGCTTCGTTCAGGGATTTGTAGCTGTCGCTGAGGTCCACATACTTGCCTACCATAGCAATGCGCACTTCGTTTTTGGGGTGTTCGGTTTCATACACCAGATCGTCCCAGCGCTTCAGGTTGGCCGGTGGCGTGTTCAGGCGCAGCTTGTCGCAGATCAGCCCGTCCAGGCCTTGTTCGTGCAGCATGCGCGGCACTTTGTAAATCGTGTCCACGTCCCACATCGAGATCACGCCCCATTCGGGCACGTTCGAAAACAGTGAAATTTTCGCGCGTTCTTCATCGGGGATGGGACGATCGGCGCGGCACAGCAGCACGTCGGCCTGAATGCC
>JBKCGU010000037.1:0-45937 GCA_046303055.1 Polaromonas sp.
CAAGCACTGCATGCTGTGCAACACGTTGACCGAACTTGACGTGTGCAGCACCTGTGCCAGCCCCCAGCGTGACCGCAGCAAGCTGTGCGTGGTTGAAACGCCCGCTGACCAGGCCGCACTCGAACGCACGCTGGCCTACAAGGGCCTGTATTTTGTATTGATGGGCAAATTGAGCCCGCTCGATGGCATCGGCCCGCATGACATTGGCCTGCAAAACCTGTTTGACCGCGTCGTGCCAAAAACCGCTGGCGGTGAGCCTGTGCCTGTGGATAAGCGCGAAGTGCAGGAAGTGATTCTGGCGACCAACTTCACCGCAGAAGGCGAGGCAACAGCGCATGTGATTGCCCAGGCGCTGAAGGCACGCGGTGTACAGGTCACACGCCTGGCTCGGGGGGTTCCTGTGGGCAGTGAGCTGGAATATGTTGACCTGGGCACGATTGCGCATGCGCTGGTGGACCGGCGTTAAAGCGGTTATTTGCTATAATATATGTAGCTGCTTGCTCACGTATTACATGGCTTAAGGGCCGGAAAGATAGTTAAAAATGACATTTCTACGCTTTACCATCGCCTACTGGTGCGTTCTGGCGATGGCCATCATGCCTATCGTGTGTGCGGGGATTGCCAAGTACGGCATGTTCACCATATCCCCTAAAAAAGGCGGCTACGACAACAACAACCCGCGGGCCTGGCTGGCCATGCAAACCGACTGGCGTGCGCGGGCCAACGCCGCCCAGTCCAACACGTTTGAGGCGCTGCCGTTTTTCTTTGCTGCCGTCATCATTGCGCACCAGTTGCAGGCGCGGCAAACGGTGCTGGATATTCTGGCGCTCATGTTTGTGTTTTTGCGGATGGCTTATGTGCTGATGTATGTGGCTGACATGGCCAAAACCCGCAGCGCGATCTGGTTTGTTGCATTGTTGATCAATGTCTGGATACTTTTTTCGGGTTTTCGCTGATCGTCATGCGCCGCTGTTTTGGCAGCGTGCGTAACCAGTCGTAAGCCCAAGTCGCAACTTGCGTAGTAACCCGCACGGGATGTTCCCGATGCGGTTTTTTTTTGGTCTGGCTATGCTGATGTTTACCGATAAAAGATCAAAACTTCAGTCCCATGACCTCCCTGTCTTTTTTGTCGCGTCGACGTTTTACCAGTAGCATGACCTGTGCTGCCTTGGTATTAACCGCGCCTGGCCTGCATGCGCAAGCGCGCCTTGAGAAATCGAAAATCACGGTTTCTGTGGACGGCAAAGCATCGTTTGCCTACCTGCCCTTGACGATTGCTGACCAATTGGGGTATTTCAAGGCGGAAGGTCTGGACGTTCAGGTCACTGACTTTTCAGATGCGGCAAGCGCCACCCAGGCCTTGCTCTCGGGCGGCGCAGATGTTTGTTCCGGCTCCTATGAGCGAACCCTGCATTTGCAGTCCAAAAGCCAGATGGCCAGAGCCTTTGTCTTGCAAAGCCTCACGCCGCAAATGGCATTTGGCGTGTCAACCCGCAGTTTGTCAAACACCGCAGCCATGGCCGATTTGCGTGGCAAGAAAATCGGTGTTGTTGCGCTTGACTCCGCCGCCAGCCTGATGACCCAATTGTTACTGGTCAAAGCTGGTTTGAATGTTCAGGATGTCAATTTGCTGCCTGTCGGCTCATCAGGCATCGCCTTGAATGCGATTCGCTCTGGCCAGATTGACGCGCTGTGCAGCGCTGACCCGGTCATGACCATGCTTGAACAAAAAGGGGATGTCAAAATCATCAGCGACACCCGAACTCTGCGTGGCGCATCCGAGCTTTTTGGCGGCCCCATGCCATCCGCATGTCTTTTTGCCAACAGCGAGTTTGTACTGCGACACCCTGGCACCTGCCAGGCACTGACACATGCCATCGTTCACAGCCTGAAGTGGTTGCAAACCGCTGGGCCGGGTGACATCATCAAGGTTGTGCCAGAAAGCTATTTCCAGGGCGACAGGGCGGTTTACCTGGCGTCTTTCAACAAGATTCGCCAATGCATCTCGCTGGATGGGTTTTTGCCCGAAGACGGACCAAGGACAGCCTTGAAGGCGCTCAGCCGTTTTGACTCAGGCCTGCAGCAGGCCAGGATCGATCTGGGTAAAACCTACACCAATGTGTTTGCTGTGCGCTCCAGAGAGCGGTTCAAGGCTTGAAGCTTCAAACCGGACGCTCAGCGTTTTTTGGGTTGTATCACCACTTTTCGATTGGCTGGTTTTGCTGAACTTTTACCGTTGCTTTTGGCACTGGATTTGACCGAAGCTTTCACGGGTAAAAAAACCACCACTTGCTGCCCCAGCTTGAAGGCGCCGGCCACGCTGGTGCTGTTCCACTCGGCCACGTTGACCGAGTTCAGGCCGTATCGTTTGGCAATGCTGGCAACTGTTTCGCCTTTACGGGCCTTGACGGTGGTGCGACGCGTTACGATTTCCGGGGCAAGTGTCATTTGTGCGTTGTCGGCAACCTGGCTTGTGATGTCTGCTTCCATCTTGGCAGAGCGCGGAACAAGCAGTGTTGAGCCGACCTTGATCAGCATGCGCGGCGGAATGTTGTTGACGCTGCGCAGGTCGGCCTCACTCATGCCGACACGCCTGGCCGCTTCGCTGGTACTGAGCGTTGCAGGGGCTGTCCAGGCCGTCCAGCTGGCGTACTGGCCTTGCGAGTAGGCCTCGAAGTTGCGCTGAAAGACCAGTGCGTTGTCCCATGGCAGCAATATCTGCGGCGTGCCAGATGCAATGATGACCGGGCGATGCGCCGACGGGTTCAGCGCCTTGAAGTCTTCTATCCGCACATCGGCAAGACGAGCAGCCAGCGCCACATCGATGTCGCGGCTGAGCTGTACCTGCTGAAAATACGGGTGGTTGGCAATCATTGGCAACTCGGTACGAAAGCCTTGCGGATTGGCCACAATGTTTTTGACCGCTTGCAGTTTAGGCACATACATGCGCGTTTCAGCGGGCATGTTCAGGTCCAGGTAGCCGGTCCCCAAACCAGCCTTTTTGTTGCGCGCAATCGCGCGGCCCACGCTGCCTTCACCCCAGTTGTAGGCAGCCAGTGCCAGATGCCAGTCGCCAAACATCCGGTGCAGCTTTTGCAAATAGTCAAGCGCCGCGCGGGTTGATGCCAGCACGTCGCGGCGGTCGTCCCTGAAGGCGTTTTGCTTCAGATCAAAATAAATGCCTGTGGCTGGCATGAACTGCCACATGCCTGCGGCTTTGGCGCTTGATACGGCTTGCGGGTTAAAGGCGCTTTCAATGAAGGGCAGCAGCGCCAGCTCGGTCGGCATCTGGCGGCGCTCAAGCTCTTCAACAATGTGAAACAGGTACTTGCTCGAGCGTTCCGTCATGCGCTGGATGTAGTCAGGCCGGCTTGAATACCACTGCTCGCGGTCTGCCACCAATGTGTCCTGCAAGTCCGGCATGGCAAAGCCCCGGCGGATACGGTCCCACAGTTCCTTGGGCGGCTCGGCGTGCGCAATTTTGAAGCCGCCGACCTGGCCGGGCGTGATGCTTTGCAGCGGCCCACCGGGAATCTCCGAAGCCCGCGTGGTGGTTGGGGTGGCCAGAACCGGGTTATCCGGCAACCCTGGCACGCCAGGCAAGCCCGACACGCCAGACTTGCTGGCGCAACCCGCTAAAAAGACGGCGCAAAGCAGGATGGCGTGCAGAAAGTGTTGCGTCATTTGAATTGGTTTTTCCACTGCCTGATGGCGGCAAATACAGAGGTGTCGTCGTGGGCTGCAGCATCAAAATGCCGGGCAGAAGAAATCACAGCGCAATGCCGGGTGCGCAGAAAGGGGTTGATCAGAAGTTCTTGGGAGACGGACGTGGGCAGCGTGGGTTGATGGTGTTTGCGCAGTTCGATGCAGTGCGCCTGGTAGCTTGCCAAATCCTGGTTTGCGGGGTCTACCGCCACAGCAAACCGTAAATTGCTCAGCGTGTACTCATGGGTGCAGCAGACCACGGTGTTGCCCGGCAGCGCGGCCAGTTTGTCAAGGGATGCCAGCATTTGTGCCGGTGTGCCTTCAAACAGCCTGCCACAGCCAGCAGAAAACAGCGTGTCACCACAAAACAGCAGGGGTTTGCCATCAACTTCAGGTGCGTAAAAAGCAATGTGCCCAGCGGTGTGGCCCGGCACGTCGATAACCCGAAAGTCCACACCTGCCGCTTGAACCACGTCGCCTTCACCCAGCATTTCATAGGGTCTCGGGATGTTTTCAGCGGCCGGGCCATACACTTTGGCATGGGTTGTACTGCGTAATTCGTCGACGCCTCCCGTGTGGTCTGCATGGTGATGCGTGACTAAAATGGCCTCAAGCCGGAGGTGGAGTTCTGCCAGCTTGCGCAGCACAGGTGCCGCATCTCCTGGGTCTACGACCAGAGCTCGCTGGCCGTCATGCAGCAGCCAGAGGTAATTGTCGGTAAACGCGGGGATGGGGATTAATGTCAACATGCAGTGGTTTTAATGGGCTCTGAAATTATAGGTTTGACGGACTGGCTAACAACGCCACCCGGCCAGTACCTGCTGGCGTGGGAGCGCGAGCAATTTGACCAGTCTGTGAGCGATATCTTTGGCTACCACGCACTCCAGCTGGGAATGCCTGAACTGCCTGCGCTGCAGGCCAACCGCATGCCGCACAAATGGCTTGCTACTTCTTCAATGGCTGGGCAAGCGGGTGTGACCGAGGCCGACCAGTCAAGTTCCCCAGCGAGCCGCACAAACAGACTCAGGGGTGCCTTTGTAACAGAGTCAGTTGCCTTGCCCTTTGCAGCCAGCAGCCTGGACTTGCTGGTGTTGCCGCACACGCTGGACTTGAGCTCGGACCCGCATGCCACTTTGCGTGAAGTTGAACGGGTGTTGGTACCCGAGGGCAGGGTGGTGATCAGCGGCATGAACCCGGCCAGTCTGTGGGGCATGCGCCAAAGGCGCGCGCACCTGTACCAGCGCTTTGGCACCGGTGAGTTGTTTCTGCCGCAAGCCGGTGAATTTATTGGCTATTGGCGCTTGCGTGACTGGCTGCGCTTGCTGAGCTTTGAGGTCGAGTCTGCTCGCTTTGGCTGCTATCGGCCGGCTTTTGAAGCTGAAAAATGGCTGTCCCGATTTGAATGGATGGACAAGGCTGGCCGGCGCTGGTGGCCTATTTTTGGGGCGGTCTATTTTTTGGTGGCCGTCAAACGGGTGCGCGGCATGCGGTTGCTGGAGCCGGCCTGGCGCGGTAGAAAAGCCGTCGCCAGTGCGCCTGCCGCGGTGACCAACAAAGAGCCCTGCCTGCAAGTACTTAACGATAAACCTGAACCCTGATATTGAAAGCATGACAGAACTGCAACACATCACCATTTACACCGACGGCGCTTGCAAGGGCAACCCGGGTCCTGGCGGCTGGGGCGCCTTGCTGAGCATGGACGGCTCCGAAAAGGAAATCTTTGGTGGTGAGCTGGGCACCACCAACAATCGCATGGAACTGTCGGCTGTGATTGAAGCTTTGGCGGCGCTCAAGCGGCCCTGCCGTATCACCCTTTATCTTGACAGCGAATACGTACGCAAAGGCATCACCGAATGGATCCATGGCTGGAAGGCGCGGGGCTGGAGAACCGCTGCCAAAGCGCCGGTCAAAAATGTAGACCTGTGGCAGCGACTCGATGCGCTGGTGGCCAGCAGCGGCCACAACATCGATTGGCGCTGGGTCAAGGGCCACGCCGGCGACCCCGGCAACGAACGTGCGGATGGGCTGGCCAACAGGGGAGTAGAGCGTGCTTTGGGACGACTTTGAGCCCCCCCGAACTTGAGGCATCCATTCAAGACTGGGCTCATGCACAATAAGCATGCTTAGTATTGCGTCCTTGGCGTAATGTAAAGGCATTGTAAATTCGTCGCGCCGGGCCGCCAACCGAAGCGCCTTGACGCTTTGAAGTGAGCGTGTCCTGCTACGTTGGCGGACGGTTCGACGTTTTCATCTGATAACGACCACTCATTCAACAGTTTTACAGCGTGGCTCCAAACTATGGCTTCTAAAGTAATTTATTCAGCAATCGCGGTGGTGGGAATTGCCATGGCATCTGGTGCTGCGTGGTGGTTGCAGCAGCCACAAAACAACAGTAGCGCCCAAGCCGCAGCAGGGGCGGGTTCCCCGCCAGCCGCCGGTGCGTCACTAACGGCTGCAAGTGGCCCAGCCCGGCCGCCAACAGTCGAAGCTGCCAGGGTGGAAACCGTGCGTCTGACAGACGACACGCAGGCGGTTGGTACTTTGAAGTCACGCCTTGGCGTGGTGCTGCGCCCTGAGGTCAGCGGGCGTATCACGCAGCTCAATTTCACGGACGGTCAGCGCGTGCGCAAAGGTCAGGTGCTGGTGCAGTTTGACGACCAATTGCCCCTGGCGCAAATGCAGCAAAGCATGGCCGAACTCTCGATTGCCCAGGCCAATCAAAAGCGTAACCAGGAACTGGTGTCACAAAACTTTATCAGCCAGCGGTCTCTGGATGAAAGTGCCGCAAACCTGCAAGTGGCGCAGGCCAAGCTGGCCCTGGCCAAAGCCACGGCAGATCGCTTAAAGATCATTGCGCCTTTTGACGGGATGGTGGGTATCCGGTTGGTCAATGTCGGTGACTACCTCAAAGACGGTGCAGACATCGTCAACATCGAAGATATCGACGCCATTTTTGTTGATTTCAGGTTGCCCGAGCGCTTTCAGTCCAAGGTCAAAACTGGCCAGACGGCCAGCATCGACATTGATGCCCTGCCGGGTCGCAAGTACACCGCCCGCATCCAGGCAATTGATCCTTTGATCGATGCGAATGGCCGTTCGGTCGGTGTGCGCGGCTGCATTGACAACCGCCAGCTGCAATTGCGACCCGGCATGTTTGCCCGGGTCAACGCCGTGTTCGGTGTGCGCGAGACGGCCATGATGATCCCCGAAGAAGCCATCATTCCGCAGGGGTCCAAGGTGTTTGTCATCAAACTGCTGCCCGGCCCCAACGAAAAAAGCCGCACCACCCAGCGCGTAGAGGTCAAGGTTGGCCTGCGCCGTCCAGGCAAGGTGGAAATTCTCGAAGGCCTGGAGCCTACCGACAGTGTGGTTGCCAATGGGCAGCAACGGGTGCAAAAAGATGGCACGGTGGTCAATCTGCTCGACTTGTCTGCCCGTGGCGGCAAACCGGGCGAAGGCGCTGGCCCACCGGCTGCGGCAGCGTCGGCCCCGGCTGCAACAGCGGCCTTTGCAGCAACGTCGGCTTCTGCTGCGGCTTCTGCTGCGGCTATGCCAGCGCCGTCCGCCGCTGCGACCAAGCCTACAGCGCCCGCTGCGCCAGCCGGCAAAATGGCCAAAGCACCCGAAGGCCCCAACCCCTGCGGGGACGGTCCGGCCGCGGCAGGCGGGTCGGGGGGCAATCCAGGCCAAAAGCCTGGCCAGCAGCCCGGTGGCAAGCCTGGCGCCACGGCTGCCATCAAACCCGCGTGACCGCACTTTTGACAGAGGTTCACCATGCAACTTGCTGAAATTTCAATCCGTCGTCCCGTCTTTGCAACGGTGTTGTCCTTGCTGGTGCTTCTCGTTGGTGCTGTCAGTCTGACCAAGCTCTCGGTGCGCGAGTACCCAAAAATTGACGAGCCTGTGGTCACCGTCAGCGTCAGGTACGCTGGCGCCTCTGCTGAAGTGATGGAATCGCAGGTGACCAAGCCACTGGAAGACTCGATTGCAGGCATCGACTCGGTGGACGTGATCACGTCCATCAGCCGGGCCGAACAAGCACAGATCACGGTGCGCTTTCGACTTGAAAAAGACGCCGACACGGCCGCTGCTGAGGTGCGCGACCGCACATCCCGGGTTCGCAACCGCCTGCCGCAAGCGGTAGAAGAGCCAGTGATTGCCAAGGTGGAGGCCGATGCCTTTCCGGTGATCTGGCTGTCTTTTACCAGCGACACCATGACCGGCCTTCAGATCAACGACCTGGTCAACCGTGTGGTCAAGCCGCGTCTGCAAACCGTCACTGGCGCTGCTGATGTGCGCATTTTTGGGGAACGCAAATATGCCATGCGTGTCTGGCTGGACCCAGACAAACTGGCGGCTTACAAGCTGACCACGCAAGACGCAGAAGACGCCATTCGACGCAGCAATCTGGAAGTGCCAGCGGGTCGCATTGAATCGACCCAGCGCGAGTTCAGCGTGACGTCGCAGACCGACCTGTCGCGGCCCTCACAATTTTCAGACATCATCATTAAAAATGCCAATGGTTTTCCGGTGCGCATTCGCGACGTTGGCCGCGTCGAAGAGGGCGCAGCCGATGAGCGCAGCGGCTCTCGCCTGAATGGTAAGGTGGCCATCACGGCGGGTGTGATCCGTCAGGCCACAGCCAATCCACTGGACTTGAGCAATGGTGTGCGGGCGATGCTTCCCAAGCTCAGAGCCGACTTGCCGCCGGGTATCCAGATTGATATTGCCAACGACAACTCGGTGTTCATCGCCAAGTCCATTGAAAGCGTTTTCAGAACCATCCTTGAGGCCGTGGTGCTGGTGGCGCTGGTGATTTTTGTGTTTTTGCGCACGCTTCGCGCGTCCATCATTCCCATCATCACGATTCCGGTGTGCCTGGTGGGCACTTTTGCACTGATGGCGCTGGCTGGTTTTTCCATCAACACCCTGACTCTGCTGGCGCTGGTGCTGGCCATTGGGCTGGTGGTAGACGATGCCATCGTGGTTCTCGAAAACATTTACCGCCATATTGAAGAAGGGCTGGATCCGTTTTCTGCGTCCATCAAAGGGGTGCGCGAGGTGGGCTTTGCGGTGATTGCGATGACGGTCACGCTGGCGGCGGTGTACGCGCCGCTTGCGTTTACGCCAGGCCGCACGGGTCGTCTGTTTATCGAGTTTGCACTGGCGCTGGCTGGTGCAGTTGTGGTGTCGGGCTTTATCGCGCTAACGTTGTCTCCAATGATGTGCTCATTGCTGCTCAAACACAACGCCAAGCCGAGCTGGTTTGACCGAACCATGGAAAAGCTTCTGACTGGATTGACCGCTGGGTATGAGTCTATGCTCGCCTGGCTGGTCACCACAGGCTATGACCGTCAGCACCAGCAAAGTGGTTTTGGCAGTTCCGTCAAGCGCTTTTTCCTCAACGCCCGATGGATTGTGGTGGCGGTGATGCTGGTCTCTGCGGGGGCTATTGCATGGGTCTTGCCTGGCATGAAGCGTGAGCTGTCACCTCTGGAAGACCGCGGCCAGGTATTGGCGGTGGTCACGGCCCCGGACGGTGCCACCCTGGGCTACACCAATCGCTACGTGGACGCGATTGAACGCATGGGCGCGCCTTACAAAGAGTTTGACCGCATTTTTGTTTCCTCAGGCAATCCAACCGTGTCGCAGGCCAACGTGTTTTTCCGCGCTGTTGACTGGGACGAACGCAAACGCTCAACGCTGGAGGTGGCCCGCGAACTTCAGCCCAAGCTGGCTGGCCTGCCGGGCGTGACCGCCTTCCCGATCACGCCACCGTCGCTCGGTCAGGGTTTTCGGGAGCGGCCCGTCAATTTCGTGATCGTGACAACAGACAGTTATCAAAACCTGGCTGCGGTGACGCGCCAATTCATGGACGAAATCGCCAAAAATCCGGGCATTTTGAGTGCTGACATTGATCTGCGTTTGAACAAACCTGAACTCAAAATTGACGTGGACCGCGACAAGGCAGCGGATCTGGGTGTGAGCGTTGAAGTGGTGGCCCGTGCAGTTGAAACCATGCTCGGCGGCAGGCAGGTCACACGTTACAAGCGGGAGGGCGACCAGTTCGACGTGATTGTGCAAACCGCCGCCACCGGCCGGGACACCCCGGATGACGTTGAGAAGATTTTTGTTCGTGGCCGTAACGAGGCCATGATTCCGCTGGCCAGTTTGGTCAAAGTACGCGAATCGGTTGCGCCGCGCGAGTTGAATCACTTCAGCCAGCGCCGCTCAGTGTCGATCACGGCCAACCTGGCGGCTGACTATTCGCTGGGACAAGCGCTCGAATTTCTCGACGGCACGGCCATTAAATTGCTCAAACCCGGCTACACCACAGACCTGAACGGCACCTCGCGCGAATTCCGGAATTCGCAAGGCTCACTCATCATTGTGTTTGCTCTGTCCCTGCTGTTTATTTTTCTGGTGCTGGCCGCGCAGTTTGAAAGTTTTATAGATCCGCTGGTCATCATGCTGTCGGTACCGCTGTCCATGATTGGCGCGTTGCTGGCGCTCAAATGGTCAGGCGGCTCGCTCAATGTCTATTCACAAATTGGTCTCATCACCCTGGTGGGCTTGATCACCAAGCATGGGATTTTGATTGTTGAATTTACCAACCAGTTGCGCGAGTCTGGTATGGAGATGACGCAGGCACTGGTCAAAGCAGCCTCGCAGCGGTTGCGGCCTATCTTGATGACCACTGGCGCGATGGTTTTGGGTGCGGTGCCCCTGGCATTTGCCCACGGCGCTGGTGCTGAAAGCCGCACCCAGATTGGTTGGGTCATTGTGGGCGGCATGTCGCTGGGTACGCTGCTGACCATTTTTGTGGTGCCGACCATGTACACGCTGTTTGCCCGCAAAGCCATTCCAGGCCAGAACAAAACCGTGGCCAAAGAAGAGCCGGATTCAGCCGCCGTCCCTCCAGAGTACGTGGCCAAGTAAGCCGGCTGTTTGTTTCTTCAAGAGGGGGCCGTGGATCCGGCCTTGCTGAACCACAGTCGTCGTCTCTGGCGCGAGGCGAGCTGCAGGGATTGCGCGCTGTGCCCGGCCTTGCGACTTACATCACGCCGTCAAACATGAGCACGTCGATGGTGTCGCCAACGGCCACATTGCTCTGCGGATGATGTAAAACAATCAGGCCATTGGCTTGTGCCATCGAGCTTAAAACGCCCGAGCCTTGGTTGCCGGTGGTTTGCACCTGCAGCGTGCCGTCAGCTGCGGCAGACACCCAGCCGCGCTGGTATTCGGTACGGCCCGGTTTTTTGCGCATCGCTTCCTGGCTGCGTGCCTTGAGCAGCGGTTGTGGCGTTGGCGTTGCTCCCATCATTTGCAGCAGAGCCGGGCGCACAAAAGCCAGAAAAGTCACCATCACCGCCACCGGATTGCCGGGCAAGCCAAACAAAACAGCACCCGAGTGACTGCTACTATTTTCAGAGCTGGTAGCCCTTGCATCTTTTGGCTTGGCTGCCGATTTAATGTC
This sequence comes from Polaromonas sp., assembly GCA_046303055.1. Taxonomy (GTDB): domain Bacteria; phylum Pseudomonadota; class Gammaproteobacteria; order Burkholderiales; family Burkholderiaceae_C; genus Polaromonas. The sequence continues at coordinate 11,183 of JBKCGU010000037.1, forward strand.
GGAAATTGGCTGCAAAACAGCATTTTTGATGCGTCCAACAGCCATCGGCCTGCCAGGACGCATGGCAATCCGCCAAAAAGCCACATCACCCAGCTCTTTCATCATGGTTTTGGTGTGATCTGCCTGGCCCACACTGACACCGCCCGATGTGATGATGGCGTCGGCCTGCATGGCAGCCTGGGTAAATGCGGACCTCAAGGCGGCCGGCTCGTCCCGCACGACGCCCATGTCGATAACCTGGCAGCCCAGGCGGGTTAGCAAACCGTAAACGGTGTAACGGTTGCTGTCATACACCGCACCTTCACGTTGCGGCTCGCCGAGCGACAAAATCTCGTCGCCGGTTGAAAAATAGGCCACCTTGAGCTGGCGGTAGCAGGGCACGGTTTTAAGACCCAAAGAAGCTGCCAGGCCAAGTCTGGCAGGCGTGAGCAGATCACCTTTTAGGAGCGCAGCTTTGCCCTGCATCAGGTCTTCACCCCGGTGGCGGCGGTTGTCACCGGGCTTCAGGAGTCGGGGCGCAATCTTGATGCTGTGGTCATTGCCCGACACAAGCTCTTGCGGCACCACCGTATCCAGCCCTGCTGGCATGATGGCCCCGGTCATGATCTTGACGCATTGCCCTGGTTTGACCGTGCCTTGCCAGGCTTGTCCTGCAAATGCTGTGCCGACCACGGCAAGGTTCAAAGGTGCATCTGTGAGTTGCTGGCCATCAAACGCATAACCATCCATGGCCGAGTTGTCATGCGGTGGCACATCAAATGGCGAGACAACATCTACAGACAGCACCCGGCCCAGTGCTTCAAACAAAGGCACGTCGCCGGCTGCTTGCACGGGTACGACCAGCTTGGCGAGAAAGCGCAACACATCATCAGCAGACAGCGCCTGCGGGTCATAGCCCTGCAGCTCGGCGGCGATTTGGGCTAGCGTTTTCATCCCGGTAGTTTCACCCGGGTGTTCGTGATTCAAGCTGATGCAGTTCAGCCAGCGTGTTGGCATTGAAAAACGCTTGGACATCATCGCCCGGCAGGTTGAAGGGGACATGCGCCACTTTGTGCTGGGCCGTCCAGGCATCAATTTTTCGGCCACCATCTTGGGTAAAGCGGTGCAAGCTCTCCAGCATATGCGTGCCCATCAGGCAAAACACGGGTTGCGCCCGGGTTTGGCCGTCTTCTTCAAGTGCGCTGGCGACGGCAAAGTCTGCCCCGCTATCGACGATGGCGTCGGCTAGCCGCGCCACCAGGTCAGGCGGAAAGAGCGGCGTGTCACAAGGTACCGTCAGCAAATAGGGGGTTTCGCATTGCTCCAGCCCGGTCATAAAACCTGCCAGGGGCCCGGCAAAGTCGCCCATTTGGGTAGCGTCTGGCCATACCGGCACGCCAAACGATTCGTAGGCTGCAAGGTTGCGATTGGCGTTGATCATCACATCACCTACCTGCGGCGACAAGCGCAGCAGGGTGTGCAACGCCAGTGGCACACCGTTGAAATTTTGCAGTCCCTTGTCCACGCCGCCCATGCGAGAGCCACGTCCGCCAGCCAGGATGACGGCGGTGATGGCCTCGATGTGCATGGGGGGGCTGATGTCTTCGTGTTTCAAATCTAGCCTCCGATGTAGCTCATTTCAACGCGCTTTTCACCGTCGCCAATCTGCGTGTCGGCAGGCAGCGCTGCCCGCAGTTCTGAATAGCGGTCGTCGCGCTTGTGCCAGATGTGTGCAATTGCGCTTGCGATTTGTTCATCACTGAATCTGGCACTGTGGTCACCCCGCAGCAAAGAGCGCAGGTCATGTCCCTGGCTGGCAAACAGGCATAAAAACAGTTTGCCCTCGGTTGACAGGCGTGCGCGATGACAGTCACTGCAAAAAGCCTGTGTCACACTGCTGATGACACCGATCTCGCCAGCACCATCCGCGTAACGCCAGCGTTCGGCAGTCTCGCCAAGATAGTTTGCGTCAATTGAAGTAACAGGGTATTTCGCGTTGATACGCTCAATCACCTGGGCCGACGGCAACACCTCGTCCATGCGCCAGCCGTTGGTCGCGCCGACGTCCATGTATTCAATAAAGCGCAGCACGTTGCCAGAGTGGCGAAAGTGGCTGGCCATCGGCACGATTTCCCGGTCATTGGTGCCCCGCTTGACAACCATGTTGATCTTGATCGGCAGCAAGCCGACTTTGTTCGCCACTTCAATACCGCGCAGCACGTCAGCCACCGGAAAGTCCACGTCGTTCATTTGGCGAAAAATCCTGTCGTCCATCGCATCCAGACTGACGGTGACGCGCTGCAAGCCAGCGTCTTTGAGCGACTGCGCTTTTTTGGCCAGCAACGATGCGTTGGTGGTCAGCGTGATGTCCAGCGGCTTGCCGGCCACGGTAGTCATGCTGGCCAGCATTTCAATCAGGACTTCAAGGTTTTTGCGTAGCAGCGGCTCGCCACCTGTCAGGCGAATTTTCTCAACCCCATGGGCAACAAAAATGCGCGCCAGCCGCGCGATTTCTTCAAAGCTCAGCAAGGAGCTTTGTGGCAAAAATGCGTAGTCTTTGTTGAACACCTCGCTCGGCATGCAGTAGCTGCATCTGAAGTTGCAGCGGTCCGTCACGCTGATGCGCAGGTCGCGCAGGGGGCGGGCGAGGCTGTCGCTCAGCAGGCCGGCGGCGGGGATGACCAAGTCCGGCACCAAAACACCCGGTGAAAGCTGGCGCAGGTCTTTGACGTTGATGGTTTTTTGAATCATGATGCGGACGGCTAGTTTACTGATTGTCCCGCCCGTTCATGATACGCTGGTCACAATCCATGCAAACTCGTAACTTATCGAGCGAAAGGCAGTGAGGGGATGTTTATACGGTTCTGGTTCAAAGTCTGGTGCCTTGGTGCGTTCGTGCTGGCTTGCGCGGTCGTTCCTGGCGCGTCCCACGCGCAAGACAGTAAAAACCTGGCCCCGGGGTTCACCGCCCGGCTCGCCAACTCCAAGCTGGTGATACTGCCGACTGATATGGAGCTTTTCTCGATCAGCGTTGGTGGCGTGCAAGAGCCCAAAGCTGACTGGACGCAGTCGGCTGTCAAACACTTCAAAGAGGGTCTGGACAAACGCAAAGGATTGCTGGGTGCCAACGTTGTGGATCTGGCTGAGAAAGACATTGACGACATGGCCGAGATCAATGCCCTGCATGGTGCTGTCGCCCAGTCTGTCTTTCTGCATCATGTTCTGAATGTTGCCAAGCTGCCGACCAAGGCGGGCCTGCTCGATTGGTCCTTGGGCGACTCGGTCAAGCCGCTGAAAACCAAAACGGGCGCTGACTACGCGCTCTTTATTCGGGTCAGGGACACCTATGCCAGCGCTGAGCGCAAGGCCGCCATGGTGGTCATGGCTTTGCTGGGGGTTGGCCTGGCAGGTGGTTCACAGCTTGGCTATGCATCACTTGTTGATTTGAATGATGGCCGCATTGTCTGGTTCAACGATCTGCGCCGAGTTTCCGGCGACCTGCGTGAAGCCCAGTCCGCACAAGAGACGGTTGACGCCTTACTCAAGGGATTTCCGGTATCTCAATGAGCGCTCCCATGTTGACCCGCAGAGGCATGTTGGGTTCCGTCTGCAAGCAGTGCCTCGGCTTTGCGGCATTGACCATAGCGCCCATGGCTTTGTCACAAACCAGCAGAGAACCTGCTGCAAACTCTGCGCCGGCCTTGCCAGGCCGCTTTGAACGCCCAGGCATCGACACAGAGGAGGGTGGTCTGTGGGGGATGATGGATCGCGAGGAAGCCAAACTGCGCCGCAGCCCCTTCGTCATTCGTGATCTTGCCCTGACCAAGTATGTTCAGGATATAGCGTGTCGTTTGGCAGCTGACCATTGCCCAGACGTACGCGTTCATCTGGTGCGCACGCCGCTGTTCAATGCCAGCATGGCACCCAACGGCATGATGCAGGTCTGGAGCGGCTTGCTGCTGCGGGTTGAAAACGAGGCTCAGCTGGCGGCCATTTTGGGTCATGAGATTGGCCACTATCTTGAGCGACACACGCTGGAGCGAATGCGTGATATGAAAAACCGCGCGGCTTTTGCGCAATTGATAGGGATGTTCGGTGTGGTTGGCACGCTGGGGCAACTCGGTGTTTTGTCGGGCATGTCTGCGTTCTCGCGCGAGCAGGAAACCAGTGCCGACCGCGCTGGCATGCGCCTGATGCAAAGCGCCGGCTATGACGGCCAGCAAGCAGCCAGGGTGTGGGACAACCTGATTGGTGAGCTCAAAATCAGGGGCGGCGAAAAGGCCGGTTCGCGTAGCCCCCTGATGGCCACCCACCCGCCGGCTGCAACGCGCCGTGACGATTTGATGCGGCTTGCCGGTGACAAATCAGGTGAAACGGGCGCGACTGAGTTTCAAAAAGCAACAGCGCTGCACAAAATGACCTGGTTGCAAGACGAAATCAAACGCGGCCAGTACGAAGAAAGTCTGGTGTTGTTTGACCGGCTGATTGGGCAAAATCCAGCGGACGCGCAAACGCTGTTTGCCCGGGGTGAGGTGTACCGCCAACGCGACGACAAGGACGACCCGCAACTGTCTATCGAGGATTTGAGTCGCGCTGCCCGACTCGGCAACCCGCCTGTTGAGGTCTTTCGCTCGCTGGGCCTGATTTATAAAAAACAGCAAGACACGCCCCTGGCGCTGCAAGCATTTGAAAGATACCTCGCCGCAGCACCCGAAGCAGCCGATGCGGGCCTCATAAAAAACTACATCACTGATCTGAAGCCATGAAAAAACTCGTTGCCGTTCTTCTCGTTTTAAGCCTGGTGGCCTGCACCAGCATCGTCAAGGTTGACGGTGAGCAAACCATCAGAAACCGGATGTCCCTGAAGCTGGCCGATGCCTGGAATAAAGTTCAGCTGCCCAACGACCGTCAGCCCTTCGACGTGTGGACGCAAGAAGGACTGACGGTTGACACCCTTCGCTTATGGGCTGCTGTGCCCCATCGAGGTGAACTGGTGAAGGCACCGTCAGGCAGGGTTCCTCAGGGCGGTAAATCAGCGCGTGTCCCTACATTTTTGACGGGGATGGAACCAGATCAGTTGGTCAGCCTGTTTGAAATCATGTATTCGTCCGATGGCTCCAGTGTGACCATCAACAAAGTGGAGCCCACGATTTTTGGAGGCGAAAAAGGCATCCGCTTTGAGTTTTCAGTGCTTCGCAAATCCGACGACGTTCAACTATTGGGCATTGGTTGGGTGGCAGTTAAAAAAGACGAGCTTTTTGCCGCCACTTTTCTGGCGCCCAAGCTATCTTTCTTCGGCAGGCTGAAGGGCAAGGCAGAAAGTGTTGTCAAGTCAGCTCAAATCAGAGGCTGAGAGCTGGTCAGATATCGGTCTGGGCAAAGTTGCTATCTTTGCATCAAAGAGGCCAACGTGATGCGTGCTTTGTCAAACGCAACGCGCCCCATCCACTTCAATACACACCCCGCTGATAAAGTCGGCCTCGTCGCTGGCCAGGTAAAGCGCGGCGTTGGCCACGTCCAATGCGGTTGAAAAGCGCCCCAGCGGGATGCTGCTGCGGAACTTGGCTTTGCGCGCTTCGTCAATCGGGCCGCCCGCAAATTCAGCCGACAAACCCGTGTCTGGGTTAAACACCGGGTTGATGCAGTTCACCCGAATATTGTCTGGCCCCAGCTCGGCCGCCAAAGATTTCGACGTGGTGATCACCGCGCCTTTACTGCCGTTGTACCAGGTCAGGCCGGGGCGAGGCCTGACGCCTGCGGTGGAGGCAATGTTGATAAAGCTGCCACCGCCATTGGCCTTGAAGTGCGGCACGGCGTGGATGGTGCTGAGGTAAATGCTTTTGACGTTGATGGCGTAGCACTTGTCAAAGTCGTCCTCGCTCACGTCCAGCGCCGGTTGGTTGCGGTGCGTCCAGCCCGCGTTGTTGACCATCACGTCGAGCTTGCCGTGGCGCGTAAGTGCGGCTGCAACCAGCGCCTTGACCTGTTCAGAATGGGTCACGTCTGCCTGAAAAAACGATGCCACGCCGCCTGCCTTGACGATAGCTGCCACGACCGCCTCGCCCATGGCGGTGTTGATGTCATTGACGATAACGCTAGCGCCCTCAGCAGCCAAGCGTCGGGCAATGCCCTCACCAATGCCGCCGCCCGAGCCTGTGACGATGATGGATTTGTTCTTGAGTCTCATGGTGTGTTCTTTGATTGCTATTTGACGGGGAGCTGCCTGTGCCCGTGTTTCTGTGCCCGTATTTGTTTGACTTTGAATCTGGATGGTAGGTCAAAGGCGATGCAAATGTTGTCACCCATGCTTCACCGCCACGGTCTTCAGCGTCGTAAACCCAAGCAGCGCCTCAAAGCCCTTCTCCCGTCCGTAGCCTGACGACTTCACCCCGCCAAAAGGCAGTTCAACCCCGCCGCCTGCGCCGTAGTTGTTGATGAAGACCTGGCCTGCTTTGACTTTTTTGGCCATGCGGAACTGGCGTGCGCCGTCTTGTGTCCAGACGCCCGCGACCAGACCGAATGGGGTGGCGTTGGCCAACTCGATGGCGTGGGCTTCGTTTTTAAAGCTCATGGCACAGAGGATGGGGCCAAAGACTTCTTCTTGTGCCAGGCGGTGCATCACGGGCACGTCGCGCAGCAAGGTGGGGGCCTGGTAAAAGCCGGTGTCAGGTGCCTCGTCAACGATCTGGCCTTGCGCCACCATCGGTATACCGGCGACTTGCGCATCGCTTAAAAAGTCCCACACGCGTTGCTGCTGGCTTTGGCGGATCAGGGGGCCTACGTCTAAATCCATCGCTGCGGGGCCAACCCGCAGGGCTTCAAAGGCCGTGCCCAGGCGCTCCAACAAGGGTTCGTAAATGCTTTGCTCTACCAGCAGCCGGGAGCCAGCCGAGCAGGTTTGCCCGGCGTTTTGTACGATGGCGTTGACAAGCGTGGGGATGGCCTCTTCAAGATCGGCATCGGCAAAAACGATCTGCGGGCTTTTGCCACCCAGCTCCAGCGTGACCGGGCAGTGGCGCACGGCTGCGACCTGTTGAATCAAGGTGCCCACCGACGGGCTGCCGGTAAAGCTGATGTGGTCAATCCCGGCATGCCGCGCCAGCGCGTCGCCTACCTCGTGGCCATAGCCGGTGACAATGTTGATCGCCCCGGCCGGAAAGCCGACCTCTGCTGCCAATTGCGCCACGCGGATGAGCGAAAGACAGGCGTCTTCACTCGGCTTGACCACGCACACATTGCCCGCCGCCAGCGCGCCGCCCACGCTGCGGCCAAAAATCTGCATCGGGTAGTTCCAGGGAATGATGTGGCCAGTCACGCCGTGCGGTTCACGCCAAGTCATGACGCTGTAGCCATTTAAGTAGGGCAGGGTGTCGCCATGCAACTTGTCGCATGCGCCTGCGTAAAACTCAAAATACCTGGCCAGGGCGGCGGCATCTGCACGCGCTTGCTTGACGGGTTTTCCGCAGTCGCGCTGCTCCAGCAGGGCCAGCTCATCGGCGTGCTCGGTAATTTTGTTCGACAGTCGCATCAACAGCCGCCCACGCTCGGCAGCGGTGAGGTGCTGCCACACCAGATCAAAGCAGTCGCGTGCAGCGGTGACGGCGGTATCCATGTCCGCCGCATTGCTGCGCTGAATCTCGTCAAACACCTGACCGTCTGACGGGTCGATGACGGGGATGGTTTTGCCGGAAGAAGAGGGCACGCAGGCGTTGGCAATGTAGTTGAGTTGCATAGGCATATTTTGCGCCTTAAAACCCAAAAACAGCTTTTCAGTGGGTGTTTTCAGGTATCAAACTAGCATCTAGACCCATTAGCATCCGCGCGAGCCGCTACTGAATAAATAGCAAATACAGGTCAACCACAAAAGGCTTGGCGATGGCGCCCTCGTGCCTTAAGGTGATGGGCTGTGGATAGATGCGCAAATGTCATGACGATTGGCTCCAGCAAAGCAGTGGGGCTTTCGGTCGAACTGGCGCAGGCCATCATGGACGATGTACGCAAAAAGATTCAAAAGCCTGACTTGCAAATCGCCTACATGCCGGTCACATCGCAAAACCGCTTTCCCCTGCTGGTCAATGGCACTTATGACCTGGAGTGCGGCTCGACCACCAACAACGCAACCCGCGCCAAAGACGTTTGTTGCAGCACCAATTTCTTTTACATCGGCACGCGTCTTTTGACCAAGAAAACCTACGCCAAGAACCCTGCCTTGCTGGAAGTGGTGGGCGATTCGCTGCAAGTCGAGCCCTGCGCCTGCATGGTGCGCAAGGACGACCCAGCGTTTAAAAAACTGGTCGACGACAACATCAACCGCTTGATGAAGTCTGGCGAATTTGCCAAGTTGTATACCAAGTGGTTTGAATCACCCATCGTGCCAAAAGGCGTGAACCTGGCATTGCCCATGTCGGCAGAGCTGAAAGCGAACCTGCCAGCGATCAGCGACAAGCCTGCGCTGTAATTGAGCAGGTGAACAGTACGCCGAGCATCTCTGCAAGTGTCGGTATTCTGGGTTTTGTCGCACCAATACATACGCAAACTGCTATTTAAAAAATAGCAAAATGAGTTTCGACTCAGTCAGCTGAAGCGCTCCAGCGGCTGCCCCAACTGGTGTTGTTGGCCTTGCTGACCTTGTCCAGGTTGCGCCGGTCTCGTTTTGTCGGACGGCCATGCTCGTGGCTGCTGGCGGGTTCAAGCGGGCGTTGTTCCGTGAGTTGAGCCCGCAGCTTGAGGCTCGCCTCGGTTTCTTGATACATCAACTGTGCCTGCGGTGCGCTGCCGCGCTTGTCGCTGATGCTGCGCACCGTCAGTGTGCGGGTTGCTGGCCCCTGGCGTATCGCAACTGAGTCGCCTGCCTTCACCTCTTTGGCGGGTTTGACTTCCAGGTCGTTGACGCGAACCCGGCCTTTGTCAATTTCTTCAGTCGCAAGGCTGCGGGTTTTGTAAAAACGCGCGGCCCAGAGCCATTTGTCGATGCGGAGTTTTTCCATGTCTGTCTATTTTGAATCATCTCGATTTTCAGTGGATTTACCGGCCCAGTCTCAGTACTTTCCCCTATGCTTTAGGGGCGCTTTCGACAGGCAAGGGGTGCATCATCCTTGTTCTGGACATTGTTTCTGATCAGGAGTCTTATATGCGTCGCAATACCTTTATCAAATCCATGGCGGCCATTGCTGCCGCAGGGGCTTTGCCTGTGCCGGCCTTGGCTGCTGCCAATATCAAAATGATGATACCGGCCAACCCGGGCGGTGGCTGGGACACCACAGGCCGCGCACTGGGCAAAGCCATGCAGGAGTCGGGTGCAGCCAGCACGGTGACCTTTGACAACAAGGGCGGTGCCGCCGGTGCGCTGGGCCTGGCCCAATTTATCAATAGTGCCAAAGGTGACGGCAACGCGCTGATGGTGATGGGCGCTGTGATGCTGGGCGGCATCATCACCGGCAAGCCACCTGTATCTTTGAGTCAGGCCACCCCCATTGCGCGCCTGACCAGCGAGTACAACGTGTTTGTGCTGCCCGCTAATTCACCTTTCAAGTCGATGACCGAGGTGATCGCGCAATTGAAAAAAGACCCCGGCAGTGTCAAGTGGGGTGGCGGCTCACGTGGCTCGACCGAGCATATCGCGGCGGCCATGATTGCCCGCGAGGTGGGTGTAGACCCAGCCAAAATCAACTACGTTGCTTTTCGCGGTGGTGGCGAGGCGACGGCGGCCATTTTGGGCGGCAACGTCTCGGTGGGTGGTAGTGGCTACAGCGAATTTGCCGAATACATCAACGCCGGCAAGATGAAGGCCCTGGCCGTCACGTCTGAAACACGCCTCAAAGGCGTGGCCATTCCGACCCTGAAGGAGCAGGGTATCAATGTGACGCTCGGCAACTGGCGCGGCGTGTATGGTGGGCCGGGCATCACAGCGGCCCAGCGCAGTGCGCTGATCGAGGTTGTTCTCAAAGCCCTGAAGGCCAAGAGCTGGGTCGAGGCGTCAGCGAAAAACAGCTGGACATCGGCTGTGCTGACGGGTGCAGCTTTTGAAAAGTTTGTCGACGATGACTTTGCCAGCTTGCGGGCAACGATGGTGAAGTCAGGCATGCTTTGACGCTCAATGAGGTCCAACCGGGTAAAAAATGACACAACAAAACCCTTCAACCCTGCAAACCTGTGTGGCCACCGGCGTACTTCTGTTGGGTCTGGCGATGGCCGTGGGCGCGATCAGTATTCCGTCGGCGGCAGGTTATGGGGGTGTAGGACCGAATTTTTTACCTTGGCTGGTGTCCATGGCCCTGATGGTCTGTGGCGCTTTCATGGTCTGGGAGGCACGCACAGGCGGCTTTAAAGCCATGGATGAGCCTGACGGCCTTGTGCCTTGCTGGTCGGGCTTTGCCTGGGTCTCAAGCGGTTTGCTGGCCAATGCGGCACTGATCACCATCATCGGCTTTATTTTCAGCTGCACGCTGTGTTTTGTGCTGGCGGTGCAAGGCTTGCGCGGCGCGTCAGGCCAAGCCGATTTGAAACCCGCCAGGCTGGTCAAAGATGCGTTGATCGGTGCCGCCATTTCAGCACCTGTGTACTGGATGTTCACCCAATTTCTGGCCATCAACTTGCCGGGCCTGACAGCAACTGGCTGGCTTTAAAGTCTGAAATCTCATGGATGTTTTCAATCTGCTCATGCAGGGATTTGCCACTGCTGCCACCCCTGTCAATCTGCTTTGGTGTTTTGTAGGCTGTGCTTTGGGCACGGCGGTTGGCGTGCTGCCCGGTATTGGCCCGGCCGTGGCGGTGGCCATGTTGCTGCCGATCACGGTCAAGGTCGAGGCCACTGCGTCAATGATCTTTTTTGCCGGTATTTACTATGGCGCCATGTATGGCGGCTCGACCACGTCCATTTTGCTGAACACGCCGGGCGAAACCGCCAGCATGGTCACAGCGATGGAGGGCAACAAAATGGCCAAAAGTGGCCGCGCGGGCGCAGCGCTCGCCACAGCGGCCATCGGGTCATTTGTGGCCGGCACCATTGCGACGGTTATCGTCACGCTGTTTGCGCCTTTGGTGGCCGAATACGCTGTCAAACTGGGGCCGCCGGAGTACTTCATGCTCATGCTGCTCGCCTTTACCACCGTGAGTGCGGTGTTGGGCAAAAGCACGCTGCGCGGGTTGACCGCGCTGTTGATCGGGCTGGCCGTTGGGCTGGTGGGGCTGGACCAGATATCGGCTCAGGCCCGTTATACCGGCGGTGTGCCAGAACTGCTCGACGGCATTGAAATCGTACTGGTCGCTGTGGGCTTGTTTGCGGTGGCCGAAGCCCTGCATGCTGTGCTGTATGAGGGCCGGATTGTTGAAGATCAGAACAAGCTCAGCAAGGTCTATATGACAGGCAATGACTGGCGCCGGTCCATACCGGCATGGCTGCGCGGCACGGCCATTGGCGTGCCGTTTGGTTGCATTCCCGCTGGCGGTACCGAGATACCGACATTTTTAAGCTATGCAGCTGAAAAAAAGCTGGCCAAAGACAAGTCAGAGTTTGGCAACCAGGGCGCGATAGAAGGCGTGGCCGGGCCTGAAGCGGCCAACAATGCCACCGTGACGGCTGCCATGATTCCGCTACTCACCCTGGGCATTCCGACATCGAACACCACGGCGATTTTGCTGGGCGCTTTTCAAAACTACGGTATTCAGCCCGGCCCGCAGCTCTTCAGCAGCTCGTCCGCCTTGGTATGGGCGCTGATTGCATCGCTGTACATCGGCAACGTCATGCTGCTGGTGCTGAACTTGCCGCTGGTGGGCCTGTGGGTCAAATTGCTCAAAATTCCGAAGCCGTATTTGTACGCGGGTATTTTGATTTTTGCTACGGTGGGTGTGTACGGCATGCGGCAAAGCGCGTTTGATCTGTTTTTGCTTTACGCCGTTGGTGTGCTGGGCGTGGTGATGCGGCGTTTTGACTTTCCGACCGCGCCTGTCATTGTGGGCATGATTCTGGGCCCGTTGGCAGAGGCTCAGCTGCGCAACGCAATGTCGATGGGCGAGGGCAGTGCCATCGTGTTTGTGCAGCGCCCCGTGTCATTGGGGCTGATTTTCGTGGTCATTGCCGTGCTGGTCTTGCCGCGTGTGCTCAAGCGCTGGTCGCCACGCGTCAAGTTGGCCTGACTCGCTATGTCGTTCCAAAAATCCTGTCTCCCGCATCGCCCAGGCCCGGCAAAATATAGCCGCGGTCATTGAGCTGACGGTCAATGGCGGCGGTGTAAATGGGCACGTCAGAATGAGCCTGTTGGAGCGCGGCGACGCCTTCAGGGCAGGTCAGCAGGCAAACGAACTTGATGGATTTGGGCTTGAGCCTTTTTAATCGGTCAATCGCGGCAATGGCGGAGTTGCCCGTGGCCAGCATGGGGTCAACGACGATGATGTCGCGTTCAGCCATGTCGCCCGGCATTTTGAAGTAGTACTCGACCGCCTGCAGCGTCGCCGGGTCGCGGTACAGGCCGATATGGCCCACCCGCGCGCCGGGCACCACGCTCAGCATGCCCTCCAAAATGCCGTTGCCCGCACGCAAAATGGACACCAACACCAGTTTTTTGCCGTCAATCATGCGGCCGGTCATGGGTTCCAGCGGGGTTTCAATCTGCACGTCTTGCAGCGGCATGTCTCGCGTGAGTTCATAGGCCATGAGGCTTGACAGTTCATTGAGCAGGGTACGAAAGGTGCTGGTGGAGGCATCTTTGCGGCGCATCAGCGTCAGCTTGTGCTGTACCAGAGGGTGGTCAATCAGGTGGAGGTTTGACATTTTTGCCTTAACGTTTTTTGCCGAACAAAGAACCGAGCACGCCGCGAATGATTTCTCGCCCGACGGTAGAACCGATGGTACGCACAGCAGACTTGGCCATGCTTTGCGCCAAGCCGTCATGCACACCGCCGCGTGGCCCGGTGGTGCCAAACAGCACATCTTTCAGGCCGCCCATGATACCGCCCGAATCCGTTTGGCCGGCAGCTGCGCCACCCGTCTGTGTTTGCGCAGCGGCAGCACCAGCCCGGACCCGGCCTTGCAGCTTTTCATAGGCAGATTCACGGTCATGCGCTTTTTCATACACGCCAGCCACCAGTGAGTTTTGCAGCAGTGCATGGCGCTGTTCGGTCGTGATGGGCCCGACCTGGCTGCCCGGTGGCAACACGTATACGCGCTCGGTCATGCAGGGCCTGCCTTTGGCATCCAGCAGGCTGATGAGTGCTTCACCCACGGCCAGCTCGGTAATGGCGGTCTCGATGTCCAGGCCGGGCTTTTGGCGCATGGTTTGGGCTGTAGCCTTGACGGCCTTTTGGTCGCGCGGGGTGAAGGCTCGCAGCGCGTGCTGCACCCGGTTACCGAGCTGGGCCAGCACCGAATCAGGAATGTCAAGCGGGTTTTGCGTGACAAAATACACGCCCACACCTTTTGAGCGAACCAGCCGCACCACCAGTTCAATGCGTTCGACCAGCATCTTGGGCGCTTCATTGAACAGTAAATGGGCTTCATCAAAAAAGAATACCAGCTTGGGCTGCTCCAGGTCGCCCACCTCGGGCAACTGTTCAAACAGCTCTGACAGCATCCACAGCAAAAAAGTGGCATACAAGCGCGGAGAATTCATCAGCTTGTCAGCGGCAAGGATATTGATCAGTCCTTTGCCATCCATTGTTTGCATGAAGTCGCTGACGTTTAGCATGGGCTCGCCAAAAAATTTATCAGCGCCCTGGCTTTCAATTTGCAGCAGCCCCCGCTGAATGGCGCCCACGCTGGCAGCACTGACGTTGCCGTATTGGGTGGTGAACTCGCTTGCGTTGTTGCCCACATACTGCAGCATGGCGCGCAGGTCTTTCAGGTCAAGCAACAAGAGGCCGTTGTCATCTGCGATTTTGAAAACCAGGTTCAGTACACCCGCCTGGGTTTCGTTGAGGTTGAGCATGCGGCCCAACAGCAGCGGCCCCATGTCTGAAATGGTGGCGCGCACCGGGTGGCCCAGCTCGCCAAACACGTCCCACAACGTGGCGGGGCAGGCGGCGGGCAAGGGCAAGTCAAGGCCACGCTCTTTCAAGATGCCCGCCATCTTGTCGCCGATTTTCCCGGCCTGACTGATCCCCGTCAGGTCGCCTTTGACGTCGGCCATAAAGACCGGCACGCCGATTTTTGAGAAGTTTTCAGCCAGGGTTTGCAGCGTGACGGTTTTGCCAGTACCTGTGGCCCCCGTGATCAAGCCATGACGGTTGGCCAGGGCGGGAAGCAGTTCGCAGACGGCGGTCGCGTTCTTTGCAAGCAACAGGGGTTCTGCCATGGATGTGTCCTCGGGTGAAAAAGTAAAATACAGGCATCAACTGGTTGTAGCGTAAATCAAAATTCTGAAGGATTCCCGTGGCAGGTCACAGTAAATGGGCAAATATTCAGCACCGCAAGGGCCGGCAGGACGAAAAGCGCCAGCGCATCTGGACCCGCGTGATGCGCGAGATCATGGTCGCGGCGCGGCTGGGTGGTGGTGATGTAGCGACCAATCCGCGCCTGCGCCTGGCGGTTGAAAAAGGCAAAGCGGCCAACATGCCGCTTGAAAACGTCAAATACGGCATCGCCAAAGCCACCGGCAACCTGGAAGGCGTGCAGTACGAGGAAGTGCGTTACGAGGGCTACGGCATTGGTGGTGCTGCTATCATTATTGACTGCATGACCGACAACAAAACCCGCACTGTGGCTGAAGTGCGCCACGCTTTTGTCAAGCATGGCGGCAACATGGGCACCGAGGGTTCAGTGGCCTTTCAGTTCAAGCATTGTGGCCAATTGGTTTTTGCCCCCGGCACCAGCGAGGACAAGGTGATGGAAGTCGCCCTTGAGGCGGGTGCGGACGACGTGATCACGCATGATGACGGTGCAATCGAGGTGCTGACGCCCTACACAGAATTTGAAACCGTGAAAAACGCCCTGGAAGGCGCCGGATTAACAGCCGAAATCGCTGAAGTCACCATGCGGGCTGACAACATGATTGACATGACGGGCCATGATGCAGCGCGCATGCAAAAGCTGTTGGATGTGCTGGAAGATCTGGACGACACGCAGGACGTGTTTCATAACGCTTCGCTTGAAGAGTAAAAGTCTCAAGATAAAAGTTTCAAAGTAAAAGTATAAAAATGAAAGTTGCAAGATGAAAGTTTTGGTTGTGGGCGGCGGTGGCCGTGAACATGCGCTGGCCTGGAAGCTGGCCCAGTCTTCGAAGGTGCAGGCTGTGTATGTGGCACCCGGCAATGGCGGTACGGCGCTGGATGGGCGGCTGGAGAACGTCAACATCACTGACATTCACGAGCTGCGGGCTTGGGCCATCGCGGAGAAGATCGGGTTGACAGTGGTAGGGCCAGAACAGCCTTTGGCTGCGGGCATCGTGGATGAATTTCGGGCTCACGGCCTGCGCGTTTTTGGACCGACCAAAGCGGCTGCGCAATTAGAGAGCTCCAAGGCGTTTTCCAAGGCCTTCATGAAGCGCCACGGCATTCCCACAGCTGACTATGAAACTTTTACCGATGCGGTTGCAGCCCATGCTTATGTGGACGAAAAAGGCGCGCCTATTGTGGTGAAGGCCGATGGTCTGGCCGCTGGCAAGGGTGTGGTGGTGGCCATGACGCTGCAGGAGGCGCATGAGGCGATTGAATTCATGCTGGCACCTAACCCCGACTTCAATCCCTTGGGTGTGACGCATAACGAAGGCGGCGCGCGCGTGGTGATTGAGGAGTTTTTGCAAGGTGAAGAAGCCAGTTTTATCGTGATGTGCGACGGTCAAAACGTGGCTTCGATGGCGACCAGTCAGGACCACAAGAGATTGCTGGACGGTGACAACGGCCCCAACACTGGTGGCATGGGCGCGTATTCACCAGCACCGGTGGTGACGCCTGATGTCCATGCGCGTGCCATGCGCGAAATCATTTTGCCCACCATCAAGGGTATGGAAAAAGACGGCATCACCTTCACGGGCTTTTTGTATGCAGGCCTGATGATTGACGCACAAGGAAAGCCCAAAACGCTGGAATTTAACTGCCGCATGGGCGACCCCGAAACCCAGCCCATCATGATGCGGCTCAAGACGGATCTGGTGGATGTGCTGTTGGCCGCAACCTCGGGCGCGCTCGACACCCTTGAGCTGCAATGGGATCGCCGCCCGGCGCTCGGTGTGGTGATGGCCGCGCACGGCTACCCCTTGAACCCGCGCAAGGGTGATGTGATCCATGGTTTGCCCGATCCAAGTCAAGCAAGTGAAGACGCCATGGTGTTTCACGCAGGCACGGCCTCGCAGGCCCATCAGACGCTTCCAACCATCACTTCGGGGGGCCGCGTGCTGTGTGTGACAGCGCTCGGCGCCACGGTCAAAGCCGCGCAGCAGCGGGCCTATGAAGTGGCGCAGGGCATCACATTCGATGGCGTGCAGATGCGCAAAGACATTGGCTACAGGGCTATCAAGATATGAACACCCCCGAAGCGGTTTTATGCCCGCCTCCCCCTCAAGGGGGCGCCGCTGGTGGCCCGGCAAAGCCGGTTCCACGGCGGCCGCTTCAAAGAATGACTGACGGAGTTTTTTTATGACCATTCCTATCGGCGAAGTGCGCACGTTTTTGCTGGGCCTGCAAACCCGTATCACCAGCGCCATCTCCAACGTCGATGGCCAGGCGTTTGCGGCTGATGGTTGGCACAAGGCGCCAGGCGAGCCATTGCAAGGCAATGGGATCACGCAAATCCTGGAAGGCGGGAAAGTGTTTGAGCGCGCGGGCTGTGGCTTTTCCCATGTGCGTGGGCCCAAGCTGCCGCCATCTGCCACCCAGCACCGCCCCGAACTGGTGGGGGCGCCGTTTGAAGCGATGGGTGTGTCGCTGGTGTTTCACCCGCGCAACCCCTATGTGCCCACCGTGCACATGAACGTGCGCATGCTGGCCGCTACGCCGGTCGATGGCAGCCCGGTGGTGTGCTGGTTTGGCGGCGGGATGGACTTGACGCCGTATTACGCTTTTGAAGAGGACGCGGTGCATTTTCACCAGACCTGCAAGGACGCACTCGCCCCGTTTGGCGCTGACAAATACCCCCGTTTTAAAAAGTGGTGTGACGAGTATTTTTATTTGAAGCACCGCGATGAGCAGCGCGGCGTAGGCGGCGTGTTTTTTGATGATTTTCAGGAGTTGGGGCCAGAAAAAAGCTTTGCCATGATGCAAAGCGTGGCTGATTCGCTGATCACTGCCTATTTACCGATTGTTGAGAAACGCTTGGGCACGCCTTATGGTGAGCGCGAGCGCGAGTTTCAGCTTTACAGGCGCGGCAGGTACGTGGAGTTCAACCTGGTGTGGGACCGGGGCACGCACTTTGGCTTGCAATCGGGCGGGCGCACTGAGTCCATCCTGATGAGCATGCCGCCGCTGGCCAGCTGGTCCTACCAGCGCCCGCTAGAGGCCGGCTCGCCCGAAGAGAGGCTGACCAAAGACTTTCTGCCACGGCGGGACTGGGTTTGAGGCAGGCTGCCAAGCGGATCGGTGTTTTTGGTGGCGCCTTTGACCCGCCGCATAACGCGCACTTGGCGCTGGCAAAAACGGCCCTGGTCGAGCTGGAACTGGATGCGCTGCACGTTTTTCCCACCGGCCAGGCCTGGCACAAACCCCGCACCCTGAGCGCGCCTGAGCACCGCCTGAATATGACCCGGCTGGCGTTTGCGGACATGCCGCGCGTCTTGGTCGATGACCGCGAGATCAAACGCGCCGGCCCCAGCTTCACCATCGATACTTTGCAGGCTTTGCAAGCAGAAAACCCAGGCGCGCAGCTTTATCTGATGATGGGAGCGGACCAGTTTTTGGCCTTCAGGCAATGGCACCAGTGGCAGGAGATTTTGCGAATTGCTATAATTTGCATAGCTGCTCGCGCAACATTTGATGGGGCTGAAGGCCAATTCGACACTCTAAACCAGCCTGAAATGCGCCTTTTGATGCTTCAAATGCCCGAAATGGCTTTGAGTGCCACGCAAATTCGCCAACTCATAGCGGGCGGATTAGGCGAAAATGCTGCGATGGTCGGCTTGTTGCCCAGCGCCGTTGCAAGCTACATTGCACAGCATCAGCTTTACAAGGCTGATTAACCTTTATCGATTGAAAACACCGAATGACCACATCACCCGTCAAAACCTCCGCTGCGCTTGAGAAAAAAGACGTTCAAAAACTGCAGCGCGCCATCGTCGACGGCCTGGAAGATGTCAAGGCACAGGACATCATGGTGTTTGACACCGAGCACATCACCTCGCTGTTTGAGCGGGTCATCATTGCCTCGGGAACGTCCAACCGCCAGACCAAGGCGCTAGCCGCCAGCGTTCGTGATGCCGTGCGTGATGCTGGTTTTAGCAAGCCGCGCATTGAGGGCGAAGACAACGGTGAATGGATCATCGTGGACTGCGGTGCAGCGGTTGCACACATCATGCAGCCGACCATTCGCCAGTACTACCATCTGGAAGAGCTGTGGGGTGACAAGCCGGTCAAACTCAAGCTTGGCGCACCTGCGCCGCTTGTCAAAGCTGCCAAAGTTGAGGTCAAGCCTGAACCGGAAATCAAGGTCAAGGCCGCTAAAAAAGTCGCCGGCAAGAAAACTACAGCCAAAAAAACCGGTGCCAAAAAAACGGCTATCAAAGCACCGGTGCGTATTCCAACAACCACGGTAGACCCCAGCTATGTAGGGCGCGTGGGTAAAACCAACGACTGGACAGCCCGGCGCAACGCCACCGAGACAGCGGCCGAGCCCGTTGCCAAGGTGCGCAAGCCGGCAGCCAAAAACCCAATCGTCAAAGTGCCAGTCGCCAAAAAAGTGGCGGCCCAAAAAGTTGTCGCCAAAACGGCCGTTAAAAAAGCTGCACCCAAAAAATCTGCCTCTCGCAGCAAATGAGGCTGACGATAGTCGCCGTCGGCCAAAAGGTGCCTGACTGGGCGCAAACTGCTTACGACGACTACGCCAAGCGGTTTCCGCCAGAAATCAAGGTCGAGCTCAAAGCGGTCAAAACCGAACCGCGCGCCTCCAAAACCCTGGAGACGCTTTTGGCTGCTGAAAGATTGCGTATTCAAGCAGCTATTGCACGCGGCACGCACATCGTGGCACTGGACGAACGCGGCAGCCATGTGACCACGGTTGCACTGGCCGAGCGGCTCAAGTCCTGGCAACTGTCGGGCGACGATGTGGCGATCGTCATCGGTGGCCCTGACGGGCTGCAAGCAGGCTTTAAAAAAGCGGCGCACGAACGCCTTCGCCTGTCAGATTTGACGCTGCCGCACGCCATGGTGCGGGTGCTGCTCATTGAACAGCTCTACAGGGCATGGAGCATCACGATTAATCATCCTTATCATCGGGAATGATGTGAGCGATTTCGTTTATCTCGCCTCACAAAGCCCCCGCCGCAGGCAATTGCTGGAGCAACTCGGCGTGCGCTATGAATTGCTGTTGCCCGATGACAACGAAGACGCTGAAGCGCTGGAAACGGTGCTCCTGGGTGAAGCGCCTGCTTCTTACGTCAAGCGGGTTGCACATCTCAAGCTCGATGCTGCTGTGGTGCGCCTCAAACGCAGGCAACTCCAGCCTGCACCTATCTTGTGTTCGGATACCACCGTCGCCCTGGGCCGCGTGATTTACGGCAAGCCTGAGGGCAACGACGAGGCCAAGCGCATGCTGGCTGAACTGGCTGGCCGTACGCACCGCGTCTTGACGGCTGTGGCTATTCAGTCAGGACGTCAGCGCTTAGATGCACTGAGCACCTCGAAGGTGACATTCGACCCCATGACCGCAAGGCAAATCAGCGCCTACGTGGCCACAGGCGAGCCTTTGGGCAAGGCCGGTGCTTACGCGGTGCAGGGCAGGGCGGCATTGCACATCACACGCATTGACGGAAGCTACAGTGGCATCATGGGTTTGCCGATCTATGAGACCGCTGCGCTGCTTAAAACTGCTGGCGTCAAACTTTAAAATGAAGCTCATGCAACAAGACATTCTCATCAACTGGTCGCCCCAGGAAACCCGCGTGGCAGTCATTGAGCACGGCGCGCTGCAGGAGTTGCAGGTCGAGAGGTCACTCGAGCGTGGCCTGGTCGGTAATGTCTACCTGGGCAAAGTAGCGCGCGTGCTGCCAGGCATGCAGTCTGCCTTCATCGACATTGGCCTGGACAAAGCGGCTTTCTTGCACGTCGCTGATTTGATGAGCAGCATCAACAGCCGCCATGCCGATGCCGACATGCCAGCAGCCAGCGTCCAGCCAATTGAAAAACAATTGTTTGAAGGCCAGGCGTTGATGGTGCAGGTGCTCAAAGACCCGCTGGGTACCAAAGGCGCGCGGCTGACGGCGCAAATCAGCATTGCTGGGCGCTTGCTGGTGTTTTTGCCGCAGGACCATCATGTGGGTGTGTCGCAAAAAATACCGACCAAGCAGCGCGAGGAGTTGCGTCAGCGCGTCATCGCGCTCGCGGGTGAGGCGGGCGGTGGCTTTATATTGCGCACCAACGGAGAAGACGCACTGGACGCCGAGCTTGGGGAAGATATCGCTTATCTGCGCAAAACCTGGGCCCGCATCAAGGACGCATCAATCCGCTTGCCGCCTGCATCGGTACTGCATCAGGACCTGAACCTGCTGCAGCGCGTGCTGCGTGACATGGTGGTTGAAGGAACGCAGACCATACGCATTGACTCGCACGAGCAGTTCGACCGTCTGAAAACTTTTGCGCAAGAGTTCATGCCCGCCACAGTGCAAAAACTCCAGCACTATGTGGGTGAACGGCCTATTTTTGACCTGTTCAATATTGACGAAGACATTGCCAAGGCACTGGGTCGCCGGGTGGACCTTAAATCGGGCGGTTACCTGATCATTGACCAGACAGAAGCATTGACCACCGTGGATGTGAATACGGGCGGCTTTGTTGGGGCACGTAATTTTGACGACACCATTTTCAAGACCAACCTGGAAGCGTCCCAGGCGATTGCGCGGCAGTTGCGTCTTCGAAATCTGGGCGGTATCGTGATTGTTGACTTTATCGACATGGCGCGTGAAAACCATCGCGATGCGGTGCTGGCCGAGTTTCAAAAACAGCTTTCGCGTGACCGCATCAAAACCGCTGTCAACGGCTTCTCATCACTCGGCTTGCTGGAGATGACGCGCAAGCGCACCCGCGAATCCCTGTCGCACCAGCTGTGTGAACCATGCTCTGCCTGTGGTGGCAAAGGCGTGGTCAAAACAGCCCGCAGCGTGACATACGACATATTGCGGGAAATTCTGCGCGAAGCCAGGCAGTTCAATCCGCGCGAATTTCGCGTGGTGGCTTCTCCCAGGGTCATTGAGCTTTTTTTGGATGAAGAAAGCCAGCACCTGGCCAGCCTGAGTGACTTCATTGGCAAACCCATCTCGTTGCACGCCGAAGCCGCGATGGCGCAAGAGCAATACGATATTGTGTTGATCTGATTTCAACGAATTGTTTATATGCCGCAGCAGACCATTCCGATCCTGATGTATCACCAGGTTGACACCGAGCCCCCCAAGGGTTCTCCGATGCGCGGCTTGGTGGTGTCGCCCCAAACTTTTTCAAGGCAAATGGCTGCGCTCAAGGCGTTCGGTTATCAGGGCAAGTCCATGGGCGATTTGATGCCCTATTTGAATGGCGAAAAGCGCGGAAAAGTCTTTGGCATCACCTTTGATGATGGCTATGAAAACAATTTGCGCTGCGCTTTGCCGATACTGAATCGCCATGGTTTTACCTCGACCTGCTACATCGTTGCGAATCAGATTGGCAAAACCAATGGATGGGATAAAGAGCGCGGCGTCATCCAGGTGCCACTGATGACTACAGAGGAGTTACAGGCGTGGGTCAATGCCGGCCAGGAGGTGGGTTCGCACACGCTAAACCATGCCAATCTGAGCCTCTTGAGTCCGGCAGAGCAGGTCATCGAGATCGCGCAGTCCAAAATTCAGCTTGAAGCACTGATCCAGCAAAAAGCGGGTGTGCAGCACTTTTGCTATCCCTATGGCGGTCTGAACAAAACGGCCGTGCAAAGCGTCAAGGCTGCTGGTTATCTGACCGCGACAACCACTGTGCGGGGCAGGGCGGACGTGGCGCAGCGCGATGATTTTTTGCTGCCGCGTGTGCTGGTCAGCCGCACCACGACATGGATGCAGTTGTTGCTCAAGTGCTTGACCCGATACGAAGACAAGCGTGCCGTCAACCATTGCGCAGATGTGTACGCAGCATGAAAGCAAGACTCGCCCTGGTGACCCGCAACTTTTCAAAAATAGGCGGGGGTGCAGAAAGCCTGGCAGTGTCGATGGCCACATCCATGCGCGATGACTATGACATCACCGTGGTTTCACAGGGTTTTGACCCGTCAACAGAGCTGTTCAGACATTTGCCAGTCGCTAAACTGCCTATTCGTACCCGATGGCTCAACCAGCTTTGGTTCAGCTGGCAGACAAAGCGACTCACGCGGTCTGGCTTTGACATCGTCCACTCGTACGAAAACATCACCCATGGCGACGTGCATACTGTCAGCGTCAAAACAGTTCATGCCAGTCTGAAAGAGCGCGGCATGAGCGCTTTGCGCATCGCGCTCAGTCCCCGCTTGCTGGCTTATTTGTGGCTGGAAGAAAAACGTTTATGCACTCCTGGGCACCACAGCGTTTTTGTGTCCCAATTTGTGCACGACGAGACCCTGACCGTTTTGCCGAACTTGTATTCGGCCAGCGTGGTCACGCCGGGTGTCGATATTCCTTTGCGGAAATTTTCAAAGGCGCAAAAGACTGCCGCTCGCGAAGGACTTGGCTTGAATCCCGCCATCATGACGATAGGATTTGTCGGCCACGACTTCAAAAAGAAAGGCCTGGGCACGCTGCTCAAGGGTGCGGCTTTGCTACCCTTTGACGTGCAAATCATGGTGATTGGCAACACGGCGCAGGCAGACCGATACACGGATTTGGTGCAATCCTTGGGTGCTGGCAAGTCGTGCCGTTTTATGGGCGTTGTCAGCGACATGCCCAATGCCTACGCCGCTATGGACTGCCTGGCGCATCCCACAACGCAAGATGTATTTCCCATGGTTCTGCTGGAGGCGATGGCCAAGCACGTACCGGTGGTGACGACCGACGCGCCCTATAACAACATGGGCAGCTTGCTAGCCAATCATGTTGACGCAATATTGCTGCCTGACCCGCAAGATATTGAAGGAATGGCAAAAGCGCTGAGTCAAATCTGGCTGGACAAAGATTTATGCGACATGCTTGCGAGCAACGGGTTTTTGTTTGCGCAAAAATACAGCTGGGATGCGGCGAAAGCCAAGTACTACGAGGTGTATAGCCGCGTCATGCAGCGCTAAGTGCGCAGCGGATCAAGACGCAACATAGCCTGTAAACTGCTTGCGCACATAGTCTTCAATTTGAATGAAATCACCGCGCCAGAACTCACGCAGGCGGGTGATATCAGCACGTGAATATTCAGCTTCCTGTGTCGAGCCGCGTTGAATGACCAATTGTGGAAACTGTGCCTGAACCATGTCGACCAGCGTCGATATCTTTGTAGCGATACCCGTTCCTATGTTCAGGTGTGTGTGCTGCACGCTGGCGCTCAGCAGTTGCAAGACGACGGAGGCGACATCCGTGATGTGAATAAAGTCCCGCTGCATTCGGCCGTCATTGTTCAATGTGAAGGGCGTACCGTTTTGCAAGGCACGCTTGAGCTTTGAAAAAATGGAGAATCGGTCATCACCGCCATAGCTGTTGAAGACACGCAAGATCTGAAATTCAATCCCGTTGGCTGTGCAAAACTCGGCCACCAGCTTTTCGTTCAAATGCTTGGAAATACCATTGATCGTGATGGGGCAGCACAAGCTGTCTTCGCCGGTACGCATGTCTTCACCATAAACAGCGCAACTGCTCAGGAATACAAAACGCTTGACCTGCCGTTTTTGAGCTGCTTCTAGCAATGTGGCGGTCGACATGATGTTGGAGTCCAGCAGTCGCGTAGGTGCCAGGCTGGCTGATGTGCGCAGATCGCTTGCAGCGTGAACGATGACATCGGCCATGGCCATTTTTTCATCAATTGCCGCCCAGTCCCCGCGACCAACGGGGATGACGTGCACACCGCTTTTGACGAGTGTTTGTCGGCAAAACTCAGTTCCGAAGTTTCCTTCTGCGCCTGTCAGCAAAATATTCATGGTGTCAGTCTATGTTTTGTCCGAGCTCAATCCAAGCCGGTACAGATTGGCATAAGCACCGTTTTGTGCCATTAACTGTGTATGCGTGCCTGTTTCGATCAGTTGCCCAGCATTCATCATGAGGATGCGGTCAGCATGCTGAATCGTTGACAGGCGGTGCGCGATGATCAGGGAGGTCCTGTTTCGCGTTAGCTCTTTAATGGCACCTTGCACGGCCTGTTCTGATTCTGTGTCTAATGCGGATGTGGCCTCGTCAAGAATCAGGATCGGCGCATCTTTGTACAAGGCTCGCGCGATGGCCAGCCGCTGGCGCTGGCCACCGGACAATTGCATGGCATTGTGCCCAAGCACAGTGTCAATGCCTTGCGGCAGGTCGCTCATGAGTTGCCCCAGATTGGCGGCCATCAGGCACTGCATGATCTTGTCTTTGTCATAGGGCTGGCCAAGCGTCACGTTCAGCGCAATCGAGCTGTTCAGCATCACAACATGTTGGCTGACCACTGCAAACTGCGAGCGCAAAGATGGCAAGTCCCACTGCCTGATTTCCTGTCCGTCAATGGAGATCTCACCAGACGACAAGTCGACAAAACGGGGCAACAGATTGGCCAGCGTGGTTTTTCCGGAGCCTGAAGCACCCACAAGGGCAATCGTTTCTCCGGGAGCAATAGACAGATTCAGGCCGTCCAGCGCGGGCGACGCACCTGCCTTGTAAACAACGCTGACATTTAAGAATTTGATGGCGCCTGACGCTCTCGGTTTGGCGAAAGTTCCACCAGACTCATCATCCGTCAACGCCATCAAATCCAGACCTCGTTCCAATGCGGCCAGCCCCCGCGTGATGGGTGTCGCCCCGTCAGATAATCCCTTGATCGGTGCGATCAACAGCAGCATGGCGGTAACAAAAGCAACAAATCCCCCCACAGTGGTGGTGTTTTCCGAGCCCTGCAACAGTGCGATGGAAATGACCGCAGACAATGCAATCGCAGCCAGCACCTGGTTGATGGCACTCATGCTTGCGTAAGCCACGGTTGACTTCATCGATAGGCGACGCAGCGAGCGGCTTAGTTCGTCAAAACGTGCAGCCTGGCTAGGCTGCGCGCCATTCAGGCGAACATCACGATGGGCCAGCACGTTTTCCTCGACCACGTAGGCCAGCTTGTCGGTGGCCGTCTGACTTTCCTTGGTCAAACGGTAAAGCCTGCGCGTCAGTAACTGAATGACCAGCGCGACGGCAGGAAACAGCAGAGACACCACCAGCATCAGCTTCCAGTTCAGAAAAATCAGGTAGGCGATCAACGCCAGCATCGTTAACACATCACGCGCCAGCTTGATCAGTGCGTTGTTCAAAATGACAGAACCGTTATAGACCTCGTACACCACGGTGTTGGATATGGCGCTGGAAGTCTGTTCGGAAAACAGTGACAGTCGCGCAGTGAGCAGCTTGTCAAACATGGCTTTGCGAAGCGCCTGCAAACCATCATTGGTCGCTTCGGTCAACGCATATTGCGCCACAAAACCAGACAAGCCCCGGATGGTAAAAAGCAGCATCAGGGCAGCGGGAACCTGCCAGAGATCAAGCGTGCCATTTTGAAATCCCCTGTCGAGCAGCGGCTTGAGCAGCGCTGGAATGAAAGGTTCGGTGGCTGATGCGGCAATCGTGGCCAGTATGGCCACAGCCCAGGCGCGCCTGGACTTGCTGAAATAAGGCCAGACACGCAAAAAGCGCTTTAGCACGCTTGTTCGATGGGCTTGTGGCGCCAAGCTGCTT
This sequence comes from Polaromonas sp., assembly GCA_046303055.1. GTDB lineage: Bacteria > Pseudomonadota > Gammaproteobacteria > Burkholderiales > Burkholderiaceae_C > Polaromonas. The sequence goes on from JBKCGU010000037.1 coordinate 37,114, forward strand.
GGCGTCATGTCGGGTTTGCCCTTGCTCCCAAGGCGAATGTCGATGTGTGCATCACAAGAGCCAGCATCAGACCCAGTGCGACGCAGAAGAAATCACCGATCAGTGCGTCATAAATCGACGAATTGAAAAGACAGGCTATAGCCAATGCCGCCAATACGGATTGCGCGGCGCGTGTTGATGCTTGGCTTGCTCCCAGTGTGTCCCTGAAAACAGCCCCCAGGAAGGCTAAGAAAAGCACAATTCCAGGTACTCCAAGCTGTACCCCCCACAACAAATACTCCTGGTGTGGATTACCTCTTTCACCAATTCTGAAGGATGCTGGATTTTGTTGTGTCTCAAGCCGGTTGTATTCGTTGCTCCAGCTTCCTACGCCCGAGCCTAACAAAGGACTTTCAGAGATTGACTGGACAGCTCTGTGCCAGAAGTGAAGCCTGATACCGGAAGAGCTTCCCGTCACGACGTTTGCGCCTTGCTTGATCGAGAATTCCTGCACTTCATTTTTGACCGCATTGAGGCGGTATTGCACCTTTGGTGATATCACCGAAAGTGTGCCAAGCAAAAGTAATGGCAGTATCAACACAGCCCATCGATAGCGCGGCTTGAGTTGCCAAGTCAAGGCCAGGGAGAGCAGCGCGATCGCCACCAAGTGGCCGCTACGTCCACTCAACACAAACAACACATTGACGAAACATAGGATGGCAATGCCCACCGCAATTTTGTCGCCGAAGCGACCGGGCGCTGACTTGCGTAGATGCCAGCACAAGGCGGCAGTTACCGCACTCATGATGCCTTGGTCCAGATAAGTGGAAAAAACTGCGTAAGTTGTGGTCGCGAATTTGGATGTAGCCCACGGCACAGACAGTCCCGCAAACAGCATCCAGGAACTGAGCACCAAAAAAAACTGCGCCATAACAAAAATGATGATGGCGGTGACGATTTCATGTTTGCTTCTTAACAACATCGGCAGCAGCAAGATGGTGAGTAACTTGCCATATTTTGCGATGGATCCAAACGATTCTGCTGTTTCTGCGGTCGTCCAGAAAAGGCTAAGGGTAAAAACAAGGAGTGCGCCTAGCACTGCGCGAGCCGTATTCAAAGGCAGCGTCAAACGCGTTTCGTTGTCAAGCCTTGAGCTTGTAAAATGCGGCCAAATCAAAATCGCCAGTCCAATCACGAACAAAGCCAGCTTGGCAATGCTGACCAGAGCCATCGACAATCCTACCGATGCGGCTACTGAGTAGACCAGCAACAGCCTGGGATTCAAATACTTTTTAGTTTTCCAGCTGGTTTCGGTCATGATTTCCCATATTATCAATGATTGTTTTTTGATCTATTGCGTTTCACGGACACGCATCTCTGGCATTGCGCACAAAGGCAGAGTTTGACTACGCTGGCAGTTATTGTTATTACCAAAAATGAGGCACGCAACATCGAGGCTTGCCTGCAATCCGTGCGTTTCGCCGATCAAATCGTGGTGCTTGATTCAGACAGCGCAGACGGTACCGCCGAGTTGGCCAAAAGCATGGGTGCGGAACTGAGCCAAAGTGCTGATTGGCCCGGTTTTGGCATACAAAAAAACCGCGCGCTGGCTTTGGCGAACTGTGACTGGGTTTTGTCGATCGATGCCGACGAAAGAGTAACCCCAGAGCTTCAGGCCGAGATCAAGTCGGCACTCGACAAACCGACCTTCGACGTTTACAGCTTTCCCCGCCTTTCAAGCTACTGTGGGCAGTACATGCGCCATTGCGGCTGGTACCCTGACCGGATCACACGTCTTTTTAAACGTGGCAGCGCCAGCTTCTCAAATGATCTGGTGCATGAAAAGCTCATCACCCACAGGTCCGTGGGTCAATTACAAGCGCATTTGCTGCATGAAAGCTTTCATGATTTTGAGGCTGTTCTCGACAAGGCCAATCGGTATTCGACAGCGGGTGCACAACATTTGTTTCAACAGGGCAAAAAGGCATCCGTCGGTCAGGCCCTCGGCCACGGACTGTGGGCATTTGTTCGCACTTATGTTTTGCGGCTGGGCTTTCTGGACGGCCGCATGGGCTTGTTGCTGGCAATTTCCAATGCAGAGGGCACGTATTACCGCTACCTGAAAGTCTGGTTCATGTCGCAGCCCTCCAGCAAGTCCCGATGAAAATCAGCTTCATTGTTTTGACCTACAACCGAACCGATGCGCTGCTGGCGGTGCTCCGTTCGCTGGCCAGACAGTGCGGCACTGATCATGAGGTGCTGGTGGCCGATGACGGTTCCAGCCCTGCCCAGGTCGACATGCTTCGCCGACATTGCCCACCTTTTAACTGCCCCACACGTCATGTCTGGCACCCTGACAAAGGCTTTACAGCAGCTAAAGCACGTAACCTAGGCGCCCACCATGCCGTGGGAGAGTATCTGGTTTTTCTTGATGGCGACTGTGTGCCCGGCCGGTCATTTGTCAAAGCCCAAACCCGCTTGGCTGAACGAGGGTGCTTTGTCAACGGCAGCAGAGTTTTGCTCAGTGAGCAGTTGACGCTGCGTGTGGTCAACCAGGAGATCGACCTGCTTGACCAGTCTTGGTTTTTTTGGATACTGGCAAGACTCAAAGGTGATAGCAACAAGCTGTTGCACATGCTTGGCTGGTCCATGTCTTGGTTTAGGGTGCAAGCGGGCTTTAGATGGAAGGGCATCCGCAGTTGCAACCTGGCCGTTTGGCGCAACGACTTTCTGGCGGTGAATGGTTTTGACGAGACCTTTGAGGGCTGGGGCCATGAAGATGCAGACCTTGTGCTGCGTCTTAGCAACGCTGGCGTCCAGCGTAAAAACGGGTTTTGGGCGACCGAGGTATACCACTTGTGGCACCGCGAGCAGCAGCGCCATCAAGAGTCCGTCAACCGGCTAAAAGTGCTTGACCGAATGAAAACTTTTCAGACAAGGGCGGCAAAAGGTTGCTCTGAAATTGAACCGCAGTCGTCAGGTCAGGTCACACACCTACAGTAAATTACCAAAAATACATTTAAACTTTTCCTATGGTCACAAATTCATTTGTTAACCGCCGCAAGCTGGTCTCACTGATTGCTGTCAGCACCCTTCCTTTGTCTTCGGTTGTTTCCGCACAGTTCAGGGTGGAGGTGTCCGGAGTCGGTTTGACGCAAATGCCGATTGCGGTGGCTGCTTTTCGCGGCGAAGCTCAAGCACCTCAAAAAATGGGTGCCATCGTCAAGGCTGATCTGGAGCGTAGCGGTGTCTTTCGCTCTGTTGACACCACAGGCGCGGTCATGGACGAAAGCTCCCGGCCCGACATGGCGGTGTGGAAGCAAAAAGGCGCTGATTCATTGGTCACAGGCAGCATCACGCCTTTGGCTGATGGCCGTTTTGATGTCCGATTGCGCTTGTGGGATGTTGTGCGTGGCCAGGATTTGGGCGGTCAAAGCTACGCGGTAACCACAGCCGACCTACGGCTTTCTGCGCACCGTATCGCGGACTTTGTTTATGAAAAGCTGACCGGCGAAAAAGGTGTTTTTTCAACCCGAATTGCGTACGTGACCAAAAGCACCCAGCGTTTTACGCTGTGGGTGGCAGATGCCGACGGTGAGAACGCTCAATCTGCGCTGGCCAGCCCTGAACCCATCATTTCTCCGGTATGGTCGCCCAACGGTTCGCAGCTGGCCTATGTGTCTTTTGAGTCCCGCAAGCCAGTCATTTACGCGCATGATGTGGCAAGCGGAAAGCGCCGATTGTTGGCTAACTTCCGCGGCTCCAACAGCGCGCCAGCCTGGTCACCGGATGGCCGGCAAATTGTGGCCACCTTGAGCCGCGATGGCGGATCCCAGCTTTACGCCCTGGATGCCAACGGCGGCGAACCCCGGCGCTTGACCCAATCGCCAAGCATTGACACCGAGCCCACCTTTGCGCCCGACGGCAGGAGCATTTATTTTGTCAGCGACAGGGGCGGTGCGCCACAAATCTACCGCATGCCTGCGTCTGGCGGCATTGCCGAAAGGGTCACTTTCAGTGGCAACTACAACATCTCGCCCGCGATCAGTCCTGACGGCAAGTATCTGGCGTATGTGTCCCGTATCAGCGGTGCTTTCAAGCTGCAGGTGATGGAGCTTGGCACCAACACCGTGACACAACTGACAGACACAAGTGCCGACGAGAGCCCCAGTTTCGCCCCCAACAGCCGCCTGATTGTGTATGCCACTCAGCAACAGGGGCGTGAAGCGCTGATGACCACCACGCTCGACGGAAAAATCAAAGCCAGATTGGCCGGTGCCAGTGGCGATATTCGAGAGCCTGACTGGGGTCCTTACGCTCGTTAGTTGCCCACACCATTTTGTTGAATTCAAATGTTTTACAGGGAGAACTCATGAAACGCATCATTTTTTCAAGTCTCGCAACCCTTGCAGTGGTCGCTTTTCTGGCGGCTTGCGGCTCCAGCGTCAAACTCGACGAAGTCCCGGTAGAAACCCGCTCCGGTTCAGTCGTTACACCGCCGTCGAATACCAACGATGTTTCCAGCAAGGCTGTCGCACCAGTTGAAGTTGCAGCTACCAGCATAGTTGCTGCTGGCCCGTTGGGTGTGACAAAAGTCATTTACTTTGACTACGACAGCTTCACCATCAAGCCGGAATTTCAAGGCGCGGTAGAAGCCCACGCAAAATACATGACTGCCAACAAGACTCGCAAACTGGCTGTCGAAGGCCACACAGACGAGCGCGGCGGTCGAGAATACAACCTGGCCTTGGGCCAAAAACGTGCAGAGGCGGTTCGCCGTGCCTTGGGTTTGCTGGGCGTGACGGATGCGCAAGTCGAAGCGGTGAGTTTTGGCAAAGAAAAGCCCGTAAACAGTGGTGCGGACGAGGCTGCTTTGGCTAAAAACCGTCGCGCAGAATTGAACTACCGATAAAAGATTGAACACGCCATGAACGCAGCAAGGATTTTTCGCAATTTTCTGTTTGGCGGTGCATTGAGCGTGCTGGCTTTGACCGCGAACGCCGCCTTGTTTGCCGACGACGAGGCGCGCAAGGCGATTCTTGATCTAAGGCAAAAGGTTGATGCGCAACAACAGCGCAATATCGAAGAGTTGAAGAAGGCCAGCGATGAGAACGCCCAATTGCGCCGCAGCATTCTGGACCTGTCCAATCAGATCGAAGTTTTGCGCGCTGACATTGCCAAATTGCGTGGCCAGGACGAGCAGTTGGCGCGGGAGGTGGCCGACATGCAGCGAAAGCAAAAAGATATCAGCCAAGGTGTGGATGAGCGGCTGCGCAAGTTTGAACCGTCCAAGATAACCGTGGACGGCCAGGAGTTTGTGGCAAGTCCTGACGAGGTTCGAGATTACGGTGTGGCTTTGGCGATGCTGCGAAAAGGGGAGTTCGCGGCAGCGCAAACCTCTTTCACTGACTTTATCAACCGCTATCCGGTCAGTGGCTACAGGCCGTCCGCGCTGTTTTGGCTGGGCAATGCGCAGTACGCGTTACGCGCTTACCGCGAGGCGATTGTCAACTTCAAATCAGTGGTTGCGCTGGCGCCTGAGCATGTGCGCGCACCTGAAGCGGCTTTGTCAGTGGCCAATTGCCAGATTGAACTCAAAGACAAAGCGGCCGCCCGCAAAACATTGACCGAGCTGATCAATGTGTATCCCAAATCTGAAGCCGCATCGGTCGCCAAAGACCGTTTGACCAAGCTCAAGTAGGCACCCGCCGTGCCTTTAAAATCAGGGCATGGACATTTCAATACTCAAGTCTTTGACAACGCAGGTCCTGTGGGCCGCGTTCATTCTTTCTGTGCTGTTCGGCGCAGTCGCCCAGCGCACTCACTTTTGCACCATGGGGGCCGTCAGCGACATCGTCAACATGAGCGACTGGACGCGCATGCGCCAGTGGGGAATGGCGGTCGGCGTGGCGATGATTGGCTTTTACACCTTGGCAGCGGCGGGGCTGATTGACCCGTCTAAAACGCTTTACGCTTCCAACCGCTTGATCTGGCTGTCGGCCCTGGTTGGCGGCTTGATGTTTGGCTTTGGCATGGTGCTGGCGTCAGGTTGCGGGAGCAAGACGCTGGTTCGCATCGGCGGCGGCAACCTGAAATCAGTGGTGGTGTTTGTGGTCATGGCTGTGGCCGCATTTGCCACGCTCAAGGGCGTCACCGCCGTACTGCGTGTCGCGACGGTTGATCGCGTTGCGGTCGATTTTGCAAGCAACGCAGCCCTGCCCAACTGGCTGGGCAGCGCCCTCGGCCTCAGCATGACCGGCGCCGGGCTGATGTTGGCGCTTGTACTGGGCTCGGGCCTGATTGTCTGGGCCCTGCGAGGCCGAGATTTTGTGCGATTTGACAACCTGCTCGCAGGCTTGGGCCTGGGCCTGATTGTTGCCGCCATGTGGTGGGTCAGTGGCCGCCTGGGCTTTGTTGCTGAACACCCTGAAACCCTGCAAGAGGCGTTTTTGGCCACCAACTCCGGGCGCATGGAAGCCCTGAGCTTTGTGTCCCCGGTCGCTTACACCATCGACTGGCTGATGTTTTTCAGCGACAAGGCCAAGGTATTGACGATCGGTATCGTGTCCGTGTTTGGCGTGGTGCTGGGGTCTGCCGCCTACGCTGTGGCGACCAAAACCTTTCGTTGGGAAGGTTTTCGTGATGTCGAAGACACCGCCAACCACCTGGTGGGCGCTGTTCTCATGGGGGTAGGCGGCGTGGCCGCCATGGGCTGCACTGTAGGGCAGGGCCTGTCCGGTTTGTCGACCTTGAGCGCTACCAGTTTTGTAGCAGTTGCAGCGATTGTCGCGGGTGCCGTGGTTGCGCTTAAATACCAGTTGTGGCGGCTGGAGAGCAGCATTTAGTGTCAGAAACTGCTGATCTGGAGCGCCGCTTTGGGGGCTTGGCAAGGCTTTATGGGACTGCAGGCGCCAGACGGATTTGCGCCGCTCATGTGGTGGTGGTCGGCATTGGCGGCGTGGGGTCGTGGGCCGCAGAAGCCTTGGCGCGCAGCGGTGTCGCGCGTTTGACGCTGATTGACCTGGACCATATTGCCGAGTCCAATATCAACCGCCAGATTCATGCGCTCAGCAGTACGCTGGGACAGTCGAAAGTTCAGGCCATGCGTGAACGCATCGCCCAGATCAACCCTGAATGTGACGTGCGCTGCATTGAAGAATTTGTCGATGCTGCCAACTGGCCCGCCATTGCACAGATGGATGGCCAGGCAGAATCACTTTCAATTCTGGATGCTTGCGATCAGGTCAAGGCCAAAACAGCCGTGGCTGCCTGGGCCATGCACCACGCCGTCAACTTCATCACAGTCGGCGCTGCGGGCGGCAAGCGCCTTGCACACAAGGTTGAAATTGATGACCTGTCTCTCACCACACATGACCCGTTATTGGCGCAACTGCGATATCGCCTGCGCAAAGAACACAGCGGCGCACGCCAAGGAAAAATGAAGGTGAGCTGCGTTTTCAGCCGCGAATCAGTGATGCAGCCCAGGCTTGATGCGCAAACCAGCGGCACCGATGCACCGCAGGCCGACAACAACCTGAACTGCCACGGCTACGGGTCGGTCGTCAGTGTGACGGCAACATTCGGCATTTGCGCGGCAGGCTGGTTGTTGGGCGAAATCGCCAGTCAAGACTTTGCAAAGAGGCCAAAAATCACGCTATAATCTTAGGCTTGGCTGCCTAGACGGTAGTCAAACACGGGACCTTAGCTCAGTTGGTAGAGCAGCGGACTTTTAATCCGTTTGTCGTGGGTTCGACCCCCGCAGGTCCCACCAAATACAAGCCTCGTAGCCGCAATGGTTACGGGGCTTTTTTGCTATTCATGCTGTAGTAAAACTCAATTTACACCGCTTTGGCTTGTAGCCCTGGTTGGGACGTTTTAGCAGTTTTCTGCCATGAGACCGTTTACATAAAGTCTAGGACAGGGGTGCGTGAAAGCTGCTGGTGGCAGCGCCACAGTGTCTTAATCCCCTGATTTACGGGGCTTGGTTTTGTCCTAAAGGGACAATTGGTATTGACCGAGATGCAATGTCTTAATCCCCTGATTTACGGGGCTTGGTTTTGGCACTTCGATCAAGAAACGGGCCATTTTTTCGAAGTCTTAATCCCCTGATTTACGGGGCTTGGTTTTGGCCGTAGCGCTGCGGGCCTTGGGCCTGCGGTTAGTAGTCTTAATCCCCTGATTTACGGGGCTTGGTTTTGGCCTGAAGGCGGAAAAATCAAACAGTTGACTATGGCTGTCTTAATCCCCTGATTTACGGGGCTTGGTTTTGGCGCCCTGCGCGCTCAGAAAAACACCGCCAGCGAAGCGTCTTAATCCCCTGATTTACGGGGCTTGGTTTTGGCTCACTCCTGAAGAAATCAAAACTCTGCGCGCCGCTGGTCTTAATCCCCTGATTTACGGGGCTTGGTTTTGGCAAGGCCGCCGATATGCCCAAGCATGCCATGCGTGGTCTTAATCCCCTGATTTACGGGGCTTGGTTTTGGCTTGTTGACGCGCTGACACTGCACGCCGCCGCGCAAGTCTTAATCCCCTGATTTACGGGGCTTGGTTTTGGCTCTTGACCTCAAGATCAAGAACCATGGCGCATTGGGTCTTAATCCCCTGATTTACGGGGCTTGGTTTTGGCCATCGTGGCCCATCGTGACGAACAAACCGCCGGTCTTAATCCCCTGATTTACGGGGCTTGGTTTTGGCTGCAAAGCTGCAAAGACGCAGCAGCCAAAGGTCTTAATCCCCTGATTTACGGGGCTTGGTTTTGGCGCCCGTGCAATCGAATGCGGGTATGTCGTCACCGTCTTAATCCCCTGATTTACGGGGCTTGGTTTTGGCCTTTTTGTGGATGCAC
>JBKCGU010000038.1:0-22229 GCA_046303055.1 Polaromonas sp.
GTTTTGCAGGCGCTGCGGCTGCTGCGCAAAGACGGTTTTGTGCTGGATGCGCCCGGCCGGGGCGTGCTGGTAGCGCCGCTGGACGTGACCACGCTGGTGCAGATTTACCAGGTGCGCAGCACGCTGGACGCGCTGGCCGCCCGCCTGGCCGCACAGGCAGGTGCCCAGATTGACATGCAACTCATCACACAAGGCCGTCTGGCAGCACGCGGCACAGACATCAAGACCATGATGACGGCTGACGCAGCCTTTCACAACGCCATTTATGCCGCATCAGGCAACCCACTGATCGCCCAAACCGCACAAACGCACTGGCACCACATACGCCGCGCGATGGGTGCGGTGCTGCAACTGTCCACCATGCGTGAATCCATCTGGGACGAGCATGAAGCCATTGCCCAGGCCATCGCACTTGGTGATGCTGCCAAAGCCGAGGCCCTGAGTCGCCAGCATGGCGAGGATGCTGGTCAAAACCTCGCCGATTTACTCACCCAAGCCCTTTTAAAAACCATTTAAACACCCCAGGAGACAAACCATGACATTGACCCCCGACCAACTCGCCCAGTTCGACCGTGACGGTTACCTGTTCTTCCCCGGCCACTTCACGGCTGACGAAACAAAGGCACTGACCGATGCTGTTCCCGAGCTGTACAGCCGCCGTGAAGACTACAACGTGCGCGAAAAAGGCAAAGACGCCGTGCGTACCAACTTTGCAGCCCACATGTACAGCGAGCCGTTTGCCAAGCTGGCCAGGCACCCGCGCATGATCGAGCCTGTCGAAAGCCTGCTGGGCGAAAAGCTGTACATGCACCAGTTCAAGATCAACGGGAAAATGGCTTTTGAAGGCGACGTGTGGCAGTGGCACCAGGACTACGGCACCTGGCTGAACGACGACCACATGCCGACCGAACGGGCCATGAACATTGCGATTTTTCTGGATGATGTGACCGAGCACAACGGCCCGCTGATGTTCATCCCTGGCAGCCATAAAAAGGGCGTGGTCGAGGCCAAGCATGATTTGACGACGACCAGTTACCCGCTATGGACGGTCGATAACAACCTGATTCGCCAACTGGTGCAACGCGCTGGCGGCAAACAAGGCGGCATCGTCAGCCCCAAAGGCCCGGCGGGTTCGATGATTTTGTTTCACTCCTGCCTGGTGCATGCGTCAGGCAGCAACCTGTCACCGTTTGACCGGGTCAGCGTGTACCTGAGCCTGTGCGCGGTGAGCAACCACATTCGCCGCCACAAGCGGCCTGAGTACATTGCCCACCGGGACTTCACGCCGATTGACTGCCTGCCAGACGATTGCTTGGTCAAAGACTACCCGGTTGACTTGCCCTGGAAGGATGGCGTGCCTGCGAGCGCGCTGCAAACGTCGATGGATGAATTCAAACTGGCGGCTTGATTTGTCATGAACCTGTATACAAAACTCCAGCAGCGCGCAGCCAGTAACCAGCCGATTCGCATCGGGCTGATAGGCGCTGGCAAATTTGGCAGCATGTACCTGGCGCAGATCCCCAGGACGCCGGGCGTGCACCTGGTGGCCATTGCCGACCTGTCGCCCGACGCAGCGCGCACCAACCTGGCCCGCGTGGGGTGGAATCCGTTGTCAACAAACGCAGAGTCGGCGCAAGCAGCTATTAAAACAGGAGCGACGTGGATCACGGATGACTGGCGCGCAGTGGTGACGCATCCGCAAATCGACATCATTGTTGAATGCACGGGCAACCCGGTCGCAGCGGTTGAACATTGCCTGGCAGCCTTTGCGCATGGCAAGCATGTGGTGAACGTAACGGTAGAGGCGGACGCATTTTGCGGGCCGCTGCTTGCAAGAAAGGCCGCGCAAGCGGGTGTGGTGTATTCCATGGCCTTTGGCGACCAGCCTGCGCTGATATGCGACCTGGTGGACTGGGCGCGAACTTGCGGCTTCCCCGTCGTGGCAGCAGGCCGTGGCCATAAGTGGCTGCCGCATTTTTCAGACAGTACGCCCGACACCGTGTGGGGCAACTACGGTTTGACGCCTGAGCAAGCGGCACGTGGCGGGTTGAACCCAAAAATGTTCAACAGCTTTCTGGATGGCTCCAAGCCCTCGATTGAATGTACCGCTGTGGCCAACGCTACCGGGCTGACAGTGCCGAGCAATGGCTTGCTGTACCCGCCCGCCAGCGTTGAAGACATACCGTTTGTGACGCGGCCGATAAGCGAAGGCGGCGTGCTGGAGCGCAAGGGCATGGTCGAGGTGATCTCATCGCTGGAAGCCAATGGCCGCAAGATTCCGTACGACATTCGCATGGGCGTGTGGGTGACGGTCGAGGCTGAAACCGACTACATCAAAAACTGCTTTGAAGAGTACAACGCCCACACCGACCCGAGCGGGCGGTACTTCACGCTGTACAAGCGCTGGCACCTGATTGGGCTGGAAGTTGGCGTGTCAGTGGCCAGTGTGGCGCTGCGCAGTGAGCCGACAGGTGTGGCCACCTGCTGGAATGCAGACGTGGTGGCCACGGCCAAGCGAGACTTGTTGCCCGGCGACATGCTGGACGGCGAAGGCGGCTACACCGTATGGGGCAAGCTGCTGCCCGCTGACACATCGACGCGCATGGGTGGCTTGCCGCTGGGCCTGGCGCACAACGTGAAAGTGGTTCGCCCTGTCAAAAAAGGCCAAAGCCTGAGCTGGGCCGATGTAGCGATGGACACGTCAACTGACGCCTACAAGGTGCGGCGCGAGATGGAAGAAATGTTTGCAACCCCACTCCAAAAGGCAGCATGAAAGTCACCGTATTAGGAATGGGCAACATGGGTTTGCCAATGGCGCAGCGGCTCTGCACTGCTGGCTACAGCGTTGGCGTGTGGAACCGCACACCGGGCAAGGCAGACAGCCTGGCAGCCATGGGCGCAACCGTTTACAGCCAAGCCAGCGATGCCGTCAAGAGCGCAGACATTGTGGTCAGCATGCTGGAAAACGGCCCGGTGGTTGAAGACGTCCTCTTTAACCAGGGCGTGGCTGGCGCCATGCAGCCGGGCGCGCTGCTGATTGACATGGCCTCCATCAAACCGCGTGAAGCGCGTGACCATGCCGCGCGGCTAGGTGCGCTGGGCATCGCGCACCTGGATGCACCCGTGTCGGGCGGCGTGCAGGGCGCTGTTGACGGCAAACTCGTGATCATGGTGGGCGGCAAGGCCGCTGATTTTGAACGGGCACAGCCCGTGTTTGCACACTTTGGCCGCGCCACGCATGTAGGGCCACACGGCAGCGGCCAGTTGACCAAACTGGCGAACCAGATGATTGTGGGCATCACGATTGGCGCTGTGGCAGAGGCACTGCTGTTTACTAAAGCCGGCGGCGCAGACATGGCCAAAGTCAAAGAGGCGATTACTGGGGGCTTTGCCGACAGCCGCATCTTGCAGGTGCATGGCCAGCGCATGGTCGAGCGCGACTTTGCCCCGCGTGCGCGCATGAGCATCCAGCTCAAGGACATGCGCAATGCGCTGGCAACGGCTGAAGAAATCGGTTTTGCAGCGCCAGTGACTGCGCTGTTTGAAAAGCTGTACGCAGAAGGCATTGAGCACGGCCTGAGCGACCTGGACCATTCAGGCCTGTTTGTGGAACTGGCCAGCCGCAACGGCATGGAGTGAGCTAAAAATGGATGACCTGTTGATCAAAGGTGCGTTGGTTTATGACGGCACGGGCGCAAAGCCTGCTATTAAAGACGTAGCTGTTTACGCTCGTAAAATACGGGCTGTAGCTCATAACATACCTGAAAACGCACATCAAATAGTCGATGGCACAGGCCTGGCACTGATGCCCGGCATCATCGACAGCCATACCCATTTTGATGCGCAGATCACCTGGGACGCCACGCTCAAGCCCTCCCCCGCGCTGGGTGTCACGACCGCCGTGATTGGCAACTGCGGCTTTACCATTGCGCCCTGCAAACCCGCTGACCGCGACATGACCATGCGCAACCTGACGCAGGTCGAAGGCATGTCGCTTGAGGTATTAAAAAGCGGCATTGATTGGGGCTTTGAAACCTTCGCCGAGTATCTCGCCATGTTGCGCGGCAAAGGCTGTGTGGTCAACACGGCTGCCTATATTGGTCACTCGTCGGTACGCACCTGGGTGATGGGTGCGGATGCCTCAACGCGCGAAGCAACGCCATTGGAAATTGAGCAAATGCAAGCCATCGTGCGGGATGCGATGACCGCAGGCGCTGTCGGTTTTGCCAGCAGTACCAGCCCCGCGCACAACGGTGAGGGCGGCTTGCCCATGCCGTCGCGCCTGGCCAGTGATGACGAAATGATGGCGCTGATCAAGGCCATGGGTGAATGCGGCAAAGGCGTGTACATGGTGACCAAAGGCGGGCAAATGCCCGTGCCTTTTTTAGAAAGGATGGCCAAGCAATCAGGCCGGCCCGTGATGATTGCTGCGCTGCTGCACAACAGTACCAACCCGCAAGCAGTCTTCAAAGACCTGGACCAAATCGCCAACGCCAACACCCGCGGCCACCGCCTGATTGGCCAGGTGTCTTGCTGCCCCTTGACGATGGATTTCACGTTGGCATCACCCTACCCTGTGGAAGGCTTGCAAAGCTGGAAGCCAGCACTCGGGCTGCAAGGCGAGGCTCTGAAGACGGTACTCAAAGACAGGGCGTTCAGGCAATCGGTACGCGATGAGATTGCAGCGCCGACGACCTTTCGCCTGTTCAACGGTCAGTGGGACAAGGTGCATGTGGTTGAATGTGCGCTGCCAACCAACGCCGCGCTGGAGCAGCGTACCGTGGCTGACATTGCGAAAGAACAGTCACGCGACCCGCTGGATGTGATGCTGGATTTAGCCTTGGCTGAAGACCTGCAAACCGTGTTTACCGCCCAGTTGCTGAACAGCGATACCGAGGCGGTGGGCCAGATGCTCAACCACCCGCAGAGCCTTGTGTCGCTCAGTGATGCCGGTGCGCACTTGACCTTTTTCAATGACGCTGGTTTTGGTCTGCACTTGCTGGGTCACTGGGTGCGTGATGTAAAAGCCATGAGCCTGCCAGAAGCCACTCGCCGCCTGACATCGCAGCCCGCCAGCATCTTCGGCATGACAGACCGAGGCATGATCAAAGAAGGCATGGCGGCTGACCTGCTGCTGTTTGACCCCGCAACCGTAGGCCGTGGACCCAAGCGCCGCGTGTTTGACCTGCCTGGCGGCGCAGCACGGCTCACAACCGATGCGCTGGGCGTGCACGGTGTGTGGGTGAACGGCCAGCAGGTGGCAGACAGCCAAGGCATGTTGGCAAAACCACCACTGGCTGGCAAGTTGTTGACGGAGTTTGCTTCTTAGCATTTTCTGTTGAAAAGAAAAAAGCCGCTACAAACCACCAGGTCTGTTGCGGCTTTTTTGCGGCATAGCCGCAAAGCTCATGTCGCTTGATCAGTCACGGGCCTTTGAAAACTTGGCCGCTTTCTTGGCGGCATCGCGGGGTACAAACACCTTGCCGGCTGGCTTGGCGAATGCGGGCTTGGCGAACGCAGGCTTGGGCGCAAAGCCCTCGCCGCGTGAAGCGAAGCCATCACCGCGTGGTGAGAATGAATCGTTGCGTGGTGCAAACGAACGCTCTTGGCGAGGCGCAAAGTTGCGGTCTTCGCGAGGTGCAAAACTGCGTTGCTCTTGCGGCGCAAAATTGCCACCGTTGTCATCGCGGCGTGGGCCTCGGTCATTGAAGCCGCTGCGGTCTGCGTAGCCGCCTTGCGGCGCTGGGCGCCCCTGGAAGTTACCGCCGCGATCGCCGCCAAAATTGCGGTCACCACCACCCGCATTAAAACCGCCGCCAGCAGGCTTGCGGCCGGCATAGCCGCCCCCACCAGAATTGCCGCCAAAGTTGCCGCGTGGGCCGCCCCGGTCATCACGGCCACCAAAGTTGCCGCGTGGGCGGTCAGAGGTGGGCGCAAAGCGCTGCTGCGGCTCCAGGCCAGCAATCACGCTGGCTTTGAGGTTTTGCTGCGAGTAATGCTCAATGTCCTGAATCTTGCGGCGGTCACGAAACTCTGCAATCGTGATGGCATTGCCCGCGCGACCGGCGCGGCCTGTGCGGCCAATGCGGTGCACATAGTCCTCAGCCTTCATTGGCAAGCCGTAGTTGATCACGTGGGTAATCGTCGGCACGTCCAGGCCGCGAGCAGCAACGTCGGTTGCCACCAGCACCTGTACACGGCCGTCGCGGAAAGCCATCAAGCGGCGGTTGCGCAGGCCCTGGCCCAGCGCACCGTGCAAGGCCACTGCGCTAAAGCCGTCTTGCACCAAATCATTGGCCAGACCGTCGCATTCAACCTGAGTGCAGGCAAACACAATCGCCTGATTGATCGTGGTGTCGCGCAGCAGGTGGTCGAGCAGCTTGCGCTTGTGCGTCATGTTGTCAGCCCAGTGCAGTGCCTGGGTGATGGATGCATGCTTTTCATGTGGCGAGTCAATCTCAACGCGCTGCGGCTGGCGCATCACGCGCGTGGCCAGTTGCATGATGCGCGGCGCAAAGGTGGCACTGAACATCATGGTCTGCTTGCGCTCAATCGTCAGCTGGTTGACTTCGGTCAGGTCATCGGCGAAGCCGAGGTCAAGCATACGGTCGGCTTCGTCCACCACCAGGAACTGAACCTGGTCGAGTTTGATTTGCATGCTGCGCTGCAAGTCAAGCAAACGGCCTGGCGTGGCAACCACCAGGTTGGCGTTTTGCAGCTTGGCAATTTGCAGCTGGTAAGGAATACCACCGACCACATTGGCAACGCGCAAGCCACGGCAATGGCGCACCAGGTCAATCGCGTCGGCGCAAACTTGCTGGGCCAGCTCACGAGTGGGGCACAAAATCAGCGCGCCGGGGGTGGCGGCTTTGAAGTTGCGCATATTGGTTGGGTCTTTGCGCTTTGGCTTTTTGGCCGGCGCTTCGCCGCGGGCAATCGCCTCGGCAGACAAGCGTTCAAACTCGGCTCGCTCATCACGCTCGGCTTGCTCTTGCTGTTTCAAAAGCGTGTGCAGCACAGGCAACAAAAACGCAGCGGTTTTGCCGCTACCGGTCTGGCTGGACACCAGCAGGTCGGTGAACTTTGCTTTCTTGTCTGCGTTCTCATCACTAAGGCCCTGCATGGCCTTGGGGATGGTCGCCATTTGCACAGCCGTCGGCTGGGTAAAGCCCATGTCTGCGACAGCTTGCAATAACTCTTTGGCCAGGCCCAGTTTTACAAAGCCGTTGGGCTGCGCAACGATAGCGTCCAGGGATGTTTCCAGCACGCCAGGCGCATCGGTAAAGTCAGGCGCGTTCGAAAGGTCAGACCCACCTGTATTTTCTGCGTCAAAGTTTGTTTCGGCAAACGAATCACCGCGAGCCTCAAAAGAGTCAGTCATGTTTTTTCTCAACTTTCATCCGCGCCGCTGCCATAAGTAAAAGCATGACGCAGAAGAACTTGCACGGCCCGCTGTTGCAAGCCGCTTCGTTCATGGTTAATAAAACATCAACCATCAAACGAATATGCGAATCAGGTCAAAGAATTTGCCTGAAACGGTGACCCTATCAAGAAGAGTCCACAAGTGTGAGGTAGATGTACAAATGGCATGCACCCGTGTGCCAGGCCAAGCCCTTGACTATAGCACAATTTACGGGTTTGTACTGAGAGCGCTTTTTTTGAATCGTTGAGCGGCTGGATTTGTCCCCGCATCACTTCAAAAAGTGAGCCCGGTAATGCTCCAGCTCATCAATCGATTCATGCACATCGGCCAGCGCCGTGTGTTTTTGTTGCTTTTTAAACGAGTTGTACACCTCGGGACGCCAGCGTTTGGCAAGTTCCTTGAAGGTGCTGACGTCGATGTTGCGGTAATGCAGATAAGCCTCCAGCTTGGGCATGTACTTCACCAGAAAGCGCCTGTCCTGGCTGATGGTGTTGCCGCACAGGGGAGAAACGCCTTTGGGCACGTACTGTGCGATGAAAGCGAGGATGTGGGCCTCAGCATCCGCTTCGGTGATGGTGCTGGCCTTGACCTTGTCGATCAAGCCGCTTTTGCCGTGCGTGCCTTTGTTCCACTTGTCCATCAGGTCAAGGACTTCATCGGACTGGTGAATGGCCAGCACAGGGCCTTCGATACGTGGGGTGAGCTGGGGGCCAGTGACAATGATGGCGATCTCGATCAAACGCTCTTTTTCGGGGTCCAGGCCGGTCATTTCGCAGTCTAGCCAGACGAGGTTTTGGTCGGATTTTTTGAGTTGTGTTTCTGTGTCTGTCATCACGCCATTCTCGCTGATGGCCTAAACTCACTTCATGGCTGATTATTCATTCGTTTTTACCCTGGTGTTTGCTGCCGCTCTTGTCGTGGGCTTGCTGGTGAGGTTTTATTTGGCGACACGGCAAATTCGCCATGTGTCGCAAAACCGCAGCGCAGTACCTGCTGCGTTTGCCGCCACCATCTCGCTGGAATCGCATCAAAAGGCCGCTAGCTACACCATCACCAAGGCGCGTTTTGGCTTGTTGGAAATGGCCTTTGGTGCGGCCTTCCTGCTGGGCTGGACGCTTCTGGGCGGCATTGATGCGCTGAATCAAGCCATCAATGCAAGCTCTTTGGCAAGCTACGGCAGCCTGGTACCTCAGTTGGCGCTACTGGCCGGGTTCGCACTGATCAGCGGCCTGCTGGACTTGCCTTTCACGCTGTACAGAACTTTCAAGATTGAAGAGCGCTTTGGGTTTAACAAAATGACATTCGCTTTGTGGCTGACAGACACGGTCAAGGGTGTCGTGGTGGGCGCCGTGATCGGCTTGCCTATCGTCGCGTTGATCCTGTGGTTGATGAGCAGCGCGGGCAGCTTGTGGTGGCTGTGGGCATGGTGTGCCTGGATGGGCTTTAACCTGCTGGTGCTGGTGCTGTACCCCACCGTGATTGCGCCGCTGTTCAACAAGTTCAAACCGCTTGAGGACGAAACCTTAAAAGCGCGCGTCACGACTCTGATGCAGCGCTGCGGCTTTGCCGCCAAGGGTTTGTTTGTGATGGATGGCAGCAAGCGGTCAGCCCACGCGAATGCATACTTTACCGGCTTTGGTGCGGCCAAGCGAGTGGTGTTTTACGACACGCTGCTCAAGCAGCTCAGCCCGGCTGAAGTCGATGCTGTGCTGGCCCACGAATTGGGTCACTTCAAGCACAAGCACATCATCAAACGCATCATCGGCATGTTTGCGATGAGTCTGGTGGGCTTTGCGCTGCTGGGCTGGTTGTCAGCGCAAGTCTGGTTTTATACCGGGCTGGGCATCAGACCCCATTTGAACGGTGGAAATGACGCGCTAGCGCTGCTGCTGTTCATGCTGGTCGTACCGCTGTTCAGTTTTTTCATATCGCCCATCTTTGCGCAATTTTCACGCAAGCATGAGTTTGAAGCCGATGCCTATGCAGTGGCGCAAACCGATGGCAAGGATTTACAAAGCGCCCTGCTCAAGCTGTACCAGGACAATGCCAGCACGCTGACACCCGACCCGGTGTTTGTAAAGTTTTACTACTCTCATCCGCCCGCGTCTGAACGGCTGTCGCGGATGAATCCAGCCGGAGCCACAGCATGAACAAGCCAATTCACAACAATCGCAAAGCCCTGAGCGCCACTGAAATAGTGACGCAACTCAGCAAGCTCAATGGCGAGCAGGCAATGGGCTGGCGGCTGATAGACGGTGCGCTAGAGAAAACCTACGCCTTTAACAACTACCACGAGACGATTGGCTTTGTGAACGCCCTGGCCTTTATTGCCAATGCAGAAAACCACCACCCGGACCTGGCAGTGAGCTTTAGCAAATGCACCGTGCGCTTTAACACCCACGATGTGAACGGCATTTCAGTCAGTGACTTTTTTTGCGCATCAAAAGCTGACGCGCTGCTCACTTGAGTAAGTTTCAACACCCCGCAAACACCCCCTCAGCAGGCACGCAGCAAGGTCTTGTCGTGGCAGGTTTTGGCCGGCATGTACTGGTTGAAACCGCTGACGGCCAACGCATCATTTGCCACCCGCGCGGTAAAAAAGGCCAGGCGCTGGTCGGCGACAAGGTGCGCTGGCTGCCGAGCGAGGACGAAGGGACGATTGAAAAAATAGACGAACGCAGCAACGTTTTTTATCGCCAGGACGAGCTGCGAACCAAGTCGTTTGCGGCTAATTTGGATCAGATACTGATACTGATTGCAGCCGACCCTGAGTTTTCAGAAAGTCAACTGACACGTGCGCTGATTGCTGCTGAAGCCGCTGGCATCACGCCCATCGTTGCACTGAATAAAAGTGATTTGACTGAACCGTTTGGCCGAGCTTGGGCTAAGCTCTCGCCCTACCGGGCGATGGGCTACCAGATGCTGCCGCTAGCTATCAAGCCCGAGCCGGACAGGGCCGTGGACACCGCGCAAACCGATGGCTTGATGGCTTTGCTTGAAGGTAAAAAAACCTTGGTGCTGGGGCCATCGGGCTCGGGCAAAAGCAGTTTGACCAACCTGCTCGTACCGAAGGCCAAGGTGCTGACAGCAGAGATCTCGCGGGCCCTTCATTCTGGCAAGCACACCACCACCAGCACCACGCTGTATTGGATAGACGCCGCGCGCACCGCAGCGCTCATTGACTCACCAGGCTTTCAGGAATTTGGCCTGCACCACATTGAGCCCATGCAACTTGCGCAATTGATGCCGGACTTCAAAGCGCATGCGCAAAACTGCAAGTTTTATAACTGCACGCATTTGCATGAACCTGGTTGTGGCGTGATTTCAGAGATTAAATCTGGCACAGGCCCAATAAATATAAGCGCGAACCGCTATCGTTTATATAGCGAATTATTTGCAGAACTGTCGCAGACGCGGTATTAAAGGCCTGCCTTAGCCCAGCAGCCTGGCCAGCGTCAGCAACGCCAGCAGCACCATCCACAACACAACAGAGCGCCACACCAGCCCAACGATGCTACGCAGATGGGCGACTTCAGGTTCACGGCCTGGCGCCGCCTGGCTGACCGCATCAAGCCTGGATTGCAGTGCTGCCCCACCCAAACGCACATTGACAGCACCTGAAGTGGCCGCCAGAATAATTCCGTCATTGTGATTTTCGAGCGTGAGTTCTTTGTGTTCGTCAAGTCCATGGATCCGTTGCTCGCTCGACAACCGCTGCGCATAGTGACGCCAGGCGTCAATCGCATCTTCAAAACTGCCGACCACTGCAAACCCGAGCGCTGTCACACGGGCAGGCACATAGTCAATCACACCCCAGGCGGTGCTGGCAGCCATCTGCAAAGCTGGACTCGCGCCCTCA
This sequence comes from Polaromonas sp., assembly GCA_046303055.1. Taxonomy (GTDB): domain Bacteria; phylum Pseudomonadota; class Gammaproteobacteria; order Burkholderiales; family Burkholderiaceae_C; genus Polaromonas. The sequence continues at coordinate 11,283 of JBKCGU010000038.1, forward strand.
CCTGCTTGTAGCGAGTTGCTTTTGTAGCGCCAATAGCGGGTCACAAATTCACTCATGCGGTACATCACAGCGCCTACAGGCCCCAAGCCCAGGGCAGCCAGCACTGAAAACAAGCCCAGCACGCCAAACACGTGGCGGTGCGCGGCCAGCACTGAATATTCAATCACGTGGCGAACAATTTCACTGCGTGGAAGTTCGCCAGCATCAACCTGCCGCCACTCGGCCAACAACTCGCGGGCAGATTGTTCATTGCCATCATCCAGGGCGTCGCGGATATCGGTAAAGTAATGACTGAACTGGCGAAAGCCCAGCGTGACGTACAAAACACCCACGCTCCACGCAAATGCCAGCAGCGGCGTCACATACCAAAGCGTCCAGTGAATCACCAGTGTTACCAGGCTGGGCAGCATGACCACAACCGTCCAGGCGATCCAGCCGTGCTGCGGTTTGCCAGCGTCCAGATGACGACTGGTCCAGCGTGCCCATGATCTGAAAGTGGCATGAATCCAATTGCCCCGCGCCAGTGGCCGGGCTTGTTCAATCAGCAGAGCGAATAAAACCGCAAAAAAACTCATGCCAAATGATAACTGTCAAGCTGATAAAAATCGATATAAATTGCGCAGCATCCCAGCCGTCGCTCCCCAAATAAAACGCTCTTTCACCTGGCCGTCTTCTTGCCTGACGGCAGCATCAAGATACGGCATTGACAGCCATTCGCGCGTGGTGCCATCAAACTCCACGGCGTGTCGGCGGTGGTTGGCCGGGTTCATCAAGTAGGCCAGCGGCACTTCAAACACGTCGGCCACTTCAGCTGGGTTGGGCTGCAGCACAAAGCCGGGGGTGACGAGCGCCACCACAGGCGTGATGACGTAAGCCGTGCCCGTGACATAAACAGGCAATGTGCCCAGCACTTCGGTGTGGTTGCGCGGCAGACCTATTTCTTCCGTCGCTTCGCGCAGAGCGGTGTCAGCCGCATCTGTATCGGTATCGTCAGTGCGGCCACCCGGGAGAGCGATTTGACCTGAGTGGGTAGTCAAGTTGGTAGTGCGTTGCGTGAGAAGCAGCATCAGTTCTTCCCGCATGACCAGCGGCACCAGCACAGCAGCAGCAGCAGGTTCGCGGTTTTCAAACTTCTTTTCAACACTGTGCTCGGGTGTCCAGATCGGCGGGTTAGCAAAACGCCGTCTAAGCTCAGCAGGCCTGAGCCGATCAAGCGCGACACTGTCGAGGTGATCGTCGATGCCCAGGACTGGAATGCTGCGAGGGTCAAACTTGGGAAGAGGCTTACTGAATTGCATAAGTTATCCGCATAAAAAAAGCCACTCAACAGAGTGGCCTCTATAAAACGCAAGATGCAATCAAGCAGCCTTGGCGCCCAGTTTTTCCTTGATACGCGCTGACTTGCCGCTGCGGCTGCGCAGATAGTACAGTTTGGCGCGGCGCACATCACCACGGCGCTTGACTTCGATCTTGGCGATCAGTGGGCTGTAAACCTGGAACGTACGCTCGACACCTTCGCCATTGGAGATTTTGCGAACGATGAAGCTGGAGTTGAGGCCGCGATTGCGTTTGGCGATCACCACACCTTCAAAAGCCTGCATACGCTTGCGGGTGCCCTCAACCACATTGACGCTGACGATGACGGTGTCGCCGGGAGCGTAAACAGGGATGGTTTTGTTCAGGCGAGCAATTTCTTCTTGCTCTAGGGTTTGAATCAGATTCATGACAGTTCCAAAAATACTTTTTCGTTCATTCACGCGCTACGCTAAAGACCGCAAATCCATCAATGCTCAGGGCATCTCGTTTGGTTGCAGTGGCCGCCAGAGGACCGAAAAGCCCCTGATTATAGCAATTTATGGTTTATGACCTGGATTGTCAGACGCAGACGCCAAAAAGGCTTCATCTTTAGCGGTCAACTGCCCAGCCACACGCGCTTTTTCAATCAGCTCTGGCCGCTTGAGAAGGGTCAACTGCAGCCGCTGTTCACGCCGCCAGCCCTCGATATGGGCATGGTGACCTGACATCAGCACATCAGGCACAGTTTGGCCCTGCCAGTCTTCTGGCCGGGTGTAATGGGGGCAGTCCAGCAGGCCATCAAGCGCAGGGTTAAAGCTGTCCATCTGGTGGCTGCCCGCGTCATTGAGCACACCGGGTTGCAGCCGGGCCACCGCATCGAGCAAAGCCATGGCGGCAAGCTCACCGCCCGACAGCACAAAGTCGCCCAAGCTGATTTGGTGCGTGACGTGCCTGTTGACAAAGCGCTGGTCTATGCCCTCGTAGCGGCCGCAGATCAATACCGCACCCTGGCTGGCAGACCAGCCTTCCACGCTGCTGTGCGTCAAGGTTTTACCAACTGGAGAAAAAAGTACAACAGGGTCATTGCTAGACAACCGTTCTGCACGAATGGCAGCCAGGCACAGTGCCAGCGGTTCCGCCAGCATGACCATGCCGGGTCCACCGCCAAACGGCCTGTCATCAACCCTTTTGTAACTGCCGTCCGCAAAGTCGCGCGGATTCCAGAGCTTGACCTCGACCAGTCCAGATTCATAAGCACGCCGCGTGACGCCACTCGCTAAAAACGGCGCAAAGAGTTCAGGAAAAAGAGTGATGACATCAAAGCGCATGGTCTATGTCGATCAACAGTAACTCAGTAATCTGGCTGCCAATCAACCGTGATCAGTTTGGCCGCTACATTGACCGTATCAACATAGGCCGACACAAACGGAATCATCCGCTCCTCGGCCTTGCTGCTGCCGTCTTCTTGCATGGCTTGGTATTCAACGCACAGTACTGAGTTGGGGCCGGTAGCCATCAGGTCACGCACGCAACCAAGCGCGAGGCCTTCACGGTTAACAACCTTCAGGCCAATCAAATCTACCCAGTAATACTCGTCTTTCGAGGCTTTGGGAAAGGCGCTGCGCGGCAATAAGATGCGGCAACCGCGTAGTGATTCGGCGTCGTTGCGGTCGTCTAGACCGTCAATTTTGGCGACCACTGAATCGGAATGGGTTTTTGCTTCGTCCACCGCGATGCAGACGGTACCCGTGAAGGCGTTAAAGCCCGGACGAAACTTGGCGTCGGGCGCCTGCAAAAACCAGGATTTGGCTGAGAACAAGGCCTCAGGCTCAGAGCTGTGGGGCAGGATTTTGAGCCATCCCTTGACGCCCCACGCATCCAAAATGCGGCCGACTTCTACAGAATCATCCGGCAATGCGGATGCCTTCAAGTTAAGCATTTGAGTCCCCCCGCTTTTCACTGCGTGTGAGGCACTGCCCCTCGCGGGGACTAATTTCCCTTGGGGCGGCCCAGCGGGAAATTGCCATTTTTGAAGTTAAGCGGTCTTGGCGGCAGCTGTTGCGCCTTGCTTGATCAGGCGCTCAACGGTTGGTGACGCTTGTGCGCCAACGCCAACCCAGTGGGTCAGACGGTCTTGCATGATGCGCAAGCCTTCTTCGCCGCCCTTGGCAATCGGGTTGTAAAAACCGATACGCTCGATAAAGCGACCGTCGCGGCGAACACGCTTGTCAGCCACAACGATGTTAAAAAATGGACGGTGCTTAGAACCGCCGCGTGCAAGCCGGATGACGACCATGATGTATTCCCAGGGTGGAGGGCATGCCAAACAAAAGTTATGCATGCCCAAAAAGTTCTCGCAGCGGTTGAGACACTCGACATGACCACCCGGCCAGCGAACTGCTGCAAAGCCTTTGATTATAGCCCGTCAGTCGGTATCATTGAATTTTCTTAGCTGCTCAAACCCCATGACCATCATCCGCGCCAGCCTGGAGGCCGACATTGCCGCCATTACCGCCATTTATTCACACCATGTACTGAACAGCACCGGCACGTTTGAAACCGAAGCCCCCAGCGTGCAGGACATGACAAGCCGGCGCGCCGATGTACTCGGTAAAGGCTTGCCGTATCTGGTGGCGGTCGATGGCAACCAAGTCGTCGGCTTTGCCTATGGCAACTGGTTCAAGCCCCGACCTGCCTACCGCTATTCGGTGGAAGACTCCATTTATCTGGCACCTGGCCAACCCGGCAAAGGCCTGGGCCGCGCGCTGCTGGCCGAGCTGATGGCGCGTTGCGAGGCAGTAGGGATTCGAAAAATCATGGCCATTGTGGGTGATTCAGCCAATGCGGCGTCTGTCGGCGTGCATCTGGCGCTGGGCTTTGAGCAGGTCGGCAAAATTGAGGCCTGCGGCTGGAAGTTTGGCGCCTGGCGCGACATCGTCATGATGCAAAAAACATTGGGATTAGGCGCCTCGCAGCCACCTGTCGATATGCCGCGCTGATAATCGCACGATGCTTGCACCCATTAAAAACAAAACCATTGCCACGTGTTTGGCTTTCATCTTCGGTCAGCTTGGTCTGCACCGTTTTTATCTGTTTGGCTTCAAAGACAAGCTGGCCTGGCTTCACCCCTTGATATCAAGCATTGGCTGGTATGGCGTGTACCGTGTGCGCACATTAGGACAAGACGATCAACTGGCCTGGCTGCTTGTGCCTTTGCTGGGTTTTACGCTGGCAGCCACGGCGATCACAGCCATTTACTACGGTCTGTCGTCGCAAGAAAAATGGAATGGCACGCATAACCCTGGGCGGCCAGAGGCTCCCGCCGGGCAAACCAATTGGCTTGTCATAGGCGCAGTGGTTTTTTCAGTGCTGATGGGCGCTACTGTCTTGATGGCGAGTATCGCCTTCAGCTTTCAGCGTTACTTTGAATATCAGATTGAAGAAGCGAAGAAGATTTCGCAGTAGCGCCTGATAAAGCCAGCTTAAAAGCTGGCCTGCAAACCCGCCTTCAAACTGCGTCCAGGCAGAGGCGGCGCATTGGGGAACGCGGTTGTCGTCAGCACCGACGTGGCACTGTAGGCAAGCCTGTTGGTGATGTTGTCCAGCCTTGCATACAACAGCAAACTGGCGGGGCCGGATTTCATTCGGTAAGAAGCGCCGGCGTTCCAGCGGGTGTTGGCAGCCGTTGCCTGGTCTCCTGTGGGCACTGGCTTTTGCGCTGCTGAATAGTCAAAGCCAAGATTGGCACCAAACGGACCGCTGGCATATTTCAAGGTTGCGCCCAGGCGCATCGGCGGGATGCGAGACAAGGGCTGCCCGGTGCTCACGTTGCTTGCCTTCACCACGTCAGCACGCAAGGCCAGATCAATTGGCGCTGCACCTTCTGTCAGGCGAATATTTCCACTGGTTTCAAAACCGGTAAATCTGGCACGCGTTTGCAAATAACGAAATTCATTCAGCGGGCTGAAAGTTGCCCCCGTTGCCTGCGAAAAGCCAGGATTTCCAGGGTCCTCTACCGGGTTGACTTCACCGTCTGACTGGTTACGCCTGACACCGGTTGACTGAACCAGACCAATGTAGTTTTTAAAGTTGCTTCGGTAGGCGTTGAATGCAAAGGTATTGAAGGCAGCGTTCCAGGCCAGTCCGACATCAAACTGAGTTGCTTTTTCTATGGCCAATGTGTTGTCACCAAGCTCGTAGGCGCGGGTGGCAATGTGCGGCCCGTTGGCAAACAGTTCGTAATCTTTGGGTGCGCGCTGGGTATAGGCCAGATTGCCTGTCAGTTGCCACGCCGGAGCCACATTCCACAGGCTGCCCAGCGCGTAGCTTGACGGTCTGAAATGACGTTGGCCAGGTACAAACTTGGCCAGCGCCGGATTAGGGTTGCCGAGTGACTCCACCCTGACAGACTCGGTTCGTCCGCCAAAGGTCAGCTTGCCCCAGGATGTTTTGTAGTCCTCAAAGGCGAACAGCGCGTTTTGGCGCGTGCGGCTGTATGGCGAAAAAGCCTCATCGCCATCGGCTGAGAAGCGGGCGTCATCCATCTGGACACCGAACAGCCCATCAAAATTGCCAAGCCTGGTGTGCCGCGCTTCCAGTCTTAAGTCACTGCCTCTGTTTTTAAACACGGTGCCTGGGACGGTATTGGTGAATTCTGTGTGGGTGTAGTCGGTCTTGCTGTATTGGCCTTTGACGCTTTGAATCAGGCCACTCAAGTTTTTGACTTCACCTTCGAGCGCAAAGCGGTCAGACTTCATGCCGATGTTGACATTGGGTTCTGCCACGGTGCCGTAGTTGCTGCGGTAACCACTGACAGAGGCACCCAGATAGCCATGGTCAAAAAAGACAGAGCCCCCCACTGCCGTGCTGCTGATCTTGCTGGCGGAATTGCAAATACTCCGGGCCGTGTAAGTACCAGCGGTCCGATTGCAAACAATACTGATCGGCACGCTCACATCTTTGGTGTCCCGATTCATTGCATCAAGATGGATGGCGTAGCGGTTGTTGCCAGCTTCCAGCAGGACGCCCGCGCTTTTTTCTTTGTTGCCCGTGGCGATGCCAAGGTCTGTTTTACCACCCACGCCACCCTTTTCATCAAACAGCGCTTCGCGCGCAATGCGGTTGTCAATCAGATTGACCACGCCGCCCACCGCACTGCCGCCGTATTGCAAGGCGCCTGGCCCACGCAGCACTTCGATGCGTTCGATGCTCAGTGGGTCTGCGGCAACCGAATGGTCGAAGCTCAGGTTGGACGCATCCAGCAGCGCGCCGCCGTTGTTCAAGATGCGGATGCGGTCGCCGTCCTGCCCGCGAATGATGGGGCGGCTGGCGTTCGGGCCAAAGTAGGTGCTGCTGACACCGGGCGTGCCGTCCAGCGTTTCACCCAGCGTGGTTTTGGAGCGCAAAAGCAAGCCCTCGCCTGAATATTGGGCCGAAGGCGCTAGCAAGTCTGTCGCACCCAGCGGGTTGCCGGTGATGATCACTTCTTTGAGCGCAGGCGTTTGCGCGAGCGCGGTGTGGGCACAGACGGCGCCCAGCGCCAGCACTGCCAGCCAGACGGCAGTGCGGGAGAAACATGTTTGCATGGTAAGACCTGAATGAATTTGAAAAGCGCCACATAAGCGCAGGGCCGCGCACAGGCCAACATGGGCCTGTGCGCAAGCACGAGAGGTCGATTCAGACGGTCAAGGGCGGGCCACGCGCGTCAAACAGCGCGACCGAGCGGGCAAGTGCTTCGCCCTGGAAAATCGCCACTTCAAAGGGTGGCAGCACAACCGGTAGAGCCAGTGCAAGCAATAGCGCAAGCATGCCGTCTTGGCTGGCTTGGTCAAACAAGCGGCAGTCGTTTGCGCCGTCGTGAACAGCAAAAACCGAGGCCAGAACGCTTTGCTGATGCGCGGCTTCATCGGCATGTTCGCCTCCGTGGGCGTGCGCATGGACATGTGCATGGCTGTGCGCGCGATCAGCAGCCTTGTGATGCGCCACGCCGTGCACCGTACCAAGCGCCTGCGCCAGCAGCAAGGCGGCGGCCAGCCCACAGGCAAACAGCAGCTGAACAGCTTTGTGCGGCAAGAACATTCAGGGCGTCTGTTTACTTGACCGGGGTTGCATCCGTCATGCGGTAGTACAGGCCATACGCGTCATCATCGAGCACCAGAAACTTGCCCTCCACCACGACCGGCTCCATACCGTATTTAACGGGGATCTTGGTTCGTACTTCCACCATGCTTTCTGGCCCGCCTGCCGTGCAGAACGAGCAGGTCAGCGGCACAGACGACAGTAAAAAATGGCGCTGACTGGCACCCGGCTCCAGAGGCATCATGAAGCCCTGTAGGCGCTGGGTTTTCCGGTTCAAGGCGGTCTGACTGGTGTTGAAAACCGGCATGATGCGATTTTTTTCAGTTTTGGTTTTCACGTCGGTCAGCACGGACCAGGCGATCACATCCTGGCGCGCTTGCAAGGGTGCAAACGGGCTGCCCGCGCCGTGCACACCAGCGCCCACGCCTGCGCTGCTACCCGCTGGCGGCGTGCCAATTGGTGACGACAGAACTTGTGCTGTGGCCGTTGCACTGATACAAAGTGCCAGACCAGCTGTTGCAGCCCATGTTTTGAAACGACGTGTCATGCCCGGCTCCTGAAAACAGATGATTGACGGATTTTGCGCGTGTTGACCACGAAAGTCAGGCAGGCTCAATGCGCGTGCTTCATGCCGCAGTATTTGCCTACGGCAAGACCTTTGCAGGCGGCTTGCAATTCTTTTTCGCACACATCGGCTTTTTTGCCTGACTCCAGGCATTTGGCAGCGCCTTCGTGGGCGGCAGCCATCGCACGGTGGCGGGCCACGTCCTCTTTGATTTCCTTGTCGGTATGCGCTGACGCGGCAAATGCCGTGCCGGCAAACAGAGCAGCGATGAGCAAATATTTTTTCATGTGACTTTCCTTTAGTGAAGTAGATTTATCGAGAATGAAGAAGTTCAAAAACGCTCACGCGATACGCCTCCCAAGCAGGCAGCACGCTGGCAGCCAGCGCCACACCCAGCGCCAGCAGAGGTACAGCCGTCAATTCAACCGGCCAGACAAACGCGCCGATCACCACAGATTTTTCAGCCTGTAGCGCCCAGGCAGCGGCGGCCATCACGCCCTGCCCTAGCAGCACGCCCAGCACACAAGCCAGCAGCGCCAGCCACAGCGCCTCACACAGCAGCAGGCCAGCAATTTTGCGCGGTGGCGCGCCCAGCATGCGCAGCAGGGCCAGGTCAGCCCGACGCTCGCGCACGGCGCTCCACAGCGCGATAAACACGCTTAAACCCGCTGTGAGCAGCAACACGCCGCCCAGCGCTTTCAAAACATCGGTGCCCACGCCCAGCATGCTCAGCAGCCGGGTCATCTCTAACGCAGGCGCGGCGGCCTGCATCTCGGTGGTAGCGTTAACAAAGCGCGGAAATGTCACGGCTGCCAACGGCGATTTGTATTGGATCAGCGCCAGCGTCAGCTCACGTTCTTCTTCCAGTATTTTCTGGTCTTCAGCGTCCAGCGCGGTGTCGGTTTCATGCACTTTCCAGACCGACTCGGTGGCGGTCAATATCAACCGGTCCAGCACCGAGCCACTGGCGGCCAGCACGCCCGACACAACGTAAAGCGCTTGGCCATGTGACTCCCCACCGCCTCCCAAGCCATGGCTGCCGGCAAAGCTGTCGCCCACTTTCAACCCGGTTTGCCTGGCCACCTGGCTACCAATCACGGCCTGCATGGGCTGGGCCCACAGCGCGCCAGTGGCCAGCTTTGCGTCGTAATGTTTGACGTAGTCGAGCGAGGTGCCGACGATGCGAAACCCTAGATAACTGTCACCCAGGCTGATCGGAATCAGCTTGGCGACCTGCGGGTTTTTTTCAAGTTCTTTGACAGCCGCCAGCGGCACATTGCCTGTCGGCGCATCAATATGAAACACGCCCGACAAAATCAGCTGCATCGGGCTGCCCTTGGCACCGACCACCACATCAATACCGGCCAGGTCGCGGTCCAACGCACGGCTGATCTGCTGGCTGACCAGCAGCACAAAAGTGATCGATGCCAAACCCAGCGCGAGCAGCAACAGGTTCAAACTGGCAGCCAGCGGCCTGGACCACAGGTAACGCCAGGACAGAAAAAGGGTTTTCATGGGTGGGTCAATGACAATCAGGCGCTATTAATTCAGGAGCTGCATGCACCTGTATTCATTGGTCTATAGGCCAATTTGATACCTAAAAACGGCCTCAAAACGGCTTCCAGGTGCTTTTGGACGCGCGAATCATGGGTAGCGATGGCCACCGTGGCTTTTAGGCGCTCAGCCGTGGCCAGCAGCAGATGTAGCGCGGCAGCGCAAGCTTCGTCGTCCAGGCTGGCGGTGGGTTCGTCCGCCAGGATGACTTGCGGCTGTAGCAGCGTAGCCCGCGCCAGCGCTACCCGTTGCGCCTGCCCGCCTGAAAGCTGCGACGGCGCGCGTTCAGACAAATCACCAACACCCAGCGCCACCAATGCCTGGTGAATGCTGTCGCCATCCGTCTTTTGCCCCGCCGCCCATTGCGCCAATTCAAGGTTGCCCCGCACTGTCAGCGCGCTGCTTAAATGCAGCTTTTGCGGCAAAAACCCAATGGCTTTGGCCCGCCAGGCGTCGCGGTGCAGTTTGTCCAGTCGCTTTAAATCTTGCCCGGCGACAGTGATGTCACCACTGCTGGCCGGCAGCAAACCAGCCGCCAACGCCAGCCAGGTGGACTTGCCCGAGCCGGACGCGCCACTGAGCAGCAGCACCTCACCCTGCGCGACGTCCAGATCAGCAAACGCCAGTGCCGGGCCGTTGGCGTAGCTGTAGGCAAGCTGGCGGGTGGTGATCAAGCGGCGGCTCCAGTCGCGCAGTCAGCGCACACGCCGCGCACGGCAAAGTCCATGCTCATGCCCTTGTAGCCCAGCACCCTGAGCGCCTCCAGCGCAGTTTGCGCAGCGCGTTCCAAATCATTGGCGTTGGCTTGCAATGCGCCGGCCAGAGGGCTGTCCCGGTGGCAGCTTTGGCATTCAAAGTGCGGAATAGCGTGGACGCCAGCGGGCATGGCCTGGTAGCGCCGCGTTCGGTTGGCATCGACACGGCACAGCAGCAGGCCAACCTGGGTTAAACGGTCAATTAGCCGGTACAGCGTCACGCGATCCAGTTTGCCTGCATCACCGTCGTCGCCGCTGGCCAGCGCGGCCTGCAACTGAGCGTGGGTGTAGGTGGTGTCCGGGTGCGCCAGCAGCCAGCCCAGCACCAGCCGGGCCGCGCTGGTGCGGCGCAAGCCGTGGGCGGTCAGCAGATCGTTGATCGGGTCGGTCGTCAAAGAAGGAGATGTGGTTTGCGTCATCGTTTTAAAACAGAAACAGTCAGACATTAAACGCAATCAGATGGCATTACAATTAAATGCAATAAGGTTGCATTATCGCAGAACAACGCTGACCCATTTACTACCTGGAGTTTTCAATGGCAAAAAAAGATGACCGCCTGCCCGTGACGGTGTTGTCCGGTTTCCTGGGCGCAGGCAAAACCACCCTGCTCAACCACATTTTGAAAGCCGATCACGGCTTCAAAATCGCGGTGATCGAAAACGAATTCGGCGAAGCCGGCATTGATAACGAACTGCTGGT
>JBKCGU010000039.1:0-21548 GCA_046303055.1 Polaromonas sp.
GCTGATTGCCAGCAGCCGCCAGCGTCTGGCCGGTGCGGTCAATGCAGAGCTGACACGGCTGTATTGGAGTGTGGGCGAACGCCTGCGCACCGAAGTGCTGGGCGGCGCGGACCGTGCCAAATATGGTGACCAGCTGATCAAGCGCGTGGGGGATCAGCTGGCGCAAGAGTTTGGCCGAGGGTTTGAGGCCAAAAATCTGCGCCGTATGTTGCAGTTTGCGGTGGCTTTCCCGGACGCAGAGAAAGTCGCATCACTGATGCGACATTTGAGCTGGACGCATTTTCTGCAACTATTGCCCGTCAAAACAGATGCCGCCCGCTGGTTTTATGCCCAGCAAAGTGTGGAATCTCGCTGGAGCGTGCGCGAGTTGCACCACCAAATCGAACGCAAGGCCTTCGAGCGCACCGAGATTGCAGCCTTGCAGACCAACACCCCCGTTCAGGCTGAGCCGGTCGTTGCCGCCAACACCGCCCCCGCCCTGGTCTTCAAAGACCCGTACTTTCTCGACTTTCTGGGCCTGCGCCAAGGCCACGACGAAGGCGATTTAGAGGCCGGCATCCTGCACCAGCTAGAAGCCTTCATCCTGGAGCTGGGCCGGGGCTTTGCTTTTGTAGAGCGGCAAAAACGCATGGTCATCGACGGTGATGACTTTTATCTGGACTTGCTCTTCTTTCACCGCCGCCTGCGCCGTCTGGTGGCTATCGAACTCAAGCTGGGCCGCTTCAAAGCCGCGCATAAGGGCCAGATGGAGCTGTACCTGAAATGGCTGGACAAACACGAGCGCCAGCAGGGCGAAGAGGCCCCCATCGGCCTGATCCTGTGCGCCGAGTCCAGCCAGTTTGCCCATGGCTTGCAGCATCGGCTCTAGCGGTTGATGCGCACCAAAACCGGGGCTGCCCAGGGCGTTGCTGCGGTCTGGCACGGGAACTTGCGCCAACCAATGCTCAGGAAAGGCTTGGTCTGACACCACCATGCCGCGCCCACGGATATGCGCCGCACAGGCCGCAACAAAAAGGCGTGCAAAGTCTGCCCCTGCAGCCGGCCCCATGCCACCCAAAATACCCACGGTGCGGGTGGTAGTCAGGGCGTGGCTCATGGTGCTGTTGACTGCCTTTACAGCGCAGGCTTGTCGCTAGGCGTTTTCAAAACGGCCTTGAGCTCGGGGGACATCGGCAAACCAAGATTCACGCCTTTTGGCACGATCGGTGACTCAAACCACTTGGTGTAGAGCTTGGCAAATTCACCCGACTTCATCATGCGGTTGATGGTGCCATCGACCAGCTTTTTAAACTCGGGGTCGTCTTTTCTCAACATGCAGGCGTAGGGCTCGACTTGCAGCGAGTCGCCCACGACTTCAAGCGAGGCCGGGTTTTTGGAGTTGGCGCGCAGGCCAAACAGCAAAATATCGTCCATGGCAAAAGCCACTGCGCGGTCGCTTTCAACCAGCAGCAATGAGTCGTCATGGTCTTTGCCCAGGATCAGCTGCATGTCGAGGTTTTTATCGGTGTTGTACTTGCGAATGACCTGGGCGTTGGTCGAGCCAGTGGTGCTGGCGACCGTCTTTTTGGCAAGGTCGGCATAGTTTTTGATGCCCGATGTCTTTTTAACCAGCAAGCGTGTGCCGGTGTAGAAGATGTTGGTGCTGAAGGTCACGTCTTTGGCACGGGTGGAGTTGTTGGTGGTGGAGCCGCACTCCAGATCGTAAGTACCGTTGACAAGCAACGGGATACGATTTTGCGACGTGACGGGCATGTAGGCGATTTGCAGGTCAGACTTTTTGGTTTTTTTGCGAATGTCGTCAATGATGGCTTCGGTCAGCTCGACAGAAAACCCCACCGCCTTGCTGGACCCAATCAGGTAACTGAAAGGCACTGACGCCTCACGGTATGACACCGTGATCTTGTTGCTGTCAGCGATTTTTTTCAGGGTTTGGGCGCTGGCACTGGTGGCGACCAGGCCAGTGCACAGCAGTGCGGCGGTCATCAGGGTAGAGATTTTCATAATGTCCATTTCAGTTTGAAGTAAAAGTCAAAGTCTGTTGTCACTCGCAACGCCAGTGTATGAAGACTGTGCAATAGCGGTCATGTATTTTCACGGTAAGCCCATGACGAAAAGTCATGGCATTCCCCCATCCACCCCAGAACCATAACACCAAGGCATGGCTTGCCATCATTCAGCATTGTTCAAAACCAGACCTTTTGCGTAAAGTCAAACTTTAAAAAGGGGTTGTGATGCGTGTGTGTGTTTTGGGGGCTGGCATTGTGGGCTTGGCCACGGCCTATGAACTGAGCTGTGCCGGCCATGACGTGACGGTGATTGACCGTGCCCAGCCCGGCAGCGGTGCGAGTGGCGGCAATGGCTCTCAGCTGAGTTACAGCTATGTGCAACCGCTGGCAGACGCCGGCATTTGGGCGCAGTTACCCAAACTGCTGCTGTCGCCCTCATCACCTTTGAAAGTTCGCCCCCAGCTTGACGTGCATCAGTGGCGTTGGGGCTTGCAGTTTTTGGCGGCCTGCAATGCGACAACATCTCATAGCACCTCCCTTGCGCTGCTGCAATTGGCTGCCGAGAGCCGCCAGTGTTTTGACGCCATGCTGGCGCAAGAAAAGCTGGCGGTGGACTTTTCAAGCACCGGCAAGCTGGTGCTGTTTTCAACCGATGCAACATTCGCCGCAGCCCAAAAGCAGATGATGCTGCAAAGAGATATGGGCAGCGAGCAAGAAGCCGTCAGCGCTGAGCGATGTGTGGCCATTGAACCCGCCCTGGCCAGCTACGCAACCCAAATCAAAGGCGCAATTTATACCCCCAGTGAATGCGCTGCCGATTGCCAGAAAACCTGCGACGGTTTGCTGGCAGCCTTGCGCCAGCGCGGCGTCAGATTTTTGCTCGACACGCCGATTGAGAAAATATTGATGAAAGCAGGTGCTGTGGTCGCCATCAAAACACCCCAGGGCGATATTGAGGCAGATCAATACGTGATGGCACTGGGTGCAGCATCGGCCCCGATGGCGCGCCAGCTTGATGTGTATTTGCCGATTTACCCTCTCAAGGGATACAGCATCACGGTCGATGTCGATGAAGCGCCCCACGCAGCCCCCAGAGTCAGCGTGACAGACAGCGCCCGCAAGGTTGTGTTTGCCCGCATTGGCTCACGTCTTCGGGTCGCAGGAATGGCAGAGCTTGGGGGCTACGACACGGCTGTCGACACCACAAAAATAAAATCGTTGAAAGCTTCAACCCAAGCGCTGTTTCCGAACTGCAGCGACTTTGCCGAGTTGAACGCCTGGGCAGGCCTGCGCCCCGCCACGCCCACTGCCCTGCCCCTGATTGGCAGGCATCCCACGGGCCCCAAAAACATGCTGTTCAACGTCGGACATGGTGCTTTGGGTTTTACGCTGGCGTTTGGGTCGGCTGAAAGAATCGTCAAGTCGATTGCTTGAATTTCAAAGCCTGCTCAAAACACTTAACAAACGCCCGTACCGCCACAGACCCAGGCTTGCCCGCTGGCAGAAGCGCCTTGATGGGCACGGGCAACAAAGGCTGCAAGTCCAGTACATCTACCCGGCTCCGGTCGGCGGATGCAGCAGTACAGGTGTCCACGAGCGCCACACCCAGGCCGTGATGGGCCAGTGCCAGCGCTGAATGGTAGGTTTGCACGCTGATGCTGAAGGCCAAGCCTGCACCTGCCTCACGCATGGCCTGACCAAGAACGCGACCCACCGGGTCTTGTGCGTCCAGGCCAATCACGGGCACTTTGTCCAGCTTGGCCAGCTCAGTCAATGTGATGTGGCCGCGCTTTAAAAAGCGGCTCGTCAGCATTCCTTTGGGCGCGATGCACACCATGCGGCCATCGGCCAGATGCTCTTGCGCCAGCGCTGAGTGCACTGCCGGACTGAACAGAAAACCCACATCGGCCTCTTGCAGCACCAACGCCGCCACAATTTGCGGTGAATGCAGCGCCTTGATGGTGATGGCCACATCCGGGTGCTTGACACGAAACAACTTGATAGCGTGCGGCAAAATTTCATAGCTCAGCGCCAGCACGGACAAAATCCGCAGCTCTTTGGCGCTGTCGCCTGTTTTTAAATTAGCCGCCAGCCGCTGAACGTCATCCAACTGGGCAAACAGCTGCTCAATATGCGGGTACAGCGTGAGTGCTTCAGACGTCGGCAACAACCTGCCCTTGGCCCGCTGGAAAAGTGCAAAGCCCAATTGCAATTCAGCATGCTGCAAGATGCGGCTGACAGCAGGCTGGGTGACATTGATCAACCGAGCCGCGCCGCTGACACTGCCCGTCAGCATGACGGCGTTAAAGACTTCGATGTGGCGCAGGCGCATGGTGGGGTAGTTGGCTATGGACTCAAGCAAATTATGCAGCCTTTAGAAAAACCCAAAGCTACTCTGATTTCAGTAGCCCTCAGCGCCCGAATCCAATAAGCTAAAGCCGATTTCAATACATAAAAACACCGCCAAAAGGCACTTAATCTGTCAACCTGATGGTCAGGCCAGGCAGCGCAATGCCGCCCAGTTCAGTGCGCCAAGTTTGCCCTGCCTGCACGGGGTAGGCGCTGGTGACGGTGCCGGTGGTGACCAATTCACCAGCTTGTAGCGGGCGATGCGGCAACTGACTGGCAAGAACCCGCATCAGATGCACAACAGCTGCCAGTGGATTGCCAAGGACGTTGGCGCCCTTGCCAGTTTCAATCAGTCGCCCACCTTCAGACAGGGCCAGAGAAAAAGCAGCCAGCGCGCTTTCCAGCCCTGGGCCGAGCGCATCAACCGGTTGCCGCTTGCCTACCAGCAGTCGAGCGTGCAGGCCACCCACGGCGATGGCATCAGGGGCCTGGAACTTCCAGTCAGGGTAAGGTGACTGAACCATTTCAAACCCGTGGGCCACCCAGTCGATGCAAGCTAGGAAAGGTCTGCATAAGTCAGCCTTCTGACCTGCACAAACGTTAATTGCCGATGAAACAAAAAAGCTTCGCCACCAACGGATTCGAGTTGATTAGCAAGAGAACGCGCAAGCGCGAATTTCTCGACGAAATGAATCTGGTGGTTCCGTGGACAGAGCTGATTGCGCTGATTGAACCGCACGCACCCTCTGGCAAGACGGGACGCCCGCCGTTTGCAGTCGCCACCATGCTGCGCATCCACTTCCTGCAGCAGTGGTTTGGATTGTCGGACCCGGCCATGGAGGAAGCCCTGCACGATGTGCCCCTGTATTGCGAGTTTGTTCATCTGGACCCTGGCATGGGTCGATTGCCCGATGAGAGCACTATCCTGAGGTTTCGCCACCTGCTCGAAGAAAACAACTTGAGTATCCAACTGCTGGCCACCATCAATGCCACCTTGGCGACCAAAGGGCTGATGCTCAAGACCGGAACCGTGGTGGACGCCACCCTGATTGCGGCTCCCAGCTCCACCAAGAACAGCACGGGGGAGCGCGACCCTCAGATGCACCAGACCAAGAAGGGCAACCAATGGCACTTCGGAATGAAGGCACACATTGGTGTGGATGCCGATTCCGGCCTGGTACACACCGTCATCGGCACGGCGGCCAACGTCCATGACGTCACCCAAGGACATGGTCTGCTGCACGGCAAGGAGCAGGTCGTGTTTGCTGATGCCGGGTATCAGGGGGCCACAAAGCGCCCTGAAGCCACAGGCGTGGACTGGCATGTGGCCATGCGTCCGGGCAAACGTCGGGCACTGGATAAGAACACGCCTTGGGGCAAATTGCTGGACAAGGCTGAGCAGATGAAGGC
Source organism: Polaromonas sp. (assembly GCA_046303055.1). Classification (GTDB taxonomy): domain Bacteria; phylum Pseudomonadota; class Gammaproteobacteria; order Burkholderiales; family Burkholderiaceae_C; genus Polaromonas. The sequence goes on from JBKCGU010000039.1 coordinate 5,766, forward strand.
CAGCGTGCGGGCTAAGGTGGAGCACCCGTTTCGGGTCATCAAGTGCCAGTTTGGTTTTACCAAGGTGCGCTACAAAGGGCTGGCCAAGAATACGGCGCAACTGGTGACACTGTTTGCGCTGAGCAATTTGTGGATGGCTCGCAGGCAACTGTTGGGAGCGCAGGGATGAGTGCGCCTGCAGTGGAGGCAAGTGCTCATCCGAAGCCTGAAAAGGCTTCAAATCAGAGCCAGAAAGCTCTGAAATTCGGTGACAACGCACTTCGTGTTTCATCGGGTGAACTTTTATCTTTCAACTCTCGCTGTGGCGGGGGTTGTGCAGACCTTCCCTAAATAAGTGCGTGCCAGTTCTGCATCAGGCTCAAATCTGCTGGCGCTGCAAACGCGGCTTGAGCACACGTTCGGCAACCCCAAGCTGCTGGCGCAGGCCCTGACGCATCGCAGCTTTTCGTCAGACCACAACGAGCGAATCGAATTTCTGGGTGACTCTGTTTTGAATCTGGCCGTAGCCGGTCTGTTGTACGAGCGCCTCAAAGAGCTGCCAGAAGGCGACTTGTCCCGTGCTCGTGCCAATCTGGTCAAGCAGGACACGCTGCACCAGATTGCCGTGTCTCTGGGGCTGCCAGACTTGCTGCGTCTGGGCGAAGGCGAAGCAAAGTCTGGCGGGCAAAAACGGCCTTCCATACTGGCCGATGCGCTGGAGGCCGTGATCGGCGCGGTGTACCTCGATGCCGGTTTTGACGTCGCATCAAGCCTGGTACGTCGCCTTTTTCAGGACGTTGAAATCAACGCCCAAATGCAGGCGATTGGCAAAGACCCCAAGACCGAATTGCAAGAGTGGTTGCAAGCTCACAAGATGAGCCTGCCTATCTACCGCATCGTGGGTACCGAAGGCGCCGCGCACAAGCAGACCTTTGATGTCGAGTGTGAGATTATTGAATATCGCCGTGCCGAGCGTGGCACTGGAAACTCCCGCCGCGCAGGCGAGCAGGCCGCTGCGCTGGCGATGCTGGCATTTATCAAGACGCTATGAGCGATAAAAAATTGACACCTGATGAAGTCGCCGCACAGGCTCAAGCTGCAGCCGTAGAGGCCATGATGGCCAAGGCGTTCTCAAAGCGTGCCAATACTGTACCGGCTAGCGAAGATGCGGCAACAGGCACACCAACCCTTGGCACCCAGCGCTGCGGCCTGATTGCCATTGTTGGTAAGCCCAATGTGGGCAAATCGACCTTACTGAATGCGCTGGTCGGACAAAAGGTCAGTATCACCTCTCGTAAAGCGCAAACCACGCGGCACCGCATCACTGGTATGCGCACCGTGGGGGTTACCCAGTTTGTGTTTGTTGACACCCCCGGCTTTCAAACCCGGCATGGCAACGCGCTGAACCGCTCATTGAACCGCACCGTTGTGGGCACCGTCAACGATGTCGATCTGATTGTTTTTGTCGTCGAGGCAGGGCAGTTCAATCAGGCTGATGAAAAAGTGTTGCACCTGTTGCCAGCCGGTACCCCCGCCATTTTGCTGGCCAACAAGTTTGACCTGATTCACCGCCGGGGCGACATTGCGCCTTGGCTGCAAATGATGCAGACCAAGCGTGACTTTGCCGAGTTTGTGCCCATGTCGGCCAACAGTGCCAAAGATGTAGAGCGTGTGTTTGGCATTTGTGAAAAATACTTGCCCCAGCAGCCCTGGATGTACGAGGCCGATGCGCTGACCGACCGCAGCGACCGTTTCATGGCCGCCGAGATGATCCGGGAAAAGCTGTTTCGACTGACAGGTGACGAGCTGCCCTACACCTCGACCGTCATCATCGACAAGTACGAGCAAGAGGGCAACCTGCGCAAAATTGCCGCCACCATTGTGGTGGAACGTGACGGTCACAAAGGCATGATCATTGGCGACAAAGGTGAAAAGCTAAAGCGCATGGGCACCGAGGCACGCCATGAGCTGGAAGCGCTCACCGGCAATAAAGTTTTTCTGGAAATTTGGGTCAAGGTCAGATCTGGTTGGGCTGACGACGAAGCCAGAGTAAAGACATTCGGGTATGAATAGCCCCCACGGTCGCTCACTGTGTGTAGCTTCCTGCACCTTGCAGGCCGCCGCTCGCCAGAGGCTTCGCTTCTGTCGCCTGTCCAAACCTGCTCAAGCAGGTTCGGAGCCGCAGGCTCCAGCTCCGAGGGGGCCGCTGCGCCTGCGGCCTGGCAAAGCCAGTTCCGCGGCCCCTGTTTGCATCTGACCGGTCTGCGCTTCAGCCGTGGTCACCAAAAGAATTTCCGATGAACCTGCATACGTTCTGCACCGCTACGACTGGAGCGAGTCCAGTCTGATTCTGGAAGTGTTCACCCGTTCCTATGGCCGGGTCGCGCTGATTGCGCGGGGGGCTAAAAAGCCCAGTTCTAACTTCAGGCCCATCTTGCTGCCGCTACAGCGGCTTCATATCGCTTTTGGTGGTGATGCTGAAATTCGCAACCTCAAAAGCGCCGAATGGCAGGGGGGCCATGTGATGCCGACGGGTGATGCCCTGCTGTCAGGCTATTATTTGAACGAGTTGCTGATGCGCCTGTTGGCGCGCGACGACCCGCACCCGGTGCTGTTTGATGCGTATGCCGCCACCGTGCAGTTGCTGGCCAGCCAGAGCATTGACACGCTGCAAGTGGCGCTTCGGGCTTTTGAGCTGCGCCTGCTGCGTGACATTGGTTTTTTGCCATTGCTCGATGCACAAACCTCGACCCTGGCGTCGCTTGGCGCGGACACGCCCTACGTGTTGCTGGCCGAAGCGGGCTTGCGCGAAGCACATGACGACGACCGTAGCGCCTTGAGCGGCGCGCAATGGCTAGCCCTGCAGCAGGCATTGGACGGAGACGCGCCCTTTGTAGACACCATGCAGGCCTGCGTCAACCACTTGCCTGAGCTGAAAACCCAGCTACGCGCGCTGCTGCACTACCATTGCGATGTCAATGTTTTAAAAACACGGCAGATGATGATGGACTTGCAGGCGCTTTAGATCATGATTGTTAAAACTTCAATGAAAACCGCACTCTCAGTCAACGTCAACAAGGTTGCCCTGCTGCGCAATACCCGCCAGCTCGGCATTCCTGATGTCGTGCGTGCAGCACGCCTGTGCCTGGAGGCGGGTGCGCATGGCATCACGGTGCATCCCCGTCCTGATGAGCGTCATATCCGCAGCGCCGATGTGTTTGGCATCGCCGCCATGATGAAAGACTGGCCGGACCGGGAGTTCAACATTGAGGGCAACCCGTTCCATAACCTGATGGGTTTTGTGCATGATTTGTCAGCACGCGGCTTGCCGCTGCACCAATGCACTTTTGTGCCTGACAGCGAAGACCAGTTCACCAGTGACCATGGCTGGGTCTTTCCTGATGACGCCGAGCGATTGATGCCTTTGATTGAACAAGTCCATGACAAAGGCGTTCGCGTCAGCTTGTTCATGGATCCTATCCCCGGCGCCATGGCTGCCGCCAAAGCGGTGGGTGCAGACCGGGTCGAGTTTTACACCGAAAGCTACGCCAGTGCCTGGGCCACAGACCAAAAAGGCGAGGCCTTAAACCGTTTCACCCAATCGGCTCTGGCGGCTGCATCTGTTGGTTTAGGAATCAACGCGGGTCATGACTTGAGCCACGACAACCTCACTGAATTTTTAAAAGCTGTGCCCGGCGTGCTTGAAGTGTCGATTGGCCATGCCTTGGTGGCTGATGCACTGGAGTTGGGTTACGACGCCACAGTGAAAGCCTATTTGCGCTGCATTGATGAGGCGTTTGTCGGTCAATGATTTATGGCATTGGTACTGACATTTGTGACGTGCGCCGCATAAGAGCGAGCGTAGAGCGCCATGGTGAACGCTTCGCCAAAAAAATCCTGAGCGATGGTGAAATGAAAACGTTCAGCGAGCGCAGCGTCCGCTGGCCAGACCGGGGTGTCAGCTATCTGGCCACCCGCTTTTCGGCCAAAGAAGCTTTCAGCAAAGCCATCGGTATGGGCATGCGTATGCCCATGACCTGGCGCAGCTGCGAGATTGCCAAAGAGGCCAGCGGCAAACCCTGCATCGTGCTGCATGGCGCACTCAAAGAGTGGTTTGACGCGCGCCGCTTGTCCGCTCATGTCAGCGTGACAGACGAAACCGACTACGCCGCCAGCTTTGTGGTCATTGAACAGCGCGGTTGAGCCTGACTCACGCTTTTGAGGCCGCATTAATCATAAAATAGGGCTGCAAGCCTATCAAAATATCAATTATTAGCTCCTAATTAAATAGCATCAAAGAAATCTTCTATGACTCAACACGCCCCCCTCATCATCGACATTGCCGGCGTCAGCCTGACCAAAGACGACCGCCGCCGCCTGAAAAGCCCACTGACCGGAGGCATCATCTTGTTCACCCGCAATTGGGAAAATCGTACGCAATTGACCAGCCTGTGTGCAGCGATCAAAAGCATTCGTCAAGACTTGCTGATTTGTGTGGACCATGAAGGCGGGCGGGTGCAGCGTTTTAAAGCTGACGGCTTCACGCATTTGCCGCCGATGCGGGCGCTGGGTGAGCTGTGGATGAAAGACCAGCTGGCGGCAACCAACGCCGCCACCGCTTGCGGCTACGTGCTGGCGGCAGAGTTGCGCAGTTGTGGGGTCGACTTCAGCTTTACGCCTGTGCTGGACCTGGATTACGGTGAAAGCAGTGTGATCGGTGACCGGGCCTTCGGCCGTGACCCGCGCGTTGTCACGCTGCTCGCCAAAAGCCTGATGCATGGCCTGCTCCAGGCCGGCATGATGAACTGCGGCAAGCACTTCCCCGGTCACGGCTTTGTCAAAGCCGATTCGCATCTTGAAATTCCTGTCGATAGACGCAGCCTCAAAGCTATTTTGCTGGATGACGCAGCGCCCTATGACTGGCTCAACACCACACTGACCAGCGTCATGCCGGCCCATGTGATTTACCCCAAGGTTGACAGTCGTCCGGCCGGATTTTCAGAGCAATGGCTGACGTATATTCTGCGCGGCCAGCTCGGCTTTGGCGGCGCCATTTTCAGCGACGACCTGAGCATGGCGGGCGCACGCATCATTGATGGCAAACAAGTGTCATACACCCAGGCGGCAATCACCGCGTTGAATGCAGGCTGCGACATGGTGCTGCTGTGTAACCAGTCTGTTGATGGCGGCAAGGCGGTGGACGAGTTGCTGGACGGGATGACAGAAGGGCTGATGAGGGGCCACTGGGAAGCGCTCGAATCCAGCGAGCTGCGCAGACAAGATTTACTGCCAACGACCAAAGCCCATGCATGGGACGATCTGATGCTAAACCCCGCTTACATGCACGCGATGGGTTTGATCCCATGAACGTCGCCCTTCGTGCGATAGCTGTATGGCTTGCCGCTGCGGTGTGGTGCGGTGTGGCGTTGGCCCAAGCCGCTGCCACCCAGCTCCTTCGCGTCGGCTCCAAAATCGACACCGAAGGCAAGTTGCTTGGCCACATGATGGTGCTGGTGCTGGAGGCGAACGGCATCAAAACGCAAAGCAAAGTCTCGCTCGGCAACACGCAGGTCATGCGTGGGGCCATCATGGCGGGTGAGATTGATGTCTACCCCGAATACACAGGCAACGGTGCTTTCATTTTTGCTGAAGAAAAAAGTCCGGTGTGGAAGAATTTACAAACCGGCTACGAGCGCGTCAAGGCGCTGGACTATGCCAAAAACAAAATCGTCTGGCTGCAAGCCGCACCTGCCAACAACAGTTGGACGATTGCCGTGCGCAAAGACGTGGCTGCGGCTAACAAGCTGGTCACGCTCGATGACTTGTCAAAGTGGTTGGCGTCTTCAAAATACAAAGCAGGCCAATTCAAGCTTGCCGCATCGGCAGAATTCGTTGAACGTTCAGACGCTCTGCCTGCGTTTCAGGCGGCCTACAACTTCAAGCTCAAGCCTGACCAGCTGTTAACGCTTGCAGGCGGCGATACGTCAGTGACGATGCGTGCTGCCTATGAGAAGGCATCCGGTGTCAACGCCGCGATGGCTTACGGCACCGATGGTGCTGTAGCCGCGCTGGGTCTGGTGATTCTGGACGACACCTTGGGCGTGCAGCCGGTCTACGCGCCTGCACCCGTGATTCGGGAAGACGCGCTAAAAAAGAACCCGAAAATCGCCGAATCACTGGCACCCGTTTTCAAGCTGCTGGACCGCCCGACATTGCAGAGTTTGAATGCAAAGATTCAGCTGGAGGGCCAGGACGCCAAAAAAGTAGCTGGGGATTTTTTGAAGTCCAAAGGGCTGTTGAAGTAATCTGTACAACATGACCACAGACAAGGGCCGCAACCCGGTACTGGCGAGCTTGTCACTCCTGGCCGTTCTGGCCCTGTATAGCCTGCCTTTTTTACGGCTGGCACCCAACCGCCTGGTGTCGGGCCAACCGATTTATTTGTTCTCGATCAGTGATGGTTCAGTCTGGTTGCTGCTGCTGATGCTTGTTGCGCTGGTGGGGTTAACAGCCGTGACCATGTTCAAGCCACGCGCAGCTTGGCTGTGGGCGGTTGTAACCATCGCAGTGGTGGTCATGCCCAGCTTGCTTTGGCAGGCTGCCAATCAGGCCGGTATCAGCTTGCAAGGGGCGTTGCCCACTTCGCTAATCTCACGCGCATCGCTCGGCAGCGCCTTCTGGGTGACGCTGACTGTGCTGGGTTTTATGCTCAGCAGTGCCTTGCAGCAGTTGCGAGTTCATGCGTTTCAAACAGCTGCGGTAATTGCCACATTGCTCCTGGCGCTGGGCGTTTTGCTGGTCAGCGGCGCATGCAACGACCTGTCGCTGGTGAAGGAATACGCCAACCGGGCCGACGGCTTTGTGGGCGTTGTGGGGCGGCACCTGCAAATTGTGTTGCTGGCGCTGACAGCCACGCTGGCCATCGGCTTGCCGCTGGGTTGGGCTGCACATGCGCATGCCAAAACGGGCAGGGTGCTGCTGCCCCTTCTTAACGTCATTCAAACCATTCCGTCGATTGCGCTGTTTGGTTTGTTGATGGCACCGCTCGCGCTGCTGGCGGCCAGCTTGCCAGCGTTGGGTCGGGCGGGCATCAGCGGCGTGGGGCTGGCGCCGGCGGTGATGGCCTTGACGCTGTACGGCCTGCTGCCGGTGGTACGCGGCACGCTGGCTGGCTTGCAGCAAGTGTCTGGCGCCATGACGCAGGCCGCACGTGCCTTGGGGCTGACGCATTTTCAAACACTGGTTCATATTGAGCTGCCGCTGGCTTTGCCCGTGCTTCTGGGCGGCGTGCGCACAGCGGCTGTCAGCAGCGTTGGGCTGGCAGCCGTGACCGCGCTGATTGGTGCCGGCGGCTTGGGCAGCATTTTGTTTGAGGGGCTGTTTGCCAACGCTGAGGACGTGGTGCTGTTGGGTGTGCTGCCCATCATTGCGCTGGGTGTGTTGGTCGATGCGCTTTTTAACGTGTTAACGGGTTTTGCCCGGCGCAGGGTTCACCCATGGCGATGAAGAATCAATGGCTTTGGGTTGCTGCGTTGCTGGCAGCGCTGGTCGTGTTTTTGCCGCATTCTGCACCGCTTTTCAGCTCTGCGTTTCCCCAGCTCGAACGCCCGGTTTACACCCAGGAGCCTTTTGCCTGGCTGCTGTGGCAGCACATGTTGTTGGTGGGCGTGTCAAGCCTGTTTTCGGTGGTGGTCGGCAGTGCCATCGGTGTCTGGGTCACGCGGCCATCAGGCCATGCCTTCAGGCCGCTGATGGAAAGCGTACTCGCCATGAGTCAGGCTTTCCCGCCCGTGGCGGTGCTGGCTTTAGCGGTCCCCGTGGTTGGCTTTGGCGACTTGCCCGCACTGCTGGCGCTGGCCTTGTATGGCTTGCTGCCGGTGGTGCAAGGCACCGTCAGTGGTTTGCAGGGCGTGCCCGCAGCGCAGCGGCAAGCAGCGTTGAGCTTGGGGCTCACGCCGCGCCAGTGCTTGCGCTATATCGACCTGCCGCTGGCCCTGCCGGTGTGGCTGTCTGGCGTGCGAACGTCCGTCATCATCAACATCGGTACAGCGGCAATAGCTTCAACTGTCGGCGCCAAAACCTTGGGCTCACCCATCATCATTGGCCTGAGCGGCTTTAACACCGCCTATGTGCTGCAAGGAGCCATGCTGGTCGCCCTGCTGGCGGTGACAGTTGATATGGCGTTTGAAAAGCTGGCCCGCCGCATAGCCCGGGAGCGTTGAGAATGCTATCGATTGCGTAGCTGCTAGCCAAATTATTTATTGGGCTGCCAGGGCTTTTCGCTAAATTTTTTCACTAATTGTTTATCGCTGTTCAGGCGGTAACCTCGCGGTAGGCCCAAGTCAGCCAAGGCATCAGCGCACGAAGGTCAGCGGCTTCAACTGTCGCGCCACACCAGATGCGCAACCCGGCTGGCGCATCTTTGTAGGCGCCAATGTCGTAAGCCACGCCGTGTTCGTCCAGCAGCGCGACCATCTTTTTGACCTGCGCGTCGCTGGCGGTCAGCGTCAGGCAAACGCTGGTGTTCGACACGGTGGCCGGGTCTTTGGCCAAAAACTGAATCCAGTCGTTTTGCGCCACAAACTCTTCAATCACCGCCAGGTTGGCCCGGCTTTTGGCGACCAAGCCGGGCAGGCCACCCAGGCTGTCAGCCCATTGCAATGCGTCCAGGTAGTCGGCCACGCACAGCATCGACGGCGTGTTGATGGTGTCGCCCTTGAACAGCCCTTCGTTCAGCTTGCCGTTGGCCGTCATGCGGAAAATTTTGGGCATCGGCCAGGGCGGTGTGTAGGTCAGCAGGCGCTCAACCGCACGCGGGCTCAAAATCAGGATGCCATGCGCGCCTTCGCCGCCCAACACTTTTTGCCAGGAGTAAGTGATGACGTCCAGCTTGTGCCAAGGCATGTCCATTGCAAAAATGGCCGATGTCGCGTCGCACAGCGTCAAGCCGCCCCTGGTATCAGGAATCCAGTCGCCATTGGGCACCTTGACGCCCGAGGTGGTGCCGTTCCAGACAAACACCACGTCGTTGTCAAAGTTAACCGAGCCCAGGTCTGGCAAGTCGCCGTAGTCCGCGCTGATGACCCGCGCATCAGGCAGCTTGAGCTGTTCCAGAATATCGTTCGTCCAGGTGGCGCTGAAGGTTTCCCATTCCAGCACGTCGACCCCGCGCGTACCCAGCAGCGACCACATCGCCATTTCAATCGCACCCGTGTCAGACGCCGGTACCACAGCCACCCGGTAGTCGTCAGGCAGACCCAGAATGCGAGCGGTCTCAGAGCAAGCCAGGCCCAACGCCTTTTTACCAATAGCAGAGCGGTGCGACCGACCCAGCGTGTCCAGCTGCAATTTGCTCACGTCGTAGCCAGGCCGCTTGGCGCATGGGCCGGATGAGAAGTTGGGGTTTGTGGGTTTGAGGGTGGGTTGCATGTGTTTCTTGGATAGATTCGGCGAAGAATTTTCGGGAAGGGCCGAATGCTGGAATTGGTTTGTCATCTTAGCAAGGGAGGGTTTTGTGCGGGGCTGACCTGGCTGGGGCATGTCAACACCCGGTTAAAAACTTAAAGTCAAAAAAATTTGCTGTCAAACGTGATTGAGCTTCCTCAAGCCGTTTTAAGCCTCATGAGGCATTTCTACCCATCAAATCAGCCTGTAGTCCAATGAATACATGGGTTAGAAGCTACGAAATAAATAGCATTCTGAAGTGGCTGGAGCTTCTGAGCCGACATGTCAGTTCACCGCGCTGCTCAAAAACGCAGCAGCACTGACAATTTGCGTACTGTGCCATTGTTTGAGGGTGAGCAAGTCTTCGTCGCTTGACACCAAAACGCCCGCATTGCAGGCCATCGCCAGCGCCAAAAACTTGCAGTCTTTCGGATCGCGGCATGCGTCCTGGGCCATCTGGTCGCTTTGCGCATCGGGTGTCAAAAGCGTTGTTTCCTGTTTGTACCTCGCAAAAAATGCGGCGCGCTCGGTGGGGCTGGCGTACGCGTCAAACTTGGGTCTGATCAACACAGCTTGTAGTTCGTCAAGCGTTGCAGGCGATACAAACAGGGTGTATCTGGCAAGAGCTGACGCAAAGGCTTGACGCGGAATGGACGACGGTCTGAGCACCGTACTGACCAGCGTGCTGGTATCAAAAACTGCGCGGTTGAGCAGGTTCAAGATTCATTTCCAAAAGCGATCAGCGGAGCTCTTTGACCATTCTCACCACATCAGCGTCGGTCAACTGCCGGGCTGCTGCGCGCATGTCGCTGCTTTTTTCTGCTTCTGCTTGTGCAAAAAAAGCCTCAAACCACGCTACTGCTTGCGTGCGCTTGGCCTTGATATCCTGCAAATCCGCCATGTCTTGCGGCGACACCATAAAAGCCGCCGTTCGGCCATGCCGGGTGATGGTGACTGGCTCACGCTGAACCGTATCCAGCAATTGCCCAAAGCGGTTTTGTGCGTCCATGGATGAGACTGTCAACATGTGCTGCTCCTGTTAATACTAGCTAACCTGTACAGTATAGACGGTTTTTAACCTTGATTCCCAGCACTAGCTACCCCACAGGCCAAGCCAGCTTGCCACCCACATCCATGTGCGTCAGGTACACGCGCAGGTCAAACTCGTACTGGTGGTATTGCGGCTCCATGTAGGTACAGAGCTTGTAGAAGTCTTTGTCGTGCTCTTTTTCCTTGATGTGGGCCAGCTCGTGCACGGTGATCATGCGCAAAAACTCGTCGGGCACTTCTTTGAACAGTGACGACACGCGGATCTCACGTTTGGCTTTGAGCTTGTTGCCCTGCACCCGGCTGATTTGGGTGTGCGTGCCGAGGGCGTGAGCGATAACTTGCAGGCGGTTGTCAAACGCGACTTTTGACAGCGGCTCTGAGCTGCGCAAGAACTCGTTTTTAAGCGCCATCACGTAGTCGTACAGCGCCTTGTCGGTGCGAACTGCGTGGGCGCGCGGGTATTTTTTGAGCAGCATGTCGCCCAGCTTGTCTTGGCTTTGGAGCTGCTGCACTTGCAATTGCAGGCTCTCGGGGTAGGCGCTGAGGTATTTGAGAGGCGTCATGGCTTGGGCTTGGCCTTTCAAGTTCGAGACGCGGAACCGGCTTTGCCGGGCCGCAGGCGGGCAGCCCGCTGGAGGGGCAGGGAGCTTGCGCGTTGTGCGCAACCGTGGGGACTACACCTCTCTGCGCAGGGCCGGGAACAAGATCACATCCCGAATACTGGCGCTGTCGGTCAGCAGCATCATCAGCCGGTCAATGCCCACGCCGCAGCCGCCGGTGGGCGGCATGCCGTATTCGAGGGCGCGCACAAAGTCGTGGTCGTAAAACATGGCCTCGTCGTCACCGCTGTCTTTGGCAGCAACTTGCGCATTGAATCGGGCGGCTTGCTCTTGCGCGTCGTTCAGCTCGCTAAAGCCGTTGCCAAACTCGCGGCCGGTGATGTACAGCTCAAAGCGTTCGGTCACTTCAGGGCGTGCATCGTTGGCGCGTGCCAGCGGCGATATCTCGGTGGGGTGTTCCATGATGAAGGTCGGCTGCCAGAGCTTTTCTTCGACCGTTTCTTCAAAAAACATGACTTGCAGGCTGGCCAGCGAGCGGGTGCTGAGGCGGTCTTTTTGTTCGTTAAAGCCGAGCTTTTTCAGCTTGTCAGTCAGCCACACGGCGTCGTCTACGCCCGCATCTACACCCATCGCTGAGTCGGTGTGCTTCAAAATCGCTTCGCGAATCGTCAGGCGCTCAAACGGCCGACTTAAATCAACCGGTTTGTCGGCATAGCTCAAGCTCAGCGAGCCGCAAATTTTTTGCGCCACGTCCCGAATCAGTGCCTCGGTAAAGGTCATCAAGTCCTGGTAGTTCCACCACGCGGCGTAGAACTCCATCATGGTGAACTCGGGGTTGTGCCGCACGCTGATGCCTTCGTTGCGGTAACTGCGGTTGATCTCAAACACCCGCTCAAAGCCGCCCACAATCAGCCGCTTCAAATACAGCTCAGGCGCAATGCGCAAGAACATTTCCTGGTCAAGCGCGTTGTGGTGGGTCTTGAAGGGTTTGGCGTTTGCGCCACCGGGGATGGGGTGCAGCATGGGCGTTTCGACCTCTAAAAAGTCATTCGCCACCATGAATTCACGGATGCTGCTGACCGCCTTGCTGCGCGACATGAAGCGGGCTCTGGCTGACTCGTCGGTGATCAAGTCCACATAGCGCTGGCGGTACTTGACCTCCTGGTCGGCCACGCCGTGAAACTTGTCGGGCAGCGGACGCAGGCTTTTGGTGACCAGCCGGATGGCGGTGGCATGAATCGACAACTCGCCAGTTTTGGTTTTAAACAGCGTGCCGGTGGCCCAGACAATGTCGCCCAAGTCCCAGTGTTTAAAGGCGTTGTGCATGTCTTCGCCCACGCCTTCGTTGTTGATATAGACCTGAATGCGGCCACCTGATGGGCCAAAAGACGCGTCTTGCAGCGTGGCAAAGCTGGCCTTGCCCATTACGCGCTTGAGCATCATGCGGCCGGCGACGCTGACGGTCACGGCCAGCGGCTCCAGCTCTTCTTTGGTTTTGCTGTCGTACTGGGCAAACAGCGCTTGGGCACGGTGCTCGGGTTTGATGTCGTTGGGGAAAGCAATGCCTGCGGCGCGCAGGGCGGCCAGCTTGCCCTGCCTCTCGACCATCAATTGGTTTTCGTCTTGGGGGGTAACGGCAGGGGCGGGCGTAGATTGGGGCGTCATGAGGGCGGTCGGTTGGGCAATAAACCCATGATTTTAAGTTTTTACTGCGTGGACGCTTCCAATCGCTGCCATCAAGGCCTGTTGAAGCCTTGAAAAGTCGTGTGCGGTACTTGCACGCTGGCGGTTTTTCACTTTATGCAGCCATTTGCCTGAATACAAAGCCCCAAACCAGGGCCGGTTTAAAGCGCGATACCGGTCCGTTCCAGAATATCGCTCACCAGTTCCAGTCGCACCAGCGGATTGTCGAGTTCCATCAGACGCTGTTTGAGTTCTAGCGGCAGCGGCAGCAGCTCGCACCAGCGGTTGGCCACCCAGCCGCAATCGTCCAGCCGGTAGGGCGGCATCAAGGGCATCTGGTTCTGCGCAATGCTGCGCTGCTGCAGGCTTTTGATCAGCTTGCCCAGCGCATTGGCGCAGGCCTTCAGATCGTCAGGCACCGTCACGTCCATGTCGTTGTCGACGCGTTCCACGTCGGCAATCCACAAGCCGTGCTTCAGTTTGTCGCGGTTACTGATCTTGAAACGCTGCGCCCCCACGCAGCGGATGACCATCAGCCCGGGCTGGGGTGATGAAAACTCGGCAATCGTGGCCAGCGTGCCAGTGGCGCAAAACTCTTCGTTGGCAAAGCCATCGCCAGTTAGCTTGCCGGGCTCGGGCCGGCGCACTTCAGCACCCGCCGTCAGTGACACCACGCCAAACGGCGCACCGTTTTTATGGCATTTGCCAATCATGTCCAGGTAGCGAACCTCAAAAATCCGCAGCGGCAGCACGCCACCAGGGTAGAGCACGCTGCCCAGGGGAAAGAGTGGAAGGCTGGACCGCTTGAGCGTGTCAGACATGGGAAATGCCTCGAAAAGTGTTTGAAGCGGGTTTAAAAAGGTTTGGAAGAAAAAAAGTCCAAAAGTGCCTGAAAACACCAAAAATAGCCTGCTGAGGTGTTTTTTAGTTCTCCAGGCCAATAGATGTGGGCGCAAACAAGCTATTGAAAAATAGCAGTCAATGTCGGCTAATCCACCGCATCGGCAGGCTGCTTTTGCAGCATGGCCAGCGTTGACGCAATGGTTTTGCGCAACTCGCGGCGGTCGCAAATAAAGTCAATCGCGCCTTTGGCCTGCAAAAACTCGGCGCGCTGAAAGCCTTCAGGTAGCGTCACCCGCACGGTCGATTCAATCACCCGTGGCCCTGCAAAGCCAATCAGCGCCTTCGGCTCGGCAATCACCACATCACCCAAAAACGCAAAGCCAGCCGACACGCCGCCCATGGTGGGGTCGGTCAGCACGCTGATGTAAGGCAAGCCCTTTTTGGCCAGACGGGTCAGCGAGGCATTGGTTTTGGCCATTTGCATCAGGCTCAGCAAGCCTTCTTGCATGCGTGCGCCACCCGTGGCGGTAAAGCAGATAAACGGCACTTTTTGCTCGATCGCCGTATGCACGCCGCGCACAAAGCGCTCACCAACCACACTGCCCATGCTGCCGCCCATAAAGTCAAACTCAAAGCAGGCCGCGACCACGCCAATGCTGTGTACTGCCCCACCCATCACAATCAGAGCGTCCGTCTCGCCTGTGGTCTCCAGCGCATCTTTGAGCCGCTCCGGGTATTTGCGGCTGTCTTTGAACTTCAACGGGTCAACCGGTATGACTTCTTGCCCCAGCTCATAGCGGCCTTCCAGGTCTAAAAAGGCATCCAGCCGGGCCCGCGCCCCAATCCGGTGGTGATGGCTGCACTGCGGGCAGACGTTCTGGTTTTTTTCCAGATCAGTTTTGTAAAGTACCGCCTCACAACTCGGGCATTTGATCCACAGCCCCTCAGGCACACTGCGGCGCTCGGTCGGGTCAGTGGGGGTGATTTTGGGGGGAAGAAGTTTTTCTAGCCAAGACATGAGGTTGTCCTTGAAGGGATTGCGGTAAAAACGTTGATGGGTTCAAGCCTGATGGTGAGTCTCGCCCAACGGTTATCGATTGGTAATTATGACGCTGTGCAGTAGGCCAAAACCAGACGGACTCAAAGTCTAACGGCGCCGCTCAGTGCCCCTACGTTTGCCCGCTACTTAAGGTGCGATGAATGGCATCTGAAATGATCCTGCCTGTAGTACCATTTGGCGATGAACACGGCTACAAAACTGTTGATTGCAATGCGGCGCAACCCGCTGGATTGGCATATTGCTCAATTGCAAACAGTGGCGCGCCAGCACGGTGTTGATTGGCGGCATGACAAGAGCAGCCATTGCGTGTTTGTTCGCAGCGATGGACGTACGCTTTCTGTGCCAGCGCATCGGCCCATCAAGCCGATATACGTCCGTAAATTCATCGAGTTAATGGAAGGAACTGCACCATGAAGCAACTGATTGATTATCCATTTGAAATCAAGCCCCTAAGCACTGAGGACGGTGGCGGTTTTTTGATCTCTTATCCAGATTTTGCTGAATGTATTTCAGACGGTGAGACGGTGGTGGAAGCGATTACCAATGGCGCTGATGCGCTAAAGGCCACGATTGCCGCCCTGAAAGCCAACAAGCTGCCCGTGCCCCAGCCTGGCAGCGGCGGCGTGGCTTCGGGCAAGTTTGTGGCGCGTGTACCCAAAACCGTCCACGCGCAATTGACCATGCGTGCCAAGTCCGAAGGGGTGTCACTCAATGCCTTGGTATTGACATTCATCGCACAGGGTTTGGGGGCGTCACGGCGGTCTGTGTCATCATGAGTATCTCGGAGACAAAGACTGGCATTGAGCTTGCGGGCGAACGCGACGGCACCAGCATCAACGGTAATCCCCCCAATTTCCACTGAACCTAAAAGTAGAACGTTTATGCAGCCATCGCCAGATGCTGCTTTGGGGTGAAACCGCCCAGGGCCATATTCGGGCGGTCGTGATTGTAGGACCACATCCATTTGGTGGCGAAGTCTTGAACCTCTTCAATGCTGGACCAGTAATACTGGGATAGCCATTAGTAGCGAACTGTCCGGTTGAACCGTTCGACATATGCGTTCTGCTGTGGCTTGCCTGGCTGAATATATTCAAACCGTATGCCCCATTCCTTGGCCCAGTTCTGTATGGTGCCACTGATGTTCTCCGGTCCGTTGTCGCAGCG
>JBKCGU010000040.1:0-83075 GCA_046303055.1 Polaromonas sp.
CCGCACATTGACTATGTGCGTGAAGCAGGCAGCGAGGGCATTGAGCTGGTGATGTGGCTGATTGCGCGTGGTGCGATGTCCGACTTGAATGGCGGCGGCAAGCCCACCGTCAAGCACCGCTTTTATCATGTGCCCGCATCCAATACGGCTGTCGGCCACCTCATCCTGGAAAACAAGCCATGACCAAAACCATCAAAGTCGCCCTTGCTGGCGCAGGTGCCTTTGGTGTCAAGCATCTGGAGGGCATTAAAAACATCGACGGCGTGGAAGTGGTGTCGCTGATGAGCCGCGACATTGAAAAAACCAAAGAGACTGCCGCGAAATACGGCATCCCACACGTGACGACGGACCTGGCAGAAAGCCTGGCTTTAAAAGAAGTTGATGCGGTTGTTTTGTGCACACCCACCCAGATGCACGCCGACCAGACCATGGCTTGCTTGAAGGCGGGCAAGCATGTGCAGGTGGAGATCCCCTTGGCCGACAGTATCAAAGGCGCGCATGCGGTGGCCGCCCTGGCCAAAAGCAGCGGTTTGGTGGCGATGTGCGGCCATACTCGCCGCTTTAATCCCAGCCACCAGTATGTGCACAAGGAGATTGCGGCGGGCAAGTTCAACCTCCAGCAGATGGATGTGCAAACCTATTTTTTCCGTCGCACGAACATGAACGCTTTGGGCCAGGCCCGCAGCTGGACGGACCACTTGTTGTGGCACCACGCGGCACACACGGTTGATTTGTTTGCCTACCAGTGCGGCAGCCCGATTGTCAAAGCCAGCGCGGTGCAGGGCCCGATTCACCCGTCGCTTGGCATTGCCATGGACATGAGCATTCAGCTCAAAGCTGCCAACGGCGCGATTTGCACGCTGAGCCTGAGCTTTAACAATGACGGCCCGTTGGGGACCTACTTTCGCTACATTGGCGACACGGCGACCTATCTGGCGCGCTACGACGATTTATTTAACGGGAAAGACGAAAAAATCGATGTCAGCAAGGTGGACGTGAGCATGAACGGCATTGAGCTGCAAGACCGCGAGTTCTTTGCTGCCATCCGGGAAGGCCGCCAGCCCAACAGCAGCGTGGCCAGCGTGCTGCCTTGCTATCAAGTTCTGCACGACCTGGAGCAACAACTCGTATGACACTGCCAACACCGCTACCTACCCGCAAGCTCGGCCCTTTTGATGTCTCGGCCATCGGCCTGGGCTGCATGAACCTGAGTCATGCCTACGGCGCACCTGTGACTGCAGAGCAGGGCGAGCGGGTGCTGCTGGCTGCGCTTGACGCTGGCGTGACGCTGTTTGATACCGCCACGCTGTACGGCTTTGGCGCAAACGAAACGCTGGTTGGCAAGGTGATGAAGCCGCATCGCCACAAATTCACCCTGGCCAGCAAATGCGGCGTTCAGGGTGTGGATGTGGCGGGCAGTGGAAAACTGGTGCGGGTGATTGACGGCAGGCCAGCCACGATTCAACAAACCTGTGAAGACAGCCTGCGCCGCCTGCAGACCGATGTGATTGACCTGTACTACCTGCACCGCTGGGACAAAAGCGTGCCGATTGAAGACAGCGTGGGCGCGCTGGCTGACATGGTTAAAAAAGGTCACATTCGCAGCATCGGCCTGTCTGAAGTCTCTAGCGCGACCTTGCGCAAGGCGCATGCCGTGCACCCCATTGCCGCCTTGCAAACCGAGTATTCGCTGTGGACCCGCAATCCTGAAATTGCAGTCTTGCAAGCCTGCGCCGAACTGGGCGTGGCCTTTGTGGCTTTCAGCCCGGTGGCGCGCGGGTTTTTGTGTGGTGACCTGATTGACGTGGGCACACTCGATGCCAAAGACATACGCCGCAGCATGCCGCGCTTTGCCGCCGAGAATTACGCCGCTAATTTGAAGCTGCTGTCGGCCTACCACGCGCTGGCGCAAGACATGGGTTGCAGCCCGGCACAACTGGCCCTGGCCTGGCTGCTGCACAAGGCGCCGCACATCATTCCCATCCCCGGCACCACCCGTGTTGCGCATTTGCTGGACGACCTGGGGGCCGCGAAGGTCAGCTTGTCTGCCCAACTTATGGAGCAACTGGACAGGCTGATCAACCAGCGTACCGTGCAGGGCGCACGCTACAGCCCGCAGGGCACATCAGAGGTCGATACAGAAATGTTTTGAACGTTGTGGGCACCCGCCGTTCATTACCTTGACCCGTTTTCCGCAGGCGCTCGTATGCGGCACTCTCCTACACCTCTTCATACGATTGACCGACCGGGGCTGGGCAACCGTTGCGCGACGATTGTTTCTCTTCGAAAGGCAATCCTCATGACAACTGACGACGATTTGAACCTGACACCCGCCGGCATGCGCCAGAGCTCAAGCCTGACGGGCATGACGTCTTCCAGCGAACTCGAGTCATCGGTTGGCACCTACACCGATAGCCGTGACGCTGAAGACCTCAATGGCGACGCCATCGACACCCTCAACGATCTGCTGGAAGTTTGCCGCGACGGCGAATATGGTTTTCGCGAATGTGCAGAACACACCAAGGCGCTTGACATCAAGACGGTGCTGAACCAGCGTGCCAGTGAATGCCACTTTGCGGCGACAGAACTTCAGACCATGCTCAAGCACATGGGCAGTGAACCGAAAGAAGGCGGCACGGCCGGCGCAGCTTTGCACCGCGGCTGGGTATCGGTCAAGGGCACGCTCAGCGGTTACAGCGACCGCGACATGCTTGACGAATGCGAGCGCGCCGAAGACGTGGCCTTGGCCCAGTATCGCAAGGCCCGCAAGCAAAGCCTGCCACCCAGCGCCAGGGCCCTGGTTGAAAAGCAGTCCGAAGGCGTACAGCGCAACCACGACCAAATCAAGACCATGCGTGATGCGCTCAGGACCTGAAAGTCATGACTTGTAGTTGCTGACGACTTTTTCTTTGCTGGCACTCGAGGCTCAGCAATCTGGCAGCAAACGGCTTCCAGCTGGGGCGACAAAGAATGGTTGCCCCTTTTTTTACCCCTCAACCAAGAGTAGCCATCATGCAAACACGTAAAACCCCCCATCGTCCGGCCTTTGGCGGCCTGGCTATCGCTGTAGCCACCTTAATGCTGGCGCTGTCCGGCTGCAGCTCGATGATGCAGCCCTCGAACATGGTGGCCTTCACCACACAACTTCGCGCTGCCAACGAAGTACCGCCGAATGCCAGCAACGGCGGCGGCTCGGTCGATGCAGCATTCAACAAAGACACCATGCTGTTGCGCTGGAAGGTCAACTACACCGGCTTGACTGGCATGGCGACGGCAGGTCACTTTCATGGCCCGGCTGCTGTCGGGGCCAATTCAGGCGTTGCGCTGGGCTGGGCTAACCCCGTCACCACCGGCATGGAAGGCAGTGCCAACCTGACTGCAGCACAAGCCGCAGACCTGATGGCGGGCAAGTGGTACGCCAACATTCACACGGCAGCCAACCCGGGCGGCGAGGTACGCGGCCAGATGACGGTTCGCAACTGAATTGCCACTCTGGTGACATGCCACAAATGCTATTAAATAAATAGCTTTATCCCTAAGTATTACGTGGTCTGAGGCCTGATCTCCTGGTGAAATCAGGTCTTTTTCATTGCTTTGTTGTCCTTTTAAGCAATTGACACCGAATTGAACTGTCATTTCCGGCCGCTGTCGCGCAAAACGCTTTAAAACCTTAAAATCGGGGTTTATTTCAAGTGGGTCTGACAGCTTTGTCCGGCCTGCTCACCAGCCCCGCCCATGAACGCCCCCGTCGACGTTTCCTTTTTTGCCCGCGCCGCCAAGCCCCTGACCAGTTACCGCAAATACTGGGCGGCGCGGTTTGGTACGGCCAAGTTTTTGCCGACCAGTCGGGCCGAGATGGACGCCCTTGGCTGGGACAGTTGCGACATCATCATTGTCACTGGCGACGCCTACGTCGATCACCCCAGCTTTGGCATGGCCGTGATCGGCCGCATGCTGGAAGCGCAAGGCTTTCGGGTCGGCATCATTGCCCAACCCGACTGGCAAAGCGCCGAGCCCTTCAAGGTGCTGGGTAAGCCCAACCTCTTTTGGGGCGTGACAGCCGGCAACATGGACTCCATGATCAACCGCTACACGGCTGACCACAAAATCCGTTCTGACGACGCTTACACCCCCGGTGACATTGGCGGCAAGCGGCCCGATCGCGCCGCTTTGGTGTATTCGCAGCGCTGCCGTGAGGCCTTCAAGGATGTGCCGATTATTCTGGGCGGTATTGAGGGCAGCTTGCGGCGCATTGCGCATTACGACTATTGGTCAGACAAAGTGCGTAGGTCGGTTGTGATTGATTCCAAGTGCGACTTGCTGCTGTATGGCAACGCCGAGCGAGCCATTGTTGAAATTGCCCACCGCCTGGCTGCCAAGGAAACCATCGCGACGATGACGGACATTCGCGGCACGGCGTTTATTCGCCGCGCGGGTGACGACACAGCCCAAGGCTGGTTTGAAATTGACTCGACCAGCGTTGACGCACCCGGCCGCATTGAAGCGCATGTCAACCCTTACCTGATGGTGGCCGATGCCGCCAAAGAGCTGGGCACAACCTGCGCGCGCGAGGAAGAAGCCGACGCAGTGGCAAAAGTCGCAACGGCGCAGGCCAATCCGGCCATCAAACCCTTGACCTTTGTCGTCAACCCTGCCTTGTCGTCTACCTTGCAAACACCGCAGGGAAAGATCAAAGTGCCGCCGCGTGACCGCTCCGTGATTCGCCTGCCGTCTTTTGAGCAAGTCAAAAGCGACCCGGTGCTGTACGCCCATGCCAACCGCGTGCTGCATTTAGAGACCAACCCCGGTAACGCGCGTGCGCTGGTGCAAGCCCATGGTGAGGGAACCACAGCGCGCGACGTATGGATCACCCCGCCGCCCATCCCGCTGACCACCGCCGAGATGGACTACGTGTTTGACTTGCCCTACGCGCGCAGCCCGCACCCCAGCTACGCTGACGAAAACGGCAGCCACGACCACGCCACCAAAATCCCGGCGTGGGAGATGATTCGCTTTTCTGTCAACATCATGCGCGGCTGCTTTGGCGGCTGCACGTTTTGCTCCATCACCGAGCATGAAGGTCGCATCATTCAAAGCCGGTCTGAAGACTCGGTGATTCGCGAGATTGAAGCGATCAGGGACTCGGTGACCAGCTTTACTGGCACGATTTCAGACCTGGGCGGCCCAACAGCCAATATGTACCGCATCGGCTGCAAGTCCCCCGAGATTGAGGCTGCCTGCCGCAAGCCCAGTTGTGTGTATCCCGGCATCTGCCAGAACCTGAACACCGACCACAACCCGCTGATCAAGATGTACCGCCGCGCGCGGGCGCTCAAGGGCGTGAAAAAGATTTTGATCAGCTCCGGTGTGCGCTATGACCTGGCGGTGGAAAGCCCGGAATACGTCAAGGAATTGGTCAGCCACCACGTTGGCGGCTACCTGAAAATTGCGCCGGAACACACCGAGCAAGGCCCGCTGACCAAGATGATGAAGCCCGGCATTGGCAGCTACGACAAGTTCAAGCAGCTGTTTGAAAAGTACAGTCTAGAGGCCGGTAAAAAGCAGTTCTTGATTCCCTACTTCATCGCTGCGCACCCCGGCACCAGCGATGAAGACATGATGCATCTGGCGCAGTGGCTCAAGAAAAGCGGCTTTCGGGCCGACCAGGTGCAAACCTTTTACCCGTCGCCCATGGCCACCGCCACAGCGATGTACCACACCAACAAAAACCCGCTGCGCAAAATCACGCGCGACAGCGAGACGGTTGACATCGTGCGCGGTGAAAAGCGCCGCCGCCTGCACAAGGCTTTTTTGCGTTACCACGACCCGAACAACTGGCCGCTGCTGCGGGAAGCTTTAAAAACCATGGGCCGGGCTGACCTGATTGGCAATGGCAAGCACCATTTGATACCCACATTTCAGCCGCTGGTCGATGGCACGTACCAAAGCGCGCGGCGCAAAAACTCAACGGTTGCTAAAAAAACGTCTGCTGCGGCGTCGCCCGTGAAGGGCCGCCTTTTGACCCAGCATACGGGCTTGCCACCACGCGACAACGGTTCGGGCAAACCCAGCGCCAAGGCGCGTGCTCGAAAGCCACTGTAGAAACTGAATCAGGCAGTTGGAGCGGGTGAAGGGAATCGAACCCTCGTATGAAGCTTGGGAAGCTGCCGTTCTGCCATTGAACTACACCCGCTGATGTGCAGATTATAGAAGTCAGGGCCGCAAGTAAGCCCAGCCTTCGCTTTGTTTGGTCATGATTTCGGTCACGCCGGCTGGGACATAACTCAGCGCTGGCAGCATGTCGTCACGGGTCAGCTTCTGGCCGCGCATGGTGTTTTCGCAGGCCAGTACCTTGACATTGGCTTTCATGGCATCAGCCACGCGCGAGGCGGTGGGTGACTCCAGTTTGAGCATGCCAATGCCGGGACCGTAGGCCACGATCTCGATGTCCACATTGGCCGCGCCCACATCGTCTTGCAGGTTTTTGGCATTGTTCAGTGCCAGGTTCCACTTAACTGGGTCGTTGTCACTGATCTGGATCACGATTTTGTGCCGTTTTAGCGGGCCTTGCAGGGCTGTAGCGCCCTGATTCTGTGCGTGAGAAGCTATAAAAAAAGGAGTGACTAAAAGCGCTGAGGCAATAGCACCAACTTGAATGAAGCATCTGCGGTTCAATCTGCGGTTCATTTTTTGCTCACTTTTGAATATCGCCCAGGCACAGGTATTTCATCTCAATGTATTCGTCCATGCCATGGCTTGACCCCTCGCGGCCCAGGCCGGACTGCTTGACGCCACCGAACGGCACATGCTCGGTCGCCAGTACGCCCACATTGATGCCGACCATGCCGTATTCCAGCGCTTCGGCCACCCGAAAGATGCGGCCCACGTCACGGCTGTAAAAGTAGCTGGCCAAGCCAAACTCGGTGTTGTTGGCAGCGTCAATGGCCTCTTGCTCGGCCGTGAACCTGAACACCGGGGCGAAGGGGCCGAAGGTTTCTTCCCGGGCGCACAGCATGTCGGCGGTGGCGTCGCCAATCAGGGTGGGTTCAAAAAACTGACCCTCCAGCTTTTTGCCACCGACCAGCAGCTTGCCGCCTTTGGCCAGCGCATCGGCGATGTGACGGGCGACCTTGTCAACCGCCGCGTCCTCGATCAGCGGGCCGGTCGTGATGCCTTCCGAAAAACCGTTGCCTACTTTGAGCGTTTTAACTTTTGCCGTGAACTTTTCAACAAACTCGTCATAGACGCCGTCTTGCACATAAATGCGGTTGGCGCACACGCAGGTCTGGCCCGCATTGCGGTATTTGCTGGCCATCGCACCTTCAACGGCGGAGTCAATATCGGCATCGTCAAACACAATGAAGGGCGCGTTGCCGCCCAGTTCCAGTGACAGTTTTTTGATGGTCGGCGCGCTTTGTGCCATCAAGATACGGCCCACTTCGGTGGAGCCGGTAAAGCTTAAATGCCGAACCACCGGGCTGGCGCAAATGACTTTTCCGATCGCAATCGAATTGTTGCCGTCAGCCGTCAGCACATTCAGCACGCCAGCGGGAATGCCGGCTCGTATTGCCAGCTCGGCAGCGGCGAGGGCGGTCAGCGGCGTCAGTTCTGCGGGTTTGATGACCACCGGGCAGCCTGCGGCGAGGGCGGGCGCAACCTTGCGGGTGATCATGGCCAGCGGAAAGTTCCATGGCGTGATGGCGGCGCACACGCCAATCGGCTCCCTGACCACCATCAGGCGGCGGTTGTTGTCAAATTGGGGCAGCGTCTCACCGTTAACGCGCTTGGCTTCTTCAGCAAACCATTCCACAAAGCTGGCACCGTACACAATTTCGCCCTTGGCCTCGGCAAAGGGTTTGCCTTGCTCGGCTGTCAAGATGCGGCCCAGGTCGTCGGCGTTGGCCATCAGAAGTTGAAACCACTTCATCAAAATGGCGTGGCGTTCTTTGCCGGTTTTCTTGCGCCAGGCGGGCCAGGCAGCGTTGGCGGCGGCAATGGCTGCTTCTGCATCCTGCGGGCCTAAATTGGCCACATCGGCCAACTTTTGGCCGTTAGACGGGTCATTCACGTCAAAGCGGGCACTGCCAGAGACCCATTGGCCGTTGATCAGTGCGTCGGTTTTAAGCAGGCTGGGGTCATTGAGCAGGGAGAGTGGGGCGGTCTTCATGTCCATGGCGGGTTCTTTCATTGAGCGTGCCGGGCAGGCACTTATGACAGCTTTTAAGCATAGCCTGTTCGTGGCTGTTGCGCTGTCATGCGCGGGATAGGTCAAACTTATAATCGACGGTTTCGTCACATCAGGTATTCACTGGCAGTCCTGTGCTCTTTTTTGAGAGCAACTTGCGCCCACACTGGCACACCATGAGCAATCCCACTTCTACTTCTTCTGCGGGCACTTCCCTGAGTTCCGTCGCCGACATCCGCAAAACCTTCCTGGACTTTTATGCGGCCAGGGGCCACACCGTGGTGCCGTCGTCATCACTGGTGCCGGGCAACGACCCAACGCTGATGTTCACCAACTCGGGCATGGTGCAGTTCAAGGATGTGTTTTTGGGGACTGACAAGCGCAGCTATGTGCGTGCGGCTTCGGTACAAGCGTGCTTAAGGGCAGGCGGCAAACACAACGACCTGGAAAACGTGGGTTACACCGCGCGCCACCACACCTTTTTTGAAATGCTGGGCAACTGGAGCTTTGGCGATTACTTCAAGCGTGACTCGCTGTTGTGGGGTTGGGATTTGCTGACCAAAGTCTACAAGCTGCCGCCTGAAAAATTGCTGGCCACGGTGTACATCGACGACCAGGAGGCCTACGACATTTGGCACAACGAGATTGGCTTGCCGGCTGACCGCATTGTGCGCATTGGCGACAACAAGGGCAAAAAATACGCGTCAGACAACTTCTGGATGATGGCTGATACCGGCCCGTGCGGCCCGTGCAGCGAGATTTTTTACGACCACGGCGAGCACATCCCCGGCGGGCCACCGGGCAGCCCTGGTGAAGACGGCGACCGCTTCATTGAAATCTGGAACCACGTGTTCATGCAGTTTGACATGCAGGCTGACGGCTCACTCGTCAAACTGCCAGCCCCGTGTGTAGACACCGGCATGGGGCTGGAGCGCTTGGCCGCCATCTTGCAACATGTGCACAGCAACTACGAGATCGATATTTTTGACAAGCTGATCAAAGCCGCCTCGCGTGAGACGGGGTGTACCGACCTGGACAACAAGAGCCTGCGTGTGATTGCCGACCATATTCGCGCCACCGCGTTTTTGGTCAGCGACGGCGTGAACCCGTCGAACGAAGGGCGCGGCTACGTGCAGCGCCGCATCATTCGCCGCGCCATTCGCCACGGCTACAAGCTGGGCAAAAAGGCGCCGTTCTTTCACAAGCTGGTGCCAGACCTGGTGGCGCTGATGGGCGATGCGTATCCCCGCTTGAAGGCCGATGGGGTGCGGGTGATGGATGTGCTGCGGGTTGAAGAAGAGCGGTTTTTTGAGACGCTTGAAATTGGCATGACGATTCTGGATGCTGCCCTTGCTGACACCCAAGTCTTGCCCGGTGATGTGGCCTTCAAGTTGCACGACACGTATGGCTTTCCGCTTGATTTGTCTGCCGACGTCTGCCGTGAGCGCGGCCTGAGTGTGGACGAAGCCGGCTTTCACCTGGCCATGGACAAACAAAAAGCCCAAGCCAGAGCTGCAGGCAAATTCAAGATGGACAAGGCGCTGGATTACTCAGGCGCAGGCCATGCCTTCACTGGTTACACACGGCTTGAAGAACCCGCCAAAGTTGTGGCGCTGTATCTTGATGGCGTGGCCGTGCAGTCTTTGACTGCGGGGCAAAACGGCATTGTGGTGCTGAGCACCACGCCCTTTTATGCCGAGAGCGGCGGGCAGGTGGGGGATCAGGGCTCCATAGCTTCCAGCGGCGCGGTGTTTGCAGTTGGTGACACCCAAAAAATCAAGGCTGATGTGTTTGGTCATCACGGCAGTGTTGGCCGCGGCACGCTCAAGGTCGGCGACGCTGTCACCGCACAAGTGGACACCGCCACGCGTGCCGCCACCGTCCGCAACCACAGCGCCACCCACCTGATGCACAAGGCCTTGCGCGAGGTGCTGGGCACGCATGTGCAGCAAAAGGGCAGCCTGGTTGACGCTGACAAAACCCGTTTTGACTTCACCCACAACGCGCCGGTCACCGATGCGCAAATCCGCGCGATTGAAGCGACCGTCAATGCCGAAATTTTGGCCAATGCGGCCACCGATGCGAGCGAGATGGACATGGACGCTGCGCAAAAGACCGGTGCCACGATGCTGTTTGGCGAGAAGTACGGTGACAAGGTGCGCGTGCTGACGATTGGTTCAAGCAAAGAACTCTGCGGCGGCACCCATGTGGGCCGCACGGGGGATATTGGATTTTTCACCATCACCGCCGAGGGCGGCGTGGCGTCTGGTGTTCGGCGAATCGAGGCGGTCACTGGCATGGCTGCGCTGAAGTATGTGCAGGCCATGGAATCCACGCTGGGTGGTGTGGCCGGTACGTTGAAGGTGACGCCGCACGAAGTGCCAGCTCGGATTGGCATCCTGATGGAGCAGATGCGTGATTTGGAAAAAGAGATGGTGGCCATCAAAGGCAAACTGGCTTCGTCGCAAGGCGATGAACTGATGCTGCATGCAGTGGATGTCAAAGGCATCAAGGTGCTGGCCGCCAAGCTGGAGGGCGTGGGCTTGGGTGCTGACGCGGCCAAAACCCTGCGCGACACCATGGACAAGCTCAAAGACAAGCTGAAAACCGCCATCATCGTGCTGGCTGCTGCAGACGGCGACAAGGTGCAAATCGCGGCGGGCGTAACAGCTGACAGCATTGGCAAGGTCAAAGCCGGCGAGCTGGTGAACTTTATCGCCCAGCAGGTCGGCGGCAAGGGCGGTGGCAAGGCCGACATGGCGATGGCTGGTGGCACCGATGCGGCAAAACTGCCAGGTGCGCTCAGGTCAGTGCTGGCGTGGGTGACCGAGCGGGTTTGAATATTGCCTGGCAGTTGCTATTTATTCAGTAGCTAGCTGCCTTTGTATTTATTGGGCTTTCAGGCACTTTTGTGCCTGAAAGCCACTAAAAATGACGCGAGACAGTTATCTTGAAGCCCAAAACACACCAAACCAGCCTTGCGCATCGGTCCAGTGCTGCACATGGCTGAAACCGGCTTGTTTGAGCAGCGTGCTCATGCCATCCAGCGTGTATTTGTAGGAGTTTTCGGTATGAATGCGCTGGCCTGTGGCGAAGCTTCTTTCGTGACTGTCCCAGCGCACCGTGGTGTTTGTGATGGCCTCAAGATGCATTTCAATTCGTGACGCCTGGGCGTTGAACAGCCCGACGTGCCGCCATTGCCGCAAGTCAAAATCGGTGCCCAGTTGCCGGTTGATATTGAGCAGCACGTTTTTGTTGAACGCAGCCGTCACGCCCGCTGCGTCGTCGTAAGCGGCTTGCAGCACCGCAGCGTCTTTGACCAGGTCAATGCCCAACAGCAGGCCACTGGCGTTGCCTTGTTGGGTGTCTGCTATCTGCTGTAAAAACCGCAGCGCATCTGGCGGCGAGAAGTTGCCAAGGCTAGAGCCGGGGTAGAAGAACACGCGGTGATGCTTTTGCACGGCATCGGGCAGGGCCAGTGTGCTGGAAAAGTCCATCCCGACGCCCACAATGCTCAGCGCGGGAAAGCGGGCTTGCAGTTTGTCAGCCGCTTCACGCAGAAAGTCGACGGAAATATCAACCGGCACATACTGGCTCGGTGACAAAAACGGCACCAGCGCGGCGGCTTTGGCGCAATTGCCGGCACCCAGGTCAATCAGGCACGGGCCGTGAATCCCCGCGTCGGCCACAGCCCGGGCGATGTCTGTGTTGTGCGCTTCAAAAATAGCGGTCTCCAGACGGGTGGGGTAATACTCGTCCAGCAGGGTGATGGCTTCAAAAAGCTTGGAGCCCAGCAGGTTGTAAAAGTACTTTGGCGCGATGTTGGCAGCAGGCATCAACAGCCCTTGAGCCAGCTCGTCGAGCGCCATGGAGGGCGACGCTGAAACAGCTGAGCTCCGGGTGAAAAATTGTGGTGTTGGGGGCATGGATGGGTAAATGAGGACAAGTCCAGCACCACGTCAAAGGTGCGCTGATAGCATAGCGCCATGTTTTTTAGCCGACGTCACTTCCTCCAAACAGCTGGCGCAGCCTTGCTGCCCATGCATGCCGCCTTTGCGCAGAACGCTTATGAGATCAGCCCCTGGGCCGGTCCTGTGAGCCGTTTTTCATTGCTCGACACCACAGGCAAAACCTGGCAACCGTCTGATCTGAAAGGCCGCGCCGTGCTGCTGAACTTTTGGGCCAGTTGGTGCGAGCCATGTCGCGCTGAAATGCCGACATTGCAGCAGGTGGCTGACTTGTACGGGCCGGACAAGCTGCTGGTGCTGGCAATCAATTTCAAAGAGACGGCCCAGCGCGCATTGCAGTTTGCCAGCACAACCGGTGTCACCATTCCCGTGCTGCTCGACATGCAGGGAAAAACCGCCGCCCAATGGGGTGTCAAGGTGTTTCCCACCACGCTGACCATCAACAGCCGGGGACAGCCGCAGCAGCGTGTCAAGGGTGAGGTGGACTGGACAGGCCCTGCTTCTGCCAAGATGATTGACGGGCTTTTGAAGAGCTGAAAACACAGGCTGCACGATGCAGTGATAATTCCCGATCTTTGAAAGGACTCTCGCTCATGACCACACCCCGCCGCATTTTTTTGAAAAAAACAGCAGCAGCTGCCGCTGCGCTCGGCGCCATGCCCGGCATGCCTTTCGCCCAAACACTGGTCAACCGCAGCTTTACCCCGCAAAGCGGCGCCTGGCGCACCTTTGATGTGACGACACGGGTAGACATCGTCAAGCCCCTGGGCGCAACCCAAGTCTGGCTGCCTATTCCTTCTGTCAACAGCGACTACCAGCGCTCGCTTGACAACAGCTTTTCAACCAACGGTACGGGCCAGATGAAAAGCGACGGCAAAGATGGCGCCAAGATGCTGTATGTCGAGTTTGCAGGCAGTCAAGCCACACCCTACGTTGAACTGACCAGCCGCGTGCAGACTCAGAGCCGCGCCGTGGACTGGGCCCAAAAAAACGCCGTGCCTGACGATGCTGACACCCTGAAATACTTCACCCGCGCCACCAAGCTGATCCCGACCGATGGCATTGTGCGCAAAACCGCATTGGCCGCCACCCAAGGCGCTAAATCCGACGTAGAAAAAACGCAAAAAATTTACGACTGGATTGTGGCCAACACATACCGCGAGCCCAAGGTGCGCGGCTGCGGTGTGGGCGACATCAAAACCATGCTGGAAACCGGCGATCTGGGCGGCAAGTGCGCTGACTTGAATGCGCTTTTTGTTGGCTTGTGCCGCTCGGTGGGTGTGCCAGCGCGTGATGTTTACGGTATTCGCCTGGTGCCATCTGCCTTTGGCTACAAGGAACTGTCGGGCAACCCGGCCAGTCTGAAGGGCGCCCAGCATTGCGGCTCTGAAGCGTATTTGAAGGGCTACGGCTGGGTCGCGATGGACCCGGCCGACGTGGCCAAAGTCATGCGGCTGGAGACGGCCGACTGGATCAAGACCACCAGCAACCCGGTGGTCTCGCCGGTTAACAAGGCGTTGTTTGGCGGATGGGAAGGCAACTGGATGGCCTACAACACCGCGCATGACATTGCACTGCCCAAGTCAAAGGGTGAGGTGCTGGGCTTTTTCATGTACCCGATGGCTGAAAATGCCGCCGGTCGGTTTGACCCCTATGCGCCGGATGATTTCAAGTATCAGATCACGGCAAAAGAAATCAAAGCCTGAAGCTCAAAGTCAGGCGGCTGTCAAACCGCCTTGACGCCCCTGTCACCGGGTCTTTAAACGCAATCGACTTGGCCAGCAACTGCAGGGGCAAGCTGTAGTCATCATCCGGCGTCTGAGCCACGGGCGGGTACATCCGGTCATTCAAAATCGGCAAGCCCAGCGCGTTCATGTGGACGCGCAACTGGTGTTTTTTGCCTGTGACCGGGCTCAGTGCGTACCTGGCCAGGCGGCCTTTTTTTTCAATCACATCCATGTGGGTTTCGCTGTTCGGCTGGCCCGGCACTTCGCGCTGCCTGAAGAACGGTTCGTCTTCAACGATTCGGCTTTTGCGGGTGACGGGCCATGTCAAATCTTGCCGCCAGGGTGCGATGGCCTCGTAGTGCTTGGTCACCGCATGGTCTCTGAACAGCGCCTGGTAGGCATTGCGCTCATTCGGCTGGGTGCTGAACAGCACCAGGCCGGCGGTCTCGCGGTCAATGCGGTGAATCGGAATCAAGGCGTCAATGCCAAGCCGCTTTTTAAGCCGCACCAGCAGTGTTTCTTGCAGGTAGTGGCCAGACGGCGTGACGGGCAGAAAGTGCGGTTTGTCGGCCACGACCAGATGGTCGTCTTGATACAGCACAGCTTCTTCAAACGGAATGCGCGCCTCCACATCGACGGCGCGATAGTAGTAAATACGCATGGGGCCGGGGTAGGGCCGCTCTGGGGTGACCAGCCCCCCGAATTCGTCAATCACCAGCTGTTGGGCCATGCGCTCAAGCCACACCTCACGGGCAATGGCAGGGAAGCGCTCAACCAGAAAATCTGTGATGGTGTGCCACTTGCCTGCGGGCAGGCCGACGCAGCTCGGGCCTACGCCATTTTTTGTGGGCAGGCCATGCAGGGCCGTCACAGGCGCTTGAAGACCACATCCCACACGCCATGCCCCAGCTTGATGCCGCGGTTCTCAAACTTGGTCAGCGGGCGGTAGTCGGGCTTGGGGGCGTAGGCGTCGGGCGCTGTGTTTTGCAGCATGGGTTCTGCCCCCAGCACTTGAAGTATTTGCTCGGCGTAGGGCTGCCAGTCGGTGGCGCAATGCAGGTAGCCGCCGGGTTTGAGGCGGGCCGCCAGCTTGGCGACCAGGGGGGCTTGAATCAAACGGCGCTTGTTGTGCTTTTTCTTGTGCCAAGGGTCGGGAAAAAAGATGTGAATACCGTCCAGACTGCCGAGGGCCAGCATGTGGTCAATCACCTCCACCGCATCGTGCTGCAAGATGCGAATGTTGGTCAGATGTTGTTCTTCAATCCGTTTGAGCAGGGCACCCACGCCGGGCGTGTGGACTTCGCAACACAAAAAGTTGGTATCCGGCTTGCCGGCTGCAATCTGCGCCGTGGCTTCACCCATACCAAAACCGATTTCCAGCACGGTGGGCCAAACATCTGGCTTTTCGCGTTGGAAGATCGTTTCGAAATGGCACAACTCGGGCGTGTATGGCAACAGGTACTGCGGGCCTTGGGTTTCGAATGCTTTGGCCTGGCCTGCCGTGGTGCGGCCGGTACGAAGGACAAAGCTGCGGATGGTGCGAAGCGGGAAGGCGTGGGGGGTGGGATGTTCAGTCACGCCGCGATTTTAGAGCGTCCTAACCCGCACTATCCATTGGGCGACGGCTTGTTGCAACCAGTCAGCAGCTTGGGATGCAGAGCAGGTGATGCCCAGATGTTGGCCTGCTTGCGCCAAGGCCTCAAGCGGGTCTTGCAAATCCAGAGCCTGCGCTCCGTTTTGTTTGGACAGCTTTTCACCATTGCCCCCCGGCACCACCGGCGTGTGCAGGTACTGCGCTTGCGGCAAACCCAGGGCGCGCTGCAACAGAATTTGGCGGGCCGTGTTGTCTGCCAGGTCTGCGCCCCGAACAATATGCGTGATGCCTTGGGCCGCGTCGTCCACCACCACGGCTAACTGGTACGCCCACAGGCCGTCTGCGCGCTGAAGCACGAAGTCACCCACCTCACGGCTCACGTTTTGATGTTGTTGGCCCAACAGACGATCCACCCAATGGATCTCGCACGCTATTAATTCAGGAGCTGCTCGTCCAGGTATTTGTTGGCCTGAAGGTTCATTGGAGGGTTGAAAAGTGCTCAAAAAGCGCCACGCGCGGGCTTGCTTGCCCTGTAAACCGCCTCTGCATGTGCCGGGGTACACCAGCTCAGCGTGTCGTGCGCGCTGTTGGCCCGCTGCAGCGATGGCCCGCTCAATGTCCAGCCGGGAACAGCTGCAGGGGTAGGCCTGCGCCTGCGCAATGAGCTGGTTCAAGGCATGTTGGTAGAGGTGGCCGCGTTGTGACTGGTAAATCGGCGGCGCGTCAGGATGCAAACCGCAGACGGCCAGCTGCTGCAAGATGATGTGGTCTGCCCCGGGCACGCAGCGGGGTGTGTCGACATCTTCAATGCGCACCAGCCATTGACCATCATGGGCTTTGGCGTCCAGCCAGCTGGCCAGTGCCGCCACCAGCGAACCGGCATGTAAAGGCCCGGTGGGCGAGGGTGCAAATCTTCCGATGTAGCTGGACGTGATTTTTTCAAGCATCGCTCTGTTTTTTCGACCTGCCGCCCCCCATAAAACGCTCCGCCAAGGCAAAGCGTCTGGGTCAGTGCACGGCCAGGGCCAATTCAAGACCCGACACAAAGCCGTCTTCAACCCGATGGCCAAGGCACCAGTCACCGCAGGCGCCTATGCCCAGTTTGGTGTCCCACAAATGGCTCTTGCCCAGTGGCTTGGTGGTTTGCGCATAGCGCCAGCGGTGCACTTCAGCAAACGGCGGCTCGGCGCGAATGCCGGTGACTTCGGTAAAGGCTTTGAGCAGCTTGGCTTTGACGCGCTCGGCGTCGTCTTCCAGATGGCGCTCTGACCACTCTGGACTGGCTTGTACGGTCCAGCGTTCAATGGCGCCACGCCCCGGCTTGGACGACTCACGTGCCAACCAGGCAATTCGGTGGTGTGTGCTGCGGGCGGCGTTCCATTGCGGACCCAAATAAGCCAGTGCTGGCTGCGCTGCTTGCGGAAAAGCCAGCATCAAGGTCCAGCACGGTGCAACGCTCACTTTGGAAATCTCGCCCATCAAGGTTTTGGCAATTTGCGAGGACAGCAGCAACGCCTGGGCTTGTACCGACGGCACGGCCATGAGGACCGCATCAAAGCCCGAATGCACGCTGATCGTGGCCCCTGGCCCCTCGGTTTGCAGCTGCCAGCGTTTGGGCGACAACAAGTCGGTTTGAATCCGTGTGACCTGGGTTTCAAAATGCAGTTGACCCTTGGCTATCAGCGGCTGCGCCCATTGCCGGACCAGCGCATTCATACCGGGTGTGGCGACCCAATGGGCCTCCTTAGGCGGCAGGCTGGACGCCACCACCCGACCGGCCTCGTCCAGAATGCGCACGGTGTTGGCGCTCCAGCGCCGCACCAGCTCGGGGTTGATGCTGAGTGCTGTTTCAAACCGCTTATCGCGCACGGTGAAGTACTGTGCGCCATGGTCAAAACTGCCAAACTCGCTGTTGCGGGTAGACATCCGGCCACCCGCGCCGCGGCTTTTTTCAAAGACCGTGACAGTGTGCCCGGCCTGTGTCAGCGTACGCGCGCAGGCCATGCCTGCGATGCCTGCGCCAATCACTGCAATGTGTTTGCTCGGCGAATGCGCTGGTGGACGGGTGTGCGCTGGGGAAAGCTTGTTTGTCATGTTGTGTTCTTGTGTTGGTCAGCAACGTCGTCTCAATGTACTCTAAACCGGGCAGTGTTCATCTTTCAAGCAAAGCGTGACGCGTCTTGGCGCTTTCCAGTTGCTTGAGCCACCACTGTAAGGCCTTGCCCTCGGCTTGGCGCCAGGCATAACTGACGCGCACCACCCGGGGCGGTTGCATGACTTTTTTCTCGACCAACCGACCTGCATCAATAAAAGGCCGGGCCAAATATTCGGGCAAAAAACCGGCGCCCAGGCCGCGCATCTGTGCATCGAGTTTCGTCAGCATGCCGGGCACGGTAAACACATCCTGGCCACCCAACAGTCCGATGCTTACACCGCCGCCGCGTTGTACCGAGTCAGCCACGGCCACAACCCGGTGCGCCAGCATCATGTCGTTGCTGATCGGCTCGGCAGCACTGGCCAGCGCGTGGTGTGGGGCTACGGCGTAGACAAATTTGATGGTGCCCAGCACCTTGCTGTGCAGATGGCTGTTGGCTCCCGGCTCCAGGGCTACGCCTATGGCCAGGTCCGCCTGCCCCGATGTCAGTGCCTGCAAGGTGCCCGACAGGGCTTCCTCTCTGATTTTCAGCCGGGTGGGCGGCTTGAGGGCAAAAAAAGCCTCGCACAATTCCATGATCGTGGCGCGCGAGATGATGCTGTCCACTGACAGCGTCAGTTGCGGCTCCCAGCCGGTAGCCACCCGCTTGACGCGGTTGGCAATCGCGTCAAGCTCATTGAGTAAACGATTGCCTTCGCGCAGCAGTTCCTTACCGGCTTGTGTCAGTTGGGCCTGCCGCGATGAACGGTCAAACAGCAGCACATCGAGCGCATCTTCGACCTGCCGCACGCGGTAGGTCACGGCGCTGGGCACCAGGCCCAGCTCACGTGCGGCGGCTGCCATGCTTCCGGTGCGGTGGATGGCGTCCAGCATACCCAGGGCTTCGGGAGTCAACACATCACGTATCGATGCTTTGGTCATGGGTTGTTTTTTCATTCAAATAATTCGAATGATGCCATCAAATGCAAACAACCTCCAGCGTGGCTATGCCGACTACATTGGAGACAAGAAATTTTTCTGAAGGGCTACTGGACATGATCACCTTACGCACATCTGAAGAGCGCGGCTATGCTGACCACGGTTGGCTCAAGTCTCACCATTCATTTTCATTTGCCGGCTATTACGATGAAAAACACATGGGTTTTGGCAATCTGCGCGTCATCAACGAAGACCGCATTGCACCCGGCACGGGCTTTGGCACACACGGCCACCGGGACATGGAAATCATCAGCTATGTGATGTCTGGCGAGCTGGCGCACAAAGACAACATGGGCAATGTCAAGGGCATCCCGCCCGGTGACGTGCAGCGCATGAGCGCGGGCACGGGCGTGCAGCACAGCGAGTTCAACCATGCCGAAGGCCAGACCACGCACTTTTTGCAAATCTGGATTGAGCCGAACGTCAAGGGCATTGCACCTGGCTACGAACAAAAAACCTTCAGCCCCGATGAAAAGCGCGGCAAGCTCCGGTTGGTGGCATCAAATGATGGTGCGGACGGCTCAGTGACTGTGCATGCCGACGCCAAAATTTATGCAGGTCTTCTCGATGGCGACGAAGTTGCCACGCTGGCGCTGAACCCGGCACGTAAAACGTATGTGCAATTGATCAGCGGCGCTCTGGAAGTCAATGGCCAATTGCTGGCCAAGGGCGATGCTGCGCTGTTGCAGCAAGAAAGCCAGTTGCAACTGGCCAAGGGGCAGGACGCTGAAGTGCTGGTTTTTGACCTGGCCGCTTGACGGCGTCGCTCTGGCCTGCTGGCATCCCTGTTTTTTTTATGTCCCGCCTTGTTTGATCCAGCGCAAGCGCAGGCTTTCTTCAAGAATATCGAGCTTGTCGTCGGCTTGCCCGGCCTCGCGGCTTGGGGCGCTGGCACATGGCGTGTGGATGCCAAGCACCGTCGTTAAGCTGCATTGAATTTGCTTGGTTGGTTTTTTCTTTTCACTTTGTAAGGATTTTCATGTCGAAAGTTGTTGTTGTTTATCACTCCGGTTACGGCCATACCCAGCGCGTGGCGCAATTTGTCTCTGATGGCGCAGCCGCCGAGTTGATCGCCATTGATGCAGAAGGCAACCTGACCGAAGCGCAGTGGGCCAGCCTGGACGCAGCTGATGCCATCATCATGGGCAGCCCCACGTACATGGGCATGGCGAGCTGGCAGTTTAAAAAGTTTGCTGACGCGACCAGCAAAAAGTGGTTTACCAGTGCCTGGAAAGACAAGGTCGCCGGCGGCTTTACTTGCAGCGCCAGCCCAAGCGGCGACAAGCTGTCGACCATTCAGTACTTCATCACTTTGGCGATGCAGCAGGGCATGATCTGGGTGGGCCAGCCTGCGCTGAACAACGGCGTGATCAACCGCATTGGCTCCAACTCTGGCGTGATGGCTCAAGTCGGCCCACAAGACCCGGCCAGTGCCATTCCCCAGGGCGACCTGGACACCGCAGCAGCCTACGGCAAGCGCGTGGCTGAAGTGGCGACCAAGCTGCGCGGCTGATCGCACGCCCGAACCGCTGCCCCCCGCCCGAAGACAGGATTCAAGCTGCGTCCCGCGCCAGTCGCAAACCGCTGAACTGCCAACGTGCATCGGGCGGAAAAAAGTTGCGGTAGCTGGCGCGAATGTGGCTTTTTGGGGTGGCACACGAGCCGCCACGCAAAACAAACTGGTTGCACATGAACTTGCCGTTGTATTCGCCCACCAGACCGTCCCACGGCTTGTAGCCGGGGTAAGGGGTGTAGTTCGATTGCGTCCACTCCCACACATCGCCAAACAGTTGCACCGGCCTGTCGCTAGTGGCGTGTTGCAGGGGTATAGGGTGGTAGGCAGCGCTTTCAACAAAATTGCCATGATCGCCAGCTGCAGGCAGACGTGAAGCAGCCAATTCCCATTCAAACTCAGTCGGCAGGCGTGCCCCTGACCAGCGGGCAAAAGCATCAGCTTCAAAATAACTCAGGTGACAGGCTGGGGTGTTGGGGTCAACATCCACCAGACCCTGCAGGGTGAAGTTTTCGTACCTGGCGTCCGCGGATTGACTGGCCTGCCAATACAGGGGCAACTGATGTTGCCCCGCTTGCAGCCAGTCCCAACCCATTGACAGCCACAGTTCAGGCCGCTGATAACCACCATCGGCCATGAAGCTCATGTAATCGCCATTCGTGACCAGCCGGCTGGCCAGTTCGAACGGCGCAATGTAAACCTTGTGGCGCGGCGTCTCATTGTCAAAGGCAAAGCCGCTTCGAGCCGCATCAAAGCCGTGTTCGACCAGACCGCCTTGGTAAACGTGCCAGGTTGAACATTGTGGAGAAATGGGCGACAGCGGCCATCGCCTGGCATAGGCGGGATACGCCGGGTTCATCGCGAACGCATGTTTAATGTCGGTCAACAGCAATTCCTGGTGCTGTTGTTCGTGGTGCAGGCCGAGTGTGACGAACTCAGCCAACGCGTCGTTGTGTGCGTGCTGGTTCATGACCGCCAGCATCCGTTCGTCTACTGCTTTGCGGTAGGCCATCACCTGCGACAAGGCCGGGCGGCTGATCAAGCCCCGCTGCGCGCGCGGATGTCTGTCTCCGATGCCGTTGTAGTAACTGTTAAAGAGAATGCGAAAGCTGGCGTCAAAAGGTTTGAAGTTTTTTTCGTACTTTTCAAGGATGAAGGTTTCAAAAAACCAGCTCAGGTGCGCCAGATGCCACTTGGTCGGGCTGGCGTCTGGCATCGACTGCAATTGACAGTCTTCAGCACTCAATGGCCCGGCCAGTGCCTCGGTTTGTTTGCGTACCTGCTGAAAGTGCAGTGCAAGTGGTTTTTGAGCAAGGGTTGCAGGGTGGAGCGTTGACATGTCGTTCTTAGAAAAAGATAGGAAAGTTTGTGGGTAAAACACAAATAGTCTGACAGCCTATCAGGTGGCTGTGTAGGTGGACAGGCCGATACAGGCATAGCCGTGTCGACTTCACGGCGAGCGCCGCCCTAAAATGTTGTGATGTTTGTCCATTTACGCATCCACACCGAATTTTCAGTCGTTGACGGCACCAACCGCATCGATGAAATCACCGCCGCCGCCGCGGCGGACCAGCAACCCGCACTGGCCATCAGTGATCTGAGTAACCTGTTTGGCACCGTCAAGTTTTACAAGGCCGCACGCAGCCATGGCGTCAAGCCCCTGATAGCCGCCGATGTATGGGTGCAGGTACCCGGCAAAGACGCCGCCGCGCCACCTGCCCGCCTGCTGCTGATTGCGCAAAACCACCGGGGTTACCTCAATTTGTCTGAGCTGCTGACGCGTGCCTGGACGCGCGGCGTGGTGGCGGGCCAGGCCATCATCAGTCTGGACTGGCTCGTTGAGCTCAATGAGGGGTTGATTGCGCTGTCAGGCGCGCAGCGTGGCGCCATAGGCCAGGCGCTGGTGCAAGGCGATGATGCACGTGCCATCGAGAGCGCGCTGCATCTTTCAAGCATTTTTGTTCACCGCTTTTACATCGAACTGCAGCGCGCCGACCAGGCCGACGATGCGCGCCACGTCACGGCAGCGGTTCAGCTGGCAGCGCGTTTAAAGCTGCCCGTGGTGGCCACCCACCCGGTGCAGTTTTTAACCTATGACGACTACGAGGCACACGAGGCGCGGGTGTGTATCTCTGAAGGTGAAATTCTGGGCAATGCGCGCCGTGTGCGCAAGTTCACGCGGGAGCAATACTTCAAGTCTGCCGCGCAAATGAAAGCGCTGTTCGTTGACATTCCCTCGGCCATTACCAACACACTGGAGATTGCCAAGCGCTGCAGCTTGAAGCTTGAGCTCGGCAAACCGATGCTGCCCGACTACCCGACGCCAGAAGTCAATGGCGTGCGCATGGCGGCTGACGATTACTTTCGCCAAACTTCGTTTGATGGTCTTGAAGAGCGCCTGGCGCACCTGTACCCCAAAGTAGAGGTGCGCGACAAACAACGGCCAGCTTATGTGGAGCGCCTGGAGTTTGAGATCAACACCATCCTGAAAATGGGTTTCCCTGGCTACTTTTTGATTGTGGGCGACTTCATCAACTGGGCCAAAAACAATGGCTGCCCGGTGGGGCCAGGACGGGGCTCTGGCGCGGGCTCGCTGGTGGCTTATTCACTCAAGATCACCGACCTGGACCCACTGCGCTACAACCTGCTGTTCGAGCGGTTTTTGAACCCTGAGAGGGTGTCGATGCCTGACTTTGACATCGACTTTTGCCAAACCAACCGTGACCGCGTGATTGACTACGTGAAAGACAAATACGGCCACAATGCCGTCAGCCAGATTGTCACTTTTGGCACCATGGCGGCGCGCGCGGCGATTCGCGACGTGGGCCGCGTGCTCGACTTTCCGTATGGCTTTTGCGACGGCATTTCAAAACTGATACCGAACAAGCCCGGTCAGGCCGTCACCTTGCAATTGCTGCCGGCCGAACGCAAGAAAAACGACAAGCTGGTGTATGCGCTGGAGGCTGAGCCGATCTTGGCCGAGCGTGAACGCAAGGAAGAAGACGTTCACACCTTGCTTGAACTTGCCCGCAAGCTCGAAGGCCTGACGCGCAACGTCGGCATGCATGCCGGTGGCGTGCTGATTGCCCCCGGCAAGCTGACTGATTTTTGCCCGCTTTACTTGCAGCCCGGCAGCACCTCGGCCGTCAGCCAGTTTGACAAGAACGATGTGGAGGCGATTGGCCTGGTCAAGTTTGACTTTTTGGGCCTGGCCACCTTGACGATTCTGCAGATAGCGAAAGACTTCATCGTTGCACGGCATCCGTCACAAAAAGACTTTGCCTATGAAAACCTGCCGCTGGACGATGCGCGGGTCTATAAGCTGTTTGCGGACGGCCAGACCGAGGCCGTGTTCCAGTTTGAAAGTGTCGGCATGCAGCGCTTGCTCAAAGACGCCAAACCTGACCGGCTGGAAGACCTGATCGCGATGAACGCGCTGTACCGGCCCGGCCCGATGGAGCTGATCCCCAATTACATCGCCCGCAAGCAGGGTAAAGAAGTACCCGACTACCCGGACCCGCGCGTCAAGCCGATGCTGGAGGAGACCTACGGCATCATGGTCTACCAGGAGCAGGTGATGCAAACCGCGCAGATTTTGGGCGGCTATTCACTTGGCGGTGCAGACATGCTGCGCCGCGCCATGGGTAAAAAAGACGAGAAGGAAATGGCGGCCCAGCGCGAGGTGTTTCGCAAGGGTGCGGGTGAAAATGGTTTGACGCAAGGCAAAGCTGACGAAGTTTTTGACCTGATGGAAAAGTTTGCGGGTTACGGCTTTAACAAGTCGCACTCTGCCGCTTACGCGCTGCTTGCGTACCACACCGCCTGGCTCAAGGTGCACTACACCGCCGAGTTTTTTGCCGCCAACATGACGGTGGAGATGGGCGACACCGACAAGCTGAAGATATTGCATGGTGACGCGCTCAAAATGGGTATCACCTTTGAGTCACCTGACGTGAACCGGGGCGCCTTTCGGTTTGAGCCGACAAGCAACACCACGGTGCGTTATGGCCTGGGAGCCATCAAGGGCACGGGTGAACAGGCCATTGCCGCGATTGTTGAAGCGCGCAAAGGTGGTTTGTTCGCGTCGCTGTATGACTTTTGCGTGCGTGTGGAGCGCACCAAAATCAACAAGCGCACGGTCGAAGCGCTCATCAAGGCGGGTGCGTTTGACAGCCTGCAATTGAATCGCGCGTCGCTGCTCGCATCGGTAGACCAGGCTTTCGAGTTTGCACTGGCAGCCGAGGCCAACGCCAATCAGGGTGGGCTGTTTGACATGTCTGACTCGCATGCTGCCAGCACGCAGGAACCAGCGCTGGTCGAGGCCATGCCGTTTGGTGTCAAGGCCCGACTGGTGGCTGAAAAAACAGCGATTGGTTTTTACCTGTCAGGCCATCTTTTTGACGAGGTGGAGCCTGAAGTCCGCCAGTTTGCCAAGCTGAAAATCGAGGATCTGATTGATTCACGCGACACGCGCGTTTTGGCTGCCATCATCACAGACTTGCGCGTCATCAATGGCAATCGTGGCAAGGTCGTCATCTTCAAACTCGACGACAAAACCGACACACTTGAAGCCACAGTAGACGAAGCCACCTACAACGCCAACCGAAACCTGCTCAAAGACGACGAGTTGGTGATTGTGCAGGGCACACTGCAAGGCGCGTCAGAACGTTTTGGCCGGCGCTTTAAAGTCACGCAGGTCTGGGACCTGGAGGCCGCGCGCTGCAAGTTTGGCAAGTATTTGAAGGTGGCCGTCAACGGCGCAGCGCCCGATATTTCCCGCATGGTCAAAGACTTTCCGCCGCGCAAGGAAATGACCGAGCTGGGCGAACTGGTGCGCGGCTTGCCCGTGCGTTTGCAAGTCAGGCGGCGGGCAGACTTTGGTGATGTGGCAGCCGAAGTTGCCTTGGGCGAACAGGCCACGTTTTTCCCGAGCGATGCGGCGCTCGCCAGCTGGATGGCACAGGCCGACAAGGGCTTGGCGCGGATTGTGTATGAGTGAAGCAAAAACGCCAACTTTATGTTTAAAGGACGCCCGGCCCTCTAAATACATGGGCCAGTAGCTCCTGATTAAATAGCAGCTAGTCTGCCGCCAATAACCAGGTCTTGAAGTGTGTCAGCGGTAGTAAGTGGCTACGCGCCTCGGGGTAACACAGGTAGTAGCCAGTGTCGGCCAGATAGCCGCCGTAGCAGCCCACCTTCAAAGGCAAAGATACCAGCCCGGCAGCAATGTCGTCTTTGACGAGGCAGTACGGCACCAGCGCCACGCCCATGCCCGCCATCACCGCGCGGATCAGGCTGTGGAATTGGTCTAGCTGCGGCCCGGCAAGTGGGTTGAAGTTCTTCACGCCGTGCACGCTAGCCCATTGCGCCCAGGCTTGCGGCACGCTGACGTGGTGCAGCAGAGTCTTGCCTTGCAGGTCTTGTGCAGACTTGATGCGCTGCGAGGGCGGCGAAGGCGGGGCTATAAGCGCCATCTCATGGCCGGCAATGTACTCAGCCACTGTGCCCGGCCAGTTGCCGTCGCCAAACAAAATGGAGCAGTCCAGGTCGGCCCGCGTAAAGTCATAGCCCTGCACATAGGGTACAAAGTGCAAAGCAATTTGCGGGTGCAGCTTTTGAAAAGCTGGCAGGCGCGGTATCAGGCACTTCGCGCCAAAAGTGGGAAGGCTTGACAGGTGCAGCGCACCACCGCCGTCGCCGCTGGTGATCAGCTCTAACGTGGCGGCTTCCAGCTGTGCGAGCACAGGCTTGATAGCGGCCTCATAGCGCATGCCTGCGGGGCTGAGGACCAAGCGCTTGCGGATGCGTTCAAACAGCAGCGCACCAGTCATGGCCTCCAGCTCGGCGATTTGTTTGCTCACTGCGCTTTGGCTTAAATGCAGCGCCTCAGACGCGCGCGACACGCTGGCAAAACGCGCTG
This sequence comes from Polaromonas sp., assembly GCA_046303055.1. Lineage (GTDB taxonomy): Bacteria > Pseudomonadota > Gammaproteobacteria > Burkholderiales > Burkholderiaceae_C > Polaromonas. The sequence continues at coordinate 26,041 of JBKCGU010000040.1, forward strand.
TGGTGATGAAGGCTTTGAGCAGATGCAGGGGTGGTTGGAGGCGTTTCATGAGAACGAAGTTTATTCCTGATTGGAATAAATTCAGTCAAAACCATCATTTGTCACAAAACATGTCGGCTCCCACAATCAGGCCATGTTTAATCGCCAGGAATCAACATGCAAAAACGTCATCTCCTCCAAAGCATTGCTGTAGTCAGTGCAACATCATTACTCCCGGGACTTGTATTTTCCCAATCTGCAAAGCCGTTACGCCTTGTCGTGCCTTTCCCGCCGGGCGGCGCAACCGACCTTACTGCGCGTGTCATGACCGAGCCTTTGTCGCGCATTTTGGGTCAACCCGTCATTGTCGAAAACCGTGCCGGAGCGGGTGGCTCGATAGGCATGAGCGAGGTGGCCAAGGCTACACCGGACGGCTTGACTCTCGGCGTGGCCACGTTGTCTACCCACGGTGTGAACCCGGTGGTGTATAAAAAATTGCCGTATGACCCCATCAAGGATTTTGTGGCCGTCACCGAGCTCGTCAAAGCGCCTGGCGTGTTGGTGGTGAATGCGTCCATGCCCGTTAACAACTACGCCGAACTCATCAAATACCTGAAAGCCAACCCTGGCAAAGCGACGTTTGCATCGCCCGGTAACGGCACCATTGGCCACATGTGGGGTGAGCTGTTCAAAAGCACAACCAACACCTTTATGGTGCACATCCCCTACCGGGGCGCGGGGCCAGCGCTGAACGATGTGGTGGCGGGTCAAGTCAATGTGTACTTTGACCAGGTGGCCTCGTCGCTGCCGTTTATACAGTCTGGCAAGTTGCGCGCAATTGCCGTGTCGTGGGGAAAGCGGCTTGACGTGCTGCCCAATGTGCCGACCTATGCCGAGCTGGCGCTGTTCTCTAACAACGACCCATCGTGGTTTGGCTTGGTCGCGCCTGCGGGCACGCCAGGCGCCGCCGTCAAGCGCATCAACGACGCAGTGGTGGCGGCATTGAAAGAGCCTGCCATTCGTGACAAGTTGACTGGGCTGGGCTTGTTTGCATCCGGTACGTCATCGGATGAGTTTGCGGCGCAGGTCAAAAATGAAATTGACAAGATGCAGCGTATTGCCAAGTTTGCCAAGATTAGCCTGGATTGATGCCTATGCGTCCCCAAGACGTGCTGCAAATACGTGTGAAAAAGAGCGGTTTTGTTGATGCAGGCACAATTGCGAAGATGGCATCGTTCATTAAATTCCTGCCTGGCGCCGGCCCTCTGGTGCTGGACTCCCCGCACAGCGGCACGCAGTATCCGGCTGATTTTTTGTTCAGCTGTGACGCGCTTGCATTGCGACGGGCTGAAGACACGCATGTTGAAAAACTCTACGACTTTGCGCCGGGCATGGGTGTGCATTGGGTTGAGGCCTATTTCCCTCGCAGCTACCTGGACGCGATCCGCGACACGACCGAGATCGACAAAACGCTATTTGACGCGCCGTGGCCTGGAGCGATTGGTACAGATGCCAAAGTGATGAGCAAAGTGCGGCTGGGCAAGGGGCTGATCTGGCGCACCACAGATGATGGCTTGCCGATCTACGAACGCAAGCTCAGTGTGACTGAAGTTAAGGCCCGCATTGCCAATTGCTGGGAGCCGTACCATGCGGCGGTAGCGAGCGCGATAGACGCGGCGCATGCACAACACGGCTACAGCATCCACATCAATTGTCATTCGATGCCGGCGATTGCATCGCGTAACGCAACGGATTTTCCCGGTGAAGCGCATGCTGATTTTGTGGTGGGTGACAGGGACTGTACGACTGCAAATCAGGCTTTGTCAGCGATGATTTGCGATCACTTGCGTGGTTGTGGCTTCAGCGTGGCCTACAACCACCCGTACAAGGGGGTAGAACTGGTGCGGCGCTACAGCAATCCCGCAGCGCAGCGGCACAGCATTCAGTTGGAAATCAACCGCAAGCTGTACATGAATGAAGAAACGCTTGAAATGACACCTGGCTTTACAACGCTTAAAAAGCATTTGCAGTCGCTGGTAGAGTTGCTGATCACAACAGATCCACGCAAACTTTAGGGCGCGGAAATTGGACAAAGTAGATTGCATCGTCATAGGCGCGGGCGTGGTGGGTCTGGCTGTAGCAAGGGCGCTGGCATTGCAGGGCAGGGAAGTCATGGTGCTGGAAGCTGCCAATGGCATTGGCACTGGTACCAGCTCCCGCAATAGCGAGGTCATACACGCTGGCATTTATTACCCAAAGGGTTCGCTCAAAGCCCAACTGTGTGTGCGCGGCAAACAGCTGCTGTACGAGTATTGCGACCAGCGCGGTATTGGCCACAGCCGCTGCGGCAAACTGCTTGTGGCGACCAGCCAAGGGCAAGTTGCCCAGCTGCAAGGCATCATTGCCAAAGCAGCCGCCAATGGGGTCAACGACCTGGTGCTGCTAAGCCGCGAGCAGGCGCTGGCGCTGGAACCTCAACTCGAATGCGTTGCAGCCGCGCACAGCCCCAGCACCGGCATCGTCGACAGCCACGCGCTGATGCTGTCGCTGCAAGGTGACATTGAAAATGCAGGCGGCATGATCGTACTCAATACTGCTGTACACCAAGTGATATGCGGGCAAAAAGCGATTGAAGTCATAGCATCTGACGGGACGGCGCTGGCCGCCAGTGCCGTCATCAACGCGGCTGGCTTGAATGCACCGCTGCTTGCTAGATGCATCAAAGGGCTTGATGCCAGGCATGTACCGCCGACCTTCTGGGCTAAAGGCAACTACTTCACATTAAGTGGCAAGTCACCGTTCAGCCGACTGATTTACCCCGTGCCACAGGCGGCTGGCTTGGGCGTGCATCTGACGATTGACCTAGGCGGTCAGGCCAAGTTTGGCCCCGATGTCGAATGGGTTGAATCCCCTGACGATCTGCTGGTGGACGCAGCTCGCGGCGATGCGTTTTACGCCGAGGTGCGCAAGTATTGGCCGGGGCTGCAAGACGGCATGTTGCAAGCTGGCTACGCGGGCATACGCCCCAAGCTGCAAGGGCCGGATGGCTTGGGTTGGGTGTCGGGAGATTTTGCGATTCAGGGCGAGGCGGTTCACGGTATTGCAGGCCTGGTCAACCTGTTCGGTATCGAGTCACCCGGCTTGACGAGCTCGCTCGCGATGGGCGAAGTTGTTCGCCAGATGCTATTAAAAGAGTAGCTGCTAGACCCTGTATTGATTGGACTTAAAGTCTATTAAATGCATGAAAACTGCCGCCTTTTTCTGCCGTTGCTTTTGTCAAGTTCTGGCTCCGAGCCGCGGTCCCTGGTCAATCGCACGTTTGGCGTCCGGCACGCCGGGCAAGTTCTGTCCGGGGATGTGCGCGTTACGCGGCTTCACCCCAGTGGTGTGAAGGGCATGCTGACCGCTGTGATCGGCATGGGTATGCCGGCCTTCACTCAGGGCACCACCTGCATGTTGCCGTGCCTCACGCCCCGCATTGCAATCCGTGTTTGTGAAAAAAGCTGCATAGCTTCCGAGCGGTTGCAATAGCCCCTGGTGGCAATCAGCGCATCAAATCTGGCCGCCAGATGCTTGTCGAGTGAGGTTGTGAATCGTTGCGCGGACAGCCGCGTATCAGTTTGAAGCGTGCTGCTGAATTGCTAGAGCAGCTCGCGTGACAAGCGCCGGCCCCTTGTAAATCAGTCCGGTGTAGATTTGCACCACATCAGCGCCGGCCTTCAATTTTGAAACCGCGTCAAGGTCACTCATCACGCCGCCCACACCAACGATGGGAAAGCCTTTGCCCAGCGCTTGGCGCAACCGGCTGATCACACGGTTGCTGGCATCCAGGACGGGGGAGCCGCTCAGGCCGCCAGCTTCTTGAGCATGGCGCATACCTTCGACGGCGTCGCGTGCCAGCGTTGTGTTGGTGGCCACCACGCCGTCCATCTCGTGACGCTTGAGTGTAGCGGCAATCACGTCAACCTGTGCGGCATCCAGATCAGGTGCGATTTTGACGAAGATCGGTACCCGCCTGCCGTGTTGTTTGACCAGATTGTCCCGCTGTTTTGCAATGGCACTCAGCAGCGTGTCAAGTGCTTCATCGCCTTGCAGCGCGCGCAGGTTTTTGGTGTTTGGACTTGAGATGTTAACCGTCACGTAGTCGGCATGCGGGTAGACACCATCGAGGCACATCAGGTAGTCATCGACGGCATGTTCAATCGGTGTGGTGGCGTTTTTGCCAATGTTCAGACCCAGAATCAGCGGGGTCTTAGAATTTGACTGCTTGAATTTGGACTTTTGTACATTGGCGATAAATGCAGCCAGACCGTCGTTGTTAAACCCCAGACGGTTGATGAGTGCATTGGCGTCGGGCAGGCGAAATAGGCGTGGCTTCGGGTTTCCAGCCTGCGGTCTTGGTGTGACGGTGCCGACTTCAACAAACCCAAACCCCATGGCAGCCAATCCATCAATACAGCGTGCGTTTTTATCGAGTCCAGCAGCCAGACCCACACGGTTGGGAAACGTCAGTCCTGCCAGTTCAATCGGGTCGTCAACCCGCGTGCCGCGATACGCCAGCGACAAAGGTGTGTACTGCGTGCGTGCCAGCGAGGCCATCGTCAGCTCATGGGCGGTTTCGGCGTCGAGGCCAAATAAAAAAGGGCGGGCCAGGGCGTAAGGAAGCAGAGCCATTGGATAATTTGCTTTGTTAAATTCAATTCGTATTGTCGCAAACTCAACCCGTCAGGCACGCCATGACTCAAGATGAACTTAAAACCCTGGTGGGCCAGGCTGCTTTGCAATATGTCCAGCCGGGCAGCATTGTGGGCGTGGGCACGGGCTCTACTGTCAATAAATTCATTCATGCATTGGGCGCGATGGCGGGGCAAATCAAAGGCGCCGTATCGAGCTCCATCGTGTCAACCGATCGCTTACAGGCATTGGGCATCACTGTTTTTGATGCCACTGAAGTCGACGAGCTGGCGGTGTATATCGACGGCGCTGACGAGATTGACCATGCTGGTTACATGATCAAAGGCGGTGGCGCAGCGCTGACGCGCGAGAAAATTGTGGCGGCTCAGGCCAGGCAGTTTGTGTGCATTGCTGACGCGTCCAAACTGGTGACTGCGCTCGGCACTTTCCCCTTGCCGGTAGAGGTCATTCCGATGGCTGCCAAACGCATAACGCGGCAGTTCGCGGCACTTGGCGGTGTGGCTAACTTGCGATTCAAAAACGGCGTGCCGCTGGTCACCGACAACGGCCAGCATATTCTGGATGTGACGGGCTTGAAGATTGTTGATCCGCTGGCGTTTGAAGCTACCGTGAACAACTGGCCTGGCGTCGTATGCGTCGGCGTCTTTGCATTCCAAAAAGCCAGTGTTTGCCTGCTGGCAACCGCTGCTGGCGTTAAAACGCTGACATTCTGAACAGCAGGTTCAAAAACGTATCCCTGACGGGCTGGCAGCTGCGGGCGCAGGCTGGGCTGTTGGTGCGGCGGCGCGCTCTGGCGCTGCCCGGTCAGTAGTTGCTGGCGCAGCAGACACCGCCACCAGTGGTGTGGCCGCGGCTTGCCGGTAGCTTGACGGTAAAACAGAACTTGCCGGGTAGCCGGCTGCGTTTAAAAACTGAGTCCATTCCACGTCTGAAAAGCCCTTGAGCTGCTGGCCGCCAATGGTGGCGAAGGGCAGCGAGTTCTCGCCGCTCAGACGCTGCAGGGCCTGGCTGTCCTCTGGCGTCACAACAGACTTTTCAGCGAACGGCACACCACGCGTGATGAGCATCGAGCGGGCTGACTGGCAGGGGCTACAGTTGTTGCCTGTGTAAAGGGTTACCGGGTATCTTTGAACCACCTGGCGCAGCTCAAAGGGCAAGGATGCTGTTGACATGCCGCCACGTGCTGAGCCCGCAGTAGAAGTGACCTTGGCATTGGCATTGGTGTCAGCGGGCGGCCTGTCTGAAAACGTGACCTTGCCGTCTGGCCCGACGATGCGGTACACCTGCTGTGCTTGTGGCGCGGCGCTAGCACCAGCAAGCAAAGCGCTCAAGGCCAACATCTGAATCACTTTTGAGATCATGTGGTTTTCTCCATCAGATCACCTTCAATGTGCCAGCTTCAACCTGCTCAAGCCATACCTTGATGACGCAACAGCGCATCTATCGACGGCTCCCGACCCCTGAAGGCCTTGAAAGACTCCATGGCGGGGCGGCTTCCACCGGCTTCCAGAATCGCTTCGCGATACTTTCGCCCCGTTTCAACTTGCGGTTTGCCCTGCTTGAGCGCTTCTTCAAACGCTGCATACGCATCAGCCGACAGCACTTCAGCCCATTTATAACTGTAATAACCTGCCGCGTAGCCGCCAGAAAAAATATGACTGAATGTGTGTGCTGTACGGCTGTAGGGTGGTGCTTTGATAACGGCAACTTCCTGGCGCACTTCGTTGAGCAAGTTCATCACGTCTGCCGTTGGGTTGTGCGAGGTGTGCAGCAGCATGTCAAACAAGGCAAACTCAACCTGCCGCAGCGTTTGCATGCCACTTTGGAAGTTTTTGGCGGCCAGCATTTTGTCAAACAGCACGCGGGGCAGCGGTTCACCCGTTTCGACATGGGCCGTCATGTGCTTGAGCACATCCCATTGCCAACAGAAGTTCTCCATGAACTGGCTTGGCAGTTCGACAGCGTCCCACTCAACCCCGCTGATGCCCGACACATCGCGCTCGTTGATTTGCGTCAGCATGTGGTGCAGGCCATGGCCAAATTCATGGAACAGGGTGGTCACATCGTCATGCGTGAGCAGCGCGGGTTTGCCACTCACGCCATCGGCAAAATTGCACACCAGGTGCGCTACCGGGGTTTGCAGCAGGCCCGTATCAGGCCGTAACCAGCGAGCCCGCACGTCGTCCATCCAGGCGCCGCCGCGTTTGCCGGTACGTGCGGGCTGATCCAGATAAAACTGACCGATCAGCTGACCCGCACGTTCAATGCGGAAAAATTGCACGCCCGGCTTCCACACTGGCGCTTCGTCCTTGCGAATCGCCACTTCAAACAGCGTCTCGATGATTTTGAACAAGCCCGCCAGCACCTTGGGAGCGGTGAAATACTGTTTGACTTCCTGCTCGCTAAACGAATACCGTGCTTCCTTGAGCTTTTCAGCAATGTGCGCAAAGTCCCACGGCTGTGGGTCTGACAAGCTTAAGTGTTCGGCAGCGAAGGCACGCAAGTCGGCCACGTCTTTTTCGGCATAAGGCCGCGCGCGGCGCGCCAGGTCACGTAAAAAGGTGATCACTTCATCTGGCGACTTGGCCATTTTGGCAACCACAGACACTTCACCAAAATTGTTGTAGCCCAGCAGTTTGGACTTTTCAAGCCGCAAGGCCAATACTTCGCTGATCACTGCGCTGTTGTCAAACTTGCTGAATTCCGCCGGTGCCTGGTCGCTGGCGCGAGTGCTGTAGGCCCGGTACAAAACTTCGCGCAGCGCGCTGCTGGTGGCAAACTGCATCACCGGCAGATAGCTCGGCATTTTCAGCGTCAGTTTGTAGCCATCTTTGCCTTCGGCCTTGGCGAGCTCGCGTGCTGTTTCCGCCACGTCTTGCGGCACACCTGCCAACTCAGATTCGGTGGCGTAGTAGGCAAAAGCATCGGTGGCGTCGAGCGCGTTTTCGCTGAATTTCTGGCTTAGCTCAGCTTGCCGCTCCTGAATTGTGGCAAAGCGATCTTTGGCCGCGCCCACCAGTTCAGCGCCCGACAACACAAAGTTGCGCATCGCGTTTTTGTGCGCCTGCTGTTGTTCAGCGTTCAAGGTGCTCACGTCAATCGCTTTGTATTTGGCATAAAGCCGCTCGTCTGCACCCAGCCGGGTATAAAACTCGGTGATCACGGGCAAAGCCGCGTTGTAGGCGGCGCGCAGCTCGGGCGTGTCAGCCACTGCATTCAGGTGGCTCACGGCGCCCCAGCAGCAGCCTAACTTTTCGGTGGCGACATCGAGCACCGCAGAGATGTGGCTCCAATTGGCGGGGAAGTCGCTGGCAGTGACTTTTTCAAGCGCTGTTTGGGCATCGACCAACAGCGCATCGACTGCTGAACTCACATGCTCGGGCTGGATGCGGTCAAACAGGGGCAGGTCAGAAAAGTCGAGGAGGGGATTTGGGTTTGTCATGGTCAACAGCTAGGGTCAAATCTGCCAATTTCAAACTAATCTTGCGAGCGTTTTTTCAGGCTTTTTAGCTGTGGTTTTTTGGCGCGCTTGACCGTGCCACCCGGTGTCAACCGCTGGTTGCCCAGTACGCGCAATACCTTGACTTCAGGCCGCTGGCCGTAGCGTGAACTGTTTTTCAGGACTTTGACGTCGCGCGGGCCGGCCATGCGGTCTTCACTGACCTTCTTTTCTTTTTCTGGCATGGGCCGCCACAGCACCAGCAGCTTGCCGATATGCTGGATGGGCGCAGCGCTCAGCTCGTTTGACAGATGCTGAAAAACTGCCTCGCGGGAGACACGGTCATCCATCTGTGCACGAACTTTGATGAGCCCGTGGGCATTGAGTGCGGCGTCAATTTCTTTTTTCACGGCAGGGGTCAAACCGCCCGAGCCAATCATGACGACGGCATTTAAATGATGGGCATCGGCACGGTGGTCTTTGCGCTGGGCAGGGGTAAGTATTATTTGGGCCATGCCATGATTATCGGTGACCCGGCCTTCAGTGGACAATTGGCACATGAAGTCAAACGTCAAGCCCAGTACCGAAAAAGCCAAAAAAACCGATGCCGACAGCGCCAAACGGGGCAGCAAGGTCAACAAGGCCTGGCTGCACGACCACATCAACGACCCGTATGTCAAGCTGGCGCAACGCGAGGGCTACCGGGCGCGTGCTGCTTACAAGCTCAAGGAAATTGACGAAAGCCTGGGCCTGATCAAGCCTGGCAGCCTGGTGGTGGACCTGGGCAGCACGCCAGGCGCCTGGAGCCAGTATGCACGCCGCAAAATGTCGCCCAAGGGCGCAGCGACGGGCGAGTTGAACGGCCAGATTGTCGCCTTGGACTTGCTGGCGATGGAGCCGATTGAGGGCGTGGTGTTTATCCAGGGCGATTTTCGGGAAGCTGAAGTGCTACAGGTTTTAGAGCAAACTTTGCTTGAGCACGGGGCGGGCAAGAAGCTGGACTTGGTCATGTCAGACATGGCCCCGAATTTGTCGGGCATCGAATCAGCTGACGCCGCGCGCATCAGTGACCTGGTTGAGCTGGCGGTTGACTTTGCAAACCAGCACCTCAAGCTTGAGGGTGCACTGGTCGTCAAGTTGTTCCATGGCGGGGCATATGACCCGATGGTCAGGCTCTTTAAAGACACCTTCAGTGTCGTCAAGCGCTTTAAACCCAAGGCATCAAGACCCGGATCGTCTGAAACATTTTTGGTGGGGCAGGGCCTTAAAACACGGTCTTAAATCGCGCATTGACCGGGCAAAAACCCTAAACCCGCGCGCCTCCAAGGGGTGTAGGCTTCAATTTATCCCGTTTTTGCCCTTGAAAGGCCTAAAATGCGACGCATCTGCCCATTCAATGACGCACTTGGTGCATCTGGGTTTTTTGATCGGAGTCCTCCTTGAACAATCAGTGGTTTTCAAAAATTGCAATCTGGCTGGTGATCGGCATGGTTCTGTTCACCGTTTTCAAGCAATTTGATACGCGTGGCGGCGTCGGTGCCAATTACCTGGGCTACTCTGACTTTCTGGAAGAAGTTCGCGGAAAACGCATCAAGACTGCAACAATAGCCGAAGGCCAGGGCGGCACTGAAATTGTGGCCACCACCACGGATGACCGCAAAGTGCGCACCACAGCGACCTATTTAGACCGTGGCCTGGTGGGTGACTTGATTGCCAACGACGTGAAATTTGATGTCAAGGCGCGTGAAGAAAGCTCATTGCTGATGACCTTGCTGGTCAGCTGGGGTCCCATGCTGTTGCTGATTGGCGTGTGGGTGTACTTCATGCGGCAAATGCAGGGTGGCGGCAAGGGCGGGGCGTTCAGCTTCGGTAAGTCCAAAGCGCGTTTGCTGGATGAGTCCACCAACCCGGTCACCTTTGCTGACGTGGCCGGCTGCGACGAAGCCAAAGAAGAAGTCAAGGAGGTCGTTGACTTTCTGAAAGACCCGACCAAGTTTCAAAAATTGGGCGGACGCATTCCACGCGGCTTGTTGCTGGTAGGCCCACCGGGCACTGGTAAAACGCTTCTGGCCAAGAGTATTGCCGGCGAGGCCAAGGTGCCTTTTTTCTCGATCTCGGGCTCAGACTTCGTGGAAATGTTTGTCGGCGTGGGCGCGTCGCGCGTGCGCGACATGTTTGACAACGCCAAGAAAAACGCACCCTGCATTATCTTCATCGACGAGATTGACGCCGTTGGCCGTCAGCGCGGTGCCGGCCTGGGCGGCGGCAATGACGAGCGCGAGCAAACGCTGAACCAGATGTTGGTCGAGATGGACGGCTTTGAAACCAATGTTGGCGTGATTGTGGTGGCTGCCACCAACCGCCCCGACATTCTGGACGCTGCTTTGCTGCGCCCTGGTCGTTTTGACCGGCAGGTGTATGTAACGCTGCCGGATATTCGTGGCCGCGAGCAGATTTTGAACGTTCACATGCGCAAAGTGCCTTTGGGCCAGGACGTGAGCCCCGGCGTGATTGCGCGCGGCACGCCTGGCATGAGTGGTGCTGATTTGGCCAACCTGTGCAACGAAGCGGCTTTGATGGCTGCCCGCCGCAACGCCCGCACTGTTGAAATGGTTGACTTTGAAAAGGCCAAAGACAAAATCTTGATGGGCCCAGAGCGCAAGAGCATGGTCATGCCGGAAGAAGAGCGCCGCAACACCGCGTACCACGAGTCCGGTCACGCGCTGATTGGCAAGATGCTGCCCAAGTGTGACCCAGTCCACAAAGTCACCATCATTCCGCGCGGCCGCGCCCTGGGCGTGACGATGAGCTTGCCCGCTGCAGACCGCTACAGCTACGACAAAGAGTTCATGCTCAGCCAGATCAGCATGCTGTTTGGTGGCCGCATCGCCGAAGAAGTCTTCATGAACCAGATGACCACCGGCGCCAGCAACGACTTCGAGCGTGCGACGGCTTTGGCCCGTGACATGGTCACCCGCTACGGCATGACCGAAGCGCTGGGCCCTATGGTCTATGCTGAAAACGAAGGCGAAGTGTTTTTGGGTCGTTCGGTGACCAAGACCAACAACGTGTCCGAGACCACCATGCAAAAAGTCGATGCCGAGGTGCGCCGCATCATTGACCAGCAGTACGACGTGGCACGCAAGCTGATCGAGGACAACAAGGACAAAATGCACGCCATGGCCAAGGCGCTGATTGAATGGGAAACCATTGATTCAGAGCAAATTGACGACATCATTGCCGGAAAAGAACCCCGTCCGCCTAAAGACTGGACGCCGCGCAATCCGTCAGTAGGCGGGACAGGCGGTTCAAGCGGTGGCACGCCTGCCGTAGCAACTGACCCAGCACCCAATGCCGCCTGATTCGGCAAAGCGCCTGACTTCATGAAAAACCGGGTTCTTCCCGGTTTTTTTACGTCGGCGTCTCGAGTTTCGGTCAATGCAAGGCATGCCAGGTTCAGCGACGGGCAAAAGGATGACATGTTCAAGAGATAAATGGAGGTTGAAACCGTGCAAATCCATTTTTCTGGCTGGCATACTGATTCCTTTTAACCCTGTTTTATTTTGAGTCAGTTGGTTAGTTTATGAGTCTCATGCAACCGTTTGTGTGGCGCACCACACGCTTTCAAATCGATCTGGGTCAGCCCCGGGTGATGGGCATCGTGAATGTCACGCCTGACTCGTTTTCCGATGGCGGCCAGTTTTTCTCGCCCGGCAGCAGCATGGCCAGCGCGCTGGCGCATTGCGAACAGCTTGTCAAAGACGGTGCAGATATTCTTGACATTGGCGGTGAGTCCAGCCGCCCCGGTGCGCAACCCCTGCCGCTGGCTGAGGAACTGGCGCGGGTGGTCCCGGTGGTACGGCACGCGGTCACGCTTGGCGTGGCGGTGTCGGTTGACACTTACAAACCCGAAGTGATGCAAGTGGTGCTGGATTTGGGTGCCGACATCATCAATGACATCTGGGCTTTGCGTCAGGCCGGCGCGGCCCGGGTGGTGGCTACACACCCGAGTTGCGGCGTGTGCCTGATGCACATGCATCTTGAGCCGCAAACCATGCAGTCAGAGCCCATGCAGGGCGACGTGGTGGCGCAGGTCGCCGCGTTTTTGAACCATCAGGCGATCACGCTCGAGGGTATTGGCGTCAATCGCCATCGCATCGTGCTCGACTGTGGCATTGGTTTTGGCAAGACGGTTGAACAGAACTTTGCACTGCTTGGCAGGCAAAGTGAGCTGCTCGCTGCAGGCTACCCGCTGCTTGCAGGCTGGTCGCGCAAGTCGTCGCTGGCAGCGGTCAGCAGCACGCCGCTTGAACAGGTTGCGCAACTGGACATGACGGACCGCATGGTGCCCAGCGTCACGGCTGCTCTGCTGGCTGTTGAGCGCGGTGCTAGCGTGGTGCGGGTGCATGACGTGCGTCAAACGGTGCAGGCACTCAAAGTGTTGAGCAGTGTCCAGGCCGCTTCTAAAATAACCCATTAACCAAAAGACAAACAACATGACCAGACAGTATTTCGGCACAGACGGCATTCGCGGCACAGTGGGGAAGCCGCCGATCACTCCAGATTTTGTGCTGCGGCTCGCGCATGCTGTGGGCCGCGTGCTCAAGCGCACAGAAGGACGCCCCACGGTGCTGATTGGCAAAGACACCCGCATATCAGGCTATATGTTAGAGAGCGCGCTCGAGTCCGGTTTTAACTCAGCAGGCGTGGACGTGGTGCTGCTCGGCCCGCTGCCCACCCCCGGCGTGGCCTACCTGACACGCGCCCAGCGCGCCAGTCTGGGCGTGGTTATTAGCGCCAGCCACAACGCATTTCCTGACAATGGCATCAAGTTTTTCAGTGCCCAGGGTGCCAAGCTGGACGATGCGTGGGAACTGGCGGTTGAATCTGCACTTGAAGAGCCGCCGGTCTGGGCCGACTCGGCCGCTTTGGGTAAAACCCGGCGGCTTGACGACGCGGCGGGCCGCTACATTGAGTTTTGCAAAAGCACCTTCGCCAACGATTTGACGCTCAAGGGCTTGCGCATTGTGGTGGATGGCGCGCACGGTGCGGCGTATCACATTGCGCCCAAGGTGTTTCATGAACTGGGGGCCGAAGTGGTGGCGATTGGCTGCGCCCCCGACGGTATGAACATCAATGAAGGTGTAGGTGCCACGCACCCCCAAGCATTGATTGAAGCCGTGCGCGCACACCGCGCCGACTATGGCATTGCACTCGACGGGGACGCTGACCGTCTGCAACTGGTCGACAGTAGAGGGCGCTTGTTCAATGGCGATGAAGTGCTGTATTTAATGGTCAATGAACGCTTGGCGCGCGGTGAAAAAGTCCCAGGTGTCGTCGGCACCCTGATGACCAACATGGCCGTTGAAGTCGCCCTGCAAGGCAAAGGCGTTGAGTTCGTACGCGCCAAGGTGGGCGACCGATACGTGCTCGAGGAGCTCGAAAAACGCCGCTGGCTGCTCGGCGGTGAGGGCTCTGGCCACTTGCTGGCACTGGACAAACACACCACAGGCGACGGTCTCATCAGTGCGCTGCAAGTGCTACAAGCCTGCGTGCGCAGCCGCAAAACCCTGGCCGAGTTGCTTGCTGACGTGACCCTGTTCCCGCAGACCCTCCTTAACGTGCGCCTGAAGTCCGGTCAGGACTGGAAGACCAGCGACCTGCTGAAAACCGAGACCGCTGCTATTGAAGCAGAGTTGGGCCAGACAGGCCGTGTGCTGATACGCGCCAGTGGAACCGAGCCACTGTTACGCCTGATGGTCGAGGCGCGTGATGCGGCCCAGGCCGAAGCTTGCGCCCAGCGACTTTTGAAGGCTGTAACGGGTTGAAATTTTTTTGATGTGAATGAGGAAGCGATCAGGCCGCGCTCTTGTTCTAAAAATGGCTGGGCCACTGCCCGATGGCGGCGCGCATCAGGGCTTTGCACTAGGCGCGCGGACGCTTGTCGCCAATTAGCGGGTTTGCCAGCGGTACGCCCAGCGCCTGCGTGTCAGCGTGGGTGATTTCGTCGAGTGTCAATTTCGTCCATCACTGTTCGCGGATCCTGCTCAAGGCTTTGCCGCCGGGCCGCCCCAAGGCAAAACGCGCCTCTTCATGTGGCGGTAAATCGTGGGGCTGGTGTCCAATGCATGAACCGCCTCACGCAACACCGGTGACACAACGATGACCCGGCAACCCGTCCATCCTTTGGGTGTCCGGCTTTTGTGGATGTACAGGGTGCGAAACTCTGCCGCCTCCAGCACCGTGATGTGGTGCCGCGCGCCTGTCTGTATCCAAACCGCGCGCGACGGCGGCACGATGTAGGTCATCATGCGCTGGCTGGCCTGTGCCGTGCTGACCTGCACAATACCCGAAGCGTAGTAAGCCGCTTGATGGATGGGATTTTGACCATGCGGTATTGATCGGGCCGGCTTTGTCTGAAATTCGCTGAATAATGGCTCTTTCTTGCATTTCAACATCTTGGCTTGACACTACGATAGCGGCATGAACAATTCAAGCACCTTGAACCTGCCCGCCGCAGTCCCCTTCAGGCAAGACGCCAGCGTGATTGGCCTGGTCGGTGTGGCCCACCTCATCAGCCACTACAGCCAGTTGCTTCTGGCGCCGCTTTTCCCGTGGTTGAAGACCGAGTTCAACGTCAGCTATACCGAGCTCGGTTTCGTGATGACCGTGTTTTTTGTGGTGTCCTGCGCAGCGCAGGCGGCTTCGGGGTTTGTGGTCGACCGCTTTGGCCCGCGCCCGGTTTTGTTTGCTGGTCTGGCGCTGATAGGCATGGCCGCCTTTGGCTATGCGCTGAGCACCAGTTACTGGATGCTGGCGGGTGCGGCAGTGATTGGCGGCATCGGCAATGGCGTGTTTCATCCGGTGGACTACACGCTCTTGAACCGCAAAGTCAGTGCGCCGCGCCTTGGCCATGCCTACAGCGTACATGGCATTACCGGCAGCCTGGGCTGGGCGCTGGCCCCCGCCATGCTGGTGCCGTTGACGCTGGCTTACTCCTGGCGAGTGGCCTTGATGGCGGCTGGCACGCTGGCCTTTGTGGTGTTGGCCGTACAACTGTTGAACCGCGACAAACTGCTACTGGCGGCAGCACCCGTCAGTAAAAGCGCGGCGGCGCAAGACCAAGGCCTGACTTTTTTAAAAATCCCGGCGGTGTGGATGTGCTTTACCTTTTTCTTTTGGTACGCCGGTGTACTCAGTGTGATCCAAACCTTTGCCCCCGAGGCCGCGCGCCAGTTGCACGACGTGCCCTTGCCGCTGGTGGCCATGTGCCTGACGATTTACATGCTGAGCAGTGCTGGCGGCATGGTGCTGGGCGGTTTTTTGGCGGCCGATGCGGCGCGCTGCGAGCGCATTGTGGGGACTGGCTTTGGCATTGCCGCTTCGGCGGCATTGCTGCTGGCGCTGGGCGACTACCCGGTCTGGCTGGTGCCTGTGCTGTTTGGCGTCATGGGTTTTGCGTCCGGTATGTCCGGGCCGTCGCGTGACTTGCTGGTCAAACGCTCTACGCCGGACAACGCCTCGGGCCGCGTCTATGGCGTGGTCTACGCCGGACTGGACATTGGCCAGGCAGTGACGCCGTTGGTTTTTGGCGTGCTGATGGACCATGGCCAGTACCGCAGCGTGTGGCTGGGCCTGGTGGTGTTGCAAGGTGTGCTGGTGGCCTGCGCGTTCAATGTCAAAAATGTCCGGCGTACCGCGCTCGCGCCTGCTTGAGCCAAGCTGCAAGCAGAGGCAGTCATATACTTGCCCGTAACGCTTTCATGGGACATATCGTGCGCACCAAGCTCAATTTTTCAGCTTTTTCAGTTCTGGCGGCTTCGGTTTTGATAGCGGGTAGTGTTGGTGCACAGCCGACTCCCATCAGTTATCGGCTCACGGGCGACGTGGGTGCCGCGGCGTATGGCACGCAAAGCCTGGTTCGCGGTAAAAACAATGAGGCAACTGTGTTGCCGTATTTTTTTGCAGATTACGGCCGATTTTTTGCGCGGGTTGACACCTTCGGCGTTAAAACGCTACCCATTGGTAACGGCTATCTTGAGCTGGTAGGCCGTGTTAGCCAGGAAGGCTGGCGTGCCAATATTGCGCCACTGGGCGGGCTGACCGACCGTAAAAGACCGTTGCCGATCGGCATCGGCACGTTTCAGCAAACGTCTTACGGTGCGTTTATCGCCAACGCATTCGTCGATGCAGGCAGCTCGGGCGGCAGCCTGTTGGAAGCCACCTACGCGGCAGAAGTCAAGCTTGGCCGCTTGTCCCTTTACCCGCAGCTGGGCGTAGAGCGCCGCAGCGCCAAATACGCCAATGACTTGTACGGTGTGACGCCCACCGAGTCAGCAGCCAGTGGTTACGCAGCTTATAACGCTGGTGCCTCAACCATTGCGGTGCTGGGCCTGGCGGCTGATTATTCATTGACCGAGAACTGGATCGTCAATATGCAGTTGCGCCGCAAGTGGCAAGATTCCGCCGTGACAAACAGCCCGCTGGTCGTGCGCAAGACCAATGACACAGCTTATATGGGCCTGTCGTACCGGTTTAAATAACTGACACCTTCGTCCCGGACGGGTTTCCCGCCAGTCGTGTCTTAAGCACTTGCGCCAGCGTTTTGTGCTTGCCACCATAATCCGGGTGTAAAGCAGGTTCCGCTTTTGGCGCAACATCTGCCCAACACTGGCCGCCAAACACAAGGAGAGCCTGATGAGCGATTCAAACACACCAAAAGACGGTGATTTTGCCAATTGGGTTGAAGCGCATTCAGAGGCGCTGAAGTTTGAGCTGGGTGAAAAATTCCCGGTACCGCCTACCGTACTGCATTCACCATCCGTGCATGTAGAGACAAGTCAGCAAAAACTTCAAGAGGTGTTGCTGGAGCACGAAGCGCCAACCCAAGAGTTTTTGGACGAGCTGGCCGCACTTGAACAAGCGCCAGCCTTGAGTGACGAAGAGCTGGCCCGACAGGCGCTTGAAGCCGGTGGTGCCGACGGCGAAAGCACAGCACCCGACTAACGATTGACAACGACGCACATGACAGCACAAATCGCCGGACACGTATTGGTGGATTGCCTGATCGCCCAGGGGGTTACCCACGCCTTTGGCGTACCAGGTGAAAGTTACCTGGCCGTACTCGATGGCCTGCATGCGCGGCAAGACGCCATTCGTTTCATCACCTGCAGGCAAGAAGGCGGCGCTGCCTACATGGCGGAAGCGCATGGAAAGCTGACAGGCCGGCCTGGCGTGTGCATGGTGACGCGCGGGCCGGGTGCGACCAACGCATCAATCGGTGTACACACGGCGTTTCAAGACTCGACACCTATGGTGCTGCTGGTCGGCGACGTCGCCAGTGACTGCCGGGACCGCGAGGCGTTTCAGGAAGTCGATTACCAGGCCTTTTTTGGCCCCTCGACCCGTGGCTTTGCCAAGCGGGTCGAGCGAATTGATGATGCCGACCGAATTCCTGAATATGTAGCACGCGCCTTTGCCACTGCCATGAACGGCAGGCCTGGCCCCGTGGTGCTGGTGTTGCCTGAAGACATGCTGACCCGCATGACAGCTGCCCAGCCACTGGCCCGTGTGGAGGCAGTTCAAGCCTGGAGCGATCCCGGCGCGCTGCGCACGCTGCGGGAAATGCTGCTTGAATCCGAGCGTCCCTTCGTCATTGCCGGCGGTGGCGGCTGGACACCACAAGCCGCACAGGCGCTGCAACGCTTTGCTGAAAACTGGCGCTTGCCGGTAGGCAATGCCTTCAGGTTTCAGGACACCTTTGACAACCACCACCCGCTGTATGCGGGCGACGTCGGGATTGGTCTGAATCCCAAGCTGGCCGCGCGTGTCAAAGCGGCCGATCTGATCATCGCCATTGGCCCGCGCCTGGGTGAAATGACGACCAACAATTACACGCTCCTTCAAGCACCTTGCCCAAAGCAAAAGCTGGTGCATATCCATAGCAGCGCAGAAGAGCTGAACCGCGTCTACCAAGCCGACTTGGCTATCAATGCCACCATGAACGCTGCAGCCCGGTCGCTGGAGGTGCTGACAGCCCCTGTAAACGTGATTTGGGAGGCATGGGCGCTTGAGGCCAATACCGATTACATCTCTAACCTGCAACCAGACAAGTTACCCGGCGACATCGACATGCCCGTCATCGTCGGCTTGCTGCAACAGCATTTGCCTCCTGATGCGGTGTTAACCAACGGCGCAGGTAACTTTGCCAGCTGGGTACACCGTTTTTACAAACACCACGGCTTGGTCAAGGGCCACAAAACGCAACTCGCACCCACGGTTGGCGCCATGGGCTACGGCGTGCCAGCGGGTATTGCCGCCGCCATTACCACCGGGCGCGTCGTGCTAACGATGGCCGGCGACGGCGACTTCTTGATGAACGGCCAAGAACTGGCCACCGCCGCGCAGCATGGTGCCAAAACCATCATCGTGCTGCTGAACAACGGCATGTACGGCACCATCCGCATGCACCAGGAGCGCGACTACCCAAACCACGCCAGCGGCTCGTATTTGCAAAACCCCGACTTTGCCGCGCTGAGTCGCGCCTACGGTTATGCGGGGGTACGCGTAACCAAAACGGCAGAGTTTGAGGGCGAACTGCTGGCTGCGCTGGCGCGCAGCGAAGGTACCTTGATAGAAATCGTGCTAGACGCCGAGGTCATCACCACTCGCGCTACCTTGTCGGCTATTACCCGCCAGGCGCTAGCTGCCAAACCCTAACCAGAGACTTGTTGATGATCGATGTCGTTGTACTTTTCTTTTTGCTGGGCCTTTTGGCGCGGCTGGTCAAAAGTGATTTGGCTTTGCCTGGCGCGTTGTACGAAACGCTTTCAATTTATTTGTTGCTGGCGATTGGTTTGAAGGGCGGGGTTGAGCTGTCAAAACAAAGCCTGGATGCTGTCGTTCCACAAATGTTGTTTTGCCTGGTTTTGGGTTTGTTGATTCCACTGTTGCTGTACCCCATGCTCAGGCGCTTGATCGGGCTCAATGGTTTTGATGCGGCCTCGGTCGCAGCGCATTATGGGTCGGTCAGTGTGGTGACGTTTGCCGTGGCCAGCGCATACCTCACGCATAGAAACATCCCGTTTGAATCGCATGCTGCTCTTTGGGTGGCCTTGTTAGAGGCCCCCGGCATCGTGATGGGTATCGCTTTGGCGCGGTGGTCTGAAAAGAAGCTGGGTGGTGGCTCTGGCACTCAAGTCGGATTTGACTGGCGCGCATTGGCGCATGACGTTTTCTTGGGTAAGTCGGTTTTTCTGCTGGTGGGTGGTTTGGTGATTGGCACCATGATGGGTGAGGCTGGCACGGCACCGATTGCACCGCTCTTTACCGTGCTGTTCAAAGGCGTGCTGGCGCTGTTCTTGTTGGAGCTGGGGCTGGTAGCTGGTGGCAGGCTGGGCGAGCTCAAACGTTACGGCGCCAAATTGATTGCCTTCGCATTACTCGCGCCTATGGGCCTGGCGGTGTTCGGCGCTTTGGGCGGCAAGGCGCTGGGCTTGAGTACTGGCGGCATCGCCATCATGGCGGCTTTGGCGGCCAGCGCCAGCTATATTGCCGCACCTACCGCGATGCGGATTGCCGTACCGCAAGCCAACGCCGCGTTATCCATCACAGCGGCTTTAGGCGTTACCTTTCCTTTTAACGTCTTGCTCGGAATCCCGCTGTATTCAAAGCTGGCGCAAGTCCTCAGCTAAATCGGCACGCCACATAGAGTCACCCACTATGCTTAAACATCAAAAAAAACTGCTGGTCATCATCACCGAGGCCATTCTTGAAAAGTCACTGATCGCCGATGCCAAGCGTCTGGGTGCACAGGGTTACACGGTGTACGACGTTCGTGGAGGCTCCCAAAACGCGACGCATGAAGGCAATTGGGACGCTGACCGCATGATAGAGATGAAGATCATTTGCGATGCGGCTGTGGCCGACGCGATGGCCAGCCATGTCATTGCCCAATACGCCAGCAACTATGGCGTGCGCCTGTTTTTTTCTGACATTGAAGTGATGCGGCCACAAAAGTTTTAGTCCTGCTACTACGATTTTTGTAGCTGCTAGTTCAGGTATTAATTGGGCTAGAGCACTAAAACATATCTAAAACCAATAAAAAAAGCCGGCTTTCACCGGCTTTTTCATGTCTACCCTAGGGCAGATTACTTGACGTGCTTACCGATCAGGCCAGCCATCTCGAACATCGATACCTGGGCCTTGCCGAAAACGGCTTTCAGCTTGGCGTCTGCGTTGATCATGCGCTTGTTGACGCTGTCTTGCAGTTTGTTGGCCTTGATGTAGACCCACAGCTTGCTGACGATCTCGGTGCGCGGCAGCGGCTTGTCACCCAACACTGCGGCCAAGGCAGGGCTCAGTGTCAATGCCTTCATGAACGCAGCGTTAGGAGTCCGCTTTTTGGCAGGCGCTTTTTTGGCAGCTGGCTTTTTGGCCGGTGCTGCTTTTTTGGCGGCTACTTTCTTGGCGGGTGCTGCTTTTTTAGCGGCGACTTTTTTCGCTGGGGCTGCTTTCTTCGCAGCTACTTTCTTTGCCGGAGCAGCCTTTTTTGCGGGCGCTTTTTTTGCCGGTGCTTTTTTTGCAGTTGCCATGATTGATTTTCCTTCTAGAAGTTGATAAATCACTGTCAGAGAAAACTACTCCCCGACAGCACTGCGGATGCTACTGGAGAAAGAGCAGTTTTCATAGGGGAAAAGCACTTTTTTGATGTTTTGTGATGCTAATTTGCTTCTGAAAATCAAAAACAACAACGTTAAGTTGCTTTTCAGAGGAGAAAACGCAATGTTGAGGCATTTCAAAGAACCCATCATGTTCCCGGTAAACGCCCTGAAATTTGTCACTTGCGACCACTGCGATGCGCATAAAAATGATGCGTCAGGCAACTTCAGGGTTTTGCCGAACGTGTTCAAAAACATCGGTGTGTGTGTTCGCCCTGGCGATTGGCTCGACGCCGACGAGGATGGCATGCGGTCATATCGGCACCGGTGCTTGCTTACGCTGCCATGCCTTTATAGAGCATGTACGCGGCCAGTAGATAAAGGACGCTGGCAAAGATCCGCTTGAGTTTGCCCACCGGCAGCGTGTGCGCCGCTTTTGCCCCTTGCGGTGCGACCACAAAGCTGCACACTGCAATCACCCCCAATGCGGGCAGCCAGATGTAGCCAAATGCGCCAGCTGGCAGGTTTTGTATGGTCTGACCGCTGATGATGTAGCCCATCACATTGGCCAGAGCAATCGGAAAACCCAGTGCCGCTGATGTCGCCACAGCATTGCGAATGGCGACATTGCACCAGGTCATGAAGGGCACGCTGATAAAAGCACCGCCAGCGCCTACCAGGCCGGATAAAAATCCAATGAAGCCGCCAGCTGTCAGCAGCCCGCCTGTGCCCGGCAACTGGCGTGCGGCCCTGGGTTTTTTATCCAGAAACATCTGCGTGGCCGAAAAACCCACGAACAGACCAAAGAAGATAGCCAAGTACGAACCCTTGAGCAGCGCGAAAACACTCAGGCTACCCGCAAGGCCGCCTACCACAATACCAGGTGCCAGCCGTTTGACGATGTCCCAACGCACCGCGCCGCGCTTGTGGTGTGCCCAAACGCTGGATATGGAGGTAAAGATAATCGTCGCCATTGACGTAGCGATCGCCATCTTGACCGCCAGATCAGGCGCAACTCCGCGGTTGGACATGATGATGGTGATGAATGGCACCATCAGCATTCCTCCGCCTATGCCCAAAAGCCCAGCCAGAAAGCCAGTGCCTACGCCGAGCACGGCAAGTTCAACAACGAGGAGGGGTTCAAGCAGCATATTTAAAGGAAAGCGAATGGGGGTTTTTACTCGTAAACGAACGGGTATCTTTATGAACTGCGCAGTTAAACTGAAGTTCGGTTTGTCCCGTCCAGTTGTTAACTATCACAGGAGCCCGACGATGCGCTTGGCCTTACTTTTTAATTGCACGATAAAAACAGTGGCAAGTGTAGCTTTAGCTGTGGGCTTTGCAGCGCATGCAGCGCCTTGGCAGCCCACGAAGAATGTAGAGTTTGTTGTGCCTGCAGGAACGGGCGGCGGCGCCGACCAGATGGCGCGGCTAATTCAGGGCATCATCACCAAAAACAAGTTGATGAAAACTTCAATGGTGGTCGTCAACAAGGGTGGCGGTGCAGGCGCCGAGGGCTTTTTGGAAATCAAAAACGCCAAGGGCGACCCGCACAAAATCGTGATCACGTTGTCGAATATGTTCACCACACCCTTGGCCACGGGGGTACCTTTCAGCTGGAAAGACATGACGCCCGTCGCCATGCTGTCACTCGATGAGTTTGTGCTCTGGGTGAATGCTGAAACGCCTTACAAGACCACGCAGGATTACCTGGCGGCCGCCAAGGCCGCGGGCGGCAAGCTCAAAATGGGTGGGACTGGCTCCAAACAGGAGGATCAAATCATCACTGCACTGATTGAAAAATCGACGGGTAGCAAGTTTATATACGTCCCCTACAAGGGTGGCGGTGAAGTGGCAGTGCAACTGGTGGGCAAGCATGTTGATTCAACCGTCAACAATCCGATTGAAGCCGTGGCTCAATGGCGCGGCAGCAAGCTGCGCCCTTTGTGCGTATTCGATGGCAAGCGATTAGCGTACAAAGACAAAATTGCTGACAAGGCGTGGTCAGACGTTCCCACCTGCAAGGAGGGCGGACTGGATGTGGAATACCTGATGCTGCGCGGCATCTTTATGGCCCCTGGTGTGACGCCGGAACAGACAGCGTATTACGTTGACTTGATGAAAAAAGTCCGAGCGACACCGGAATGGAAAAAGTTCATGGATGAAGGCGCTTTCAACCAAACCTTTATGGAGGGAGCCGAGTTTGCGCGCTGGGTTGCCAATGAAGAAATCCGCCATCGCCTGTTGATGCAGGAAGCCGGATTCGTCGCCAAATAAATTGGAAACTTTCATGCAGCAGAAAGCACCTGAAGAAGTGGAGGTCAGCGCGGCCTCCAAGCGAACTCTTGAAATAGTCACCGCCGTTTTCTTTCTATTGGTCGGCAGTGTGGTGATGTGGGACAGCTCCCGTATCGGCGCAGGCTGGGACCCAGAGGGGCCGCAAAGCGGATACTTTCCGTTTTATATCGGCCTGTTGATGAACCTGGCCAGCGCGGTTAACTTGCTGCTGGCTTTGAAGTCCGGCAAAGCCGAGTCGTTTGTATCGCAGCCAGCCATCAAGCTGGTGCTGGCCATTTTTCTGCCCTGCCTTGTGTACGTCGCGGCGATGCAGTGGCTGGGCCTGTATGTGGCGTCTTTGATTTTCATCGCTGTCTTCATGCGCTGGCAGGGCAGGTTCAGCGTTTTAAAGTCCGGGTTGACATCTCTCATCGTTGTGGTGATGCTTTTTGTGATGTTTGAAATCTGGTTCAAGGTGCCCCTGGTCAAAGGCCCACTAGAAGCCGCACTGGGGTACTGACGTGGAAGAAATTCAAGCTTTGTTTCAGGGCTTTGCCGTGGCCCTGTCACCCGCCAATGTCGGGCTGATGCTGCTGGGTATTGTGCTGGGCATTTTGATCGGTGTGTTGCCGGGCTTGGGCGGAGCCAATGGCGTAGCGATTTTGCTCCCATTGACTTTCAGCATGAGCCCCGTATCCGGGATTATCTTGCTGTCTTGTATTTACTGGGGCGCCCTGTTCGGCGGGGCAATCACATCGATTCTGTTCAATATTCCGGGCGAGCCGTGGTCAGTGGCCACCACCTTTGACGGCTACCCGATGGCCCAGCAAGGCCACGCTGGCCAAGCTTTGACGGCAGCATTTACCTCCTCATTTGTCGGTGCGTTTGTAGCGGTGCTGATGATTACTTTTTTAGCGCCGCTGGTTGCCAAGTTCGCGCTCAAATTTGGTCCGCCTGAATTTTTTGCGGTTCAGCTGCTAACCTTTTGCAGCTTTGTGGGTATGAGCAAGGGCGCACCGTGGAAGACGCTGGCGGCGATGTTCCTTGGCTTTACGCTGGCTGCTATTGGCATGGACAACGTCACCGGCCAGTTAAGGCTGACGTTTGGTTTTGAGCCAATGATGAAAGGCTTTGATTTTTTGATCGCGGTGATCGGCCTGTTTGGCATTGGCGAGATTTTGCTGACGATGGAAGAGGGCCTGGCCTTCAAAGGAAAAGACGGCAAGATCAACGCCAAAGTTGTGTTGGAGACCTGGAAAAAATTACCCCGCTATTGGCTCAGCTACATTCGTAGCGCAGCCGTTGGGTGCTGGATGGGCATCACGCCAGGCGGTGCAACCCCAGCTTCCTTCATGGGCTACGGTCTTGCCAAGCGATTTTCAAAAACCCCAGGCAACTTTGGCAAGGGCGATATTGAGGGCGTTATCGCCCCTGAAACCGCCGCCCATGCCGCCGGTACTGCCGCACTGCTGCCCATGTTGACGCTAGGTATTCCTGGCTCCCCCACAGCGGCCGTGTTGCTCGGTGGCCTGCTGGTGTGGGGTCTGCAGCCTGGGCCGCTGCTGTTTGTGGAGCAAAAAGATTTTGTTTGGGGTCTGATTGCCAGCATGTACCTGGGCAACATTGCCGGGCTGATTGTGGTGTTGCTGACCGTGCCTTGGTTTGCCGCGATCTTGCGGATTCCGTTCTCCATTATTGCCCCGGTGATTTTGGTGATCTGTGCGGTCGGCGCTTACACGGTGCACAGCTCGATGTTTGATGTGTGGCTGATGATGGGTTTTGGTGTGATGGGCTATGTGTTTAAAAAGTTGGACTACCCGCTGGCACCGCTGGTGCTGGCGCTGGTGCTGGGGGACATGGCTGAAAATGCCTTCAGGCAATCTTTGCTGGGATCCAGCGGCAGCATGCTGGTGTTTGTGTCCAATCCCTTGGTCGCGAGCATCACCGCGCTGGCCCTGGTCATGTTGTTTTGGCCCCTGATTGGCGCGGTGGTCAAGGCTATGAAGGCTCGTTGATGATGACTGTAAACCGATGGATACGCTATGAGGCGGGTGGCAAAGCTGGGTTTGGTTTGCTTCATGGCGACACGATTGAAGTCTGCCAGGGCGATATGTTTGGCGGCTCTGAGCGCACCGGGCAATCCATTGCATTGGTCGATGTTGTCCCTGCGCTGGCCTGCATGCCCAGTAAATTCATCGGCTTGTGGAACAACTACCACGCCCAAGCGGCCAAGCAGGGCTTGAGTCTGCCTGCCGAACCTTTGTGGTTTATCAAGGCGGCTAGCAGCTATTGCGCGCATGAACAGCCTTTTAACGCACCCGCTCACTATGACGGCCGTGTGGTGTATGAGGGCGAACTTGGTTTGGTAATCGGTAAAACCTGCAAGAACATCAGCGTTGATGAGGCGGCAGATGCGATTTTTGGTATGACCTGCGTGAACGACGTGACAGCACTGGACTTGCTCACGCGGGACGCATCATTTGCACAATGGACGCGCGCCAAGAGCTTTGACACCTTCGGCATTTTTGGCCCCGTCATTGCCAGCGGGCTCAACTGGAAGGCGCTGACAGTGCGCACGCTGGTCAATGGACGTGAGCGGCAAAGTTACCCCTGTAGCGACATGATTTTTTCACCTGCGCAGATCGTCTCCAGTCTGTCACGCGAGATGACGCTTGCCCCTGGCGATGTGATTGCCTGCGGCACATCGCTCGGCGTCTTGCCCATCAAGCCGGGTACAGTGGTGGAAGTGGTCATTGATGGCATCGGTGTTTTGAAAAACACGTATGTGTCGAATTCGAATAATGTAGAAGCTTGAAATGAAAATTTGTATCGTTGGTGCGGGTGCCATAGGCGGCATGTTGGGGGTCAAGCTGGCACTCAGTGGCCACGAGGTCACGCTGATTTTGCGCGGGGCCAACCTGGAGGCGGTCAAACAAAACGGTTTGATGCTGATTGAGGAAAATGGCAACGAACTGCTGGCCAAGCCCGTCAAGGCGACTTCCAGTATCCGCGAAGCAGGCTCGCAGGACGTGGTGATTCTGGGCCTGAAGGCGCACCAGGTGGCTGACGTTGCCGTTGATTTACCGCACTTGATGCACAGCGCTACCCGCGTGGTGACCATGCAAAACGGGATTCCCTGGTGGTACTTTTACAAGCTTTCGGGCAATTACACCGCCATGCCAGTGCGTGCGGTTGACCCCGATGGCCTGATAGCCAAGTCCATCCCGATCGACAGTGTGATCGGCAGCGTGGTGTATCCCGCCAGTGAAGTGATTCGCCCCGGTGTCATCAAGGTGATTGAAGGCAACCGCTTCACGCTCGGCGAGATTGACGGGTCTGACACGCCGAGCATTCGCGCCATCAGTGATGCCTTCAAAGGCGCGGGCTTCAAAGCGCCGGTTTCGATGGATATTCGCTCGGAAATCTGGCTCAAGGTGTGGGGTAATCTGAGTTTTAACCCCATCAGCGCCCTGACGCATGCGACGCTTGAAGACATTTGCCTGTACCCACCCACGCGCGAGCTGGCCGCCCACATGATGACGGAGGCCCAGGCGATTGGTGAAAAGCTGGGTGTGCAATTCAAGGTCAGTCTGGAAAAGCGCATCGCAGGTGCGCAGGCGGTAGGGCCACACAAAACCTCGATGTTGCAAGACGTTGAGCAGGGTCGGGCACTCGAATTGCAAGCGCTGGTCGCCGCTGTTTTAGAGCTTGGGCACATCACCCAGACCCCGACGCCGACCATTCATGCCGTCTATGCACTGGCCAGTTTGTTGGCAAAAAACCTCCAGCAGCACAACGCAACGCTCAGAATTTCTTGAATTTAAACTTTGTCCCATGACTCACTTCACCACACTCCATGACATGATTGCGCTGCAATCTCCCGCAGCCACCGCCATGATGGCACCCGGCGGCGTAGCGCTGTCGTACGGTGCCATGAACCAGCTCATTGCGCAGACGACCGCCGCCCTCAATGCCATGGGCATTGGACGGGGTGACCGGGTTGGTATCGTGCTGCCCAATTGCCCTGAAATGGCGACCGCTTTCGTCGCTGTGGCGAGTGCGTGTACCGCCGCGCCCCTGAACATGGCTTACCGTGCTGACGAGTTTGAGTTTTATTTGAGTGACTTGAAAGCCAAGGCCTTGATCGTTGCGTCTGGCAGTCAAACGCCTGCACTGGAGGTCGCTGCCAAACTGGGTATGGCGGTCATTGAACTCAAAGCCCTACCCGAGCGCGGCGCAGGCAATTTCGAATTGGCATCCAGCCAAACAGGCCAAGCGGCTTTGCCTGGCCCAGCCATAGCCGACGATGTGGCGCTGATTTTGCACACCTCGGGCACCACTTCACGGCCCAAAATTGTGCCGTTGTCGCATCGCAATGTGTGCGCGTCGGCGCGCAACATCAGCCACACCTTGCAGCTCACGAGCGCCGACCGTGAACTGCACGTCATGCCGCTTTTTCATATTCATGGACTGATTGCCGGCGTGCTGGCGCCTATGGCCGTCGGCAGCATGATTTTTTGCACACCTGGTTTCAATGCCCTCAAGTTTTTTAGCTGGATGAAAGAGTGCAAGCCCACTTGGTACACGGCTGTACCCACCATGCATCAAACCATCCTGGCTCGCGCGGCCAACAACATGGACGTGATTGAAGCCAACCCGCTTCGCTTTATCCGTTCGTCCTCATCATCCATGCCGCCGCAGGTGATTGCCGAGCTTGAAAGGGTGTTTAAAACCCCGCTGATTGAGTCTTACGGCATGACGGAAGCTGCGCACCAAATGGCCAGCAGCCCGCTGCCACCAGGTAAACGCATTCCTGGCTCTGTTGGCATTGCTGCCGGCCCTGAGGTCGCCATCATGGACAACTCGGGCAACTTGCTGGCAGCTGGCGACATCGGCGAGATTGTGATTCGCGGCGAAAACGTTACGCTGGGTTATGAGAACAACGATAAGGCCAATGCAGAAGGCTTCATCAACGGTTGGTTTCGCACGGGCGACCAAGGCACGATCACCAGCGACGGCTATGTCACGCTAACAGGCCGCCTGAAAGAAATCATCAACCGGGGGGGTGAAAAAATATCACCGCGGGAGGTCGATGAAGCGCTGATGGATCACCCCGCCGTGGCGCAGGTTGTGACCTTTGGCATGCCGCATGACAAACTGGGCGAAGAAGTTGCCGCAGCTGTGGTGCTGCGTGAAGGAAAAACCGCGACAGACCGGGAGATACGTGAGTTTGTCGCGACCAAGCTGGCAGACTTCAAGGTGCCCAAGAAAATCCTCATCATGGACGAGATTCCCAAAGGCGCAACCGGCAAGCTGCAACGCATCGGCCTGGCGCAAAAGCTGGGTTTGGCTTGATTGTTCAAGGTGTCTGCAATACCGCTGAGCCGTCATCCTGAACCAGGGTTCAGGTGGGCGAGGGCAGCCTGGCTTTGGGCTCGTCTAACGCGAGACGGGCACGCCAGTCAGGCAATTTACCAAGCCCGTGCTATTAAAAGCATTGGTACAAGGAAATATAAAGCCCAGCGCGTACTGCAGACGATGCGGATTGTAGGCCTACCGGGCTAAAGCAGCTGACCGTCCTGCCCCAAGGCCATATCCAGACGCTGCAGCAAGGCAGACAGTTGCGCCTCGTCCCGGCTGGGGTCGGCCTGTTTGGGGGCGGCGCTTTGAACTGCTGCGGATGGTTCAGGCACTTCAAACGCCAAGTTCAGGGCCGCCAGCACAGCAATCCGGTCACGTGCCTTGATCTTGCCGCTGTCGCGAATTTTGCACATTGCCAGATCGACCCGGTTGACGGCATCGAGCAGACGCGCGTCGCCGTCGGGTGGGCAGCCGAGCAAATAGCTTTGCCCCATGATCTGGACTTCAAGCTGCTTCATCAGGGCTCTCCCAAGGGTGCGGACTGGCTGTGGGTGGCGTTTTCAGGCAGGCGTTCAAGCAGCGCATCGACTCTTGCGCGCGCAGCCCCAAGCCGGGACCGCAGCGAGTCGCGCTCCAGCGTCAGTGCACTGACCTGTGCAGTCAGCAGGGCAGTGGTGCGTTGTAATTCCTCGTAGCGCAGCAACAGGCGTTCAACGCGCTCCGTGATCTGGTCAATTTGGGTGGTATTGGACATACATCTCCAATTGTAGGGTTTACTAACAAGCCAAAGCGTAGAATCGGCTCTGTTGGTGCTCGCGGTGTGGTTCACACACCGCAGTTCAACGGGAAGCAGGACAGGGTTTGCACTCAAACGCGCCAGAACTCTCAACCTGCGCTGCCCCCGCAACGGTCAAACGAACGGATTCAGGTCATCACTTTTGGCCTTTGTCCAGTATTCATCTGTAGCCACTGAGTGCCCTGAACAAGCGCTTGGGAAGGCGATGAGTGCAGTTTCGTCAGCCCGGATACCGGCCAACAAGGTGAACGCGTTTCCGAGAGGTGATGCGTTCTTATCGCTCATGCACTGGCGGGGAAGCCGGTGAGGGCTTATTGTTGATTGTTTGTTTCCATGAAAATCGGTTTTAATCGCGCGCGGCTCGCGGCGCTGCCGTTCGCGCTGGCCACGACTTTTCCTGTTTCGGCGCAGCCCAGCGACGGCACCCAGCTCAAAGAGTTGGTGGTGACCGCCAGCCGGGTCGCAACGCCCATCACTGACGCTATTGCTGATATCTCCATCATCACTCGTGAGCAATTAGACCGAGCTGGTCAGTCCTCCCTGCGCGATGTCTTGGCTCAGCAACCGGGCGTGCAGTTGACGAGTAGCGGGAGTTATCGCTCGTCTACGGGTGTATTTTTGCGGGGCGCGGCGACCACGCAGACAATTGTTTTGATCGACGGTATTCGGGTCGGGTCCGCAACAACCGGTGGCGTTTCTTACGAAAATCTGCCGCTTTCTCGAATAGAGCGCATTGAAATTCTGCGTGGTGCATCTTCTGCACTATACGGTCCCGATGCCGTGGGTGGTGTCATTCAAATTTTTACGCGTGCGCCATCTGATGGAATTGCAGTGGATGCCACGCTTGGTAGTGGCTCCGATGGGCATAGGCAATCGGGCGCGTCGATACGGGGCACGATGGGTGAGGAGAAATCGGTAGCGTATAGTTTCGGTGCGTCGCGAGAAAGCGCGACGGGAATCAGCGCTATCGTTGATCCGCTGTCTACCAATTACAACCCCGATCTTGATGGGTTCAAGTCGGCGAGCTTTGATGCAAAGTTGACCGCCAAGCTCAATAAAGAGCATTCAATTTCACTGGGCCTACTGCGCAGCGATACCGAGTACCAGTTCGATGGCATGCCCAGCCCCAACCCTCTTGCGCTGACCAAACTGACGTCTGATGCGCGCAGCAAGGCACGAGTAGGCACCCACATTTTCAGATGGGACGCGCAATGGCTACCATCATGGAAATCCATCGTGACTGTGGGCGGCGACGATGAAAAATCTGTCAGCGACTACTACCGTGTTTCGGATCGCGCGCCTGGCGGCAGCAGTCGCTTTAACACGGCGCGTAGCCAGTATTCCTGGCAAAACGATTTCAGCATTGGTCGCGATGTGTTGTCAGCGACGCTGGAAAACCGCAACGAATCCGTCGATAGTGAAACGGTCTACACCATTAACAAGCGTCGCATACAGAGTACTTTGCTGTCATACGCCCTGAACCGCGATCAATGGAATGCGCTGGCGGTGATCAGAAATGACAAAAACTCGCAATTCGGCAGCTTTAACAATGGGTCGCTAGCAGGTGGGTATCGGCTGACGCCAAGCCTTCGATGGGTTGCGAGCGCCGGTACCAGCTTCCAGTCACCTACTTTTAATCAGCTCTATTTCCCCGGTTTCGGAACACCAACGCTGGCACCGCAAAAAAACCGCGCGCTTGAAACAGGGCTCAAATATCAGGAAGCCAACGTTTCCCTGGGTGCAGTCGTCTATCGAAACAATGTTCAGGGCTTCATCGTTCCTTCCACCAATGTGCAAAGCTCATTGGCGGTATTGCGCGGCGTAACGCTCAGTGCTGGTGTGCAGTCGGGCAACACTGGCTACGCTCTTTCCTACGATTATGCAGATCCAAAATCTTATAGCGCGGTGGCCGCAAGTAACGATTTGCGCTTGGTGCGTGTCGCAAGAAGCGTATTGAATGCCAGTATTCATCACCGCATTGGTCAGGTCAAAATTTTCGGGGAGTTGAAGATGTCTGGCGATAGGCAGGACGCAAAAGTCGCAGGTGCCGGACGCGATGTGCTCGCGGGCTACAGTGTCATCAACACGGGCCTGGCCTGGTCTTTCTATAAAAACATGTCCTTGCAAGTTCGTATCAACAATCTCACGAACAAGAACTACATGTTGGCCAACAGTTTTTCAATACCTGGCCGCAATGCATTCGCGTCGGTATCTTTTGCAATGTGATTGTCTTGACCACTGTTCTGAGCGTAGAGCCACCAACCCATGAAACCAGTAGCAACTTGCCCCGCCATCCTGATTGCTGCCCCTGCCTCTGGCCAAGGCAAGACCACGGTTGCCTCTGCCTTGGCGCGCTTGCATGCGCGGCAGGGCCGGCGGGTGCGGGTGTTCAAATGCGGGCCTGATTTTCTGGACCCGCACTGGCTGGCCTTGGCCAGTGGCAAACCGGTCCATCAGCTTGACTTGTGGATGACGGGTGAAGCTGACTGCGCGCAGCGCCTGCATGACGCAGCTATCGAGTCTGACCTGCTCATTGTTGAAGGTGTGATGGGTTTGTTTGACGGCGAACCCAGCGCAGCGGACCTGGCCCAGCGCTTTGGCGTGCCGGTGCTGGCCGTGATTGACGCCAGCGCCATGGCCGACACGTTTGGCGCTCTGGCCTGGGGCTTGCAGCATTACCGCGAAGGCCTGGCGGGGCTGGTTGTTGCCAGCGAGCTGAGCGATGCAACGCAAAGGCTGGATGCGGCGGCATGATGGCCCTGTTTGAAACACTGACCACTTCTGGTGATGACAGCTGCCCGATGTGGGGTGTGCTGCCTGGCAGCGTGAAGCTGCAAAAGCGGCTGGCAGCTCTGGGGCCGCAGCAGCTTGAAATGAGCGGTGGCGTTCTGCGTGGGCACGCGTTTCACTCTTCGACTTGTGCCGCAGCGTTGCCCGTAGCGGCGCGCACCCAGGCCGCACCGGGCCGCAAGCTGTGGGGGCAGGGTGATGCGCTGTACGTGCACGGCCCGGTCAAGGCCAGCTACTTTCACGCCTGGTTTGCGTCTAACCCGACAGCTGCGGCGGGTCTGTTTTTGAAGGATCGACATGCTGGATAAAACGCAGGACTGGCGCGGTCATTTGACAGGCCAAAGCTACGGCCCACAACGCATTGTTTGTCTGACGGAAGAGCCCACCGAATGGCTTTACCTGTTGGGTGAAGAGCGGCGCATTGTGGGCATATCTGGCTATACCGTCCGGCCGCCGCGTGCACGGGAAGAAAAGCCCAAAGTCAGCGCGTTTTTAAGCGCCAAGATCGACAAGATCGTTGAACTGCAACCCGATTGCGTGATTGGCTTTTCAGACCTGCAGGCCGACATTGCCTCGCAGCTGGTTAAAAAAGGCATTCAGGTCACGATTTTTAACCAGCGCAGCGTGGCCGAGATTTTTTCCATGATGTACCAGTTGGCCGCGATGGTTGGGCAGGTTGAAAAAGGCTTGGCGTTGATACAAACCATGCAAAGTCGCCTGCTTGAAATTGAAGCTGTGGCTGCAACCTTGAAGCGTCGCCCGCGTGTGTTCTTTGAGGAATGGTATGACCCGCACATCAGCGCCATTGCCTGGGTGTCTGAGCTGGTCGGCATTGCCGGTGGCGATGACTGCTTTGCCGAGCTGGCCAAAGAGCCGATGGGCAAGGGCAGGATCATTGCCGACGGGGCAGAGATTGTGCGGCGCAACCCCGACATTATTTTTGGCTCCTGGTGCGGCCGCCGCTTCAGGCCCGCGCATGTGCGGGCCCGGCCGGGTTGGCAAGAAGTCAACGCCGTTAAACACGACCAGTTGTTCGAAATCAAGTCGGCCGAAATTTTGCAGCCGGGGCCCGCTTGTTTGACCGACGGCGTCGAGCAAATTCACAAAATCATCATGGCCTGGGGCATGACCCCCACGCTTGTCGCTTCGCTTGCCTTCGGCGGTACGCTGCCCCTTTCATTGGATGAGGGGGCTGTCCCGCCCAAGGGCGGCCTGTCGGCGGGACTGACGGGATGAAATCACGTAGCGAACTTGTTTTGGGCGGCCAGCGCAGCGGGAAGTCGCGCCGCGCCGAATGC
Organism: Polaromonas sp.; assembly: GCA_046303055.1. GTDB lineage: Bacteria > Pseudomonadota > Gammaproteobacteria > Burkholderiales > Burkholderiaceae_C > Polaromonas. The sequence goes on from JBKCGU010000040.1 coordinate 59,335, forward strand.
TTGGCGCGTGACTGGCTGGCCGCATCGCCCAGCCATCAAGCCGTGATGATTGCCACCGCCCAGGCTTGGGACAAAGAAATGCTCGAACGCATTGCCCGCCATCAGCAAGACCGGGCTGAGCGCGTGCCGGGCATGAAAACGGTTGAAGAGCCGACAGCGCTGGGCGAGGCGATCCAAACCCACAGCGCACCGCAGACCCTGGTGGTGGTCGATTGCCTGACCCTGTGGCTGACCAATCTCTTGATGCCTCACGAAGTTGCCAAAACGACTGGAAAGGATCAAGTTAACCCAGAAAAACGGCCTGCAAGCCAACAATTACATGGGCGAATAGCTACCCTTTTAATAGCAATTGAGAATTCACCCGGCCCCGTGATTCTGGTCGGCAATGAGATCGGACTGGGTGTGATTCCGATGGGCCGCGAGACCCGTGCATTTGTCGATGCCTTGGGACGGCTGAACCAGGACGTGGCTGCGGCGTGTGAGCGGGTGACTTTCATGGCAGCTGGTTTGCCTTTGACGCTAAAGGCCCCGCCATGAACCTGAAATTGAAGCAATGGCTCATGTTGCTGATGGTTTTTTGCCGCTCAGCTCAAGCCTTGCAAGTCACAGACGATCGGGGCGTGACCGTCACCTTCGCCCAAACGCCGCAGCGCATTGTCAGCATGTTGCCGTCACTGACTGAAAGCGTGTGTGCGATGGAACAATGCCAGCGCCTGGTGGGTGTTGACCGTTACTCCAATTTCCCCGAGTCTTTAAAGAACCTGCCCAAACTCGGCGGCGGGATGGACCCGAACGTTGAAGGCATCGTGGCTTTGAAGCCCGACCTGGTGCTCGTGTCTGGCAAGTCACGTTTGAGCGAACGGCTTGAGGCGCTGGGCATCAAGGTGGTGGCACTGGAAACCAAAACCCATGCGGATGTTAAACGCGTACTCTCGGTGCTGGGTCTGCTTCTGGCAGTGCCGGACGCCCAGGGTGCTGACCGCTTGTGGCGCATCATCGACAGCAGCGTGTCGGCAGCAGCGCAGTCGCTGCCCGCCAAAGCCAAGACAGCGCGGGTTTATTTTGAAGTCAGCCGTGGGCCGTATGCGGCTGGCGAGGCATCGTTCATTGGTGAAACCCTCACACGCCTGGGCGTTAAAAACGTGGTGCCCGCCAAGCTGGGCCCCTTTCCGCGCCTGAACCCCGAATACGTGGTGCGCGCCAATCCTGACGTGATCATGATCGGCAACCGCAGCATGGTCAATGCCGTAGCCTACCCCGGCTGGAACAGCATCAAGGCGGTCAAGAACAACCGGGTCTGCGTCTTTGGCGTGGGTGATGCCGACGTGGTGGTGCGGCCTGGCCCACGCATGGCTGAAGCGGCGCGGCTGATGGCCAAGTGCCTGGAATCGTATGAATAACATGCCCAATCGGAAGGCGATTTTTTTATCGGTTTTGCTGCTGGTTGCGTCCTGCGGTTTGCTGCTGCTGGGCATCACCGTTGGGAGCACAGGCTTTGAATCAGTGGCCAACATGCAGCACGACCCGCAAGCCATGCAAATCATCTGGGACATCCGGTTGCCGCGCACCTTAGGCGCCTGGCTGGCTGGCGCACTGTTGGGGCTAGCGGGGGCGGTGGCACAGGGCCTGTTTCGCAACCCGCTGGCAGACCCGTATTTGCTGGGCAGTGCCTCTGGCGCATCGCTGGGGGTTGCGTTGGCCATGGCGCTGTTTGGCGTGTCGCCACTGGCCACGCAATGGGCCCTTCGGCTGGGGCTGACCGGCGCTGCGTTTTTGGGTGCCGTCGCGGCGGTACTGCTGACCTTGCTGCTGGCCAAAGGCGTGCAGCACACGCTGCGCTTGCTACTGGCGGGGGTGGTGGTGGGCGTGGTGCTGGGTGCGGTCACGTCATTGGTCCTGCTGCTCACGCCCGACATCATGCAGGCCATGCAAGCCTTCATGCTCGGCACCACAGCTTTTGTGGGCTGGACGGCCTGCGCTGTGATGGCCTTGGCGTTCGGCGTCAGCTTGATCGCTGCCTGGCTGATGAGCCACGTACTCGACGGCCTGGCACTTGGCGAGGCGACTGCCCAAAGCTTGGGCCTGCAACTGCCGCAAATGCGCGCTGCCCTGGTAGCCGTGCTGGCGCTTAGCACAGGCACCGCCGTGGCGCAGACAGGCTTGATCGCGTTTGTGGGTTTAGCCGCGCCGCACCTGGTGCGGTCGGTGGTTAAAACCACGCACGGCCGCTTGATTGTTTTGTCCAGCCTGATGGGCGCGGTGCTTTTGGCCGCGGCTGACGTGATGGCGCGCTGGTTGATGGCGCCCCAAGAGCTGCCCGTTGGCGTGCTGACGGCTGTGCTGGGCGGCGGCTACTTGTTGTGGCTAATGCACAGGCATACCGGGCAAGGGGGTGGGTTGTGACTGATGCTATAGATTCAGTAGCTCTTCGTGCAGACAAAATAAAGGCCAGACTCGGAAATGTCGAGGTTTTAAGCGATGTTTCCATTGATTTTTCACGCCGCCGATGGACCAGCATTGTCGGGCCGAACGGTGCCGGCAAATCGACGCTGCTCAAGGTGCTGGCGGGCTTGACGCCATTTACAGGGTCAGTCCAATTGCTAGGCCAGCCTATACAAAGCTTGCCCGCCAAACAGCGGGCGCAGCAGCTGTCCTGGCTAGGCCAAAGCTCGGGGAGTTTTAGCGAAGCATCAGCTGATGACCTGACCGCTTATGACGTGACCATGTTAGGCCGCTTGCCGCACCAGCCCTGGCTGGCACCTGCCAGCGCTGACGACCATGCCGCCGTCGAAAAAGCGTTGCGCTCCACCCACGCCTGGGACTGGCGGGGCAGGGCGCTCGGGCAACTGTCTGGTGGTGAACGCCAGCGCGTGTTGCTGGCGCGTGCGCTGGCCGTTGAGGCTGAGGTGCTGCTGATGGATGAACCGCTGGCCAACCTGGACCCGCCGCATCAAACCGACTGGCTCTTGACCGCTAAATCGCTGGTCGCCAGCGGCAAAACCGTCATCAGCGTGCTGCATGAAATATCGTTTGCGTTGCATGCCGATGAGCTGGTGGTCATGGCCAATGGTCGAGTTGCCTACCAGGGGGCTTCGACCCAAGCCGCCACTCATCGGGCCGTAGAAAACGTATTTAACCAGCGCGTTGCGATACACAACCTGGCTGACCAATGGGTGGCCTTGCCCAAAATTTAAGTCAAAAATCGAAAAATTTAATCGGAGTCTGACCCTAATTAAGGGATTAACCATGCAAATCGAAACACCTCCCACCGACAAACCCTATGAAAAACCCGAGGGCGAGCGGCGCGGCCTGCTGATCGTCAACACGGGTGACGGCAAAGGCAAAAGCACTGCCGCATTTGGACTCGCATTGCGCGCCTTTGGCCGCACCCATGTGCACGGCCAAAAAATCAAGATCTTCCAGTTCATGAAGGTGCCCACTGCCCGCTTTGGCGAGCACCGCATGTTTGAACAACTCGGTATTCCGATTGAAGGCATGGGCGACGGTTTTAGCTGGAAGAGCCAGGACCTGGAACGCTCAGGCCAGCTTGCGCGCGACGGCTGGCTCAAAGCCAAAGCAGCGATTCAGAGCGGTGAGTACTTCATGGTGGTGCTCGATGAATTTACCTACCCGCTGATCTACGGCTGGATGGAGGCCGTGGGCGGCGTTGAAGAAGTGGTGCAAACACTGTTTGACAGGCCCACGCACACCCACGTTGTCATTACCGGCCGCCGCTGCCCGCCAGAACTCATTGAGCTGGCCGACACCGTGACAGAGATGACCATGGTCAAGCACGCCTTCAAGGCGGGTATCCCGGCACAGCGCGGCATTGAGGATTGATGCAGCCTGTTTTTGGTCGCCGCACTCTGCCTGAGATGCCCGAAGGCAGCCAGTCCATCGCCATGTTGTGCCTCGGCGCGGTGCATGCGTTTGACGATCAGCCGATGCTGCAAGCCGAAAAGTGGACCCGCCGCACAAATGTGGCGGACATGGTGTTTGCGCACACCTGCGGGCAAACCTGCCATGGTTGATTCGGCCTGGACGCTGTCTGGCGCTTTGCTGGTGGCGTTTGTGGTGGATCGATATTTCGGCGAGCCACCTGCACGCTTGCACCCGGTGGTCTGGATGGGCCATTACCTGAACTGGGCGGCTCGGCGACTTCAGCCAAACCCGTTGCCTGCCGTTCGTGATTTAAAGACATTCTGGCGTGCAGCAGCCTGCTGGTGTGCCGGAGCCGCTATGGTTTTGATCGTTTCTGGCACCCTGCAATGGGGTGTTGCTCGGTTGCCGTGGCTGGCGGCTGCGCTGCTGCTGGGCTTGGCGCTCAAGCCCATGCTGGCGTGGGCGATGCTGCGCTCTGAAGTTCAGGCGGTAGAGCTGGCCCTGGGCCAATCGCTGGATGCGGGTCGCCAGCGGCTGGCCATGCTGGTCAGCCGTGACACGACCAGGCTCAGTGCGTCTGAGGTGCGTGAAAGCGCCATCGAGTCGCTGGCTGAAAACCTCAATGACTCGGTGGTTGCACCCCTGTTTTGGTTTGTACTGTTCGGTTTGCCAGGCGCTGCGGTGTACCGCTTTGCCAACACCGCCGATGCGATGTGGGGCTACCGGGGCCTGCGTAACGGCGTGAACTGGGAATGGGCCGGCAAGTGGGCCGCGCGCGCCGACGACCTGCTGAGCTGGGTGCCTGCGCGCATCACAGGGCTGCTGCTGAAGTTGCTGGTGCCGGAGGTTGACTACACCAGACTTCGGGCTGAAGCCCACAAAACCCCATCGCCCAACAGCGGCTGGCCGATGGCTGCGATGGCCTTGGCTCTTGGCGTGCGTTTGCAAAAGCCAGGCGTTTATGTTTTGAACCCATCGGGCAGGCCACCCGAGCCAAGAGATACCATTTCAGCTCAAAAAAAGGCATCAAAAGTGGTTGTAGCCTCGATTTTATTTGGGCAGGCAGCTCTTTTATTGATAGCGGCTTTCAAGTCATGACTGTTCAATCTCCGCGTATTCACGGCGGCCCCGATGCTTTCGGTGCGGTGCAGTTCGACTTTTCAACCAACAGCAATGCCTGCGGGCCGTGCCCGGCGGCGCTGGCTGCCATCCAGCAGGCAGACGCAAGCCAGTACCCGGACGCCAGCTACACAGCGCTACGTGGGCAACTGGCCGCTTTTCATGCCGTGGATGTGCAGCGTGTCGTGCTGGCGGCAAGTGCCAGTGAATTTATTTTCCGCATCACGGCCATGGTGGCCAGGCAGGGCGGGCAATCGGTTGGGTTGCCCGCGCATGGCTACGGCGACTATGCCCAAGCGGCTGCAGCGCATGGTTTGAAAGTCGTCAACACAGATGTCGCCGATCTGTGCTGGGCTTGCGAACCATCAAGTCCGCTTGGCGCGCCAGATGCGGGCGCCGATAGCGCCAGCCACGCGGTAAGCGTGCTTGACCGGGCTTACGAGCCACTGCGCTTGCCGGGTGGTTTGGCCTATGCAGGCGATGTTGACAAAAGCTGGCAACTGTATTCACCCAACAAAGCGCTGGGCCTGACAGGCGTGCGTGCGGCTTATGCCATTGCGCCTTTGGATGCCGGTGCCGGTGTTGAAACCATGAATCAGCTCTGCCCGTCATGGCCCATAGGCGCGCACGGTGTGGCCATGCTCAGCGCCTGGACGCAAGCGGACACGCAAACCTGGCTGGCAGACAGCCTGACGACGCTGGGGCAATGGAAAACTCGGCAAACCGCGTTGTGTGCGGCTATGGGCTGGACGGTATTGCCCAGTCTGGCGAACTTTTTCGTTTGCCGGGTCGCTATTGATGTAGCCGCCTTGCGCCAGCACGGCATCAAGCTGCGCGACTGCACCTCGTTTGGCCTGGCTGGCCATGTGCGCATCAGCGTGCAAGCGCCCGCAGCACAAGACGCCCTGCACCATGCGTGGCGACACATCAAAGGCAAGACATGACTGCAAAAGCCGTGATGGTTTTAGGAACCACCAGCGGGGCAGGCAAGAGCTGGCTGACGACGGCGCTGTGCCGCCACTACGCCAGGCAAGGCTTGAAGGTTGCCCCCTACAAGGCGCAAAACATGAGCAACAACGCGCGTGTTGTTGCAGGCGGAGAAATCGGTAGCGCCCAATACTTTCAAGCCTTGGCTGCTAACGCCAAACCTGAAGTTCGCATGAATCCGTTATTGCTCAAACCTGAAAAAGACACGCAAAGCCAGGTGGTTTTGATGGGGCGGGTCAACGCGGAACTGTCAAAAATCGACTGGCGTGACCGCAGTGCGCATGTGTGGCCGGTGCTGGCGCGCGCACTTGACGAGCTGATGGCCGAGAACGATGTGGTGGTGATAGAAGGCGCAGGCTCACCAGCAGAAATCAACTTAAAGCACAGCGACATTGTCAACATGCGTGTCGCCTTGCACGCCAACGCGGCTTGCCTGCTGGTCACTGACATTGATCGGGGTGGGGCGTTTGCGCACCTGTACGGCACATGGGCGATGCTGGACGCGACCGAGCAAAAATGCATCAAGGGTTTTGTGTTGAACAAGTTCAGGGGTGACGCCAATCTGCTCGCCCCCGGCCCGCAAATGCTGCAAGACCTGACGGGCGTGCCAACAGTTGCCACGCTGCCCATGTGGTGGCAACATGGCCTGCCCGAGGAAGATGGCGTTTTTGACGACAGAACCCGGTCCAGCGGGCAAGTCAGCAGAACCATTGCCGTCATTGCCTACCCACGCATCAGCAACCTGGATGAATTCCAGCCGCTTAAAAACGTGCCGGGTGTACGTTTGCTTTGGGCGCGCAGCCCGGCTGAACTGGCTGACTTGACAAACAACGACTGGATCATCCTGCCAGGCTCCAAAGCCACCAGCAGCGATTTGACCTGGCTGCGCAAGCAAGGGCTTGATCAAGCAGTGGCCAGTCATGCAGCGCGTGGTGGGGCAGTGCTGGGTATTTGCGGCGGCCTGCAAATGCTGGGGGAGGCATTGATTGACCCGCACGGCATAGAAACCATGGATGAGGGTAACGCCGCCGGGCTGGGTTTGCTGGGTGTCGTGACGGTGTTCGAAGAGGCAAAAACCGTGCAGCACAGGCAAACCCGGTTCAACCAGACCACCGGCCCTTGGGCGGCCTTGTCACACGCACAAGTGGCGGGCTATGAAATTCACCATGGGCAAACAGCATTACGGGCCGACATGGCCGACGGTACGTGTCCAGTCATGCCGTACGACCTGGCCTGGCAAAACGCAAAAGGCAATGTGCTGGGTGTTTACCTGCATGGCCTGTTTGAAGACCCAGCCGTGCTGCATGCATTGTTTGGTGCCGCTGCCCCGACGCTGGACACCGTATTTGACGGGCTGGCTGACTACATTGAGCAGCACTTTGAGCCGGGCGTGTTGCAGTCGTTGATCACCTGAGCCTGTTACCCTAAAAAAAGCAGTTGACCGCTGGTAAACAACTCACAGACCGCATGAACACTCAGGTTTTGCGCTTCGCTGGCTTTGGCCTCTTGGGTGACGGCGCTATGCGCCCGATTGCACCGCTCCCAACGCGCCCAGCTGCGTTGCTCCGCCTCGCGGGCAGTAGCCCGCTTCGTTGTCTCGCCTTGCTGGACACGCCGGGCGCGGCACACTCGGGCGCATCCAACTGCTTTTTCTAGGTTCAACCTAAAAAAAGCAGTTGACCGCTCGTCAACAACTCACAGACCGCATGAACACTCAGGTTTTGCGCTTCGCTGGCTTTGGCCTCTTGGGTGACGGCGCATCCAACTGCTTTTTCTAGGTTTATTTGGGCCACAGCACCCACAGGCGCAGGCTCTGGTTGACTTTGGCCGCAAACTCGCCGGCCTCGGGGCCCGTACCGGCAAAGTAGTCGGCCCGCACCGCACCTACGATGGCGCTGCCGGTGTCTTGCGCAAACACCAGCTTTTGCAGCTTACCCGCCATGCCGCGTGAGGCCAGCCACACGGGCGTGCCGTAAGGCATGCTGCCAGGGTCTACCGCAATGGAGCGGCCCGGCGTCAGCGGTACGCCTTGTGCGCCTTTGGGGCCAAAGGCGGCGTCCAGCTCGGTCAAAGGTTCTTCCCTGAAAAACACGTAGCGCGGGTTGCTCCACAGCAGCTGTTGCACGCGCTGCGGGTTTTGCGCAGCCCAGGCTTTGGTAGCGTCTGGCCAGGGGTTGATTTTGGTCACGCCCTGGCTGAGCAGCCACTGGTTGACGCTGCGGTACGGCTGGTCGTTGGTGCCTGCAAAAGCCACACGAACGACGCGTTGCTGGCCGTTGGGCTCCGCAATGCTCAAGCGGCCTGAGCCCTGAATGTGCAGCAGCAGCACGTCAATCGGGTCGGTCAGGTACGCGATTTCCCGGCCACGCAGGGCGTCACGCGCCTCGGGCAGGGTGTCAATTTCCTGGCGGCTGTACCAGGGCTTGCGGCTGCCCAGGCCAGCAGGCGCTTTGTACAGCGGCACCTCATAGCCGTTGCCGCTGGAGCGGCTGGCTTTGAGCAGCGGCTCAAAATAGCTGGTGAGCAGACCTTCGGTCACGCCCTGAAGTGACTCAATCCGGTACGGCTGCAGGCGTGACACCATCCAGGCACGTTGCTCGTCGCTGCTGGCAATGCTCAAGCGCCGTGCATCGGCACACAGCGGCGCAAACGTGGGGCCGGGGCGCTCGCAGCTTTTGAGCCACGCATTCCAGGCTTCAAACAGGGCATCGTCTTCAAAGCCCGGCAGCTCTGCCCAGCGCACCGGCACCCAGCGGCTCTTGGCTTGCATGATGACGGGCGGCAGCGGCCCGCTATCGTCGCCCCGGCTGATGCTGACAGGCGGCGTGGAGGTCAATGGCGGTGCAGGAAAGGTCGATGGTGGATAGCTTGGCAGCGGCTGCTGACGCACGGCGCAAGAGGCCAGGCAGAGCATGCTGGCGATAATCGCGGTTGTCCTCAGCCATTTGTGAAGGTGTGTCATGTCTTTATTGTTGCTTGAAGCGCTGGGCGCGCTGCTCTTGTTGGTGTTCATTGTCTGGTGGACGATGTTTTCGGGCCGTAAAAATGGTGAATTGAAGGACCACACCGCCGAAGAAGATAAAAAGCAGTCTGAAAAGCCTTGAAGACGCCGCAAAACTAGCGATGCGGCCCTAAAAATTTATCGCCATTGAAGTGAATCATGTGCTCTGGAGCATCAGCGATCCAGACCTCAGTTTCCCAGGCGATGTCGTGCGCAAATTTCTTGTAGGCTGCTCGGTCGGCAAATGCGGTGACATAGATCACATCAGCTTTACATTCGGCTGTCAGTGCTGCCAATGTTCTACGGCGTAATTCTGAAATAGGATTGACGGTCGTAACTGCCTCAATCAGATAAAGCCAGTTTTTGGTTTGTGAGTAAGCCACGACATCCGGCAGTTTGTCGTGCGCCAGCTCAAAGAAAGCCAGCTTTGCCAGGCCAGCCTTGTCTAAAAACAGATTTTTGTTTGCGGTATCGCCCACATACAAAACCTGAGCGCCAAAACCGAATATAGGCAGGAAGCTTTCGATGACCTGTTTTTGTAGCAGGTTGTGCGCACCGGGGCTAAACGTTAATGACAAACCCTCTTTGATCTGAACCGGTACACGCGCCAGATTGCGCTCTCTCTGCAATTGATCGGCCAGCGACTGACGACCTTGTAAAAACGCAGCCACTTCCTTGGCCCACAGCGACGTGCCAAATGCGCGTATTGCTTTTGCCGCAGCCGGGTTAAGTGCAAAGCCGCGTGTCCCGTCGTTGGTGTTGGCATCTGGATTTTTAGCGCTGTTAAGTACAACCAGTGCGGCTACAGGCAATACCAAATCTTTACGCCTGATATCGTCATAAGAACTGTCAGCGATGGATTCGCCCCAATACTGGTTCATGACAGCAATGATTCGGCGCGACAAGAGCTGACGACCATCGGCACTGTCTTTGGCATCTACCCAAGGTGTTTTAGGCTGCATACCGGCAACTGCCAAAAAGGCTTTCGCCATTTTTTCTTGACGCCGAGGCGTCAAACCCTCAAGGGGGACACACAGCGCACCAAGTATTTCAAGTGCTTCGTTAACTCGAACTTGAACGATGGTTAAGCGCGCCATAAAAACTAAGCGGCCAGTAACTGAAGCTGCGCAGGGTGACGGCGCTTTTTCACGCTTGCTTTGCTCAAACGCAGCTTCGATTCCAAATACTCCCTAAAACTGGCTGCAATGTTGTACGCCAGCATGGGAGGTACGGCATTGCCTATCTGGTTGTACGCGCTGGTTTCACTGCCTTGAAATTCGAACCAGTCAGGAAAGCTTTGCAGCCGCGCACCTTCTCGCACCGTCAATCGGCGGCGACGGCCGTCTGGTAGAACAACTCTATGCATGTCTCCCGTGGCACCGGCCAGATTTCGGCAAGTGACAGTACGCGCGGGGCGGTCAAGATGCAGGTCTCTTGGGGTAATGCAGCTAGACGCTTTTTCATATTTGGCGACGTAGGTATCCATGCTTGCCGTCAAAAACTTCGAATCGGGATGCGCTTGCGACGCCAGGTTGTCCAGTGCTTGTCCAGCCGTAATTCGCGGGCCTTGCACTTGCGGGTAATTGAACTCGCCGCGATGCCCCACCACAATCAAGCGTTCGCGGTTTTGCGGAACGCCATGGTTAACCGCGTTGAGCAACTTGAATTCGACCACGTAGCCCAAGCTTTCAAGCTCGGCAATGATGGCATCCAGATAGTCTTTGTTGCGATACATCAGGCCGCGTACGTTTTCAAACATCCAGATATCTGGCTGAGCTTGCTCCACCGCAGAAATAAAAGCTGGAAATCCATCGCGTGCGTCGCGAACACCATTTTGATGACCGCCTACGCTAAAAGGCTGGCATGGTGGGCCGCCAATGACCACTTGCGCTTTGGGGAAAACGTAATCTGTATCCAACTTGACCTGGATGCAATCACCTTCAAGGTTATGCCTATAGGTGGCGCAGCAGTCCGCGTCCATCTCAAAGCCAAGTGTTTCAAAACCTTGTGCTTCAAAACCCAGCGCCAGACCGCCGCAGCCTGCAAACAAGTCCAGCACCAAGGGCTTTGCGGTGCTCACAGGGCGCAAAAGGCTGTTTAGTTTGTCTGGATAGTTCACAGTGGAACAGTCTAAATGAGTTTCAAGCTGGATTTGATAATCTGCTGGTGAATAAAGATCACCCCGTTTCCTGGTATCTTTTAGGCCTGAAGACCAATGAATGCAAGGGTTAGCAGCTCCTATTATCATAGCGTAACAGGCGCATTACTTGCTGACATCGCGCAAGAAGTTGGTCAGCTCCACGGCTGATTTCACGCCCATCTTGTCAAACACCCTGGCGCGGTGCACCTCCACTGTGCGCACGCTGATGTCGAGCTGGTCGGCCACCAGCTTGTTGGGCAGGCCGTTGATGACCAGTTGCATGACGGCTTTTTCGCGGTCGGTCAGGCGGGCCAGGCGGGCTTGCACGCTGCTGCTGGCGTTGTGCTGGGCCAGCGCAGCGGCAGACAGCGCCAGCGCCTGCTCGATGCGGTCAACCAGCGCGTTGTCTGAAAACGGTTTCTCGCAAAAATCAAACGCCCCCAGTTTGACGGCTGCCACAGCAGTGGGCACGTCGGCGTGACCGGTTAAAAAAATCACTGGCAGCGTGGGCAGCAGGCCGTAGCCAATCAGTTTGTCAAACATGGCCAGGCCGCTCAGACCAGCCATGCGCACATCCAGTAGCACGCATGACGGCGTGCTCACTGCAAAGCCTTGGGACACCCGCGCATCAAAGTCTTCGGCGCAGTCATACAGTTCACTTTGAAGGCGGCGCGAGCGCAGCAGCCAGGCCAGGGCCTCGCGCACACTGCTGTCGTCGTCAACGATGTAAACGGTCGCGTCTTGTACGGGTTCCATTCAGTGGTCCTGCTCAAAGAAAAAGGTGGGGGTCGTCGGCAGGCAGGGTAAATCGAAAGATCGTCCCCCGGGGCTGGGCGGCTTCGAAGCTCAGAAAGCCGCCGTGCTGTTCAATGACGGTGCGGCAAAAGTTTAATCCGAGTCCCATGCCTTCAACCTTGGTGGTGAAAAACGGTGTGAACAGCTGACTGGTCACCTCTGGCGCAATGCCGTCGCCTTGGTCAATGACGGTAAATTCGACCCAGCGGCTGGCACCCTTGGAGGCCGCCGGCCGCACCTGCAGCGTTAACACCCGGTTGGCTGTGCCTTGCAGGTTTTGCATGGCCTGCATGCCGTTGCGCGCCAAGTTCAGCAGCACCTGTTCGACCATGGTGCGGTCGCACAACACGGCGCCTGCCTGGGGCTCCACCGTCATCACCACCGTGACCGACAACTTGCGCGCCTGCAAACTGACCAGCGGCATCACGGCGTCGAGCAGGGCCTGCGGCGCGACGGCTTCGCGCTCCTGGTCGCGGCGGCGCACAAAGTCACGCACGCTTTTGATGACCTTGCCCGCGCGTTCTGCCTGCTCGGCAATGCGGCTGACGGCGAGCTGTAAATCACGTGAAAGCGCGGCCGGCGGTGGGTGCGCTGTGTGCTTGAGCAGGTTCAGTGAACCGGTGGCATAGCTTGAAATCGCTGCGAGTGGCTGATTCAGTTCATGGCTGAGCAGCGACGCCATCTCGCCGACCAGGGCCAGCCGTGCGGTGGCTTGCAGTCGGTCCTGGCTGGCACGGGAGAGTTCTTCAACCCGGCGCTGCTCGGACACGTCCAGAATCGCGCTCATCCAGCCGGTGTGTTTGCCTGCGGCATTGATGAGCGGGGCTTCCATGATCAGCACCGGAAAGCGGGTGCCGTCGGGCCGGATGAAAACCGATTCGTGACCCTCCCGGGGCAGGTTGTTGCCGGCCAGGCGGATGGTCTGTCGCTGCTGGTAGACATCGGCCAGCTCCGGCGGCCAGTAGGGCGACGGAAAACTGTGGTTCAACAGATCGTTGGCCGCCATGCCCACCATCTGGCAAAAAGCCGGGTTGACGTACGTGATCCGGCCCGACAGGTCGCGCGCGCGCAGTCCGGTCACCAACGAATCTTCCATGGCCTTGCGAAAGGCCAGTGCCTCGCCCAGGTCGTGCTCGACTTTCAGGCGCCGCCGCATGTCGCGTGCCAGCAAAAACAGCACCGCCATCAGCGCCAGTGATATGGCGGTCACCAGGGCTGTCAGCACGTTAGGGAACAGCCCCTGCAACCCCAGACGGCTTTCCAGCCGCAGCACCAGCGTGTTGCCTGGCAAGTCGAGCAACTGGCGCGCCACAAAGACCCGGCTACCGCGCGTGGCGGGGCCATGCAGTGCCAGGCGCGTGCCGTCGGCCTCGGTGAACGACAGGCTTTGCCCCCGTGCCAACTGCTTGCTGACCAGTTCGGCCAGCACATCTTGCAGCGCATAGGTGGCCACGGTGTAGCCAGACAGTCGCCCGGCGGTCACGATGGGCAGGCAAACATCCATCACCTCCAGCCCCAAGCCATCGGTTTGCGGCACAAAATAGCTGGTTGAATACGCCGCGCCGCTCAGGCGCCTGGCGCCAGAACAGGCTGACGCCACATCGGCCTGAGCGTTGTCGCGGCCAAAGCGCTCAAAAATCGCGGTGCGGTAAGGTGTGTTGACCTGGCTCAAAATGGCCAGCGTGTCGCTGCGCCATTCCAGCCGCAGGATCTCGCGGTGTCCACGCAGCAGCTCGGCGGCGGCCAGCAGCCAGCCATCAACGCTGGAACCGCCGGACTGCATCGCCTGAAAGCTTTGAATGTTGCGCGTCAGCCCGCTGCGAATGTCCCCCACCACCTCGCTGGCATCGCGCTCAAGCCGATTTTCAATCTCACGGTTTTCATGGCGGCCTGCCAGCCACACCAGTGTGACCAGCAGGCTGAGCACCAGCGCCACCAGCAGCGCCCACAACACCGAGCGCCGTATGCGCAGCATGTTGCGGACAGCGCTCACAACAATCTGTGGCCAAGCGCTGGCAAGCGCAAGCGCTGCGCTGCCAGCGCGGCGCTATCCACATCGGCCAGCACCACGCCCGGCCCCTCGGCCTGCTCGGCGATCACCTGGCCCCAGCCGTCAATCGCCATCGAATGGCCCCAAGTGTGGCGGCCATTTTCGTGCAGCCCTCCTTGCGCGGCGGCCAGCACAAAGGCCAGGTTTTCAATGGCGCGGGCGCGCAGCAACACCTCCCAGTGAACCCGCCCGGTGGTGTAGGTAAAGGCGCTGGGCACCAGCAGCAGGTCGGCGCCGTCTTTGGCCAGCGTCCGGTACAGCTCGGGAAAGCGCAGGTCGTAGCAAATGCTCAAGCCCACGCGCCACGTGTGACCGTCAACCGATGGCAGATCAAAGCTAGCAGGGGCATTGCCCGGCATCAGCACACGCGATTCGTCATAGCTTTCGGTGCCGTTGTCAAAACAAAAAAGATGCATCTTGTCGTACCGGGCCACGCACTGGCCCAGCGGGTTGAACACCAGCGTGCTGTTGTACACCTTGCCTGCTTCGCTGGCCTTTAGCGCAATGGTGCCGCCCACCAGCCAGAGCTTGAAATCGGCCGCGCATTGGCTTAAAAAATCCTGCAGTGGGCCCTGGCCATAGGCTTCGCTGATGGCCAGCTTGTCAGTGTCTTTGTGTCCCAGAAGGCAAAAATATTCAGGCAGCACGGCCAGCTCGGCGCCTGCGTCTCGCGCCCGGCCCAGCAGTTGCCGGGCTGCTGCAAGATTGCGCGCCACGTCCGGCGTGGAGACCATTTGAATCGCGGCAATTTTCATGGGTTTTACCTCGGTGCGGGGTTCTGACTTGCATCAGGGCGTACGTTCAACTTTGGTGATTTTTGGGTCAGCCCAACTGCCGTCAATATGAAACTCTTGCGTGCTGGCCTTGATCAGCGGCTGGCGCAAAAAGTACTGCGCCAAAAACGTTCCCAGGCCAACCACCGGGTTGATCACGGCCGTGATCAGCGATGCCGTGCCCGCATTGATTTCGGGCACCACCACCACCCGCAGGTCCTGGGTTTCCTTGGCAATATCGGCACTGCCTTCCATCAACACGGCTGCATTGACACCCTTCATTTGCAGGTTGTTGGTCGTTGCAATGCCCTGGTTGATGGCGACGTCGCCGCGCACAAAGTCAAAGGCAAAACCTTCCGAGAACACATCCCGGAAATCGAGCGCCAGACGGCGCGGCAGTGACTGCAGGCTCAGCACACCCAGCAGCTTGGCAATACCCGGGTCGGCCTTTAAAAACTGGCCGGAATCGATATTGAGATTTAACTGCCCGCTCATGCTCGGGTAGTCCAGGCTGAGCGGGGAGCCCAGCCAGGCGATCTGGCCTTCCATTTTGCCCTTGCCGCGGCGTATCACGTCCCCCATGCCAAAGCGCTTGAGCAGCTCGCCGGAGTCCATGATGTCGAGTTTGAAATTCATCGTTGTGCGTCTGCGTTCGGTTGGCGTGCGCGGCCCGCGCGGTAAGGCGGCTGGTGCGCTGGCTGGGGAATCGGCAGCGGCCCAGTTGCCGCTGGCCGCGAGTACCGCCTCGGGTGTGGTGATATTGAATTTGTTGAGCCGCCATTCGCGTGTGGTCGCGGAGGTGGCAGCAGCGCGATTGACCGCATCAATTTCAATCCGCCCCAGTTTCCTGCCGCGCAGCTCCAGGTTGTTGATCACAATGTCCAAGGCTGGAATGCCGGCGGGTTGCTCGTCGAGGATGCTCTCTACTTCGCTGGCGGTGCTGGCTGCCAGGCTCAAACGCGACAGTCGTGCCATCACCCGGCCGGCCGGTGTGCCGGGCTGCCTGAACTCCAGGTAGCCATTGAGCTCACCGGCATCGATATTGGCCCGCCAGTTTTGCCCTTCGCGCGTGCCGCCCACCACCACGTTGTTCAGCTTGCGGCCATTGATGACCAACTCTTTGGCGCGGATGGCAATCAGGTTGGGCAGATAGCTTTGCGCCTGCGATGCGCCAGCGACAGGCGCAGTCAGGGCTGCAGGGGTGCCCGCGGCGCTCGAAAACACCTTCTCCCAGGCGTCCAGATTCAGGCTCGCCAGGTTGACGTTGGCGGCGACTCCGTTGTCTGGCGTGGCGGTCGATTCGCCCGGTTCCAGCCCCACGCCGATGCTGCCGCGAATCACCCGCGCAGGCTCGCTGCTGATATCGCGTACGTACACCAGTGACAGCAGACGGCCGACGCCCAAAGACAGGTAATCTTGCAGCTTTTGCCCAGGCGCCATCGACTCGCGCAGCAGAGTGTTTTCATACCTGAGCGGCAAAGCAGCCTCGGCGGTTTTATTCAATGGTGCAGGCAAGGCCAGGGCCATGCCTTGCAGGTTGCTGGTGAGGATGACTTCTATGGCGTTCCGGTTAAAACCCAGCGCAGCTGTATAGGCGGTGCTGCCGGTGGCGCTTTGCGCCAGGCGGGACAGCGGTCCCAGGTCTTTGGCTTGCCGCAAGCCTTCAGCGGACACCGTACCCTGCGCTTTGAAGAGCACGGGGCTGTCCAGCTCGCCGGGCGCCGTTTTGCGGTTGGCCGGACGCATCCCGCCTTCAAAGCGCACGTCACCGCCCAGCAGGCGGGCCTGTGCGCCGGGCACGCTAAAGCCGGTCTCGGTAAAGGTGACCATGCCTTTGAGCCGCGTCAGCAGCGGCGAGTCGGGTGTGAACTGCACATCATTGCCCGGCAGGGTGACGCTGCCCTTGACCCGCGTGTTGTTGACCGCGTTCAGCGGCAGGTCCAGGCGCAGGGCGTAGTCGGCCACGCCGCTGGCGGTTGCCTTGGCCAGCACGTTCCTGGTCAGGGCGGCCAACGGCGATGTATTGACAAAACCCAGCGCCTCGCCCAGCGGGCCTTTGAGCTTTGCCGTCAGCTCAAGCGTGGCCGCCTGCATCAGGTCGGGGATGCGGGCATCAGCCTTGACCAACTGCAAGCCGGGCAAGCCGGCCACCCGGGCCGCGGCGTTGTTGATGTCCAGTGCGGCACGGTGAAAAACCAGCTCACCGGTGACGTCCACCAGGCCCGGCCAGGCGGCAGCCTTGCTGGATTGAATCAGTTTGGGCGCATAGTCAATGCGCCCATTTTTGATTTTGGCGGATATCTTGAAATCGCCTTTGGAGGGGTCTGAAAACGGAATCAGGTCGACCGGCCCTTTGACCAGAAATACCACATCGCTGACATCACCCTGCAACACCGCATCGCGCACATAGTGGCGCACCGGTTCAGGCAGTACCAGCGGCAGGTAGCGGTGCACGCGCGCGCCGTTGGCCCGGGTCAGCACGCCTTTCAAATCCAAAATACCCAGCGACGTGTCGTCCTTCGAGCCAGGCTTGCTGTCGCCGGAGCGCCAGTTGGCGTCCGCCGTGCCCTCGGCGTCGGCACCGCTGAAGCGGATGTTTTTGAGGGCAATGTCCAGCTTGCCTTGGTTGACCGTCCATTGCGTGTCCATGGCTAGCTTGTCAAATTGCACGCGAGGGTCTTCAAGCACGCCGGGTAAATCAAGATGCCCTTGACTGATGCTGACCTGCGCCTTGCCGCCGGCCTCAGAAATGTCGAAGTCTGCCGCGCCACCGCTGATGCCGGGCCGGCCGGGCTGCTGGTGCGGTGTGCCTTGCGATGCATTGCGGCGCAACACCCCGCTTGGCAATGCGCTGACTTCCAGGCCTGTCACGCGGCCCTTGGCCTTGAAGGTCATGGCCTCAATGGCATTGTCGGCTGGCATCTGCCAGCGCGCTTCCAGTGTCTCGACCAGACCCTTGGGCGCGAACGACGCCATCAGCGCGTGGGTGCTGGTGCCCAGCGGCAAGCGGCTGGCAATCTGGGCTATGGCCGCCAGGTCCAGCTTGTCGGCTTTCAGCGTGTCTTTCTGCTCGGTTGTACCTGCCGTGCCCACGCGGCTGAAGACCAGGTTGCCACCCGGCCACTGCAGGCCATCAGGCGTGTCAAAACGCAGGTTCTCGGTAGAAAACTCAAAGCCATCGGCCAGCAATTTGCCGCCCACCCGGCCCATGACAGATTTGAAAACCAGCGGCTGCAGAGTTTTGCCGAGCTGCACATCAACATCCTGCATGGCCACATCAAGCGTGGTGCCGCTGATTTGTCCCTTGCTCACATCGGCCCAGGCACGCAGGCTGCCGCTGCCAGCACGCGGGTCCACATCCAAGGTATTTGGCATGTATTTCTTGATCTGCGAGACATCGGCAACACGGCCGAATTCCGCATACAGCTGGCCCGACCAATCGGCCCACTGTCCAGCCCCTTTGGACAGCAGGGGCTGGCGAAACTGGCCGCGCAGACTGAAGCGGTCACCCCAAATGGCGGGGGGTGTGGCGTCCATGCGAAAGGCGTGGCGCCGCGTGCCGTTGCGCATCACCGCATCGACCTTCTCCAAGACCAGCATGGGGGCCGATGCACGCTCGTCGGTCCAGCGCAGCGTGCCGTCCTGAATGGCAAATTCTGTCTGCGAGAAAAACCAGTCGAACATGGCCTTGCCGTCGGCCCGGCCCTGAGCGATTTCAATGCCGCCGACATACAGTTTGCCGTCCAGCGTTCGGCGTATGTCCAGCACCGGCTGGTCAATCACGAGTTGTTCAAAGCCGCCGCCCCATAGCGACGTGGCCGTCAAGGCCACCAGCACGCGCGGCAAAAGCAGCGCCTGGCGCCCGGTGCTGTCTTGCAGCGTCACACCCTGCAGCTCAAAAGACGGCATCAGGCCATGTGACTGTGCTGTTATCTGGTCAATGCGGACCGGTACACCCAGGGCCTTGCTGGCAGTGATTTCAAGCCGTGGGCGAAACTCTTCAATACGCGGCACAATCCAGCCGTGAAGTACTGCCCAAGTGGCACCCACCAGCAGCCAGAAAGTGAGCAGCACCCACACGGCAATGCGCGCTGCGAAAGCAAGCCATCGCCAGCGTGCAGGTGCAAGAGTTGGTGCTTGGGTGGGTTTTTGGATCATCAGCATGAGAATTATGACTGTCTGGGCTGCGCAGTGACGCGCCATTCAAACCGGGACTTTTGAAGCTTTGTGAAATAGTGTGATGTTTTTACCAGCCAGCCCATCAGCACCAACGCAAATCAAGGCGTCTGACCACTCGCGTTTTGTGCAGCGCATTCGCCGCCGCTACCCAGCCCAAATGCCTTTGCTGGAACACGGCGCCCCCGTTCATGCCACCATGCAGACTGCCTGGCTTGCCCTGCGCCAGCAGGGTCTTGACACCAGTGCATCACTGCGCGTGCTGCGCCAACTGGTGATGGAGCGGCTGGTGGTTCTGGACTGTGACGACCAGGCCCAATTGGACGTGGTGACCCGCGCCATGACCGAGCTGGCCGAGCTGGCGCTCGATGCAGCGATGCAGGAATCGCAAACTCGTCTTGATGCGCAGTATGGTGAGCCCCAGGCGCCCGACGGCAGCCGTGCCCAGATGTGGGTGGTGGGCATGGGCAAGCTGGGTGCGCGCGAGCTCAATGTGTCCAGCGACATTGATTTGATTTACGTCTACGACCATGACGGTCAAACTGCCGGGCGTATGGACAGCGGCACCAGCCGGCGCGGCAGCATTTCCAACCATGAGTACTTTGCGCATCAGGTCAAGGCGATTTACGCGCTGATTGGCGAGACCACCGAACACGGTTTTGTCTTTCGTCTGGACCTGGCGCTCAGGCCGCATGGCAGCTCGGGCCCGGCGGCGCTGTCGCTGTCAGCGCTTGAAGACTATTTTCAGGCCCAAGGCCGCGAATGGGAGCGCTTTGCCTGGCTCAAGAGCCGTGTCGTGGCACCGCAAACATGTGTGCAAAATGGTTCTGCGCTGGCTTTGCGCACGGTTGTGCTGCCCTTTGTCTTCAGGCGCTACCTTGACTACAGCGTGTTTGACGCCCTGCGCATTTTGCACAAGCAGATACGTGAGCACGCGGCCAAGCGCAGTGCGGGCAGGCCAGAGCGTGCCAACGACGTGAAAATGTCGCGCGGCGGCATTCGGGAAATTGAATTTACCGTGCAACTGCTGCAGGTGGTGCGCGGCGGGCAGTTCCCCGAGCTGCGCACGCGCCGCACCGTCGATGCTTTGCAGCGCCTGGCACATGCAGGGTTGATGGCGCAGGAGACAGCAGATGCACTGGTGAGCGCCTATGATTTTTTGCGCCGGGTTGAGCACCGTATCCAGTACCTGGACGACCAGCAAACCCATGTGCTGCCGACGCGCGATGAGGATTTGGCCTGGATTGCCCAGACACTGGGTTACAGCAACAGTTACCTGTTTTTGCACGACCTGGACGCGCACCGCGAGCTGGTGGCAGGCGAGTTTGACAAACTGCTGGGTGGCAAGCCGGAGTGCAAGGGTTGCACCAAGGGATCGTCAGCGCTTCAAGCCAGCACCGCGCCTGCGCTGGACGACTTGCTCGACCATTTGTCCAGCCAGTGGCCAGCGCAGTTCAAGGCGCGTTTGCAGCAGTGGCGTACCCACCCCAAAGTGCTGGGGCTGCGCGATGAGTCGCGCGCAAGGCTGAGTCAGCTGGTGCAGCGCACCGCCTTATGGCTAGGTGAAGGCAGCGTGACCGAAGAAGCCGCCCTGCGCATCATGGACTGGATAGAGCCGCTGCTGCGCCGCGAGACCTATCTGGCGCTGCTGCTGGAGCGCCCGCAGGTGCACCAGCGGTTGCTGCGGCTGCTGGGTGCTGCCAAATGGCCAGCGCGTTATTTGCTGATGCATCCGGGTGTGATTGATGAGCTGGCCAGCGATGCCATGCTGCATGAGCGCTTTGATGCGGGCAGTTATGCGCAGGAACTTAAGGCGCGTTTGACCTCGCTGCAAATCACCGGTGAAGACGATGAAGAAACCTGTTTAAACCTGCTGCGTCGCGCTCACCATGCCGAGGTGTTCAGAACCCTGGCGCGCGATGTCGAAGGTGTGCTGAGCGTGGAGCAGGTGGCCGACGACCTGAGCGCGCTGGCTGAAACCACCTTGGCCACATCACTGAGCTGGTGCTGGCAGCGGCTTAAAAACAAACACCGCGCCACCCCGCAACTGGCCATCATTGCCTACGGAAAACTGGGCGGCAAAGAACTTGGCTATGGCAGTGACCTGGACATCGTTTTTGTTTATGAAGACGACCACGAAAACGCCAGCGAGGTGTATGCGCTGCTGGTGCGCAAACTCATCACCTGGCTGACCGTCAAAACCAGCGAAGGCGATTTGTTTGAGATTGACACGGCCCTGCGGCCCAATGGCAATTCAGGCATGCTGGTGACGAGCTTTGCGGCTTTTGCCAACTACCAGCAACAGCGCGGCAGCAACACCGCCTGGACCTGGGAACACCAGGCGATGACGCGCGCCAGATTCGTTTTGGGCGGCGAGTCTTTACGTCAGCAGTTTGAGCAGATTCGTGAAGGTGTTATCACCGCGCCGAGAGATTCAGCTTTGCTGCGTCATGAAATTACCACCATGCGCGACAAGGTCCGTGCCGCACATCCCATCAAGGGCGATGTGTTTGATGTCAAGCACAGTCGGGGCGGTATGGTCGATGCCGAGTTTGCGGTTCAGTACCTGGTGCTGTCGCAATCTTCCAGGCACCCCGCACTGGTGGCCAATGTAGGCAATATTGCCTTGCTGCAACGCGCTGAGGCGGCGGGCTTGTTACCGCCCGGTGTGGGAGAGGCCGCAGCCAGGGCTTACCGGTCATTGCGGCGTGTGCAGCACCAGGCTCGACTGAACGAGGCGCCCACGCAGATTCCCCACAGCGAGTTACAGGCCGAACGCGCCGCCGTTCTTGCCCTGTGGGCGATTGTGTTCCAGTCATTTGACGTTTAAAGCCGTACTTTTGTTGGGGCATTGCGTTGAGCAGTGTCAAGAAAATCCCGCAAAATACTGTTTGTTTTAATAACAAGCCTAAACCCCCTTCAGACATGAGCACACCAGACAGGTACAGGTACGGCAAGCGCGGCCTTCATACAACCCTCGCAACGATCTGCTTGGCTGTGGTTCTGGCCGGTTGTGCCGCCAATGCCCCGCCACCTACAGTTGCCGTCGCTGCCCCGCCGCAGTGGTATGCCATGGTGCCCAAGGCTGCCTCCAGCAGCGCGGCCATCACGCCTGCCAGCAGCCTGCCGCACAACGGCAGCCTGACCAGCATGTCGCAGTGGTGGCAACAGCAAAATGACGCGCTGCTGGTGGAGATGATCAGCGCTGCGCAAATCGTCAGCCCGTCAGTGATCACGGCGCGGTCCAACATCCAGCAGGCCCAGGCATCGCGCACGGCGTCTGGCGCGGCATTGTTGCCCGCGCTGGATGCAATAGGCAGTGCCAGCCGCAGTGTTTCTGCGCCAACAAACCTGAACACGGCTGCACCGATTAACAATGCCGCACTGATAGGCCTGCAAACCTCCTGGGAAATTGACCTGTTCGGAAAAAACGCGGCCAGCCTGAACGCCGACAGTGAACGCCTGCTGGGCAGCCAGGCACTGTGGCACGACGCGCGGATTCTGGTGGCTGCTGAAGTGGCCAGCCAGTATTACGGCTTGCGCGCCTGCGACCAACTGCTGACGGTCACCAGCGCTGATGCCAAATCGCGCTTTGAAACCAGCCGCCTGACGGACCTGCTGACCAAAGCTGGTTTTGGCGCGCCAGCTACCGCCGCACTGGCACGCGCCACAGCGGCAGAAGGCAACAGCCGCATCACCCAGCAGCGCGCCGAATGTGATGTGAACATCAAGGCTTTGGTGGCGTTGACGGGCTGGGGCGAACCCGACTTGCGGCAAAAGCTGGCGCAGTCGCCGATGGCACCGCTGCAGCAGGGGATCGCAGACATATCGAGCGTGCCCGCCGAGGTGCTGGGCCAGCGGCCAGATGTGTTCAATGCCGCCCGTGAACTGAACGCCGCCAGTTTTGAAGTCGGCAGCGCCCGGGCCCAGCGTTACCCGCGCCTGAGCATTGGTGGCAACATTGCTGCCAACCGCTTTAATTCGCTCGGTGTCACCCAGCGCTTTAACACCTGGTCGATCGGCCCGGTGGCACTGACGGTGCTGCTGTTTGACGGCGGCGCTACCGATGCCAATGTTGACGCTGCCAAAGCACGCTACGAAGAAGCCGCCGGCAAGTACCGGGGTGTGGTGCGGCAGGCGGTGCGTGAGGTTGAAGAGGCGCTGGTCAACCTGCAAAGCACAGCGGACCGCGGCGGTGACACGCTGGTGGCGGCTGATGGCTACCGTGCGTCGTTTGCCGGGACCGAGGCGCGCTACAAAGCGGGCCTGGCCAGCCTGGTCGAGCTTGAAGAAGCGCGCCGCGTTTTGCTGGCTGCCCAAAGCGCGGTGGTGCTGCTGGAGCGCGAGCGCCGCAATGCCTGGATTGCGCTGTACAAAGCATTGGGCGGCGGCTGGAGCACGGCGGCACCCCACCCCACGCCGATGATTTTTGGCATCCCTGAAGCCTTTTTGCCGGACTGGTAAGCGCTGGCCATTGCCGACCTTGAAAATTCAAAAACATGAACCCTATGAACTTTCTCCAAGACAAACAAAACGCTATTATTTCAGTAGCTGTTTGCGCTGTAATATTGGGTGCTACAGCCTTTTTTGCCTCTAAATCAGGGGCTGCTGACGATAAAAAGGCCACGCCAGTCAAGGCTGCTTTGACGGTCACTGCCGTGCAACCCGTGCAAAGCACTTTGCCGCTCAAGCTGCCCGCCAACGGCACGGTGGTCGCCTGGCAAGAGGCCATCATTGGCAGCGAGGCCAACGGCTTGCGGTTGGTCGATGTCAAGGTCAACGTGGGGGATCGGGTCGCCAAAGGCCAGGTGCTGGCCA
>JBKCGU010000041.1:0-13101 GCA_046303055.1 Polaromonas sp.
GTTTGATTACCGTGATTACGGGCGCGAGCTGATTATGTGCCAGCGGTATTATCAATCACGACACTTGATTGATTACAGGATTTATGGGGCTGGAGGTGCGCCGTACTACAGCCCGTTCACGCTTATTACTGCAATGAGAGCCGACCCTACGGTTTCCACTTCGTTTTCTTACGCAAATGCGAGTAATGGAGTGGTTGGCGCAAGCGCAGACGGTAGAGCTTATATACAACTTACGGTGACAGCGACGGGTACAGCCTACGCCAACGCAACTTCCTGTTCGTTTTCTGCGGAGCTTTAAATCATGTACAAACTCACCACATCCTCCACCAGGATCATCCGCGCAGACGGCGCGATCATTCCAGCTGACTACGCCAACACAGACTACATAGGTTACCTCGCATGGCTCGCCAAAGGCAACACGGTACAGCCTGCGGACGTACCGCCAGCACCCACAGCCATCGACAAAATCCGCGAGTTGGAAGCAAAGCACGAAGACGACCAGCGAAAGCTAAACCGCCAAGCTGCAATTGACACGGCGTTGACCATTGCGTGTCGTCACCCTAAAGCTGCTGGCAAAACACGCGATGAAGTCCACGCCATCTACTACGCCACCCATCGCGGCTACCGAGCGATGGTTGACATTGAAGCGCAGATTGTCGAGCTGCGAAAGCAAATACCATGAACTGGCTCTGCATCTGGCTCATAGGCCACATCGTCATCCCACCCGTGCTGTATGTCGGCTATGGCTTTGTAATGAGCGCGGTGCGTGACCGTGACGCGGGTGTATCGCCTCGTTATGTCGCGGTTGTGGATGGCGTGATTGCTATCCCGCTGGTGCTGCTCGACGGTGCATATAACGCGCTCTGGTTGCCTTTTGTATGCCTTGACCCGCGCCCTCACTACGCCTTCCGGCTTGTCAGATTTAAGGGCGTGATGATTCCGTTTTTCGAGTTAGCAACTGAGCGGCTCAGCCGCTACAACGAGCAGCCCAGTGCGTGGGCTTGGCACAAGTTTATTGCCCGCAAGGTCGCGCCATTTATTGATCGCAAAGACCCTAAGGGCTGGCATATTCGCAAAGCAAAACAGGGAGCTGAAATTGAATGAGCATTCCGACATCAACGTCTTCAAACTGGTAGCTGGCCTTGCCGGTGCCGTCGTGTCTTTGAGGTTTGTCCAGGGCACCTGGATGGAGCGAACCCTGATGGCGGTGGGCGGTGCAGCTATGAGCTATTTGGGGACGACGCCGCTGGCTGAATGGCTACAAGCCCCTAAAGCCGAAGGCGTTATCGGCTTCTTTATTGGTCTGTTCGGCATGGCCATCGTCGCCAAGATTTATGAGGTGGTACAGCTCCTGGATGCCAAGCAGATCGCCGCCGATGTTTGGGCGACCATTAAACGCAAGTGGGGTGCGTAAATGATTGAAAACACTGCTTATGTGACGGCTCTGGGCATCATCGCGGCCTGCGCGTTGCTGGGCGTGTTCAGCCACAAGTTTGACGACAACCTGCTCCAGCGGTTTGGACTGAGCATGGCCTGCATCGGTGCGGTGCTACGGCTGACGGAGCTGGTTGACCAGTTCCCAGGCGACACGCGGGCGCGCTACCTGTTGACGTATGGCATCGCTTTGTTCTGCGTCGGCACGACCTGGAAGTTTTGGAGGAAGAAATGAACAACCTGTCACAACACTTCACCCTGGCCGAGCTGACGGCCAGCAACAAGGCCAAGCAACTCGGCATTGACAACACGCCACCGCCCGAGCTGATGCCGCGTTTGATCTTGTGCGCTGAAATGCTGGAGCGCATCCGCAACACGCTGAATGTGCCGATCATTGTGACCAGCGCGTACCGCAGCCGCCAGCTCAACACCGCCGTGGGCGGCGTGACCAGCTCAGACCACACGCAAGGCCATGCAGCCGACATCATTGCGCCCGGCTTTGGCAGCGCTTACGACGTGGCCAAAACGCTGGCGCCGCTGGTGAGCGTGCTGGGTATTGGGCAGATCATCCTGGAGGGCGTAAAGGGCAAACAATGGGTGCATGTGTCAACCAGGACGCCTGAAAAACTGAGCAACCGCGTGATCACCATCACAGATGCAGGCGTGCAGCTGGGCATTCAGGTGCTGGCATGACACCCTTCAGCCTGTACGCCAAGCTGGCCATGCTGGCAGCCCTGGCGCTGGCCCTGGCTGCCGGTGCCTGGAAGTGCTACACCGCTGGCCAAAACAACATCCGCGCTGAATGGACGGCAGAAAAGCTGGCCACCAGCGAAGCCGCCCGCCTGCGAGAAAAGGCCGCGCAAATTCAAACTGAGAGGATCGACCGTGATTACCAAACTCAAAAGGCTCGCGCTGCTGATGCTCAGCGCATCACTGATGACCGCCTGCGCGACTTCACCGCCGCCGCCAGCGCCACCACAATTGCCAGCACCACCAGCGGAGCTGATGACCCCAATAGAGTCATCGCCGATCAGTGTGCCGTTGCTATTGCAACACTGGACGGATATGCGCAAAGCCTGGCTGGCCAAGTTGCAGGCCTGCAGGGATACGCCCGCGAAGTGTGTGTGAGTAAATGACTGCCGTAACCGTCAAACCTTTCCGAGGCATGGTGCCACGCATCAGCGATAGACTGCTGGCGCCTAACCAGGCCACGGCTGCCCTGAACTGCAAGATCACATCTGGCCGGCTAGACCCACTTAAAGGGCTGGGCTTGGTTCATACCTCGCTTGCAACCAGCATCAGTACCATTTACCGCTACCGCTTTTCAGGGGTTGACAATTGGCTGGTCTGGCCGCGCGTGGTGTATGTTGTCAAATCGCCAACGATTCAAGACACGTTAGGCCGCATTTTTTACGCTGGTGATGGCGAGCCGCGCATGACCACCTACTCGCTGGCCATTTCTGGTTTGGGCCCATATCCAGCCGCTTTTTATGTGCTGGGCGTACCGCCGCCAGTCACCGCGCCCTCGCTGGCTGTGGTTGGTGGCACGGCACCCGCCGAAACAAGAGCCTACGTTTACACCTTTCGCACGGCATTGGGTGAAGAATCGGCACCTAGCCCGCCAGTCATTGTGACCGGCGCACCAGACGGAAGCTGGAACCTGAGCGCGCTGGAAGTTGCGCCGCCCAACAGCGGTACCGTCAGTGCGGCCGCAACAGTTGCCACGGGTGTGGTTGAGGTAACGCTCGACACGGTACGCGGCTTGTTTGCCAGCGAAGAAATCACATTTGCTGGCGTATTGGGCATGACCAGCCTGAATGGAACCTTTGCATTGACAGCGGTTGATTCAGCTTTGAACAAGGTGCGGGTGGCTCTGGATACGGCGCAAACCTACACCGCAGGCCCGGACACTTGGACGCGCCGCGCGCCGCACAACGTCACCGGGATGACTAAAACCATCTGGCGTACAGTGGGCACCAACACGGATTACAAGCGGGTGACCAGCATCGCAGCCGCGACGGCAACTTACAGCGACACCACTGCATCGACCGCGCTGGGTGAAGCCATTTCGACCATCGGCAGTGCGCCGCCGCCCAAGGACATGCGCAGCCTAGTGGCACTGTCAAACGGGGCAATTGCGGGCATTTCAGGCAACCAGCTCTGTATTTCAGAGCAGTACAAGCCGTATTCGTGGCCAACCGCAAACAGGTACGCATTTCCGGGCACCGGTGTGGCCTTGTGTGCCGCTGAAAATGCCGTGATTGTGCTGACCAACGGCGAGCCGTATGTGTTTACGGCAACCGTTCCCGAGGCGGCCTCGCCAGCAGGGCTGAACAACTATGCGCCATGCGTTGCCAAAAGCAGCGTGGTCGATGTTGGTGGAGGCTGTATTTATGCCAGCCACGACGGTCTGTACCTTGCCAGCCCTACCGGTGTGCGAAACCTGACAGGCCAGCTATTTAAAACCGAAGAGTGGGCAAAACTACTGCCAGGAACGTTCAAGGCGTCATTTTTTGACCAGCGGTACTATGCCATGCACGACATGGCCGATGGCAGCGCATCCAATATCTTTGTATTTGACGTGGCTGCCCCTGACAGCATCGTCCAGGTTGACGAGCGTGTTGACCTGCTTTACTGGAATGCGCTGGATGGCAAGCAGTACGCCGTGCAAGGGAACAAGATTTATGAATGGGACAGCGATGACGCCAACCGATACCTGTCGTTTTGGAGATCAAGGGAATATCAGTTTGGATCTCCCATCAATCTTAAAGTGGCACAGATCAATGCTGACTTTAACGATATTGCGCCTGCAAATAACACTGTTCTGATAGCCAACACGGCCATTTTGGTCAGCGCCCGCAACGTCAAAGGCGCAGTCAATGCCGCGACCTTCAACCGATTCAAAGTCAACGGGTCAGCGCTTGGAAGGGTTCCCCAAGAAACACAGCGCCAGGTACAGTTTTCTCTTGTCGTGGATGGCAATGTCAAATTCACGCGGAACGTGACATCAAGCAAGCCGTTTATGCTTCCGGCAGGCTTCAAATCGGAAATTCAAGCCTTTCAAATTGCGTCGTCGGTGCCCGTCCATTCTGTGAGTATGGCGCAAGATAAAAAAGAACTTGCCCAGGTTTCAGAATGAGCAAGCGCGCAGCCGTTCCCGTGGTCAACAGTGGCGTAACGTCGGTGGACAAGTTCGCCGCAATAGTGAAACAAAACTCGGACTGGTTGACCGGCCAGTCTCAAAATTCGCCCGACATCGTGCCGCTTGCAAGCACGGCCACACTGTCCGAGGTTGTCACGCAAGTAAACAAGATGCTGGTGCGGATTCAGGGAACTTAGAGGGGTCTACCATTTTGGGTGGTGTCTGGCTACGATGTCCTGATGCGAAAGTTACCAAGAGGAGTTGACTGATGCCAGCATCCGACTACACGGTCCAAACTGAGGCCATGCAGCGTGCAGGACTGCGCGTTTTTCAAGGCGCTATGTTTGACGACGATGAATCGGTTCACTGTAAAACCATGTATGAACAATTTGGCATCCCTACTGGGGCTTTGCTTGTTGACATGGGCTGCGGGATTGGTGAGGTAAGCAGGCATTTTTGCACGCTTGATCCTACCCTTAAATGTGTTGGGGTCAGCAATGAGAAGGTTCAGATCAGCCAGTTGCCTGAAATGATCCATGGGGTGCTCAGTGATTTTGAAAATACGCCATTGGCAGACGATTGTGCTGATGCTGTCATGTTCAATGAGTCGTTTGGTTACGGCGATGCCCGCGCACTGTTGCATGAGGCCAGCCGCCTGTTAAAACCAGGCGGTTTGCTGTGCATCAAAGACTTTAGTTTTGACCGTTACACACCGATTGTTTCTGAGCGCCTACGCGCTTGGGGCTACACCGTACATGATCCGGATGCACTTGCCGCGTATGCGCAGGCGCAAGGGTTTGAAGTGGTTCGTATCTTGCCGCGTCTTGAATGTAGTTTTACTCGCTGGTCTGAGATGTGCGAGGCCAGCGCGGAATTTCACCGCCATCGGCACACCCAGGACCCTGGCAATTTGTTTGCGGCTGTGTACGTCTTTCGCAAGCCTATTTCTGTAGCAATAGACCGGGCGGCTGTTCTCGCGCATGGGCTGCATGGCAATCAAGATGCAATCCATCTTGTCAACCAGTGGTATAAGGTGCTGCACTTGTGGGATGACCTGGTTGATGGCGATAAACCGGTCACAAGGGAACAAATCAACGCGGCTTTTACCTTGGCGCTGGTTGACATTCCAGCCAACCCGTTTTTTAGAGAAAACATGGCTCAATTGTTGCCGCTGCTGTCTTCCGGCATCACGTCTTGGCATGTGGCAAACGTGATGGAGCGCAGTGGCAACCGTGAGCTGCTGGCGCAAGCACACATGCACCGCATACAGATTGGCTCTGTTTTTGTGGCGTGCGCCGAAATTATTGGTGGTCGAGACTGGGCAATCCAGGTTGGTCCGTATCTGTGGCAGCTCACACAAGGCGACCGCTTGAGTGATTACGTGCGTGAAATTGAAATGAAAAACCAAACTGTATTGAAAGGCCAACAACATGCTAATTAAGTCCGAGTATGAAGGTTATTCCCAAGACGGAATCCGGCGCTATTTTCTTGATTTTGGTGGCGATGCACCAGCACCAGACATGAGCGGCCAAAATGCCGCCGCCTTGCAGCAAGCCGCCTTGTCAACAGAGCAATTGGCATGGGCCAAAGAGATTTATGCTGAAGCAGCGCCGCAGCGTGCTGACAGCATTCGCCGAGCCAACCTGGTGTCAGACGCGCAACTGGAGGCGATGAACAAACAAACGGCGCTGACAGACGACTACGCCAACTACAACAAAACGACTTTTCGCCCGCTTGAGCGGGGCATTGTGGCTGACGCGCAGGGTTATGACACGCCCGCGCGGCGCGAAGCCATGGCCGGCCAAGCCATGGCCGATGTGGGCAGCCAAGCAGATGCGGGGCGCGAAACCCTTGCCCGAGAGGCTATGGCGCGCGGTGTTGACCCGAGCTCTGGAAACTTTGCAGCAGCCCAAGGCGCTTCTGCGGTGCGCCAAGCCGCAGCCAAAGCTGCCGCCGGTAACGATGCGCGCATGAAGGTTGAAACGATTGGCGCGGCGCGCAAGTCCGATGCGGCAAACCTGGGCCGCAACCTGGCCAGCAGCCAAGCCACCTCTGCCGGGATTGCGTTGAGTCAGGGCAATTCTTCGGCCAGCAACATGGCCGCGACCGGTGCTATCACAGCGGGCGGCAATGCCATCTTGAACAGCGGCTATTCAGGGGCGCAGGCCGGGCTTGCGGGGGCGGCTAACACGTATCAGGGGATTACCAATGCTCAGCTAAAGGCCAATGAATCCAACAATGCCGTTTGGGGCGCGCTTGGCACGATGGGGGGGGCGGCAATTACCGCTTTTTCCGACCAAACCATGAAACAAGATATTCAACCTGTTGACGGCGAAAAAGCGCTTGAAGCCGTAAACGCCACTCCCGTCAGCAATTGGGCTTACAAGGTAGGCACCAAAGGCGACGACGGTGGCGAAAAACATACAGGGCCAATGGCTCAGGACGTGCAAAAGAACATGGGCGAAAAGGCTGGGCCCAAAGGCAAGAAGATTGATCTGATTAGCCTGAACGGCATCAACATGGCCGCAATTCAGGGGTTGACCCAGCGGGTTAACAAGATTGCAGCCGCCGCCGGTATTGCCGCTTAAATGCAGTCAAAGAGATAGGCAGACGAATAGCCGTCAGCGTTGCGGATCAATCGAGCTTGCCGATTGTTTTTTGCACACTCAGCATCAGCCATGTTTTGCGCCTGTTGGATATACGCGGTGCCGCCACGAATAACGACTGATCTTGCGCTGGTGCTCACAAGCTGTACGCCGCACCCAGCCAAAAAAACCGCCGACACAGCGGCAACGATCAAAACACGCATACCTGGCCTCCATTAAAAAAAGCAGTGTATTCCAGTTCGTAGGGTACTTCTAATTTGCTTCCCATTTCTGCATCATTGAGTCTTTAAGACCGCAGTGCGCGTGCATTTACCCATTGCGGGATCACACTGAAAGGCAATCATCATGGGCGGAGCAGCCATCGCATTTTTATCGGGCTTGGGCACTGGCCTGATTCAAAGCAAAGAAAAAGCAGATAAGCAAGCGCGTGAAGACGAAGACCGCGCGCTGCGCAACAAGGCCGCCCAACTGCAAATCAATGCGGCTGAAAGGGCGGCAGCCGACCAGGCAACGCTGGCCGATGCTGGCAAACCGCTTGCAGTGACGCAGGGATCTCAAGTCAGCGGCCCCAACGGCAAAGAGTTCTACAGCAACCCTGCTGATGCGGCTGCTGCAAACGCTCGCTACAAAGCCGACGCTGAGGCGTTTGGCCCGGACGCTGGTGCATTGGGCGCGCCTGTAGGTGATGCGCCCATTGCCGCCAGCGGTATCACTGGCCGCGCCAAGGGTAACCAGATCACGACTGAGCCGGTCGACATTGCCAAACTCAATTCACCCGAGGCGCGTAGCCAGCGTGTGATAGCTGCCCTTTCTGGCATCGACCCCATCAAAGCGCTTGACCTTGAAAACCAGCAAACCACGCGAGCGCGTGAAGGCACCAAGTTCACGCAAGAGCAAGAGGCATACGCCAAAAAGCTCAAGGACGAGGGCGCAATTGACGCGCTGAAAGCCTTGAGCAGTGGCGACGGAGTGGGCATGGTGGCAGCCTTTAACAAAGGCGGCGACTTCAAGATTGAAGGTGAACCCGTCATCAAGACGGAAAGCCGAACCATCCCCGGTGTGGGCACCATCCCAACCTACACCGCTACGTTCAATATCAAAGGCAAAGACGGCATTGTCAAACCCATGACCGTCAACAGCCATGATGCGCGCATGAGCTTGATGCCTTACGAAAAGGCCATGGAACTCGGCTTAAAAGGCAAAGAAGTTGACAGCAAGGGCGAGCTTCGCGTCGCGCAAGCTGAGAACATGATGCTGCGCGCAGGTATTGCTGCCAGCCGTGGTGCGGGTGTTGGCAAAGAAGCGCCTGCAGCCGAGCCGTTTAACCCACTGGCAAACTTTGACAGCAAAAAAGCGCAGGCAGAGGCGTTTGCACAGGCTTCAAAACTGGCTGTTGAAAGCGCCGCCACGGGCAAGCCCATGACACCAGCCGAGCAAGGCAAGCTGGCACAGCAAATCTACAGATCAACCGAAGATGCTTTTGCGACTGAGAACACCAACAGGTTTCAAAAACAAACTGTCGGCAATGAACTGCGTACTGTTGCAAGCGACCCGGCTGCATACGCATCAGCTTATGACAAGGCTTTGAAACTTGGCATGGATACAAAAACGCTGGCAAGCATGGGCTTTGCCGCACCGGCAGCCGCCGCAGCACCAGTCGTAGCTACTAAACCAGCACCGGCACCTGCACCAGCGCAAGTATCAGGGCCAGCTACCCCGCAACCGCCTGGACCCAAACCTGAAAGGGCTGCGAGTGAGGGGTTGCAGGCATATAAGCAGCGCCTTGTGGCTTGGGACCAAAACCGTATGGCCTATGAAGACGTGACAAAAGAAGCGGCTATTCGCGCCCAAAACGAAACACTGCGCCAGCAAGCCGTGGCCGCGCGTCCTGCGCTTGCACAAATGGGCACTGGCCTTCGATAAAAACAAGGGAATTCGTTAATGGCCACCAAAAAGACCCTCATCGCCCCAAAACAAGCGTACAGCATTGATGATTTAATCAACCAAGGTTTCCGGTACACGCCAGAATCTGAGGAAGCGCAACCGCAAACACCAGTGCAGCCTACTGGCTTCATGCGCGGCATGGGTGACCGTGCTCTGGCATTGGGCCAAGGCGTTGTTGGTGGCGTCAAGATGCTGTCCGACCTGGCCGGTCCTGACAATGTGGTCAGTCAGAACCTAGGGCGCGGCAATGCCGCCATGCAAGGCATGTACTCGCCAGGCCGACAAGCCGAAATGAAAAATCGGCAAGCCCTGATTCAAGCGGCTGACGATAGCGATTCAACACTTGACCAGATCACCACCCGTTTGGGCGGGATTGTGGAAGCGCCTTTGCAAACCACCTTGCAAGCCGCTGGCTCTATGGCTCCCAACATTGCTGCTGCCGTGGCAACTGGCGGCATATCAGCTGGCCCCGGCTTGGCCGCGCTGGCCGCACGCATTGGCTTGCCGGCCGTGCTGGGTATTGGCATGGGTGTCGGTTCCGTCAAAGGGCAAAACTTTGAGGCGGTGTTCCAAAAGGCAAAGCAGGAAGGTCAAACCGACGACCAAGCCACAGCGTTAGCCCTGAAAGCATCCGAGTACAGTGCTCAAAACGCTCCGCAGCAAGCGCTGGGCGGCGCGCTTGGCGTGCTGGATTCATTGACTGGTGCTGAGCGGATTGTGGGCAACATGGCGCGCAATGGAGCTCTGGCAACTACAAAGCCAGCGCCGGGAATCCTCAAGCGTGCAGCCATGGGCGGTCTGGAGGAATCTGTACCCGAAGGCCTGCAAGGTGCACAAGGCCAGTATGCGCAAAACGAGGCTCTGAACAATTCGGGCTTCAAGACAAACCCCTATGCTGGCGTGCTGGGTGCTGGTATCAATGATGCAGTTGTGGGTGCCATGCTGGGCGCACCACTTGGAGCCATCAACAACCGCACGCCAGTAGCCGCGCCGGACATTGCGCCGCCACCAGCCGGGCCCCTGACACGTGCCACCAGCGCCGTCACACCCGGCACCACTGAAAGCATTGCAGCGGCCAAAGCTGGCCCGGTGGACAACACCCCCGGCGTAGACCCCGCCGACGACCCGATTGCAGGCCGAATTGAACTGCTGCCCGAAGCCGTCAGGGACGAGGCGCGCAAGGCCTACGCGGTGCTGAACAACCCGAAAGCCGCAGTCGGCGTTCAAAAGTACAACAAAGCCCTGCTGGACCGCCTGTTGTCGCAGGACTTCCAGGACATGGCGGCTGAACAGACAGCCACTGCAAATACAGCGGCGACCCAAAGAATCGACCCTGAAACGGGTGAGATTGTGACGGCCTACGCACAGCGCCAGGCCGATGCACCCAAACAGCAAGAAGGCGACATCCTGAATGCTGAAAACAAGCCCTTCACAAACCAAGCCGCAGCCAAGAAAACCGCGCGCGCCCTCGGTGACGGGTTCCAACCCATTCGGTTAGGGAGCAATGCGTATGTCGTCAGAGCCAAGCCAACCGAAACCCCGACCGCCGCGCCTGACGCTGGCCCAGCAACGGCTGATGCACCAGCTCCAGTGCCCACCACAGACAGCGCAGCGCCTGTACAAGCTGTTGACGTTTCTGCCCAGCCGGGTGCAGTAGCAACCCTGCCCAAAGACCTGGCTGGAGCCAAGCCGCGCTACAGCTACGGATCCAAGCAGTTTGACCTGAGCTTTGCCAGCGACTTTGACCGCGCCGCGTACATTGCTGCGCAGGACAAGCCCTCCAAACGTGACGCGGACTACCTGAAGTTCGCCATGGACAGCCAGGGCATCACCGAGGCCGAGGTGCGTGCCCATGGCCAAGCCGTGCGGGCAGCCATCAAAGCACAGGCCAAAGACGCAGAGCCTGGGGCCTTGCAAGTTCCATCAATCCCAAGATCGAATGTCCAAAACACACCACCAGCAGCCGGAACAGCCCAAACCCAAGCCCCGGCAGCTCAAACGCCAAAAGCTGGAAAAGCTGATGAAGCCGGAACCGCCGCAGCCGGAGCCGAGGCCGGAACCGGTGGCGTGGAAGCCGCTGGGGTAGATAAGGAATACTTTTTCGGTGGCTATGGCGAGGCCATGACCATGCGGCAGGCCGTGAGCAAAGTCAAAGACCTGGAAGCGCAGGCGCGCAAAGGTAAGAAGGATGCAGGATCAGCCCCGAGCAAGCTGATGCAAGGCGTCAAAAACAACACAGCTTCAAACGCCGCCAGCCTTGCCCGCAAGCTACGCATTGATATTGATTATCAAAGGAAGTCTTACCCAGAAGCTAGGGCGGCCTATGAACAGGCTCAGGGTGGTCAAATTGAAGCATTAAATCAGCCTATAAATCAATCAATACAGGAGAAAGCAGCTCCTGAAACTGTAGCGCCCGAGTTTGTCAAGGTCAAAACCCGATTTGGCGACTACGCCAACGTCCTGAAATCTGAGCTGGATGGCGACAAGCCTCTGTTGTCGATGCATAACAGCAAGGGGGCAAAGGTCGGGAAGAGAATCAACCGCGAGAACCTTGACCCGACGGGCGAGAAGTTGGCTGCCAGCAATGCGGCGAATGCCGATAACCCGATTGATGATGTCATCACGACCAAAGCAGGCAAGTCATTTACCACTATGGTGGCAGCCCAGCGCGAGCTGAAGAAGCGCGCACTGACCGACTCGCACGCAGTTGTGGCGGCTGACACTGTGCAGGCTAGGGCAAAAGGTTTTGTCATTCAAAAGCAGAAAAAGGAACAACCCAATGAAAACCAGCGTACCGAGCAGCAGCCCGCAAGCCGTGAAGAAGTGGGCCAAACCAGCCAGCAAACCCAAGGCACCAACACCGAAGCCAGCGAAGCGGTAAAGCCTGACGAGCCCACAACCCATGCGGGGCTCAAGATTTACCCCATCAAGGTAAAAGCAGGCGATGAAATCAAAACCAAATGGGCAGTTCAAACCCTGAACAATGCCGAGCGCGAGAAAAATGGAGAGCGCCAGTTGGGCGGCGACCCATTGGACGATACCTTGGAAGGTGCAAAAGCACTGGCCGATGGCGAGGTTGAATCTGGCAAGCGCATGGATGAATATCGCGCAAATATGGCCGCGCTTGACGAGAAGAAAAAAGAAGCGGACGCCACCGCCCAGGAAAAAAAGGACGCCAACAAAGGCAAGTCTATTGCCGAGCGCCGCGCCGACGCCACATTGGATAAGCCTACCAACCTACCGATGAAAGCCGGTCTGGGCATTGGCACGCGCCGCGAAGCCATGCAAAAAGCGGTTGAACAAGGGCGATACATTGACCGCGTGATGATCCCCGACACCGCCGCCAAAAAGCGTGACGAGGATTACATCTACAGCCGCAGAAACCTGCCAACGGGGAACATCAATTACCCCGGCGTGAAAGAATACTTCGAGGTTGTTGCCCGCAAGAATGCCGACGACTACAAAAAGCCGGATTAACGGCTTTACACGGGACAAGACAACACCAGCTCTTACTACGAGATTTCAAAGACTGAGTACGACTACGCACAGACACTGCTGGGAAAGCCTGCGGCACCAGAAAAGCTGGCACCTATAAGCAACGTGGTGAAAGCCGCGCAGGATTCAGGCAAGCTGCAAATCATCAATGTTGACGACAAGCCAGCCGCCAAAGCTAATACCGTCTTCACCGAAGACGCAGCCGCAGCCGCCCGCGCCATCCTGAAAAAGAAGCTGGGCACCACCATGTCCGGCATCGACCCCGAGCTGCTGCAAGCTGGGTTGACGCTGGCCGGGTATCACATCGAAAAGGGAGCGCGCACCTTCGCCGCCTACGCCAAGGCCATGATCGCCGACTTGGGTGACGACGTGAAGCCATACCTTAAAAGCTGGTATGCCGGAATAGCCTACGACCCGCGCGCCGCGGGTTTGGCGGGCATGGCCGGCATGGCGACTCTGGACTCCGTCAATAGTGTCGAC
>JBKCGU010000042.1:0-86513 GCA_046303055.1 Polaromonas sp.
CAGGTTGCGCACAAAGTGGTCACGTTCGGCCTGTAGTTGCTGATTCGGGTTGTTTGTGTCGGCTTCGTTGAGCAGTTCTTTGATGCTGGCCAATACGTTAGGCGCGCGGGCATTGAGCCGCTCGGCCAGGGCAAGCGCCTCGCGCAGGGCGCTGCCGCTGTTGCACACGCGGTTGACCAGGCCAAGATCATGCAGCCGCTGCGCTGTGATGCGCTCGCCGCACATCAGCAGCTCATTGGCCAAGGCACGGGGCAGGGCGCGGCTGAGGGACCAACTGCCGCCGCCGTCTGGCGACAAACCGACCGTGCTGTACGACATGACGAACACCGCGTTGTCAGCAGCCACGCAAAAATCACACGCCAGCACCAATGAAAACCCGGCACCAGCGGCTGCGCCTTCAACCGCTGCAATGATGGGCTTGGGATAGGTGCGGATGGTGTCTATCCAGTTGTGCAGCCCGTCAATGCTTTGGGCCTGCACTTCTTTGGGCTGCTGGCGGTTGGCCAGCAGGCGCTGCAGATTGCCGCCTGCGCAAAAGGCAGCGCCTTCACCGGTGATGATGACGCTGCGAATTTCCGCGTTGGTCTCGGCGGCATTCAAGGCCTCAATGCCCGCAGCGTAAATCTCTGGGCTGAGGGCGTTCTTGAACTCGGGGTTGCTGATGGTCAGGATCAGCGTCTGGCCGTCGCTGGTGCTTTTAAGTGAACTTGGCATGCTCAGCTCTCTTCGTGCATCAGGCTTAAACCGATGGCACCACGGCGGCGCAACCAAGGCGAAGGGCGGTAGCGCTGATCGCCATACACCGTTTGCATGTTGAACAGCACTTCCAGAATATTGGTCGGGCCATAACGGTCGCCCATTGCCAGGGGGCCTAGCGGGTAGCCCAGGCCAAGGGTGACAGCAGTTTCTAAGTCTTTCGGACTGCAAATGCCTTGCTGGCAAATGTCACTGGCAATATTGACGATGGTGGCCACCACACGCTGGGTGACAAAACCCCCGCTGTCGCGTATCACGCTGACTGCCTTGCCATCACGTACAAACAGGGCGTGTGCCGCGCCCTTCATGTCGGTTCGGGTGGCGGGGTTGGTGGCCAGCACGCGGCGCTTGGTGGCTGCATCGTCAATCAGCATGTCGATGCCGATGGTGCGGGCCGGGTCCAGCCGCTCAACCACGGCAACGGTGGTAATGTCAAAACCCAGCGGCGCGACCAGCATAAGTGCTTGCGGCGAGGCTGAAGCACCCGTTTCAATTTTGGCACCCAGGTTTTTGAGCAGCAGCAAAAGCTCAGACCGGCGTGAGGCGCGAGGCGACACCCAGATGGGCGGCATCTCTGCTACTTCAGGTGCGGGTGCTTCAGGCGTGACCTGCATCACGCCGCCGTCGTATTTGTAGAAGCCTTCGCCGGTTTTGCGGCCCAGCATGCCGCCTGCCAGCCGCTGCGCCGTGATGACGCTGGGGCGGTAACGGGCTTCATCGTAATACTGGCGGTAGACCGACTCCATCACGGGGTGCGACACGTCGAGTGCCGTCAGGTCCATCAACTCGAATGGCCCCAGTTTGAAGCCGACCTGGTCACGCAAAATGCGGTCAATTGTGGCAAAGTCTGCAATGCCTTCGCTGACGATTCGCAGCGCTTCAGTGCCGTAACCCCGACCCGCGTGGTTGACGATAAAGCCGGGTGTGTCTTGGGCCAGTACGGCGGAGTGGCCCATCTCTTTGGCGTAGCCTGAAAGCTGCGCACAAACGGCGGTATCGGTTTTCAGCCCGGCAATCACCTCGACGACCTTCATCAACGGCACCGGGTTAAAAAAGTGGTAGCCCGCAAAACGCTGTGGTGTCTTGAGTTTTGCGGCAATGGCGGTCACGGACAGCGAAGACGTGTTGGTGACCAGCACGCACTGCGGTGAAACAAGGCTTTCGAGCTCGGCAAAGAGGGTTTGCTTGACATCCAACCGCTCGACGACCGCCTCGACAATCAGGTCGCAATCGGCCAGTTCAGCCAACGTAGCGGCTGGCAAGACGCGGGTTTTGTGGGCTTCAGCAGTGGGGCTGTCGAGCCTGTTTTTGGCCACCAACTTGTCCCACTGCACTGCCAGCTCGGTTTTGGCTTTCTGGCTGGCTCCTGGCTGTACATCGAACAGCTTGACGACGCTGCCGGCCTGCGCCGCAATTTGTGCAATGCCGCGCCCCATGGCACCTGTGCCAACGATACCAACAGTTTTGTAGAGAGGGTTCATGGGACAGGATTATTACGCAGGCCATTGCTGTTTCTTGGAGAATCGGCTTTGACGCTGTTGATGCGCCACCAGATGCAAGCGATAAGCCTATGCGACAAGCACAAGACGCCAAAAACCAAAAGCCTGGCGACGAGGCTGTATGGGTGACCTAGCGCCTGACCTGCAATGCGCCCGGATTGACGATATTGGTGGGTGTGCCTTTGATGAAGTTGATCACATTGTCAAAAGCGGCACTGAAATACATTTCGTAGCTGTCTTGCTCAACATAGCCAATGTGCGGCGTGCAAATGCAGTTTTCCAGCCTGAGCAGGGCGTGCCCCTGCAAAATTGGCTCTGATTCAAAAACATCGACAGCAGCAAGACCGGGCCGTCCGCGATTGAGCGCTCCAATCAGTGCTTCGGGCTCTATGAGTTCGGCGCGCGATGTGTTCACAAGCAAGGCAGTCGGTTTCATTTGGGACAGATCGTCGAGCGTGACAATGCCGCGCGTGTCTTCACCCAATCGCAGGTGCAGGCTCAAAACGTCGCTTTGCGCAAAAAATTCGGCCTTGGAGCTGGCCACTTCAAAACCATCTGCAACCGCTTTTTCTCTGGAGGCATCGCGCCCCCAAATCAGCACACGCATGCCAAAAGCACGCCCATAGCCGGCCAGGATCTGGCCAATCTTCCCGTAGCTCCAGATACCCAGGGTTTTGCCTTTGAGGACAGTCCCAATGCCAAAATTGACGGGCATGGAGCCTGATTTCAGGCCAGCATGTTGCCAGGCGCCATGCTTGAGGTGGGCCACATATTGGGGAATCCGGCGCGTTGACGCCATGATGAGAGCCCAGGTCAATTCGGCCGGCGCAACTGGAGAGCCAACACCTTCAGCCACAACGACGCCGCGCTCGGTGCAGGCGGCAACATCAATGTGACTGCCAACGCGCCCGGTCTGGGCAATCATTTTGAGTTTGGGCAGTTTCTCAATCAGCTGGCGACTGAGCTGCGTTCTTTCTCGGATCAGCACAATCACATCAGCATCTTTTAACCTGACCGAGAGTTGCCCGATGCCTTTAACCGTGTTGGTGTAGACCTTGGCTGTGTAAGCGTCAAGTTTGGAGGCGCAAGCGAGCTTTCGCACTGCGTCTTGGTAGTCGTCAAGGATCACAATATTCATGTCAATATTGTGCCTGCAAGTTTTCGGGAGCTGGCTGCCCGTTTGGGCAGTGTCAGGTTCATTTTTACCAAGGGTTGTTGCCCCTGAGTATGTGAGCCTTGTTTCTTTAAGACGGGAAGGTCTCTTATTGTGCGATTCGATCCAGTTCGGCACATACATCGGACATGCGCCCGGAAATCACCATACGACCAGCTTGCGAACGAGCCATGCCGGGTTCAAATTCGCGCATGACTCTTAAACGGCTGACGGGCCGTTCGCTAGCTGCTGGGTAAACCACGGTACGGGTGTGCTGAATGATGCTATGCCTGGTTGCCAGACGCTGCGAGGGCATGTGAACGAGCGGACGATGACTGGCTTGAGTGTTTTGAACAGGCATAAAAAATGCCACCAAAGCCTGAACCGGGGCAAGAACCATTGACAAGCCGGAAGAACCTGAGGGGAGCACTGA
This sequence comes from Polaromonas sp., assembly GCA_046303055.1. GTDB lineage: Bacteria > Pseudomonadota > Gammaproteobacteria > Burkholderiales > Burkholderiaceae_C > Polaromonas. The sequence continues at coordinate 3,842 of JBKCGU010000042.1, forward strand.
TGGCGAAGGTGAAAAGCTGGCGATTCCCATGATTAACTCCTGAATTGGTTTTTGGGTAAAAACGAAGAAAAAGATTTTCAGTTCAAGAAGGTGCTGCGAATCAAACCGACAGCCAGGCCTTCAAGCACAAAAGGCTCGCCGGGTTCGACGATGATGGTTTTGAAATCAGGGTTTTCTGGCAACAGTTCAATGAGGTCTTTGGTGCGGCGAAAGCGTTTGACCGTGACTTCATCGCCCAGACGGGCCACCACAATTTGGCCATTTTTTGCGTCGCTTGCCTGCTTTACGGCCAGCAAGTCGCCGTCCATGATGCCAACATCACGCATGCTCATGCCGCGTACTTTGAGCAGATAGTCGGGCTTTTTTTCAAACATGTCAGCGCCGAAGGTATAGCTTTGCTCAATGTGTTCCTGCGCCAGAATCGGGCTGCCAGCGGCAACCCGTCCCACCAGAGGCAGGACGAGTTGAGCCAGGCTTTGCAACGGCAGGGAAAACTGGTGCAGACGCGATTCATTCAGGCTGCGCATGTCGCCTGAGCGCAGGCGGATACCACGCGACGTGCCGCTAATGAGTTCAATCACGCCTTTGCGAGCCAGGGCTTGCAGGTGTTCTTCTGCGGCATTGGCCGACTTGAAGCCCAGTTCTGCGGCGATTTCAGCGCGGGTAGGAGGTGAGCCCGTGGTGGCGATAGCCCGCTGGATCAGCTCAAAGATCTGTTGCTGGCGTGCCGTCAACCTGGGGCCTTCAGGCGATACTTCAGGCGCTACATTTGACGGTAGTTTGGAAAAGTGATTCAAGGTGCTCATGTTTGCAAATCCTTCAGTCAAGGTTTTCTTGGTGAACTGTTTTAATAACCAGTTACTGTATTTTTGACCAGCTTTTCATTATTTGCAAGTATTTTTTTGAGTCATCAGGACATGCAACATCAAAAAGTGGTGATTTTGGGGACTGGCGGCACCATCGCCGGTACCTCGTCAGGCAATGGATCTGCGGCCGACAACATCAATTACACAGCCGGTCAGGTGGGTGTGAGTCAGCTGGTTGAAGCGATTCCCGCCCTGAGCCGTGGGCATTTGCTGATGGAACAGGTGGCACAAACGGACAGCAAGGACATGAGCTTTGCGCTGTGGGTCGCGCTGGCTGAGCGCGTTCAACATCATCTGGCGCTTGACGATGTACAGGCCGTGGTGGTGACGCACGGAACCGACACCCTGGAAGAAACCGCCTATTTTTTGCAGGCGCTTTTAAGCCCTTCAAAGCCCGTCGTTTTGACATGCGCCATGCGTCCTGCCGACGCGCTGGCACCCGACGGACCGCAAAACATTCTGGATGCCATCACGGTAGCCCGCAGCCCCAACGCTCGGGGCGTGGTGGTCGTCTGCGCCGGCGTTGTTCACGCCGCTCTGGATGTCCAAAAGTCGCACACTTATCGCTTGGATGCGTTTTCATCGGGCGATAGCGGTCCGATCGGTTTTGTTGAGGAAAACAGCCTCAGATTGTTGCGAAATTGGCCTGTAAGCCAACAAATACTTGTACAAGATGCTCCTGAAAAAATAGCATTGTTAAAGTCATTTATGGCTTGGCCGAGGGTTGAAATTGTCATGAATTACGCGGGTGCCAGCGGCGAACTGGTTGACCTGATGGCAAGCTCCGGTGTGCGCGGTCTGGTGGTCGCGGGCACGGGCAATGGCACAGTTCATCAGGCGCTTGAAGCGGCTTTGCTCAGAGCCCAGGCGCTGGGACTTCGCATCGTGCGCAGCACGCGATGCGCGCATGGGCGTGTATTTGCCAGATCAGACGATGTGTTTCCCGCAGCTGATGGTTTGAGCCCGGTCAAAGCCCGAATCGCTTTGATGCTTGAGCTGATGAGTATCGAGTCTTGAACTTTTTTGCAGTGCTCACGTCCAGCGCCCGGGCTTACCCAGTCCCGGAGGTCGTGCATTTTTGCGGCATGGCCATGCCTCTCGGTAATCTGGTGTTGCTTGAACCTAAAAAAAGCAGTTGACCGCTGGTCAACAACTCACAGACCGCATGAACACTCAGGTTTTGCGCTTGGCTGGCTTTGGCCTCTTGGGTGACGGCGCATCCAACTGCTTTTTCTAGGTTGAAAGGCGGATGTTTGGTCGCGGCGCAGCGCCCGATGTCAAAGCGCTGCTCGCCAGGGTCGTTTGCCCACACGTCAGGACAAACGCTGGGAGGTCGAGTTGGCAGCGCTGGGCCGCATGCAGGCATGGAATGTGGCCGAGATCAAGCTGGGCGACATGCTGGCCATCCTCGGCTTTACTTTTGCGGACGAAAAGGGCGCCGCCGTCATGCGGGTTGAATACCTGTTTGCTGCGGGCAAGACTTGCGCCTTGCGTTCAAGCCCAACGTGAAGCTCAATCCGCCAGGGCCTTCAATGCGCGCTGGGTAATCTCTTCAACACTGCCCATGCCGCTGATGGCTCGGTAGGCAGGAGCCAGCTCGGGGTGGGTCTTGGCCCAGTCTGAGTAGTACGCCACCAGAGGACGGGTTTGGGCGCTGTACACCTCCAGCCGCTTGCGCACCGTCTCTTCCTTGTCGTCGTCGCGCTGAACAAGTGCCTCACCCGTGACATCGTCTTTGCCTTCAAGCTTGGGCGGGTTGTACTTGACGTGATAAATGCGACCAGACGCGGTGTGCGAGCGGCGGCCACTCATACGTTCAATGATGGCATCAAACGGCACATCAATTTCGAGAACGTAGTCGAGTTTGACGCCTGCAGCCTTCATCGCATCGGCCTGCGGAAGCGTGCGCGGAAAGCCGTCAAACAAAAATCCATGAGCACAATCAGGTTGCGCAATACGCTCCTTGACAAGATTGATGATCAGGCCGTCGCTGACCAACCCGCCTGAATCCATGACTTTTTTGGCCTCGATGCCCAGCGGCGTTCCGGCCTTGACGGCAGCACGCAGCATGTCACCCGTCGATATTTGCGGAATGCTGTATTTTTGGCATAGAAATGCGGCTTGGGTTCCTTTGCCCGCACCTGGCGCGCCCAACAAAATCAGTCTCATGGTTGTCCTCGTCGTTTTTATTTCAAGTGATGTGAGCCCTTGAAGCGTACTCACGGTTCGTCTCTCGCAAAGGATAGCACGCACCCCTTGACGCACTCTTACGGCACATTATTGAAGCTGTTGGTACAGCTGGCGTGCTGCCAGCAGATCTTCCGGTGTGTCCACGCCGATGCCGGGATGGCTCACGGTGGTGTGGACTGCAATTTTGTAGCCATGCCACAAAGCACGCAGCTGCTCCAGGCATTCAAGCTGTTCAACCGGCGCCGCAGGCAAATGGGGAAAGGCCTTCAAAAAGCCGGCACGGTAACCGTAAATGCCCACATGACTCAAAGGCCGGGGCAGTCCTGGCCAATCCTGGTTGACAGTGTCACGCGCACAGGGAATGGGCGCGCGGCTGAAGTACAAGGCCGTTTGCCGCGCGTCCAGCACGACCTTCACAATATTTGGATTCGTGTGGTCTGCTCTATTTTCAATAGCGTGCGCAGCAGTACTCATGGCGCAGTCGGGCCGGTCGGCCAGAAGCTGCGCAACCGCGTCTATCAGGGCTACATCAATCAGCGGTTCGTCCCCTTGCACATTCACCACCACAGCATCGTCTGGCAAGCCCAGCAAATTGCAAGCCTCGGCCAAGCGGTCACTGCCGCTGGCGTGTGTCGCTGCCGTCATCACTGACTGAATATTGAAACGCGCGCATTGATCCATCACCTCCTGGCTGTCGGTGGCGACAACCACTTTTTCAGCCTGGCTGAGCTGCGCACGCTGCGCCACCCGCACCACCATGGGGGCGCCCCCGAGGTCGGCCAGTGGCTTATTGGGCAGTCGTGTAGAAGCCAGACGGGCAGGGATGAGGACGGTAAAACGCATGCTGGCGGTGGCCTCAAATACCAAGCTCTTCATCGGTCAGGGTGCGCGCTTCGGTTTCTAGCATCACCGGCATGCCGTCGCGTACCGGGTAAGCCAGGCGCGCACTGCGCGAGATCAATTCCTGTCTGGCGCGGTCAAATTCAAGTGGGCCTTTGGTGACAGGGCAGACCAGTAATTCAAGTAGTTTGGTGTCCATTGTTGTGTTCATGTCCTGATGTTAGTTGATGAAGGCTGGTGTAGCAGGGGGGCAAGCAGATCGTCCATCGCCCTCAGAAATGCAGGTTCTGGTGCAAATTCAAGCGGTACCGCAAGCAGTCTGAAGGCCGTGCTCGCCGGTAATTCAAAAAGCTTGACGGCATCTTTTTCGGTACACAGCACCGTGGCACCTGCTTGCACCGGCAGCGTGTACCGCGAAAAATCAAAGTGATCAGGCAGACTGATCGTGCCTTCCAACGCCAAACCCCGCCCCTTGAGCATCTCAAAAAAAGCATCCGGGTTGGCGATGCCGGCCAAGGCGATGAGGCTGTGATGCTTCAAATCTTCCAGCAAAACCTTGCTGCCATCTGCGGCCATAGCGTGATCCGCCAGGCGCCGGGTTGACACAAAGCCGCCAAATGCAGGCGATTGACCAGTGTGCAACACCAATCCCTGCTTGTGGCCGCAAGGCCAGCTTTCGCGCAGCGGCCCGGCGGGCAGCAGCCAGCCGTTTCCGATGCCCCGGTCATCGAACACGGTGATGTCAATATCGCGTGCCAGACCGTGGTGCTGCAAGCCATCGTCACTGATGATGACCTGCGTTGCCGGGTATTTTTCGAGCAGGGCGTGGACGGCGTCGATGCGTCGGTCAGCGACAAAGACAGGCGCTGAAAAATCAGCTCTTTTTAGGGCGGAAAAAATAAGGGCCGGCTCGTCCCCGGACTGTAAAACAGGGGTGTCTTGCAGTACTTCGAGGCAGTTTTTACCCTGTCTGCCGTATCCGCGCGACACCACCCCTGGCTGCAAGCCTTGTTGCTGCAAATGATTTGCCAGGGCAATGACCAGCGGCGTTTTACCGGCACCACCGGCCACCACGTTGCCCACCACAAGCACGGGCACAGTGCAGCGCTCAGTCTTGAGAATGCCGGCCCGATACAGCCACCGGTGCAAACCGGATACCAGTCCGTACAAAAACGAAACCGGCCACAGCAAGCAGGCCACCAAGCCGCGCTCACGCCAAGCGCGGGCAAGCCAGTTGCCCCTGTGTGTCATCGCCTAACGCGCCCCGGCCTGCGCAGCGCTCTGGGTGGCAAATGTGATCTGGGTAAAGCCATTTCGGCGGGCAGCTTCCATGACCGTGATCACCGACTGGTGTGTGCTGCTGGCGTCGGCGCTGATGATGATGACGCTGTCCTTGCCTGCTTTGGCGGCCAGTCGCAGCGCCGCGCCCAGGGTTTCAATACTGCGGCCCTCGACCAGTGCCTTGTTGACCATGTAACGGCCATCACTGCCGACCGCCACAATGACCTCTTTGGGGTAGTCGCGCTGCTGCTCGGCATCAGCCAAGGGCAGCTTTATCTGCAGCTCCGTGAACCTGCTGTAGGTGGTCGAAAGCATCAAAAAAATCAGCACCACCAACAACACGTCGATAAAAGGGATGAGGTTGATGTCAGGCTCGTCCCGGCTGCGTTTTCGAAAGTTCATGACCTGCGCAGGGTATTCAAGTGCCTGAGCAGCTTTTCTGAGGCCAGTTCCATCTGCAACAAGTAGCCATCGACCAGTGCCCTGAAATAACGCCAGAAAATCAGCGACGGAATGGCCACCATCAAGCCAAACGCAGTGTTGTACAGAGCAATCGAAATTCCTTGCGCCAGCTGAGCCGGGTTGCCCGCGCCGGTGGAGCTGCCGATAGCACCACTACCGGACTGCGAGCCAAAAATTTCAATCATGCCAATGACCGTGCCGAGCAAACCCAGAAGGGGTGCGGCTGATGCAATGGTGGCCAAGGCTGCCAGGTAGCGCTCCAGCTTGTGCGCTGCCAATTGCCCAGCGCCTTCCAGGATTGCTCGCAGGTCAGCATCGTTTATGCGAGGGTTTGCATTCAGCGCCCGAAAACCGCTGGCCAGAACCTCTCCGAGCAGTGAGTTTTGCTCCAGCTGCGAGACCACATCAGGCGCGGGAACAGCGGTTTTTGAGACTGTGATAGCCTCGTCCACCAACTTGGGCGGCGCTACTTTTTGGACTTTCAGGCTGCTAAAACGTTCAATGATCAGCGCCAGCGCCAAGACTGAGCAGGCAACCAGCGGCCAGATAGGCCAGCCTGCAGCTTGAATGATGGAAAACAACGCACGCCCCCTTGCGGATAAAGTACTTGAATTATGGCTTATGCACGAGGCGGTCTGACGGATTTTCGGGCCGATGATCGTGAGCATGTTGGCTCTGGTGTTTTGTTCATACGGTGCACAGAATTTGTGGATAACTTTGTGGGCAACCCCGTTTGCCCTGGCCGCAGGACGGCTTCAGGCTTGAGTTGTGACAAAACGATGAAATTTTGAGCAGAAACAAGTTCCTTTAAGTCAATGGCACAGACCCATCTTTCAACGTTTCCGAGGCATTTCACATTCGTTTCCTGCCAATTGCAGCGCCGGGTGGGGTGTCTCCGCTTTAAAACCAAAAGTTTTCGCCATGCTTGATAACACGACGGATCTGGAACCACGCGATTCCAGAGTTCAACTGTGGCCTGTCAGCTCGCTGCTCAAAGCCATTGCTGACTGCCTGGAGGCGCGCTTTAACCCGGTGGCTGTAACAGGCGAGGTTTCAGGCTTTTCACGTGCGGCAAGTGGTCACTGCTATTTTTCACTGAAGGACGACGATGGGCAGATTCGCTGTGCCATGTTTCGAAGAGCGGCGAGTCTGCTGGACTTTCATCCGCGCGATGGTCAGCGGGTCGAACTGCGCGGTCGGCTCGCTGTTTTCGAAGCCCGAGGCGAGCTGCAGCTGATCGTCGAGTCGATGCGTCAGGCCGGGCAGGGGACCCTTTTTGAGCAGTTTCTGAAACTCAAGGCGAAGTTGGAAGCCGAAGGTCTTTTTAAGGCGGATCGCAAACGCGATGTGCCGCTGATGCCGAGGGCTATTGGTGTGGTGACTTCACTGGGTGCTGCGGCCCTGCATGATGTGGTGACGGCCTTGCAGCGCCGCGTGCCGTACATACCGATCATCATTTATCCGGCGAGCGTACAGGGTGTGCAGGCCGCAGGTGACCTGCGTGATGCCCTGTTTAAGGCATACCAACGTCATGAAGTGGACGTACTGCTGCTGGTGCGCGGTGGCGGGGCAATGGAAGATTTATGGGCCTTTAACGACGAGGCCCTGGCACGCACCATCGTCGAGTCGCCTTTCCCCGTCATTTGTGGCGTGGGGCACGAAACTGACTTCACCATCGCTGATTTTTGTGCCGATATGCGTGCACCTACGCCTACCGCAGCAGCTGAGCTGTGCGCCCAGCCGCAGGCTGTTTGGCTTGGTGTGCTGGCGGCCATGGCCACTCGCCTGCAAAATGGGCTTGACAGACAGGTGCAAACCAGCAGCCAGCGGCTGGACATCGCGGCTTCAAACTTGAGTCGCCCGTCCCACTATGTCACGCGCCAGCATGGGCGGTTGGCGTCGTACCAACAAAATTTGCACCACGCCCAGCGCACCAATGTAAGCAGCTTGCAGAACCGTCTTGATGCGATGAAGACCCGCCTTTCCCAAGCTGCGGCGCGCGGCTCTGCGCTCCCAAAAGAGCGTTTGACCCAGGCCAACGTGCGGCTTGAACTTCTGAGTCCTCAGCTGGTGCTTGAGCGTGGCTATGCCTGGCTCGCCAACACCGAAGGCCAAGCCGTTACCCGTGTGAGCCAGACGCGTAACGGGCAATCCATTCGCGCTACCCTGATGGACGGACAGGTTGATTTGACAGTGTCAAGCCCGCGCCTGATTTAGTTTTTACAATAATTCTGCTAAGCTTTTTCAAAGCAAAGTTTTTTATCAGGCTGAATTTTTAGCCCCACAACCCCAAGGAAAATCATGGAACACCAACTCCCCTCACTGCCCTACGCTATCGACGCACTGGCGCCCAATTACAGCAAGGAAGCATTCGAATACCACCACGGCAAACACCACAACGCCTACGTCGTTAACCTGAACAACCTCCAAAAAGGCACCGAGTTTGAGGCTATGACGCTTGAAGAAATCGTCAAAAAATCAAGCGGTGGCGTTTACAACAATGCAGCGCAAGTCTGGAACCACACTTTCTTCTGGAACTGCATGAAGCCCGCTGGCGGTGGCGAGCCATCTGGTGCGCTGGCCGCAGCTATTAACGCCAAATTTGGCTCGTACGCGGCATTCAAGGAAGCTTTTGTCAAATCCGCTGTGGGCAACTTTGGCTCTGGCTGGACGTGGCTGGTCAAAAAAGCCGATGGCTCGGTAGACATTGTCAACACGGGCCCTGCAGGCACACCTCTGACCACTGCCGACAAAGCGCTGATGACGGTTGACGTATGGGAGCACGCCTACTACATCGACTACCGGAACATGCGGCCGAAATTCGTTGAGACGTTCCTGGCAAGCCTTGTGAACTGGAGCTTTGCCGAAGCCAACTTCGCTTGAGCTGACGGCCAAAACAAAAAACCGGCTTTTAGCCGGTTTTTTTGTGTCATCTGGCGGTCTGAAACAAAGGCCCCTTCAACGTTGCGCCGGCTCTGATGCCCTTTTTGGCAAACCAGCCCTGGTTCATTTCCAGCACGTAACGCACGGGTTTGGCGGAACAATGCGCATTGAGTGTTTGCGGCTTCATATCTTCAATGTTGACAATCGTGCCATCGTCAGCGATGAACGCGGCACTCAGTGGCAAGAGGGTGTTTTTCATCCAGAAACATTGCTGTGTGGCCTGCTCAAATACAAAAATCATGCCTTCGTGCTGCGGCATGTCCTTGCGGAACATGAGCCCGGTCTGTCGTTGCTCAGGAGTCGCTGCAATCTGCACGTCGATAAGGTGCATGCCTGACGCCAGCTTGACGCGTTCCAAATTCATTTGTGGCCCATCTTGCGCCTTTGCGGTCAGCGAAACCAACTGCAAGGATGCGATCGATGCAATCAAGAAGAAGCTTTTAACGAACGATTGCAGTTTGAATGTCATGGCAGTGAACAAGAGTTGATGGATCAGTAAAATTAAGCATAAACCAACTGATTCAAGGTGCCAAAAAAAATGCCCGCACTAGGCGGGCATTTTTTGGAGCAACAGCTAATTACTTCGCTGCTGGCTTGGCTTCAGCTTTCACTTCAGCTTTCGCTTCAGCTTTTGCAGCTGGCTTGGCTTCAGCTTTTGCTTTCTTGTCAGCAGCGGCTTTTTCTTTCTTGGCAGCAGAAGCGGCAGCTTTTTCTTCTTTGGTCATTTTTGCTGGCTTGGCATCAGCTTTCTTTTCTTCAGCTTTTGCAGCAGGTGCAGCAGCAGTAGCGGCAGCAGCTGGCTTGGCAGCAGAGGCGCCGGCCACAGGAGCGCCAGCGGGGGACGCGGCGAATGCGCCAACAGCAAACAGGCTAGAAATCAGAGCAGCGAGGATTTTGTTCATTTTGAGTTTCCTGAAATAACGTTATTGGAAAATTACCCCGAATTCTTTCGGAGGCCTAACCGTAACGAGACCGCTTTGCAATCGGTTGACAGGACATTCAACTTTTTTGTGGTGGGCTTTTAAAATGCGTTTGCGGCTAGAATTTGCGGGTTTTTACCTAAAACGGTGTTGCGGTGTGACGGTTTGCCGCCATGTCCATGGCCGTTTTTTTCATAAACAAGCACCATACCGTACCTTCTGGAGACTTTTTAAACATGTACAAGCACATTGTCATCCCCACACAGGGCCAAAAAATCACTGTTAATTCAGACAACTCCCTGAATGTGCCGGATGAGCCGGTGATCCCATTCATTGAAGGCGACGGCACCGGTCAGGACATCACTCCAGTGATGCTGAAGGTGGTTGATGCGGCAGTGGCAAAGGCTTACGGCGGCAAAAAGAAGATCCACTGGATGGAGGTTTATGCGGGCGAAAAGTCTACGAAGGTCTACGGCCCAGACGTGTGGCTACCGGAGGAAACCCTGCATGCGGTGCGTGACTACGTTGTGTCGATCAAAGGCCCCTTGACCACACCCGTTGGCGGCGGCATTCGCAGTCTGAACGTGGCGATGCGCCAGGAACTGGATTTGTATGTGTGCCTGCGGCCCATCCAGTACTTCAAAGGCGTGCCGTCACCTGTCAAAGAGCCAGAAAAGACCCATATGGTGATCTTCCGCGAAAACTCGGAAGATATATACGCAGGTATCGAGTTTGAATCCGGCAGCGACAAGGCTAAAAAGCTGATCAAGTTTTTGCAAGACGAAATGGGCGTGAAGAAGATCCGCTTTCCCAACACGTCGGGCATCGGCATCAAGCCAGTGTCCAGCGAGGGCACCGAGCGCCTGATGCGCAAGGCCATCCAGTACGCGATTGACAATGACAAACCCAATGTAACCATCGTGCACAAGGGCAACATCATGAAGTACACCGAAGGTGGCTTCCGCGACTGGGCTTACGGCCTGGCACAAAAAGAGTTTGGCGCTGAGTTGATTGACGGCGGCCCGTGGTGCAAGTTCAAAAATCCCAAAACTGGCAAAGAAATCATAGTCAAAGACGTGATTGCCGACGCGTTTTTACAGCAAATCTTGCTTCGCCCGGCTGAATATTCAGTGGTGGCTACGCTCAATTTGAATGGCGACTACATTTCTGATGCGCTTGCCGCTCAGGTGGGTGGTATTGGCATTGCACCTGGCGCTAATTTGTCGGATACGGTGGCCTGCTTTGAGGCCACCCATGGCACTGCGCCTAAATATGCGGGCAAAGATTACGTGAACCCCGGTTCCGAAATTCTGTCGGCTGAAATGATGCTGCGCCACATGGGTTGGTTTGAAGCGGCTGACCTGATCATCAGCTCGATGGAAAAATCAATCGCCTCCAAGAAGGTCACCTACGATTTCGCACGTCTGATGGAGGGTGCAACGCAAGTCAGTTGCTCCGGTTTTGGTCAAGTCATGATTGAAAACATGTAACTCGTCCCCATGTCGGGGGGGAATGAATAAACCGCCTGGGAGTCATCCCATGGCGGTTTTTTATTGACTTATTCCAACTCCCAGCGCAAAAAGCTTGACCGATGGCTAGAATGAAATTCATGGCGACCAAACCACCCAAAACTCCAGCAAGTCCAAGCACTCCAGCTTACAAGCCGCAAAAGGTAGACGACGGCGGCACTGTTGTGCTCGAACGTCGGCCGCAAAAAACGAAACCGCCACAAATGCACCAAGTGGTGGTGCTGAATGACGACTACACGCCGATGGAGTTTGTGGTGATGGTGATTCAGGAGTTTTTCAACAAGGATCGGGAAACTGCTACCCAAATCATGCTGAAAATCCACCTCGACGGCAAAGGTGTTTGCGGTGTGTTTTCGAAAGACGTTGCTGCGACCAAGGTTGATCAGGTCACAGAGGCGGCGCGTAAACATGGTCATCCATTACAGTGTTTGAGTGAGCCACTGGACTAAGAGGCAACAGCAAGCTATTGAATTGCCGTAAACCGCCGCCAGTATTCAAAGAGTCGTCAGTTAATTAACGTAGCAAGCTAAAGGAAGCTCAATGATTGCCCAGGAACTAGAAGTCAGCTTGCACATGGCCTTCGTCGAAGCGCGACAGCAGCGCCATGAATTCATCACGGTCGAGCACTTGTTGCTTGCCCTGCTGGACAACCCCAGTGCTGCCGAGGTGTTGCGCGCGTGCTCGGCCAACGTCGATGAATTGCGCAAATCACTTGCAAACTTCATCAAGGACAACACGCCGCAAGTGGCGGGCACCGAAGATGTCGATACCCAGCCCACGCTTGGCTTTCAGCGCGTCATTCAGCGCGCCATCATGCATGTGCAGTCCACAGGAAACGGTAAAAAAGAAGTCACCGGCGCCAACGTGCTGGTTGCCATCTTTGGTGAGAAAGACTCGCATGCGGTGTACTACCTTCACCAGCAGGGCGTGACGCGGCTTGACGTGGTCAACTTCATTGCGCACGGTATCAAAAAGAGCGATCCGCCCGAGCCCGCCAAAGCCGGCGAAAGCGCTGCAGAGAATGAAGACGGTGGCGCTGAAAAGAATGAAAAACAGTCGCCGCTAGAGCAATACACCCAAAACCTGAACCAGCTGGCCAAAGACGGCAAGATCGACCCGCTCATTGGCCGTCAGTATGAGGTTGAGCGTGTCATTCAAATTTTGTGCCGTCGCCGTAAAAACAACCCCCTTTTGGTGGGTGAGGCTGGCGTTGGCAAGACAGCAATTGCCGAGGGTCTGGCTTGGCGCATCACGCAAAAAGATGTGCCTGAGATTTTGGCGGAAGCCCAGGTGTATTCGCTAGATATGGGCGCTTTGCTGGCCGGTACCAAATACCGCGGTGACTTTGAGCAGCGACTCAAGGGCGTGCTGAAGTCGCTCAAAGACAAGCCGAATGGTATTTTGTTCATTGACGAAATCCATACGCTGATCGGTGCAGGTGCTGCTTCTGGCGGCACGCTGGATGCATCGAATTTGCTTAAGCCCGCGCTGAGCTCGGGCCAGCTCAAGTGCATTGGTGCCACCACGTTTACAGAGTACCGTGGTATTTTCGAAAAAGACGCAGCACTGTCACGTCGTTTCCAGAAGGTTGATGTGGTCGAGCCGACAGTACAGGAGACTGTGGACATTCTCAAAGGTCTGAAGTCGCGCTTTGAAGAGCACCACAGCGTGAAATACGCAGTTGCTGCCTTGCAGGCTGCGGCTGAACTGTCTGCCAAGTACATCAATGACCGCCATTTGCCCGACAAGGCGATTGACGTGATTGACGAGGCTGGTGCTGCCCAGCGTATCTTGCCGCCGTCCAAGCGTAAGAAAATCATTACCAAAACCGAGGTCGAAGAGATCGTTGCCAAAATCGCGCGCATTCCGCCCGCTAACGTGTCAAATGATGATAGGGGCAAGCTCAAAACGCTTGAACGCGACCTCAAGAGTGTGGTGTTTGGCCAGGATAAGGCGCTCGACGTGCTGGCCAGCGCCGTCAAAATGGCGCGCTCCGGCTTGGGCAAAGACGACAAGCCAATTGGTTCCTTCCTTTTCAGCGGCCCGACTGGCGTTGGCAAGACCGAGGCCGCCAAGCAGCTTGCGTACATCATGGGCATTGAGTTGATCCGCTTTGACATGAGCGAGTACATGGAGCGCCACGCTGTGAGCCGCCTGATTGGTGCGCCACCGGGCTACGTGGGTTTTGACCAAGGCGGTTTGCTGACTGAGGCCGTGACCAAAAAACCTCACTGTGTGCTGTTGCTCGACGAGATTGAAAAAGCGCACCCAGATATCTTTAATGTGCTGCTTCAGGTCATGGACCACGGTACGCTGACTGACAACAACGGCCGCAAGGCAGATTTTCGCAATGTCATCATCGTCATGACCACCAACGCCGGTGCCGAAACGATGAACAAAGCGACGATTGGCTTTACCAACCCGCGTGAAGCGGGCGATGAAATGGCTGATATCAAGCGCTTGTTCACGCCGGAGTTCCGTAACCGGCTGGATGCGACGGTTAGTTTCAAGGCGCTTGACGAGACCGTTATTTTGCGGGTGGTTGACAAGTTTTTGCTACAGCTTGAGACGCAACTGGCCGAAAAGAAAGTAGAAGTTACCTTCACCGACACGCTGCGTAGATATCTTGGCAAGAAGGGCTTTGACCCGTTGATGGGCGCACGTCCAATGCAGCGCCTGATTCAAGACACCATTCGCCGTGCCCTGGCCGACGAATTGTTGTTTGGCCGCCTGATGGAGGGTGGCCGTCTGACGGTGGACATGAAAGTCACCAGCAACGAAAAAGGCGTGGAGGACGGCGAGGTGCTGCTCGACATTCAGCCGCTACCGAAGAAAGAAGGCAAGACCAAGCCTGAGGCGGAATCGGCTGAAGCCGGTTGAAGCGCGGTGGTGGGCTCTGAGGGCCTTATCCTGTTCAAAGCCGCTGGCATTGCGCTGGCGGCTTTTTCTTTTCGCTATCATATCGGGAGCTTTTAGCCCTTGTATTCATTGGTCTGGCGCCTGATTTAATGCGCGCCTAAAATCCCCGAAAACCGCGCTTAAAGGTCAAACGCGCGTTGCCATCACCATGTCAACGTAACGGCGGGCAATTTCTTTTCGCAAACGCGAATCATCAGGCCGAGCTGCAAGCTGTTTTCGCAGCGAATCAACACGCCGGAAGGCTGGGTTGGCTCGGCCTGGCAGGCGTTCAACAATCTCGGTCTTAATGGCAGGCGTAATAGGCGCAGCCCGGGCACAGCTCAAAATGAAAAGCTGGCCAGCTATCACGGCCAGGTTTTTGAAAAACACTTGATTTGTAACGAACGAATGGACAGTTCTTTTAGACCGAGTGCAAGACTTAAACTCAAAGGTGCCACCCCGCTTGCCGCTCGGTTGAAAGAACAACGGCTGCGGTCGATGTGAGCGGGGGATTTGGTATGGTTTACGGGGATATTGTTCTCTGGGAGTTACTCAATATATGACGTCACACACCTTTTTATGGCATGACTACGAGACTTTTGGTTTGAATCCCAGACGTGAAAGGCCTGCGCAGTTTGCTGGCATCCGTACCGATGCGGACCTCAATGAGATGGGTGAGCCTGTCATGCTCTACTGCCAGCCTGCCAACGACTACCTTCCCGACGCCGAATCGTGCCTGTTGACTGGCATCACACCGCAGCTGTGTCTGGCGCGCGGCGTGCCCGAGCATGAATTTGCTGCAAAAATTGAAGCGCTGCTCGCTCAGCCCGGCACGATTGGTGTCGGCTATAACTCCATCCGGTTTGACGACGAGGTCACGCGTTACCTCTTTTGGCGCAATTTGATAGACCCCTACGCCCGCGAGTGGCAAAACGAGTGTGGCCGCTGGGACATACAAGATGTGGTGCGCATGGCCTACGCCCTTCGGCCTGACGGCATCCAGTGGCCCACAAAACCAGATGAACGCAAGCCGCTAAATGGAGAATTTAGCCCAACCGCCATTCGCCCCAGCTTCAAGCTGGAAGACCTGGCCAGGGCCAACGGGCTGCTGCACGAAGCCGCGCACGACGCGCTGTCTGATGTTCGGGCCACCATCGCGCTGGCACGGTTGATTCGCACTGCACAGCCCAAGCTGTTTGAGTTTTGCCTGAGCCTGCACAAAAAAGACCGCGTGGCGGCAGAGCTCGGCTTTCCATGCAGCCAGCAACTGGCCCAGCCGTTTTTGCACGTGTCCGGCATGTTCCCGCCTGAGCGCGGCTGCCTGGCGGTCATGTGGCCGCTGGCAACACACCCGGGCAACAAAAACGAAGTACTGGCCTGGGACTTGTCACATGACCCTAGCGAGCTGCCGGGTCTTGACATCGCCACCCTGCGTCAGCGTCTGTTCAGCAAGTCATCTGACTTGCCTGAGGGCGTGCTGCGCCTGCCGATCAAGTCGGTGCACTTGAACAAGTCGCCCATGGTGGTCAAAAAGCTCAAAACGTTGACGGCTGACATGGCTGCCAAGTGGGGCATCGACATAACCGCTGCGTTGGCCAACGCTGAAAAGGCCCGCGCTTTGCCCGACATGAGCGCGATCTGGCCTGAGCTTTTCAATCGACTCAAAGCTGATACACCTGACGTCGACGAAGACCTGTACGGCGGCTTTGTCGGCAATGCAGACCGCCGCCGTCTGAATCAGCTTCGTGAGTTGTCGCCCGCCGAGCTGGCGGTCAGCCGTGTGGGTTTTGACGACGACCGGCTGGCCGAGCTGGTGTTTCGTTACCGTGCCCGCAATTTCCCCGAAACCCTCACGCCGGAGGAGCGACAGCGCTGGAGTGAACACCGCGCCGCAAGGTTGCTCGAAGGTCAGGGCGGTGCACGCAATGTGGATGCCTATTTTGCGCAGATCGACACGCTGTCTGAAACGGCTGACGAGCGGGCTGAAGAAATTCTGGGCACGCTGTATGACTATGCCGAAGTGGTCGCACCTGAACAATAAGCCATAAAAAAGCGCCTGCCCTTCAACCGGGACAGACGCTTTTCTCAGGGCTCGACGCTTACAGCGTGTCGATAAAGCTGCGCAGCTTGTCTGACCGCGAAGGGTGCTTGAGCTTGCGCAAAGCCTTGGCTTCTATCTGGCGAATCCGCTCGCGCGTCACGTCAAACTGCTTGCCCACTTCTTCCAGGGTGTGGTCGGTAGACATTTCAATACCAAAGCGCATGCGCAGCACTTTGGCTTCGCGTGGGGTCAGGCTGTCCAGGATGTCTTTGACCACATCGCGCAGGCCAGCTTGCATTGCGGCCTCCAGCGGTGCAGTGTTGGCACCGTCTTCAATGAAGTCGCCCAGGTGTGAGTCGTCGTCATCACCAATCGGTGTTTCCATCGAAATCGGCTCTTTCGCGATCTTCATGATTTTGCGAATTTTGTCTTCCGGGATCTCCATCTTCTCGGCCAGGACGCTGGCGTCCGGCTCAAAGCCGAACTCCTGCAGGTGCTGACGGCTCAGGCGGTTCATCTTGTTGATGGTTTCAATCATGTGCACCGGGATGCGGATGGTACGCGCCTGGTCCGCAATGCTGCGGGTAATCGCCTGGCGAATCCACCACGTCGCGTAGGTCGAGAATTTGTAGCCCCGGCGGTATTCAAACTTATCCACGGCTTTCATCAGGCCGATGTTGCCTTCCTGAATCAAATCAAGAAATTGCAAGCCGCGGTTGGTGTACTTTTTGGCAATCGAAATCACCAGGCGCAAGTTGGCCTCAATCATTTCTTTCTTGGCATCGCGCGAGTTGGTCTCGCCTTCGTTCATGCGCTTGTTGATGTCTTTGAGGTGCAGCAGCGGCACCACCACACGGGCTTGCAACTCGCCCAGTTTGGTTTGCAGTTCCTGAATCGGCGGAATATTGCGCGCCATCACCACAGACCACGGCTTGCCAGCAGCCACCTGCTTTTCAACCCATTTCAGGTTCAGCAGATTAGGTGGAAAGTCCTTGATAAAAGTCTCTTGCGGCATGCCGCATTTTTCAACAATGATCTTGCGCAGCTCACGCTCTTTTTTGCGCACGTCCAGCACCTGGCCGCGCAGCAGGTCGCACAGTTTTTCAATCGTCTTGGCGGTAAAGCGCACGGTCATCAGTTCTTCGCTGAGGGACTTTTGCGCCTTCATGTAGGTCGGTGTGCCGTAGCCTTCCTTGTCATAGGTTTTGTGCACCTTCTCAAAGTGGATGGCGATTTTGTCAAAGCGGTTCAGCGCTTCGGTTTTCAGCTCTTCCAGCTTTTTGGTCAGTGCTTTGGAGCCGCCCTTGCCGTCGTCATCGTCTTCTTCGTCAAACTCGTCGAAGTCTTCTTCGGCGACATAGTCGTCGGCCTCGTCGGCAACGGTAAAGCCGTCCACCACGGTAGAAATCACCACCTTGCCTTCGCGAATTTCTTCGCCCAGGCGCAAAATTTCAGCAATCGTGGCGGGGGACTCAGAGATGGCTTCCATCATCTTCATCAAGCCGCCTTCGATACGCTTGGCAATTTCAATTTCGCCTTCGCGTGTCAGCAGCTCAACCGTGCCCATCTCGCGCATGTACATGCGCACCGGGTCCGTCGTCCGTCCAAACTCGCTGTCGACCGTGGACAGCGCAGCTTCTGCGGCTTCTTCGGCTTCTTCTTCGGTCGAGCCAGCAGGCGCGTTGCTGGTGATCAGCAACGACTCTGCATCGGGCGTTTGCTCGTACACCGCCACGCCGAGGTCATTCAGCGTCAGGATCACAGCTTCGAGCGTTTCAGCATCGATCAGTTTGTCCGGCAGGTGGTCAGAGATTTCGCCGTGAGTCAGGTAGCCACGTGTTTTGCCCAGTTTGATCAGCGCTTTCAGGCGCATGCGGCGTTTCAGAATGTCTTCTTCGCTCAGGACAGTTTCGTCCAGGCCGAACTCTTTCATCAAGGCGCGTTCTTTGGCCTTGCTGATCTTCATCCGCAGGGGTTTGACTTTTTCGGTCGCGTCGGCTGCCGGCGCTTCTTCAAATTCAGCCACAACGTCAGACAGGTCTTCGTCACCATCGCCTTTGGATTTGGGGCCGCGTTTGGCACCTGGTTTCTCGCCTGGTTTGCCGGCGTCCACCGCTTTCGCCGGACGGCCGGGCTTCTTTTTCACAACAACTTCAGCGGTGGCGGCGACTGGTTTGGCCGCCAGAGGCTTGGATTCAACAATTTTCTTGGTAGGCACTAGGGGAGCTTTCTTCGGGGGCGGAGCGGAAGGACTGGATTTGACGACTTTTGCGGCCGTTGCGGCTTTGGCGGGCTTGACAGCTGTTTTGGCAATAACTTTAGAGCTTTTGGCTTTTTTTGTTTTATCAACCTTTGCAGGCTTTGCTACAGCCTTTGTCGCGGGCTTGGCTGCGGGTTTCTTGACGGTTTTCGTCACTGTCTTTGCAACTGCCTTGACAACCGGTTTGGCAGCCGATTTGGCAGCCGGCTTTGTGGCTTGTTTTGCGACAGGTTTTTTGGATGTTTTCGAAGGCATAGCGGGTCTCCGGTTGACAAAATGAATCCACAGAAGTAGTGACAAACAGCGTGCCAGTCAAAAGCCGACACGCACCAAACAGGCACGGTACAAAAACAGAACATGAATAAATGAAATGCGGGCCAAAAGGATATTTGGCCAACCGCAAACTGTAGGGGCGAACATTTGGTGTGCAGTCCTTGCGGAGCGGTGGCCAGCTCTTTTTTTGTAGAGCATTTCCGCTGTGCGGAAGGCCGATGCCGGAGGTGCTGCTGTCGCGTTTGCGGTCTCGAAAATCGGATTATACCCTATTGCCTATTTTTTAGGCTTGCCAAACTGACTTTTTAAGACTTGTTTTGCAGGCTGTTGGCGAGTTCTTTGTAGCGCTGCATGGCCAGCGGGTCAGTGGCAGCGCGTCCAGCGAGCTCCTGCATTTCCTGCTGCCGTTTGATTTTGACGAGCTGGTCGATGATGCTGCGCACCTCGCTGAAGTCGCCTTCAATGCCCTCTGGGATTTGTGAGATCTGGGCAATCGCATGGGCTTCGTGCGCATGGCCGCGCAAGCCCTCGCGCAGGGCCGCCCAAGGCTGGGGGCCGTGGTCATGGAGCTGGCTCTCAGCCCAGGCGAACAAGGGGCCATGCGGGGCAGGCAGGGCGCACAGCAGGTGGTGCTCGTCGCTATCAAGCAAGTCCCAGCTTTGCGGCTCGGTCAGCAAAAACCGCAACACGCGGTCTTCCCGGCTGGCAGGATGCAGGCGGCCTGCCAGCCGGCGAGTGGTTTTGACAGGGGGGGCAACGGGTGCCGAAAAATACGGCTCCGAGCTCGAGTAATCCACCTCGTCGCTGCCGGGGTAGCCTGCGTCATCAGGGTAGCCTGAAAACGCGTCTGCGCCGCTGCTTTGTGCCGGTTTTGGCGACAATATCGGGCTGCCAGCCAATAAATACTTGAGTGGGTAGCTACTCTTTTTATAGCTGCCAGCCTTGCTTGCAGGTTGCCACAGCTCCAGCAAGTCGCGCCCATCAATCAGCACCTTGTCGGCAATCTCAGCCAGCAGTTGGCGCTTGAGCGCGCCGTCGGGCAGCAGTGTCCATAGCGGCCTGGCGTTACTGGCCATGTGGGCTCGGCCTTCGGCGGTGTCCAGGTCGCAATCTTCTGCGGCGGCTTGCAGCATGAACTTACTCAGGGGCAGCGCCTTAGTCACCATATCGGCAAAGCCGTCTTTGCCGTGCTGGCGGATGTAGCTGTCGGGGTCATGCTCGGCGGGCAGAAATAAAAACTTGACGGTACGCACATCAGTCGCAAAGGGCAGGGCAGCATCGAGCGCTTTACGCGCCGCGCGGCGACCTGCGCCGTCACCGTCAAAGCTGAACACGACCGATTCGGTAAAGCGAAACAGCTTTTGCACATGCTCTGCGGTGCAGGCCGTGCCCAGCGTCGCCACGGCGTTGGCAAAGCCCATTTGCGCCAGCGCCACCACGTCCATGTAACCTTCGGTCACCAGTGCGTAGCCGTGCTCGCGCAAAGCGGTGCGTGCTTCAAACAGGCCGTATAGTTCGCGCCCTTTGCTAAAAACGGGTGTTTCGGGTGAATTCAAATACTTGGGCTTTTCGTCAGACAGCACCCGCCCACCAAAGCCAATGCATTCGCCCTTGACGTTGCGGATGGGGAACATCACGCGGTCGCGAAAACGGTCATACCGTTTGGCCTCACCAGCAGCATTTTCTTCGTTAGGCTCACCCGTGATGACCAAACCGCTTTCCACCAGCAGCGGGTCGCTGTAGTCAGGAAAGACGCTGGCCAGGCTGCGCCAGCCTTCTGGCGCATAGCCCAGGCCAAAGGTTTTGGCAATTTCGCCCGACAGGCCGCGGCCTTTGAAGTAGTCAATCGCCTTGGGTGAGTTGCGCAGGGCCTTGATGTAGGCCATGCCGGCTCTTTCAAGCACGCTGGTCAAGGTGGCCTGCTGCTCGCGCATTTGCGCGGCTTTGGCCCGGTCTTGGGGAGACACATCGTCTTCAGGCACCTGCAGGCCGTATTGCTGGGCCAGGTCCTTCACGGCTTCAATAAACGTCATGCCGCCGTGGTCCATCAAAAAGCCGATGGCGTTGCCGTTTTTGCCGCAGCCAAAGCAGTGGTAAAACTGCTTTGCGGGGCTGACACTGAACGATGGCGACTTTTCGCCATGAAAAGGGCACAGGCCCATGAAGTTGGCGCCGCCCTTTTTCAGCTGAACATAGCGGCCCACAATGTCGACCACGTCGGCGCGTGCCAGTAGCTCTTGAATAAAGGATTGTGGAATCGCCATAACGCTATTTTGACCTGTCAGGTAGCTTGTGGTTCAGGCGGAGAAAAACCCGAAAAAAACCGAAAAAACCCCAAAAAAAAACCCGCACATGGCGGGCTTTTCAAATCCATCGAAGCAACTTATTTGGCGGGTGCTTTTTTCGATGCTTTTTTGCTTTTCTTTGGTTTTGCGGTAGCGTTGTTCATGGTGTCTCACTTGAGTTAAGGGGGGCGAATGACAACAACCAGGGGCTGCTGCGGACTCTTGTTACGCTATGGAACTGCTTCCAAGCTTGGCAAGTAGATTTTAAACGGCACATCGGTGCGCATGGTTGACATCATTTGCTGATTTTTGTTATTTACCAACCCTTGTTGATGAATGAACGCTAAACCGTTAGAACCTGGCCGTTTCCCTTATCGCAGGACGTACCACAACTGGGACTTTGTCCGGTTTCTGCTTTGCCGCCCGTTTTACATCATGTTGTTCTTTTTGGTGGTCGAGGCTGCCCTGGCCGCTGCCACGACCGCGCTCATCATCAAGGCCGGGCATGATGTGGCCGAGCAGGAGTTTTTGATTTCAGACTTTGTCTGGATGGTGTTGGCCCAGTCGGCATCGTACGTGGTGGGCGCGACCAGCTGGGTGTTTGCCGAGCGGGCCGGCTTTGGCGCCTATGGCCGCTACATGTTGCGTTTTGCACGTGACAACCGCAGCCAGCCAGAGCTGATGGGCGACCAGGCCCAGCGCGAGCGCACAGAACCCTTTTTAACCAACGAAACGTTTCAGATATTTTTTGAACTGGTGTATGAGCTGGAAGCTGATTTAAAGCTCTTTTTTGGCCTGATTTTCAATGCCGCAGTCCTGGGTTTTGCGATTGATGCCGGGCTGCCAGGGGTGTACGCAGCCGTGTTCGTGTTGCTGCTGGGCCTGCAATACGTGGTGCGCCGGCCAGTGGCGGCTGCCTACCTGGCGCAGCAGGCCACCAGTAACCGCATGACGGCCCACACCTACACCGCCTGGGACAACATCACGGCCGGTAACCGCTACAACTACCGGCTGTGGCATGCGGGCTTCAAGCGGCGGCTGCGCGATGCGCTGGGCGCGCAAATCAAGGCGATTTTGGCGCGCGAGGGAATTGCCACGATCAGCGGCATTTTTGCGCTGGTGGTGATCTTCAGTTACCTGGCCTGGATAGCCGGGCGCAACGTTGCGGATACCGGCCTGCTGATTGCGCTGGCCGCCACGCTGCCCCGGCAGATTGATTTGTCATACAACGTTCACGGCCTGGCCAGCGGCTGGAACGACCTGCTGGCCGTGTGGACGCGCATGACAGGTGCTTGCGCTGCCATGCGGCCCGAGCCCGATGCCAACTTTGACCAGCGCATTCAGTTTGATGGCGTGGCTCTGTCTGATAGTCAGAATTCGCTGGTGTGCGACAGCGTTGACGACGCGCTGGCCCACATCCGCGCCCAGCCGCAGGGCCGCCTGCTGGTGCGCGGCAGCAATGGCTCGGGCAAGTCAACCCTGCTGGTGGCGCTCAAAGCGCAGCTGGGCTCGGCTGCCTACTATTGGCCAACCAGTGACAAATTGGCGTTTGCGTTTTTGGGCAATGGAGTTGTTGACGAAGACGGGGAGCCTGTTGCAAATGGCTTTTCATCCGGCGAGCGGCAGTTTAAAAGTCTGCAGGAAATCGTCAACCGCACCCATGCAGCGGTGTATTTGCTCGACGAATGGGATGCCAACCTGGACGCCAAAAACCGCGCCAGCGCGGAAAGCCTGGTGGCCCAACTGGCCGCCCGCGCCGTGGTGGTTGAAATATCGCACCGCGACCGGGTGTAAGCTGAACGGACACAAAACGAAAGAGACAACATGCCCCATATTTTTGACACTGACTTGCCCAAAACCGCCGCCAACTATGCGGCCCAGTCGCCGCTGGCGTTCATTGAACGAACGGCCGAGGTCTACCCCGACCGACTAGCGGTGGTACACGGCAACCTGCGTCAAACCTGGGTAGAGACGTTCACCCGCTGCCGTCAGCTGGCCAGCGCACTGCAAAAGCACGGCATAGGCAAGGGCGACACGGTGGCCGTGATGCTGCCCAACACGCCGCCCATGGTGGAGGCGCACTTTGGCATACCCGTGACAGGGGCGGTACTGAATGCGCTGAACACCCGGCTGGATACTGAAACGATCGCCTTCATGCTCGACCACGGCGAGGCCAAAGTGGTGATCGTCGACCCGGAATTTGCAGGCACCCTGCAAAAGGCCCTGGCGCTGCGCACGTCCAGCACGCCGCTACTTGTCATCAATGCTGAGGACGCACTGTACACGGGCGACAGCCTTCGGATTGGGAGCATCAGCTACGACGAATTTTTGGCTACAGGCGATGCCAGCTATGCATGGAAGCTGCCCGACGATGAATGGGATGCGATAGCTTTGAACTACACCAGCGGCACCACCGGAAATCCCAAAGGCGTGGTGTACCACCACCGGGGCGCAGCGGCCAATGCCGTGTCAAACATTCTGGAATGGGATATGCCCAAACACCCAGTGTACCTATGGACGCTGCCCATGTTTCATTGCAACGGCTGGTGCTTTCCGTGGACGGTGGCGGCGCGTGCAGGCGTGAACGTGTGCCTGCGCAAAGTGGCTGCGCCCGAGATTTTTGAGGCGATCAGTGCCCACGGCGTGACCCACTACTGTGCCGCGCCCATCGTGCACGGCATGTTGGTCAATGCGCCTGATGCGCTCAAGCAGGGCTTGCCGCGCGGCGTCAAAGGCATGGTGGCAGGTGCAGCGCCGCCCGCGTCGATGATTGAAGGCATGGAAGCGCTGGGCTTTGACTTGACCCACGTTTACGGGCTGACCGAGGTCTACGGCCCGGCCACCGTCTGTGCCAAGCACGATGCCTGGGACGCGCTGGACATTGGCGAACGGGCCCGTCTGAACGCCCGGCAAGGCGTGCGCTACCACCTCGAGGCTGACGTACGCGTGCTCGACTCTGCCACCATGCTGCCGGTGCCGCAAGACGGCCACACCATGGGCGAGATCATGTTCAAGGGCAATATCGCGATGAAAGGCTATTTGAAAAACGCCAAAGCCACCGAAGAGGCGTTTGCAGGCGGCTGGTTTCACTCAGGCGATTTGGCCGTGTGCTACCCCGACGGCTACATGAAGATCAAAGACCGCAGCAAAGACATCATCATTTCGGGCGGTGAAAACATCAGCTCCATCGAGGTGGAAGACGTCCTGTACCGCCACCCCGACGTGCTGGCCGCCGCGGTGGTCGCCAAGCCAGACGAACGCTGGGGTGAAACGCCTTGCGCATTTGTAGAACTGAAGGCGGGCGCGACGACGCGGGCCGAAGACATCGTGGCGCATTGCAAAAAGCACCTGGCTGCTTTCAAAGTGCCGCGCGCGGTGGTGTTTGGGGAGTTGCCCAAAACGTCGACGGGCAAGGTTCAGAAGTTTGAGCTTCGCAAGTTGGCTGGGTCGGCAGCGGCTATTGGTTGAACAGGGCGCGTGGCGTGGTTGCGGGGGTGAATCGCCCCGGGTTTCATGGAGGCCCGTTGGGTTAAGTCAGACCGACATGAGGGCCCGACAGCCAATGCGGTAGCCTCAAACTCCAGTCAGCGCTTGTCGGCTTGCTCAACTATCAGTTCAGCTTAGGACTCAACGGCGAAAGCTGTTTCTGGATGGTTTAAGTCTAACGAAAAGAAATACCTAAAAACTGGCCCTTGTATCTCACAGGCGGAGGAAATTTTTCTCCGCGGTCTGGCAGGTCAACTCAGCACAGTAACCGTTGACGCTACGGTGCGCCAACATGAACCAATCGACTGTGCCAAGCGCCAGCAAGTATCTGGCGGCCGCATCCATCAACCAAAATGTGCCAGCCATGCCGGCGGGATATTGGGTGCAATCAGCCGTCGGGCATTTGCGGTTGATCCTTTAGTCGTCCTGGGTACCCGTAGACTGGCCGAAGTGAAAGAGGGCGGGTTTGATTGTTTCTATGTCCTTGTGCATCTGGACACAGTATGTTTTCAGGCGACCAGAAAGGGCAACCGAAGTCCGGCCACCCCGACTTCAAACCCAACCCTGACGCCAGACGCCGTCATCTTGTAGTTCACGCCAAGCAATGACTTGGGTGGCTTTGGAGAACACGGCTTCAATTTCCACGCTTTCGATCGGTTCGGTTGGCAGGCCGGGTTGAATCACGCGGCTGACCAGGAAGTGCTTTTGTTTTGCATGGGGAGCTACCGCCGTCCATTTGCTTAACAACAGTTTTTTTGGATTCAGGGGATTCATGGGCCTGGGTCACTTGCTGTTTTTCAGTTCTCGCGCTACTGCTTGCCCCAACTCAATGACCGCCATAGCGTAGTAGCTGCTCCAGTTGTAGCGGGTGATGGCGTAAAAGTTTTCTGTGCCTGCCACGTACTGCGGCGTGTCGGGGCCATTGAGCAGTTCGATCAGGGCCAGTGGGCCTGAATGCGCCAGCGCCAGACCCTCCAGCACAGCGCCTTTGGCGGTGAAGCTGGCTACGCTGAAGGTGGGCAGAATGTCTGGGGCCATCAGGGCGTCCATGTCCAGGCGGGTTTTGTCGAAGGTAACGGGGTAGTGGGTGGGCATGCCAGGCTGCCAGTTGAAGGCCTTGAAGTAGCTGGCAACCGAGCCAATCGCATCGGCGGGGCTGTTCCAAAGGTCAATCGTGCCGTCGCCGTCAAAGTCCACCGCGTACTTGGCAACACTGGAAGGCATGAACTGCGGCATGCCCATGGCGCCTGCAAAGCTGCCGCGCGGCTCAAGTGGGTCTGCGCTACGACGGCTCTGCAGGGTCAAAAATTGTTCGACTTCACCTTTGAAAAATTCGCTGCGCTCTTTGGCGCGCGGGTGACTCGATGGGAAGTCAAAGGCCAGTGTTGTCAGGGCGTCCAGCACTCGAAAGCTTCCGGTGTCGCGACCATAGATGGTTTCAACGCCGATGATGCCGACGATGATGTCGATGGGTACGCCGTATTCTTTTTCGGCGCGCTCCAGCGTGGCTTGGTTAGCCTGCCAAAACCTCACGCCCGCAGCAATGCGGACCGGGTCAATAAAACGGCTGCGGTAAACACGCCAGTTTTTGACAAAGGGTTTGGCAGCCGGTTGCATCAGTTTGACGACCGTGGCGCTGTAGCGCGATTGACCGATGGCGCTCTTTACCCAAGCAGGATCCAAGTCGCGCCGGGCGGCCAGGTCTTCGGCAAACTGCATGACCTCTGGCCGGCTAGCGTACGGCGAGCCAGCGCTGTTGACTTGTATGGCTGCCTGCCCGGAGCTTGAAATAGACCGCTTTGAGGGATGTTTTTTAGAGTTGTTCGGGCCTTTAGCCCATGTATTAGCAGCGCAAGCAGCTCCTAAAAAAAGAGCAACTGAAACGCTGACGACTTGCCTTGAAAATTTCATTTGGCCATTTTACGCAGGCCATACCAGCGTCATGAACTGTTGCCTTGGCTGGTGGCGTCGTTTGCCTGACGGCGACGATGCTGGCGATCCGCACGATGCATAGGTCTTGCCTGCTGAGGTGTTTAAAACCGATGTTTTTCAGCAGGTCAAGCCGGGACTGATGTTGCCAAGTGCTTGGCCAGCAAAAAGGTCAGAAGGTAGCCCAGACGATACTCGCATCAATATGCGCATAGGTAAGCGGGCTTGCCCGCAATGACCGTGTTAAGCTGATTCAACAGTGTGGTGACTTTTTCTTTGACTTGCATTTCAATACGGTAACTCAGAATATTTACGCAATGAACGCGACTGGTTATTTCACGCACCCCGACTGCCGAAAACACGAGATGGGACACGGCCACCCCGAATGCCCGGAGCGGCTTGACGCGATTGACGACTGGCTTCTGGCCACCGGAGTCAAAGACGCGCTCGACTGCCGCCAAGCACCCGAGGCTCCCATCGCTGACATCGAGCTGGGCCATGACCGCATGATGGTGGCCGGTATTCGGGGCCTGGGCGCGCAATTGCTGGACGACATCAATGCAGGCGGGCCACCCTACGCGTCGATCGACCCTGACACCACGATGAATGTCCATACGTGGAGCGCCGCTTTGCACGCAGCAGGCGCCACGCTGGCTGCTACCGATGCAGTGATGGCAGGCGAGATGGAAAACGCTTTTTGCGCCGTGCGACCGCCCGGCCACCATGCCTGTCATGACAAAGCCATGGGTTTTTGTTTTTTCAACAACATTGCCATTGCCGCACGTTATGCGCTTGAGCGTCATGGCCTAAAGCGCGTTGCGGTGGTTGACTTTGACGTCCACCACGGCAATGGCACAGAAGACATTTTGACGGGTGACGACCGGGTGCTGATGGTTGGGTTTTTCCAGCACCCGTTTTACCCTTACAGCGGCACCGCCCATCCGGCCAGCAACATGCTGAACCTGCCCGTGCCCGCTTACACCAAAGGCATGGCGGTGCGCGAGATGATTGAGACCTACTGGATGCCGCGGCTGGACGCGTTTGAGCCTGACATGATATTTATCAGCGCCGGGTTTGATGCCCATCGTG
The DNA here is from genome assembly GCA_046303055.1 of Polaromonas sp. Taxonomy (GTDB): domain Bacteria; phylum Pseudomonadota; class Gammaproteobacteria; order Burkholderiales; family Burkholderiaceae_C; genus Polaromonas. Next base: position 31,134 of record JBKCGU010000042.1, read on the forward strand.
ACGATGATTTGGGCCAGATGGGCCTGCTCGAGCAGGACTATGCGTGGATCACCCAGCGCATCAAGGACGTGGCCAAGCGACATTCACAGGGCCGAATTGTCTCAAGTCTGGAAGGCGGCTATCACCTGAACGCTTTGGCCCGCAGTGTCGAAGCGCACATCCGTGTGCTGGCAGATTTGTAGACTTGCCTATGACCTCAACACCCACCGAACTCCCGCCACCCGTCATCCACACCCGGGACGCCCGGGGTGTGCACACGCTGGTACTGAATCGCGCCGCCACTTTCAATGCCCTGAGCGGCGACATGCTGGCCGCGCTGCAAGCGGCGCTTGACTTTGTTACTGACGATGCCACGGCTCGATTGGTGGTCATTGCCGCCGAAGGCAAGGCCTTTTGCGCTGGCCACAACCTCAAAGACATGCGCGCTCACCCCGAACTGGCGTACTACCAAAAATTGTTTGCCCAATGCACGCGCATGATGCTGACGATTCAAAATTTGCCTGTGCCGGTCATTGCCAGGGTCCAGGGCCTGGCCACTGCCGCGGGCTGTCAATTGGTGGCCCAGTGCGATTTGGCCGTGGCGGCCAGCAACGCCACTTTTGGCGTCAACGGGATTGACGTGGGCCTGTTTTGTGCCACACCCAGTGTGCCGCTGGTGCGCAACATACCCGCCAAGCAAGCCATGGAAATGCTGCTGACGGGCGAGTTCATCAGTGCAGATGAGGCGCGTGGTCGCGGCCTGATCAACCGGGTAGCGCCGCTTGACGCGCTTGATGCGGAGCTTGAAAAACTGGTGCTGTCCATCCTGGCCAAACCGCGTCAAGCCGTTGCCATGGGCAAAGCACTTTTTTACCAGCAGCGCGAAACCGGTATTGAGGCTGCTTATCAGCTGGCAGGCCAAACCATGGCCTGCAATATGAACCACCCGGTCGCCCAAGAAGGCGTGCAGGCGTTCATCGACAAGAGGAAGCCGCAATGGGCAATGTGAGTTTTTTAAGCTTGTTGAGCCTGAGCACGATTTTCCCGCCGGGCTTGTTTTCGGGATCGGCAGCTTACCCCAGGCAGCGGATTGATAGCTTTGACCAATGGCTGTCTGCCATCACGCAGCCCACAGCGCTGGTGGAGCTGGCCGTGTTGTTGGCCTGCGCACTGCTGGCCTGGGCGGTGGTGCGGCTGGTTCGCCAGATCAGCCGCAATACCGATGTCACGTCAATTCTGTTTGGCAAACGCAACATCGACGGGGTGCTGTTTCCCTTGCTGCTGTTGCTGGCGGCGTACACCTTCAGCGTTCTGTTGGCCCGGCTGTTTCCGCTGGCGGTCTTCAAAGTCGCGATTCCGGTGTTGCTGTCGCTGGCAGTTATCCGCCTGGGCGCGAAGGTGCTGCAAGCCGCTTTCAGCAATGCCCCGTGGGTGCGCGCGCTGGAGCGCTCAATCTCCTGGCTGGCCTGGCTCGCCATGTTGCTGTGGGTCAGTGGTTTGCTGCCGGTGGTTTTGGAGGAACTCGATGCCATTCACTGGAAAATGGGCGGCAGCACACTCTCAGTGCGTACTTTGCTGGAAGGGTTTTTGACAGCCAGCGTGGTGATTTTGATCACGCTGTGGTTGTCGTCGAGCATCGAATCCAAACTGCTGCGCAAAGCCACTGGCAATGAGTTGTCGCTGCGTAAGGCTGCCAGCAACGTCATCCGTGTGGTGCTGTTGTTTGTCGGCCTCATGGTCGCCTTGTCGGCGGTTGGTATTGACTTGACGGCGCTGTCGGTGCTGGGCGGTGCGATCGGCGTGGGTGTGGGCTTTGGCCTGCAAAAGCTGGCCGCCAACTACGTCAGCGGTTTTGTCATGCTGGCTGAGCGCAGCGTGCGCATTGGCGACAACGTGCGGGTTGACGGTTTTGAAGGGCTCATTACCGACATCCGGGCGCGTTACACCGTGGTGCGCGCACTGTCGGGGCGTGAATCTATCGTGCCTAATGAAATGTTTATCATCAACCGGATTGAAAACCTCTCCCTGGCTGATTTGCGGGTGCTGCAGTCGACTGTGGTGTCGGTTGGATATGACAGCGATGTCGATCTGGTCATGCGACTGCTGGCCGATGCAGCGCTGTTGCAGGAGCGCGTTTTGAAAGACCCAGGGCCTGCGGTAAACCTGACCAACTTTGGCCCTGATGGCCTTGAATTCACCCTCAATTACTGGATAGATGACCCCGAAAACGGTCAGCAAAATTTGCGTTCGCTGGTCAACCTCGCGGCTTTGGCGGCACTGCGTGCCCACGGCATTGAAATTCCCCTCCCGCAGCGGGTGTTGCACACGAGAATCGATGCCAAAACGGAGCCCAGTAATGGCTCAAACGCCTGAAGCGATTCAAAAAAGAACGACCGTTCTTTTTTCTGTAAACTAGAGGCCATTCAAGCCAGTTGTAAACCATGCGTAACCCACAGACGCATAAAATGCAGGGTTTACCTTTACGTCAACGTCAATTAACCATCCTGGAGCCGCGCAATGAAGGTTTTGGTACCCGTCAAAAGAGTCGTCGATTACAACGTCAAAGTTCGCGTTAAGTCCGACGGCACAGGCGTTGATATCGCCAACGTCAAAATGAGCATGAACCCCTTTGACGAGATCGCCATTGAAGAAGCCACGCGGCTGAAGGAAAAAGGTGTTGTCACTGAAGTCGTTGCTGTCAGCTGTGGTGTGTTGCAGTGTCAGGAAACCCTGCGCACGGCCATGGCCATTGGCGCAGACCGCGCCATTTTGGTGGAAACTGCTGAAGAACTGCAGCCGTTGGCTGTGGCCAAGCTGCTCAAGGCACTGGTTGACAAAGAACAACCACAACTCGTCATTCTGGGCAAGCAAGCCATTGATGACGACTGTAACCAGACCGGCCAGATGCTGGCTGCCTTGCTGGGCTGGCCCCAAGCGACGTTTGCCTCCAAAGTTGAAGTTGCTGATGGCGTTGCCAAGGTCACCCGTGAGGTTGATGGTGGTCTGGAAACCCTGTCCCTCACCCTGCCTGCCATCATCACGACTGACTTGCGCCTGAACGAGCCGCGTTATGTCACCCTGCCCAACATCATGAAGGCCAAGAAGAAGCAGCTGGATAACTTCAAGCCTGAAGACCTGGGTGTCGATGTCAAACCGCGCATCAAGACCCTCAAGGTCAGCGAGCCGCCCAAGCGCAGCGCGGGTATCAAGGTGGCCGATGTGGCCGCGCTGGTTGACAAGCTCAAAAACGAAGCCAAAGTGATTTAAGGACGCTACCATGACCTCTTTAGTAATTGCCGAACATGACAACGCCAGCATCAAGCCGGCCACCCTGAACACCGTCACAGCCGCTGCCCAGTGCGGTGGTGAGGTTCATATTCTGGTTGCTGGCAAGGGCGCTGAAGGCGCCGCAAAAGCCGCTTCAGCGATTGCCGGCGTCGCCAAAGTCATTCATGTCGAGGGTGATCATTTTGCCCACGGCCTGGCCGAAAACATGGCGGCGCAAATTCTGTCGATCGCTTCAGGGTACTCACACATTCTTTTTCCGGCCACTGCCTCGGGCAAGAACATTGCACCGCGTGTTGCCGCAGCGCTCGATGTGGGCCAGATTTCTGACATCACCAAAGTTGATGCCCCTGACACCTTTGAGCGTCCCATTTACGCTGGCAACGCGATTGCCACCGTGCAAAGCATGGACGCTACCAAAGTCATCACCGTGCGCACCACCGGTTTTGACCCCATTGCCAGCTCGGGCGGCAGCGCCGCCATTGAAGTGCTCGCGGGTGTGGCCGATAGCGGTAAAACGGCATTTTTGGGCTCAGAAATTGCCAAAAACGACCGCCCTGAACTGACAGCAGCCAAGATCATTGTCTCCGGTGGTCGTGCTTTAGGTTCTGCGGAAAAATTCAACGATGTCATGACACCGCTGGCGGACAAGCTGGGCGCCGCACTTGGCGCATCGCGCGCCGCGGTCGATGCGGGCTACGCCCCGAACGACTGGCAAGTTGGCCAGACCGGCAAGATCGTGGCGCCTCAACTGTACATCGCCGCAGGTATATCGGGCGCCATCCAGCATCTGGCTGGCATGAAAGACAGCAAGGTTATCGTCGCCATCAACAAAGACCCCGAAGCACCGATTTTCAGCGTGGCTGACTATGGACTCGAGGCTGATCTGTTTGCCGCTGTTCCTGAGCTGACGGCAGCACTTTAACCGCTTGACGAGCCCGCCGCAGCACATCGCCGCGGCTTGAAACACGACGACAGAAACATCACATGACCTACAAAGCCCCTCTCAAAGACATGTTGTTCAACATCCGGCACATCGCTGATATTGAGCAGGTCGCCAAAATTCCCGGTTTTGCGGATGCGGGCTTTGAAACGGCACAGGCGGTGCTTGAAGAATGTGCCAAATTCAATGAAGGTGTGCTGGCCCCCCTGAACTGGGCGGGCGACATCAATCCGTCAAGCTTCAAAGACGGTGTGGTCACCACCACGCCCGGCTTCAAGGAAGCGTTCAAGCAATACGCTGAAGGCGGCTGGCAGGCGCTACAGCACCCGCCTGAATACGGCGGCCAGGGCCTGCCGAAAACCATTGGTGCGGCCTGCGGCGAAATGCTGAACTCGGCCAACATGAGCTTTGCCCTGTGCCCGCTGCTGAGTGACGGCGCGATTGAGGCGCTGCTGACGGCCGGCAGTGATGAACTCAAAGCGACCTACCTTGAGAAACTGGTGATTGGCGAATGGACCGGCACGATGAACCTGACCGAGCCGCAAGCAGGCTCAGACCTGGCCGCCGTTCGCTCACGCGCCGAGCCGCAAGCCGATGGCACCTACAAGGTGTTTGGCACCAAGATTTACATCACCTACGGTGAGCACGACATGGCCGACAACATCGTGCACCTGGTGCTGGCGCGTGTGACGGGTGCCCCTGAAGGCGTGAAGGGCATCAGCCTGTTTGTGGTGCCGAAATTCATGGTTGGCAAAGATGGTGCTTTAGGCGCGCGCAACGACGTGCATTGCGTCAGCATTGAGCACAAAATGGGCATCAAAGCCTCACCGACTGCCGTGCTGCAGTATGGCGACAACGGCGGGGCTGTGGGTTACATCGTCGGGCAAGAAAATCGCGGCCTCGAATACATGTTTATCATGATGAATTCGGCCCGCTATGCCGTCGGTGTGCAGGGTATCGCGATTGCCGAGCGCGCCTACCAAAAAGCGGTCAGCTTTGCCAAAGATCGCGTGCAAAGTCGCCCGGTCGATGGTTCGATCAAGGCCAGCGCGCCCATCATTTACCACCCTGACGTCAAGCGCATGCTGATGACCATGCGCGCCTACACCGAAGGTTGCCGCGCCATGGCCAGCGGCGCAGCGGCTGCGTATGACGCAAGTCACCACCATCCCGATGCGGATGTGCGCAAGCAGAACCTGGCGTTTTATGAGTTCATGGTGCCCTTGGTCAAAGGCTACAGCACCGAAATGAGTCTGGAAGTCACCTCTTTGGGCGTGCAAGTTCACGGCGGCATGGGCTTTATTGAAGAAACGGGCGCTGCGCAGTACTACCGGGACGCCAAAATTCTGACGATTTACGAGGGCACAACAGCCATTCAGGCCAACGACCTGATTGGCCGAAAAACAATGCGCGACGGCGGTCAGACTGCCAAGGCGATTGCGGCGCAAATTGAAGTGACGGAAGGCGAGTTGCTCAAACGAGGCAACGCCGATGCGCTGGCTCAATTACCAGGCAGCGCTGACGCGCTTGCTGTGGCCAAGCGCCTGAAAGCCGCGCGTTTGGCGCTAGTCGATGTGATTGAGTTTGTGGTCGATTTCGGCAAGAACAGCCCCAGTGCGGTCTTTTCAGGCAGCGTGCCCTACCTGATGTTGGCAGGCAACGTGGTGGCAGGCTGGCAAATGGCCCGTGCATTGCTGGCAGCCCAGGAGCAACTCGATAAATCGCAAGAGGGGGGCGTCGACGTTGGCTTCATGAAAGCCAAGATCACCACGGCGCGGTTTTATGCCGACCACCTGCTGACCAAAGTGCCCGGCATGCGCGACAGCATTGTTGAGGGTGCAGACTGCGTTACCGCGCTGGCGCTTGAAGCATTTTGAATATTTTTCAGAACTATCTTTTCGATAGCTGTTCGCCCTTATATTCATTGGGTTAAAAGCCTATTTAACATCCTAGAACAGCCTTTTTTTGAGTCAAATGTATGTCCAAACTGCCAGCTCCTCTCAATAACCTGCCGCTGCCCATCATTGGCTCGCCGCTGTTCATCATCAGCAACCCCAAGCTGGTGATTGCCCAGTGCATTGCCGGTGTGGTCGGCTCCATGCCTGCGCTGAACGCCCGGCCTGCCGAGCAGCTCGAAGAATGGCTGATCGAGATCTCTGAGGCCTTGGCGGCCTACAACAGCGCCAACCCAGACAAGCCCGCCGCACCGTTTGCCATCAACCAGATCGTGCACAAGTCAAACGACCGGCTGGAACACGACATGGCGATGTGCGTCAAATACAAAGTGCCCATCATCATCACCAGCCTGGGGGCGCGTGAAGAGATCAACGCGGCCGCCCACAGCTACGGCGGGGTGGTGCTGCACGACATCATCAACAACAAACATGCCCACAAAGCCATTGAAAAGGGCGCTGACGGTCTGATTGCCGTCGCCGCCGGGGCCGGTGGTCATGCGGGCGTCAAAAGTCCATTTGCCCTGATTCAGGAAATCCGTCAATGGTTTGATGGCCCGATCGCGCTGTCAGGCGCTATTTCAACTGGCGGCGCAGTGCTCGCCGCCCAGGCCATGGGGGCCGACTTCGGCTACATTGGATCGGCTTTTATTGCAACCACGGAAGCGCGCGCTTCTGACGCTTACAAACAAGCCATTGTGGACAGCAACTCAGACGACATCATCTACAGCAACCTTTTCACAGGCGTCCACGGCAACTATCTGGCGCCGTCAATTCGCGCGGCCGGCATGGACCCCGACAACCTGCCTGTCAGCGACCCCAGCAAAATGAACTTTGGCGGCGACAAGTCCAAGGCATGGAAAGACATCTGGGGCTGCGGCCAGGGCATTGGCGTCATTGACAAGGTGCAAAGCACGGCTGACTTCGTGGCGCAGCTGCGGCGTGAATACGAGTCAGCCAAAGCGCGATTGATGTAGCCTGGCTTATTTCTCGAGGACTGTTCATTCAGTCGGACCCGCCTGAAGCGAAATGAAGAGGATGCCCATGCTGATGAATGTTTTAGACCATAAGCGCCGCGTTTTGGCACTGGTTTGTGCCGCTTGCATCGCCATGTTGGCTTTTGGTTTGTACCTGCAGCACGTGGTGGGGCTGGAGCCTTGTCCGATGTGCATCGTGCAGCGTTATGCGCTGGTGCTGGTGGCTATCGTTGCCGGTATAACGGCTTTTGCCACGCGCAAAAGCCTGCTTGTCACCGGCTCTGGCTTGATGGCCGTGCTGTCTGGACTAGGCGCTTTTGTCGCAGCCCGACAAAGCTTTTTGCAGTGGTACCCGCCTGAAATTGCCAGTTGCGGTCGTGACCTCTACGGCATCATTGAAACCTTTCCCCTCAAACGTGCTATCCCAATGATTTTCAAGGGCAGCGGCGATTGCACCAAGATAGACTGGACGTTTTTGGGCTTGTCGATTGCCAACTGGTCCTTTGTGTGTTTTGTGCTGATTGCCGTGCTGGCGATCGCCCTTGTTTTCAGGCTGTTGAAAAAGTAAGTTATGGTCCGTTTTGGCCCGCGCGGCCTCGGGTAACATTGACACCAGTGATTTTTTAGGCCGCTTGCCTTGCAAGCAATAAAAGCCAAAAGAATCAAGAGCTTACAAAACAAATACGGGTTGTCTTTTGCGTCTTAATTCCATCAAGCTTTCCGGTTTCAAGTCGTTTGCCGAGCCGACAAATTTTGTGCTGCCTGGGCAACTGGTGGGCGTGGTGGGGCCCAACGGTTGCGGCAAGTCCAACATCATGGATGCAGTGCGCTGGGTGCTGGGGGAAAGCAAGGCGTCCGAGCTGCGCGGCGAGTCGATGCAGGACGTTATTTTTAACGGCACCACCACCCGCAAGGCCGCCAGCCGCTCCAGCGTCGAGCTGGTGTTTGACAACGCCGACCACCGTGCAGGTGGCCAGTGGGGCCAGTTTGTCGAAATTGCTGTCAAGCGCGTTCTGACCCGCGACGGCACCTCCAGCTACTACATCAACAATCAGCCAGTGCGACGCCGCGATGTGCAGGATGTATTTTTGGGCACCGGGCTGGGGCCAAGGGCTTACGCCATCATCGGCCAAGGCACGATCAGCCGCATCATTGAGTCCAAGCCTGAAGAGCTGCGCTTGTTTCTCGAAGAAGCTGCTGGGGTGTCCAAATACAAGGAACGCCGCCGCGAGACGGCCAATCGCCTGTCAGACACGCGTGAAAATCTGACGCGGGTTGAGGACATCTTGCGTGAACTGAATGCCAACCTGGAGCGGCTTGAAAAGCAGGCCGAGGTGGCCAAGCGTTACAACGCCTTGCAGGCTGATGGAACGCTCAAGCAGCAGCAACTGTGGTTTTTGAAGCGGCTTGATGCGCAGGCCGATCAGGCCAAAATCAAGGAGGGCGCTGAAAAAGCTGTCAACGAACTTGAAAGTCGCCTTGCTGATTTGCGGCATATTGAAGCCGACCTGGAGACCATTCGTCAGGCGCATTACGCAGCCGGTGACCACGTCAACCAGGCGCAGGGCAAGCTCTATGAGGCCAGCAGTGAGGTGGGCCGGCTTGAGGCAGAAATCCGCTTTGTGGTTGACGGCCGGGTGCGAGCGGAGCAGCGCCTGGCCCAGCTCAAAGAGCAAACCGACCAGTGGGCCACCCGCAAGGACGATGCGGCGGTTGAAGCTGAAAACCTGACCGCGCTGGCCATTGAGGGCGACGAAAAAGCCGAACTGCTGGCCGCACAAAGCGAAGAGCAGCAGGCCCAGCTGCCAGCGCTTGAAGAAGCCCTGCGCAGCGCACAAGCCAAAGCCAATGAGCAACGCGCTGGCGTGGCTCAGGTGCAGCAGCACATTCAGGTGCTGGCCGCTGACCAGCGCAACATCAGCGAGCAGTCACGTGCGCTGAGCCTTCGGCTTGAAAAGCTGACCAGTGACCGCAATGCATTGAATGCGCCTGATGAAGCGCGTCTGGACAACTTAAGCAGCCAGTTTGAAGCCGCGCAAGTGTCACAACTTGAAGCCGCAGCCCGCCTGCATGAACTGACCAACAGCGTGCCTCAGCTTGACGAAGATCGCCGTGCCAAACAAGTGGCGGTCAACACTGAGTCGGCCAAACGCGCTGATCTGTCGGCCAAGCTTGATGCCCTGAAGGCGCTGCAAGAAAGAGTTAAAACCGATGGCAAGCTCAAACCCTGGCTGGCCAAACACGGGCTGGACGGCTTGCAAGGCTTGTGGAGTCGTATCCACATTGAGCCAGGTTGGGAAAATGCACTGGAAGCCGCGCTGCGAGAGCGGCTGGGTGCCCTTGAGGTCAGCAGGCTCGACATGGTGCGCGGCTTTGCAGGCACGCCAGGTCAGGACGCGCCACCCGCCAAGCTGTCGTTTTATTCGGCCCCCGTTGGCGCTGCTCCTGCCAGATCGACCAACCTTAGCCTCAAGCCGTTGGCGGAATTGCTGCGCTTACATGATGGGGGCCAATCGGCGCTGCTGGGCGATTGGCTGCATGGCAGCTATACGGCGGCCAGCCTGGACGACGCACTGGCAGCGCGCGACAAGCTACAGGCCGGCGAAGCGATTTATATCAAGAGCGGTCACACGGTCACCCTGCACAGTGTCAGTTTTTACGCCCAGGACTCTGAGCAAGCCGGTCTGCTGGGCCGTGCGCAGGAGATTGAAAACCTTGATAAACAGCTCAAAGCACAGGTTCTCATCAGCGACGAGGCACGCAGTGCCTCAATGCGCGCTGAGTCTGTGTACCAGGACGCCGCCCAGCGCTTGGCCACGGCCCGCCGTGAGGCCGCGGAAAGCCAAAGCCGCGCTCACGAGTTGCAGGTCGAACTGCTGCGCTTGAGCCAACTGGCTGAACAAACCCGTGCACGCAGCGAACAGATTCAGCTCGACATGAGCGAGATTGAGGCCCAGCTGGGTGAGCTTGAAGAACGCAAGCTTGCCGCTGAAGGCCGCTTTGAAGAGCTCGACATGCAGCTGGCTGACAGCCAGGAGCGGCATGCGCAGTTGGATGACCGCGTGATTGAGGTCGAACGCAAACTCAATGAGTCACGCGAACAGCAGCGCGCGCTGGAGCGGCAAAGCCAGGAAGCGCAGTTTGCGCTGCGAGCCTTGGCGGCCCGGCGCGAAGAGCTGACACGGTCCATCCACATCGCGGCGCAGCAGGCCAACACCATCGCGCAGGAAATAGCGCGCGCGCAAGAAGAACTTTCGCGCCTGACAGACGCCGCTGCACAAGCCGGACTACAGGCCGCACTGAGCGTGAAACTTGAGCGCGAGGCCGACCTGGGTGCCAAGCGCAGCCAATACGACGACCTGACGAGCAAGCTGCGCGCCAGCGACGAGCGCCGCTTGGCACTGGAGCGCGATCTAGACCCGCTGCGCCAGCGCATCACCGAGTTTCAATTGAAAGAGCAGGCCGCGCGGCTGGGCTTTGAGCAATACGAGCAGTTACTGAGCGACGCCCAGGCCGACCTGGCTGCACTGGCGTCGTCTATTGAACAGGGCGGTGTGCGTATCGCAGGCCTGCAGGGCGAGATTGACCGCATCAACCGCGAGATTGCATCGCTCGGCGCGGTCAACCTGGCTGCACTGGACGAGTTGGCCACCGCCAGCGAACGCAAACAGTTTCTTGACGCGCAATCGGCGGACTTGAACGAGGCCATGACAACGCTCGAAGACGCGATCAGAAAAATTGATGCCGAAACCCGCGACTTGCTGGGCAGCACCTTTGACAAGGTCAATGAGCAGTTTGGGCGGATGTTCCCCGAGCTGTTTGGCGGCGGCAACGCACAGTTGAAAATGACAGGCGAAGAAATACTCGACTCCGGTGTGCAGGTGATTGCCCAGCCACCCGGCAAGAAAAACCAGAGCATTGCCCTGCTGTCCGGTGGCGAAAAAGCATTGACGGCGATCGCACTCGTTTTCGCCATTTTTCAGTTGAACCCGGCGCCGTTTTGCCTGCTGGACGAGGTCGATGCGCCGCTGGACGACGCCAACACAGAGCGCTATGCCAAATTGGTCACATCAATGAGCAAGGAAACCCAGTTTCTCTTCATCAGTCACAACAAGATTGCCATGGAAATGGCAGAGCAATTGATTGGCGTGACCATGCAGGAGCAGGGTGTGTCGCGCATTGTGGCGGTCGATATGGAAGCCGCGCTTGGCTTTGCAGAAGCGGCATGAAAGCGACAAGGCCATGAGCAATTTACAAATTGGCCTGGCCATCGCCGGTGGTTTGGTGCTGGCCGGCGTGGTCGCGCACAGTGCCTGGTCCGCCCGTAAAAACCAGCCCAAACTGGCCACGCCTGAAACGCCTTCAGACGAATCGCTTGCGCAGACACGCGCCGACGATATGGCTGAACGACAGGAGCCCAGCTTTGATGGCGGTTCGAGCTTGGGCTCCCTGAGCGGCCTGGCCAGCCTGTTGGCGATAGACAAAAAGCCTGGACTGGACGCGTTGATTGATGTGATGGCCCCGGTCGCCATTGACGAGGATGTGTCAGGTGAAGCTGCGCTGGCTGCGATGCCAGCCACCCGCCGCGCAGGCAGTAAACCATTTGGCGTTGAAGGACTGAACGCGGTCACCAGACAATGGGAATTGCCCGCCGCAGGACAGCGCTACAGCGCTTTTCAGTGCGGCCTGCAGCTTGCCAATCGACTGGGTGCACTGAACCAGATTGAATACTCAGAATTCGTCATGAAGACGCAAGCTTTTGCCGACGCTCTGGGCGGCGAGCCGGAGTTTCCAGAAATGCTCGATGAGGTTGCAAGAGCCCGTGAACTGGACCAGTTTGCCAGTGCCCATGATGCGCAACTGAGTTTTACCTTGCGCGCGGCAAGCACCGCGTGGAGCCCAGGCTACGTGGCGCAAAACGCCGCCCGGCTGGGTTTTGTGGCGGGGTCGATGCCGGGCCGCATGGTGCTGCCCTCCACCGAGCGTGGCGGTGCGCCACTGGTCGGTCTGGCGTTTGACACACAGGCTGCCATGGCCGAAGACCCCGAACAAAGCGCCCTGCGCGAAGTAACACTGACACTGGATGTTCCCCAAGTACCGCGACAAGAACAGCCTTTCGTGCGCATGCGTGAATCGGCGGCGGCTTTGGCCGCCAGCATGGACGGTGTGGTGATGGACGACAACGGCAACCTGATTGCACCGGCTGCGATGGACGTGATTGGCAGCGAGCTGGAGCAGCTGTACGACACGCTGGATGAACGAGATTTGTCGGCGGGCTCCAGCCTGGCGCGACGGCTCTTCAGTTAGGCACTGTGACTGACGACCTCTTCAGCAGCGGGCCCGCAGGGCCGCTTGCCCATGCCGCTGAACGCATGGCGGAACTTCACAAGCAACTGCATGCACACGCCCACCGCTACTATGTGCTCGACGAGCCATCGATTCCCGATGCCGAATACGACCGACAGTTCAACGAACTGCAAGCGCTCGAAGCGCAGTACCCAGAATTACTGACACCCGATTCGCCGACCCAGCGGGTTGGCGGCAAGGCACTTGACCAGTTTGCCAGCGTGCGCCACAACGTGCCTATGTTGAGCATTCGCACAGAAACTGATACCGAGGCAACTGGCGCGCAAAACTTTGACACCCGCGTTCGCAAAGAACTGGGGCTGACCGATGCTGACCCACCCGTCGACTACGTCGCCGAACTGAAGTTTGATGGTCTTGCGATGAGTCTGCGCTACGAGGGCGGCGTGCTGGTGCAGGCTGCCACGCGCGGCGATGGTGAGTCCGGCGAAGATGTCACGCAGAACATCCGAACGATCAAACAGATTCCCCTGCGGCTGCCCGAGGATGCACCTGCGGTGCTGGAAGTGCGTGGCGAGGTGTACATGCGCCGCGATGATTTTGAAGCGCTCAACGAGCGCCAGCGCGCCAGAATTGCCCAGGGCATGAAAGGCGAAAAAACCTTTGTCAACCCGCGCAATGCTGCAGCCGGTGCTGTGCGCCAGCTCGACCCGGCGATTGCGGCGCAGCGCCCCTTGAGCTTTTTTGCCTACGGCCTGGGTGACATCACCGCTGCAGATGCGGGCGGCCCCGCCTTTGAAACCCATTTTGAGCTGCTGCAAGCCTTGAAAAATTGGGGTTTTCCAGTTGCAGACCAAACAAAGCTTGCACAAGCCGCTCCTGAATTAATAGCGTATCACCAGCTGATGGGGAAAACTCGGGACAGTCTGCCTTTTGACATTGACGGCGTGGTTTACAAAGTCAACAGCCTGGCGCTGCAAAAGCAACTGGGTTTTGTGACCCGCGAGCCACGCTGGGCGGTGGCGCACAAGTACCCGGCCCAAGAGCAACTGACCACTGTCCTCAGCATTGATGTGCAGGTGGGCCGCACTGGCAAACTCACGCCGGTAGCCAAGCTCGCCCCGGTGTTTGTGGGCGGCGTGACCGTGACCAACGCCACGCTGCACAACGAAGACGAAGCCCGCCGCAAGGACGTGCGGGTAGGTGACACGGTTGTGGTGCGGCGGGCGGGCGACGTGATACCTGAAGTCGTCAGCGTGCTGCCGGACAAGCGTGTGCCTGGCGCAGACATCTTTACCATGCCGCGTATTTGCCCGGTGTGCGGCTCCAGCGCCGTGCGTGAAGAAGGCGAGGCTGATTACCGCTGCACGGGCGGCCTGTTTTGTGCTGCGCAGCGCAAGGAAGCCATCCTGCACTTCGCGCATCGCCGCGCTGTCGAAGTTGACGGCCTGGGCGACAAGCTGGTCGAGCAACTGGTCGATGCGAACATCATTCGTACTCTGCCTGACTTGTACAAACTGGGTCTGACAGCCTTGGCCAACCTGGACCGCATGGCCGACAAATCAGCCATGAACTTGCTGGACGCGCTTGAAAAATCCAAGCAAACCACGCTGCCGCGCTTTGTTTTTGGCCTGGGTATTCGCCATGTGGGCGAGGCCACAGCCAAAGCGCTGGCCAGGCACTTCGGCAAGCTCGATGCGATCATGGACGCGACCGAAGCGCAATTGGTCGGCGTCAGCGACGTTGGCCCCATCGTCGCCAAAAGTCTGCGCACTTTTTTCGACCAAGCGCATAACCGCGAAATAGTCGAGCAACTGCGGGCTTGCGGCGTGACATGGGAAGAAGGGGCCCCTGCGGCCGTCGTACCCAAACCCCTGCTTGGCAAAACTTTCGTCATCACCGGCACACTGCCCACCCTCAGCCGCGACCAGGCCAAAGACATGCTCGAAGCAGCGGGTGCAAAAGTTGCTGGCAGTGTGAGCAAGAAAACCGATTATTTGCTGGCTGGAGCTGACGCAGGCAGCAAGCTGGACAAGGCTGGGGAGCTTGGCGTCGCAGTGATTGATGAGGTGGTTTTATTGGATATGCTCAAGCCATGACCATCCACACCATCCTGAAAATGGGCGACCCACGACTGTTGCGCGTTGCCCAACCCGTCATGCAATTGGACACCGACGAGCTGCATCTGCTCATCAGCGACATGTTTGAGACCATGCGCTCGGTCAACGGCGCCGGGCTGGCCGCCCCGCAGATTGGGATTGATCTGCAACTCGTGATTTTTGGCACGGATGCGCCGAACCCGCGCTATCCGGATGCGCCGCTGATACCGCGTACCGTGCTGCTCAACCCGGTGATCACGCCGCTTTCGTCAATCGAAGAAAACGGCTGGGAAGGCTGTTTGTCGGTGCCCGGCCTGCGCGGCGTGGTGCCGCGTTTTTCGCGAATCAGGTATACCGGGTTCGATCAATACGGCGATGCGATTGACCGCACGGTGGATGGCTTTCATGCGCGGGTGGTTCAGCATGAATGTGACCATCTGATTGGTAAGTTGTATCCGATGCGTATCCGCGACTTCACCCAGTTTGGGTTTACCGAAGTTATATTCCCGGGGCTTGACGCCAGCCAGGACGATTGAACCTAGAAAAAGCAGTTGGATGCGCCCGAGTGTTCATGCGGTCTGTGAGATGTTTACGAGCGGTCAACTGCTTTTTTTAGGTTTAAATCAGTGGCGTGACAGCAGGGAACCGAAGCCTTGAATCTTGTCGTGAATGCCCACCGCACGCAGTGCATGCCAGTAAGTCGCGGTGTTGATGGCAATCACCGGTTTGCCTAAAAACAATGCAGCCGCCGCTGCAAAACCATCCGACTTTTATCGCCTTATATCAGGCGTTCAGGGCTTCCAGCAGCTCGGTCTCAATCGCAATCTGGGCCTTGTTTTGCTGAAGTTCCGGACCGTCGATCAAAAATGTGTCTTCGACCCGCTCACCCAGCGTGGTCACCTTGGCCAATTGCAGGTTGATGTTGTGCTTGGCCAGCACCCGCGCAATCAGGTACAGCAGACCCACGCGGTCGCTGGCCGACACACTGAGCAGCCAGCGTTGGGCCTTTTCGTCAGGCTTGAGGTCGACCCACGGCGCGACAGGAAAGCTCTTGACGCGGCGTGAAACTCGCCTGGTGCCGAAGGCGGCAGGAGATGGCAGCGGACCACGCTCTTCAATGGTGCGGTTCAGCTCGGCTTCGACCATGGCGGCCAGCTCACGAAAGTGGTCAGCTGCGTCTGACGGGTCGGCAAGCTCATGACTGCTGACCTGAAACGTGTCCAGCGCGTAGCCGTTTTTGGCAGTGTGAACACGCGCATCAAGAATACTGAAGCCGGCCTGGTCAAAGTAGCCACAAATGCGCGCAAACAAATCCGGCACATCGGGGGTGTAAACCAGCACCTGCATGCCTTCTCCCGCAGACGACCGGCGGGCGCGCACAATCGCCTTGGCCTTGCCCACGTGGCGCGACAACTGCCGCGCATGCCAGGCAATGTCGCTGGCGTCATGGCGCATGAAGTAGCTCACGTCCAGGGTGTCCCACAGCGCTTTGTGGCCTTCAAAAGGCTCGGCGTGCAGTGCCAGCGTGGTCAGTGCCTCGCGCTTGCGGGCTTCAATTTCTGCATCGGCATCCGGTGCGCGGCCGCCAAGAACGCGCAAGGTATAGCGGTACAGATCTTCCAGCAGCTTGCCTTTCCAGGCATTCCACACCTTGGGGCTGGTGCCTCGTATGTCGGCCACCGTCAGCAGGTACAGCGCCGTCAGGTAGCGCTCGTTACCCACTCGACGGGCAAAGGCCGTGATGACTTCCGGGTCGCTCAAATCTTCTTTTTGCGCGATGCGGCTCATGCACAAGTGCTCGCGTACCAAAAACTCGGCCAGCTGGGCGTCCTCGGTATCGACACCGTGCTGCCTGCAAAACACGCGCACGTCTTTGCAGCCCAGCTCCGAATGGTCGCCGCCGCGGCCCTTGGCAATGTCGTGAAACAGGGCGGCGATGTACAGCACCCAGGGCTTGTCCCAGCCTGCCGCCAGCTGGGAGCACATCGGGTATTCGTGCGAATGCTCGGCCATGAAAAAGCGCCGCACATTACGAAGCACCATCAGAATGTGCTGGTCTACGGTGTAGACATGAAACAGGTCATGCTGCATCTGCCCGACGATTTTGCGGAACACCCAGAGATAGCGACCCAGCACCGATGTCTGGTTCATCAGCCGCAGCGCATGGGTGATGCCCTCGGGCTGCTGCAAGATGTTCAGGAACGTCTGGCGATTGACGGGGTCGCTGCGGAAATGTGCCGTCATGACACTGCGTGCGTTGTACAGCGCACGCAGCGTCCGGGCAGACAAGCCTTTGATGCCGACGGTGGATTCATAGAGTAAAAATGTCTCCAAAATCGCATGCGGCTGGTTCACATACAGGTCGTCGCTGGCCACCTCCAGCATGCCGGCTTTGTCTAAAAAACGCGCGTTGATGGTGCGCAGCGTATGCTTGGCAGGGTTCAGGCGCTCCTCAATGTTGAGCAGCAGAATCTTGTTCAGTTGCGCCACCGCTTTGGCTGCCCAGTAGTAGCGCCGCATCAGGGCCTCGCTGTCGCGGCGCAGCAGTCTGCCGTTGGCGTCGAGTTTGCTGGCGTAGTTAAACGATTCCGCCACCACGGTTTGCAGGTCAAACACCAGACGATCTTCCCGCCGGCCCGCCAGCAGATGAAGGCGCGCGCGAATCAGGCACAACAAGGCTTCATTGGCCTTGAGCTGCTTGACTTCAAACGGAGTTACCAGGCCATTTTTGGCCAGCTCGTCCCAGGTTCGGCCCAGGCCCGCGACATGCGCCACCCACAAAATAATTTGCAAATCCCGCAAGCCGCCCGGCGACTCCTTGCAATTGGGCTCCAGAGAGTACGGGGTGTTCTCAAATTTATTGTGGCGCTGGCGCAGCTCCAGCGTTTTGGCCACAAAAAAGGCTTTTGGGTCCAGCCCAGCAGTCAGTTGCGTTTTGAGCCTCTCGACGTTTGTTTGGTGGCCGGTGATCCTGCGCGCTTCCACAAGAGACGTTTGTACTGTCACGTCTTTGGCGGCCTCGCTAACGCATTCAGCCACGGTGCGCACGCTGGAGCCAATTTCAAGTCCTGTGTCCCAGCAGTTGCTGATGAATTGCTCGATTTTTGCCTTCAGGGCCGGGTTGTCATCAACCGCGCTGTCGTCTGCCAGCAGCAGCAGCACATCGACATCAGAAAAAGGGAAAAGCTCGCCCCGGCCATAGCCACCGGTTGCCACCAGGCTTGCGTCTGGCGGCATATCGGCCAGCAGCCACAGGGTTTGCAGGGTTTGGTCGGTGTGTTTGGCCAGTTTTTGGAGCCGGGCATGAATGCCGCGGGTCGACGCCCCGCTGGCACCCAAAGATTCAAACAGTGCGGCTTTGCCTGCACGGTACTGCTCACGCGCCACAGCGAGTTGGGCAAGCTGCGACATCTCATGCCTTGGCTCAGGCAAGCACAGCTTCTTGCGTGCGGGATGGCGCGACAAAAGCAGGCAGCGCTGGGTAGCCTGCTGACAGCGTCAGCACCTCATAACCTGTCTCGGTGACCAGAACCGTGTGCTCCCACTGCGCCGACAGCGAATGGTCACGGGTGACAATCGACCAGCCGTCTTTTTCCGGGCCGTCCTTGATATCGCGCTTGCCGGCGTTGATCATCGGCTCAATCGTGAAAATCATGCCGGGCTTGAGCTCCTCCAGCGTGTCTGGCTTGCCGTAGTGCAGCACCTGGGGGTCTTCATGAAACTTCCGGCCAATACCGTGGCCGCAAAACTCGCGCACGATGGAGAAGCCCTGTCGTTCGGCAAACTGCTGGATAGCAAAGCCAATGTCACCGAGCCGGATGCCGGGTTTGACGCGCATGATGCCTTGCCACATGGCCTCGTAAGTGATGGTGCACAGGCGCTTGGCGGCAATCGAGCAATCGCCTACCAAAAACATGCGGCTGGTGTCGCCATGCCAGCCGTCTTTGATCACTGTCACATCCACATTCACAATATCGCCTTTTTTGAGCGGCTTGTCATTGGGTATGCCGTGGCAAACCTGGTGGTTGACGGACGTGCAAAGTGACTTGGGGTAGGCCGCATAGCCCTGCGGCTGGTAGCCCAGCGTGGCCGGTATGGTGTGTTGCACCTGCGTCATGTAGTCGTGCGCCAGGCGGTCAATTTCATTGGTGGTCAGGCCGGGCTTGATGAAGGGCGTCAAGTAGTCGAGCACTTCAGAAGCCAGTTTGCCAGCCACCCGCATGCCTTCAATGCCCGCTGCGTCTTTGTAGGTAATGGTCATGGTGGGATTATCCCACCGTCAAAGCCGCCCTGTACGGCATGGGTGCAAGGTTAAAATCAAGCTCTGCCCGCCAACAATCACCAGGCCACCACACCTTGACACTGCACTTGACTACTTTTGAGGGCGACAGCTCTACAAACGCTCCGATTTCCGCTCTCAGCGACTTTCGCGCCCTTCAGCTTTTACCCCAGCTGCAGGCTATTGATCACAAGATCGTGGGCATCAATGCCCGTTTTGTTCACTGGGTCGCCACCGAACAGCCCCCCAGTCCAGAAGAAAAAAGTCGCTTGGCTGCCTTGCTCAGCTATGGCGAGCCGTGCAAGGCGTTGGACGGTAAAAAGCTGGATGAGGCCGTGTTCATCGTCTCCCCCCGTTTGGGCACCGTGTCGCCCTGGGCCTCCAAAGCGACCGACATTGCACGCAACTGCGGTTTGGCGGTCAAACGTATTGAACGCATCACCGAATACCGCGTCGTGTTGAAGTCCGGCCTTTTTGGCAAAGCCGCCTTGACGAGCGAACAGCACCAGCAAGTGGCCGCGTTGCTGCACGACCGTATGACGGAGAGCGTGATGACTGACCGCGCCCAGGCGGCGGCGCTGTTCACTGAGTTACAAGCCGCGCCTATGGCCAGCATCGACGTGCTGACCGGCGGTAAATCAGCACTAGAGAGGGCCAATACCGAGTTTGGCCTGGCGTTGGCGGTAGATGAAATTGATTACCTGGTCCATGCCTTCATCCAGCTCAAGCGCAACCCGACCGATGTTGAACTGATGATGTTTGCCCAGGCCAATAGCGAACATTGCCGCCACAAAATTTTCAACGCCGACTTTACGATTGACGGTGTCGCGCAAGGCATCAGCCTGTTTGGCATGATTCGCAACACCGAAAAGCGGCACCCGCAACACACGGTCGTGGCTTACTCGGACAACGCCTCCATCATGGAAGGCTCAAGAAGGCAGATTTTTACCGCAAAATCGCCAGTTTCAGGTGCCAAATCGGCCTCTAGCCCAAGCAATACCTGGGCGAGTAGCTCCCAAATCTATAGCGCGGCAAATGACGTGTTGACCCACGTCCTGATGAAGGTCGAAACCCACAACCACCCGACAGCCATCTCGCCTTTCCCCGGTGCGTCCACTGGCGCAGGCGGCGAGATACGCGACGAAGGCGCCACCGGCCGCGGCTCCAAACCCAAGGCGGGTTTGACCGGATTTACCGTCTCAAAGTTGTTTGGCAGCGACTACGGCAAGCCCGACCATATCGCCAGCCCGCTGCAAATCATGACCCAAGGCCCGCTCGGCGGGGCGGCTTTCAACAACGAATTTGGCCGCCCCAACCTGAACGGCTACTTTCGCGAATACGAACAAACTGCCCAAGGTCAGCGCTGGGGCTACCACAAGCCGATCATGATTGCGGGCGGTGTCGGCACGATTGACGCCGGCTTGACGAAGAAAATCCTGTTTCCGGCAGGTACCTTGCTGATTCAGCTCGGCGGGCCGGGCATGCGGATTGGCATGGGCGGCAGCGCGGCCAGCTCGATGGCCACCGGAACCAATGCCGCGCAACTCGACTTTGACTCGGTGCAGCGCGGCAACCCCGAGATCGAGCGGCGTGCACAAGAGGTGATCAACCAGTGTGCACAGCAGGGTGCGGCCAACCCAATTCTGGCGATTCACGACGTCGGCGCGGGCGGCTTGTCCAACGCCTTTCCTGAATTGACGAACGATGCCGGGCGGGGCGCAAGGTTTGATTTGCGTGCCGTGCCGCTGGAAGAAAGCGGGCTGTCACCCAAAGAAATCTGGTCTAACGAAAGCCAGGAGCGCTATGTGATGGCGATTGCGCCTGAGTCCTTGCCGCAGTTCAAAGCATTTTGTGAGCGTGAGCGTTGCCCGTTTGCAGTGATTGGCGTGGCGACTGAGGAACGAAACCTGGTAGTCACCGACGGACAAGAATCTTCTCTTGACCAGCCGGGGCCGCGGAACCGGCTTAGCCGGGCCGCAGGCGCAGCGGCCCCCCCGGGGGGCAGCGAACCACACGAAGTGACAAGCGTGGGGGTACCAGTCAATATGCCAATGGACGTACTGCTCGGCAAGCCGCCCAAAATGCACCGCGACGTCCGAACCGTCAAGCACAGCCTCAAACCCATCGACCTGGCCGGCATCGACCTGCAAAAAAGCGCGATCAACGTGCTCAGCCACCCCACAGTCGCGTCCAAACGCTTTTTAATCACCATCGGCGACCGCACGGTGGGTGGCCTCACGCACCGCGACCAGATGGTGGGCCCGTGGCAAGTGCCGGTGGCCGACTGCGCCGTGACGCTGGCCGACTACCAGGGCTTTGCAGGCGAGGCCATGGCCATGGGCGAGCGCACGCCGCTGGCAGTCGTCAACGCTGCTGCGTCAGGCCGCATGGCTGTGGCCGAAGCCATCACCAACCTGCTGGCCGCGCCTATAGAGCTGCCACGCGTCAAGCTGTCGGCCAACTGGATGGCCGCTTGCGGCGAGCCTGGTCAGGACGCGGCGCTGTTTGAAACCGTCAAAGCCGTGGGTATGGAGCTGTGCCCCGCACTCGGCGTGTCAATTCCGGTCGGCAAGGATTCGCTGTCGATGCGCACCACCTGGAGGGATGGCACTGACAGCAAAAAAGTCACATCGCCCGTGTCATTGATCGTCAGCGCTTTCGCATCCCTGGCCGACGTACGCGGCACACTGACCCCGCAGCTGAACCGGGACGAGGCTGACACGACCCTGATTCTGATCGACCTGGGCAAAGGCCAGCACCGCATGGGCGGCAGTATTTTGGCGCAAACCCTCAACTGTGAAGACGGCCATGTGCCCGACCTCGACAACGCAAAAGACCTGATCAATCTCGTCAATGCCATCAACGCGCTGCGGGCCAAAAACCAGATCATGGCCTACCACGACCGTAGCGACGGCGGCCTGTTTGCCTGCATCTGTGAGATGGCCTTTGCTGGCAACGTTGGCGTGGCGTTGAACATCGACATGCTGCTGGTAGAAGGCGACGGCATCACCGACAGCCGCATGGAAGTGGGCGACAGCAAAAACTGGGCAAGTCAGGTCAGTGTGCGGCGCGACGAGCTGACGCTCAAGGCACTGTTCAACGAAGAGCTGGGCGCGGTGATCCAGGTCAACACGGCTGTCCGCAACGAGGTCATGCAAACCTTGCGCGAGCACGGCTTGAGTAAATTCAGCCACTTCATCGGCAAAACCCGGCCCGAACACTCGCAGCTCACTGTCGGCAAAGGCGAAGTCCAAGTCTGGCGCGACACCAAAGCGGTCTTCAAAGCCAAACTGCAAGACCTGCATCAGGTGTGGGACGCTGTGAGCTGGCGCATTTGCCAGCAGCGCGACAACCCGGCAGGTGCAGACGCAGAACACGCGGCAGTCGGTGACGTGGCCAACCCCGGCTTGCACGTCAAGTTGACATTTGATGCAGGCCAGTTAGCAGCCCCCGCACTGCTGCTGTCCAGGCCCAAAGTCGCGATCCTGCGCGAGCAAGGCGTCAACTCCCATATCGAGATGGCCTACGCCTTTACCCAGGCAGGGTTTGAGGCCTACGACGTTCACATGACCGACCTGCAAACGGGTCGGGCCCAACTGGCCGACTTCAAAGGCGTGGTCGCTTGTGGCGGATTCAGCTATGGCGACACGCTGGGCGCAGGCATCGGCTGGGCCCGGTCTATCACCTTCAACCCGGCCTTGGCCGATCAGTTCAAGGCGTTTTTTGCTGAAACAGATACTTTCGGCCTGGGCGTTTGTAACGGCAGCCAAATGTTTGCCGAACTGGCCAACATCATCCCCGGCGCGCAGGCATGGCCCCGATTCACCACCAACCGCAGCGAGCGCTTTGAAGCCCGCCTGAGCCAGGTTGAAGTGCTGGACTCGCCCAGCCTGTTCTTCAAAGGCATGGCCGGCAGTCGCTTGCCCATCGCCGTAGCCCACGGTGAAGGCTTCGCCAACTTTGACCCCGCACTCGGTGGGCGCGGCAACGCATCTCAGGCCATAAGCGCCATGCGCTTTACCGATGCAACTGGAACGGCAACCGAGAGTTACCCAGCCAACCCCAACGGCAGCCCAGGCGGCTTGACAGCAGTCACCACGGCAGACGGCCGCTTCACAGCCATGATGCCGCACCCGGAGCGCGTGTTTCGCAACATCCAGATGAGCTGGACACCGCTGGATGCAGCAGCCCACAGCCCGTGGATGCAGTTGTGGCACAACGCGCGGCGTTGGGTGGGGTAGGGTGTGGCGCGGGTCAAAACCAGCCACCGTTTTCATCCGTTTTCCGTTATCTCAACCAGGCGTCAGTGGGTGACTGGCGATCTTTGCTGATGCCGATACGCTGGTCAATGTTGACGTGGTGCGTTGACCAGCCCCGCCCTGAAGCGGCAAGGCCAATTTGTGATTTTGAAGCAAACGGTCACGACGTCGGCCAGAAAACTGCGCACCTACTCGACCAGGGAGACCGTCAACATGTTGGCGAGCATGGGGCGGCGCGCAACCATGGCGTTAAAGCAGCGCCAGGGCGTGGCGTTTTGGTATGCAGAGCGCCGGACTGACCCACGCCATGACCTGTGAAGCCCTTGTCAATTGCTATTGCTATTGCGATTGCTATTACTTCAGGAGCTTATAGCCCAAGCGTTCATTGGCTTGCAGGCTGATTTGACGAATGAGAAATACAAAAAACCGAGTTTTGTAGCGTAATAACCGTCAAACCTTTTCAAGGCCCAGCTTGCGGCGCAACCATCGCCCCCTCAATTCCGTGCCTGCTCAGTGCCGCAGCCACAAAGCCGCTGGCCTTCATCTCTTCAACAAACGCTGTCACGTAACGCGCGCCAGCCTCGCGGCCTTTGGGCACACCTAAGGCCTGCTGGATCACCATGAAGCGCCCGTCCAGCAGGCGCAAGCCGGGCAGGCGATTCGCATCCAACTGCAGTTGCTGCTTGACGCCGGCGGCGACCTCTAAACCTTGGGCCAGAAAGTAGTCCACCACATCGGGGGAGGTGGGGGCACGCAGCAAGGATGCGGTCTTGATTTCCCGGCTCAGGTACAGGTCGTAGGCGCTGCCATTGCCGACGGCGATGCGGTTGCCCGGGCGGTCAACCTCGGCGTTGGTTTTGATGGGCGAGTCTTGGCGCACCAGGTAGGCGCCTTCAATGATGACGTAAGGCGGCGTTTGCAGCATGTCTGCGCCGCGCACCGGGTCAATGGCGACAAAGGCGATGTCGGCCTGTGCCGTTTTGATGGCGTCGACCGCTTTGCCAGCCGCGTCAAAAAGCACCAGTTCAACCGGCACGCCCAAGCGCTTGCCCAGCTCTCGCGCCAGGTCCACCGACACGCCGCGCGGCTGGCCAGCGCCGTCTTTGCTGGCCAGTATGGGGTTGCCAAAATTGATCGCGGCGCGCAACTTGCCTGTGGGGGCAAGCTCTGCGGTGGGTGCTGGGGGCGTGGGTGCTGGGGGCGTGGGTGTAGATGTGGGCGATGTGGGCGATGTGGGCGATGTGGGCATGGCGCAGGCCGTCAGCAGGCTGGCCAGTGCGAATAAAAAACCAAACCGTGAAGGGCCAGCAAGCGTTACGGGATGGTTTGGCCAAATGCTCACTCAACCTTGGCTTTGTCCCTCAGGCCTTGCTGGTAGGCGCCCAGGCGCTGCTGTTCGATCTGCTGCGCAATTTGCGGCTTGAGTTCGTCAAACGAGGGCAGTTGGGCGGTGCGGATGTCGTCAACGCGGATGATGTGAAAGCCGAACTGGGTCTTGACGGGCGCGTCCGTCATCTGGCCTTTGTTGAGTTTCAGCATGGCTTCGGTGAACTCGGCCACGTAGCTGCTGGGGTTGGCCCAATCCAGGTCGCCACCGTTGGCTCCTGAGCCAGAGTCTTTCGACTGTTTTTTGGCGAGGTCTTCAAACTTGCCGCCCTTTTTGAGGCTGGCAATGATGGCTTTGGCCTCGGCTTCTTTTTCAACCAGAATGTGCCGTGCCTTGTATTCCTTGCCACCGTTGGCTGCTGAAAACTTGTCGTACTCGCCTTTCAGCTCTGCGTCGGTCACCGCGTTTTTCTTTTTGAAGTCTTCAACCAGCGCGGTGATGAGAATGCTTTGGCGCGCAATTTCCATTTGGCTTTTGAACTCGTCGCTGCCGCCAAGACCGAGTTTTTCAGCTTCCTGGGCAAAAATTTCCCGAACAATCACCGCCTCTCGCATTTGCGCCTGTACGTCGGGCGTGACCGGACGGCCCGACTTGGCCACTTGTTGGGCCAGAGCATCCAGGCGAGCTTTTGGCACCGCCTTGCCGTTGATGATGGCAATGTTTTGCGCCAAAGCGCTTTGCGCGGTGACGGCCATCAGTGCGGCAGCGCAGACAAGTAAGAGTTGCTTTTTCATGAAAGTCCTGTGGAAAGTAAGAGTAAGTTTTTGGGGAAGGTTATTCGAGGATGTCGATGGCCAGGGCGTGCAGGCCCTGGTCGATAAAAATTTGCACTGCATCATACACAAGCCGATGCTTGGCCACACGGGTCTTGCCTGCAAACGCCGGGCTGGCAATGCGCACCCGAAAGTGCGTGCCAAAACCTTCGGCATTGGCCCCCACGTGCCCGGCGTGATCCGCGCTTTCGTCAATCACCTGAAGCTGTGTGGGCTGCAGCTTTGCGATGAGTTGTTGCTCAATGGCCGCGCTGTGCACGGGCGGTGTTGCAGGGGCGCTCACGAGCTGATCTTTTCATCATCTGATTGCAGGTATTTGGCGATGTACAGGCCTTGCCCGACCAGAAACACCAGCGGCAGGGCATAACCCCACAGCTTGAAGTTGACCCACTGCTCGGTGGTGTAAAACAAGGCCACATAGGCGTTGAGTGCGGCCATGAAAAAGCTGTAGATGACCCAAATGGTGGTCAGGTTGCGCCAGATCGGGTCCGGCATTTTGAGTTGTGAGCCCAACATCATTTTGAGGAAGTTTTTCTTCAAAACCCACAAGCCGAAAGCCAGAGCCAGGCCGGTAAACGCATATAAAACGGTGGGTTTGATTTTGACGAAGCGCTCATCATGAAAGCCTAGCGTCAGCGCACCAAAGCCCAGCACCAGCGCCAGCGTCACCTTGTGCATGGTTTGCAAATGGCCGTCGAGCTTGTACAAGATGGCCATCTGCACGCTGGTCGCCACCATGATGACGCCGGTGGCGACGTAGATGTCATACATCTTGAACGCGCCGAAAAACAGCAGGATGGGGAGAAAATCGAGGAGTTGCTTCATGAAAGTGATTATCGTGCCAGCTGAAAACGCGCAGCGACGGGCCGCCCCGAGCAAGTGACGGCCCCAAGACTCAAGGAAAGGGGCAGCGAAGTGCCGCAGGCTCGCGAAGCGACAAGTGTGGGGGTCATTTAGTGGGCTTGAAGTCCAGTGATGCCGAATTCATGCAGTAGCGAAGCCCCGTCGGTGACGGCCCGTCGTTGAACACGTGGCCCAAATGCGCGCCACAGGTGGTGCAAACCGTCTCTGTGCGGCGCATGCCGTACTTCATGTCGACATGCTCGGTAATCGCCGTTTCATTGGCGGCCTGTGAAAAGCTGGGCCAGCCGCAACCCGCGTCGAACTTTGTTTCAGAGTCAAACAGCTTTTCACCGCAGCACATGCAGTGGTAAGCACCGTTGGCCCAGACAGTTTCGTATTTGCCCGAGAAAGCGCGCTCGGTGCCGGCATGGCGGGTGACTTCAAAAGCAACAGCTTCTGCGCCTTTTTCTTTGAGCAGGGCTTTCCACTCAGCATCGGTTTTCTGGATTTTGGGGGTCATTCGTTGCTTTCTAAAAAGATCAGGAGCTGCAGCTGATTTCAATGCCGCTGGCCCACTCTGGCGGAAAGCCAGCCAGCGCATCATGGTCAGCATGCTCATCAAATGGGGCTTGCAAGGTGTCTAACAAGGTGTGGATCTTTGAGTAGTCTTTGAGTTTCGCGGCGCGGATGGCTTCTTCGCCCAAATGGTTGCGCAACACGTATTTCGGGTTGCTTTTGAGCATCAAAATAGCTCTTGAATTGGCCTCCAGGCCAATAGATTCATGGGTTAACAGCTCTGAATAGTGTAGCGCCCAGGCATTGAAGGATTCCCGGTCAAAAAACAAATCACGCAGTCGCTCATGCCCGCTTTGCGGGGTAAACGCACACAGTCGCCGCCAGAAAATGGTGTAGTCCACTTTGTTGTCGGCCAGCAGCTTGAAGGTGCTTTCAATCAGCGCGTTGGTGTCGGGTGTCGCCTGGATCAAGCCCAGTTTGGCGAGCATGTTGCCGCCCAGTGCAGCGGGGAAGATGGCTTTGTACGGCTCGAGCGCTGCCAGCGCCAGGTCTTGCTCGCCGATCAGCGGCAGCAGGGCTTGGCCCAAGCAAAACAAATTCCAGTAGCCGATGTTTGGCTGCTTGTTGTAGGCATAGCGGCCATGGGTGTCCGAATGGTTACAGATGTGAGTTGGGTCAAAAGCGTCCAGAAACTGGAACGGGCCGTAATCAATCGTCAACCCCAAAATACTCATGTTGTCGGTGTTCATCACGCCGTGGCAAAAGCCGACCGATTGCCACGCCGCCATCAGGTGAGCGGTGCGTTCGCTCACGGCTTCAAGCAGCGCGGCGTAGGGGTTGGCCGCATCACGGCAGGCCGGGTAAAAGCTGTCGATGACAAAGTCAGCCAGGGCTTTGAGCTCGACATGCCTATCGTTGTAGCTGAAGTGCTCAAAATGGCCAAAGCGGATAAAACTGGGCGCCGTGCGGGTGACGACGGCGGCGGTTTCAATGTCTTCGCGCAACACTTTGGCGTCCGAGCCAGTCAGGCACAGCGCTCTGGTGGTCGGTATGCCCAGGCCGTGCATGGCTTCAGAGCATAAATATTCACGGATGGACGAACGCAGCACGGCCCGGCCATCGCCCATGCGGGAGTAGGGCGTTTTGCCAGCGCCTTTAAGCTGAACCTCCCGACCGCCCGAAGGCGTGTCAAGTTCACCCAGCAAAATGGCCCTGCCATCGCCGAGCTGCCCCGCCCATTGGCCAAACTGGTGGCCGCTGTACACGCTGGCCAGCGGTTCGCTACCGCTCAGAACGCTGT
The DNA here is from genome assembly GCA_046303055.1 of Polaromonas sp. Classification (GTDB taxonomy): domain Bacteria; phylum Pseudomonadota; class Gammaproteobacteria; order Burkholderiales; family Burkholderiaceae_C; genus Polaromonas. Next base: position 59,030 of record JBKCGU010000042.1, read on the forward strand.
TGCCGACCAAGGCATGCAATGCCTCATGCGATTCAAACCAGTCTGCTTCGAGGCCCAGTTCCCGCGCAACTGCCTGGTTGCGGCTGATCCAGTAGGGTGCAGGCAGCGCCTGGGGCCGCAAGCGGGTTGAAAAGTTCTCACCCAATCGGGCAAAGCGGTTGTTCCAGGCTAATGGTTGCGAGAGATCAGTCGTCATGCCCAAATTGTCTCCCAAGCGCCATGGTGTGCTGGGTTCAGGGGGAATTCCCCATGCACGGGTCTGGCGGGTACGGCATGATAGGGACTTGTTTTTGATGACCACTGGAGATGTTGAAATGCTAGGTTTAATGCAAAGTCAGCCGATGCTGATTTCAGGTTTGATCGAATTTGCCGAACGACACCACGGTGACGCAGAAATTGTGTCGCGCCGGGTGGAAGGTGATATTCACCGCTACACCTACAAGGACTCGGCCAAACGCGCCCGGCAGGTGGCAGGCGCGCTGGATGGACTGCAGCTGGCGTTCGGCGACCGTGTCGCCACGTTGGCGTGGAACGGCTACCGGCACTTTGAGCTGTACTACGGCGTTAGCGGCTCGGGTCGGGTGCTGCACACGATCAACCCGCGACTGCACCCAGACCAGATCGCCTGGATAGCCAATCATGCTGAAGACCAGGTGCTGTGTTTTGACCTCAGCTTTTTGCCGCTGGTGCAAGCGGTGCATGCCAGGGCTGGCACCATCAAGCACTACATTGCGATGTGCGACGACGACAAGCTGCCCAAAGATTCAGGCGTGCCGAATCTCATCAGCTACGAGGCCTGGATCGCAGCGCAGTCCGGCGCTTATCAATGGCCCAGTTTTGATGAAAACACAGCATCAAGCATGTGCTACACCAGCGGCACCACGGGCAACCCCAAAGCCGCGCTGTACAGCCACCGCTCCAGCACGCTGCACGCTTACGCGGCTGCGCTGCCGGACGTGATGAGTCTGTCGGCCCGCGACGCCGTGCTGCCTGTGGTGCCAATGTTTCACGTCAATGCCTGGGGCATTCCGTACTCGGCTGCTTTGACGGGGGCCAAGCTGGTGTTTCCCGGCCCGGCGATGGACGGCAAATCGATTTACGAACTGCTGGAAGCTGAAAAAGTCACCTATGCCGCGGGCGTGCCCACGGTGTGGCAGATGCTGCTGGCGCACATGGCTGCCAACGGTTTGAAGTTTTCACACCTCAAGCGCACGGTGATTGGCGGCTCGGCCTGCCCGCCGGCCATGATCAAGGCCTTTAACGATGACTATGGCGTGGAGGTGCTGCACGCCTGGGGCATGACTGAAATGAGCCCCCTGGGCACGCTGTGCACGCTGAAAAACAAACACGATGCCTTGAGTACTGACGAAAAAATGAAGATTCGCCTCAAGCAGGGACGGGCCATTTACGGCGTTGACATGAAAATTGTCGACGAGGCTGGCAAAGAACTGCCGTGGGACGGCAAAACCTACGGTGACTTGCTGGTCAAGGGGCCGTGGATTGTTCGCCAATACTACAAGGGCGAGGGCGGTGACCCGTTAATCGATGGCTGGTTTCCCACAGGCGATGTTGGCACGATTGACGCAGACGGTTACCTGCAAATTACCGACCGCAGCAAGGACGTGATCAAGTCTGGTGGTGAATGGATCAGCTCAATTGACATCGAAAACATTGCTGTGGCGCACCCAGCGGTGGCGATGGCCGCCTGCATTGGCGTGGCGCACCCCAAGTGGGACGAGCGGCCGATTGTGGCGGTGGTCAAAAAGCCGGGCATGGATGTCACGGCTGCTGAGCTGATCAAGTTTTATGAAGGCAAGACAGCGAAGTGGCAAATACCTGATGACGTCGTTTTTGTCGATGCCATTCCTTTAGGCGCTACGGGAAAGATGCTGAAGACCAGGCTGCGTGAAACTTTGAAAGATTACAAGCTTCCGGGCTGATTTTTGCAGGTGTCGCGTCGGCGATAGCGGCGCGCTTTTTGCGGCTTTCCTGAGGGCATTCCCTAGCCGCAGACGATAGAAATACTTGTACGCTCAAACTTGTACGCGTTGTTTTAACTAACGGAGACCAAACCATGAAGTATTCCTTGAAAGTTGTAGTTGCCAGTGTGGCGGTTCTTTGTTCTGCTGCCGTGTTCGCGCAAAAAGGCGAGACGGTCAAAATGGTCAGGATCGATCCGCTCACCGGCTTACTCGGCCCAGTCGGCGTGAGCCAGCTCAAAGGCTATCAGTTCTTTGCTGAAAAGTTCAGCGGCGCTGGCAACCCCGCTGGCGTGAAGTTTGAAGTCACTGGCATAGACAACAAACTGAGCCCGACAGAAAGTTTGACCGCACTCAAAGCGGCCATTGATCAAGGCGTCAGGTACATCATTCAAGGCAACGGATCTTCGGTAGCACTGGCGTTGTCCGATGCTGTTTCCAAGCACAACGAACGCAATCCAGGCAAGGAAGTTATTTTTCTTAACGACTCAGCGGTCGACCCGGACCTGACCAACAGCAAGTGCAGCTATTGGCATTTCCGGTTTGATGCGGACACCTCCATGAAGATGGAAGCCATGTCCAGCTTTATGGTGGATCAAAAAGACGTCAAGAAAATCTATATCTTGGGCCAGAATTATTCGCACGGCGTGCAGGTTGCCAAGTTCGCCAAGGAAACGCTGGCTCGCAAGCGACCTGATATTCAGATCGTCGGCGAAGATTTGCATCCACTGGCACAAACGCGAGATTTTGCGCCCTACATCGCCAAGATCAAGGCTGCAGGCGCTGACGCCGTGATCACTGGCAACTGGGGTTCCGATTTGTCCCTGTTGATCAAGGCTGCCAACGAGAATGGTTACACCGGCAAGTTTTTTACTTACTATGCTGGTGTCACGGGTACGCCGTCTGCTTTGGGCACCAATGGTGCCGGGCGGGTTTACCAGGTGTCTTACAACCACTACAACATGGGTGGGCAAATGGATAAGTGGATGAAAGAGTTCAACACCAAATACAACGACGACTTTTACACCGGATCGACCGTTCGTATTTTTGAAGTGCTGGGCGCCGCCATGGCCAAAGCCAAATCGACCGATCCAGTCAAGGTGGCTGCTGCTATGGAAGGCATCAAGGTCAAGAGCTTCAACGGAGAAGTCGAAATGCGCAAGACTGATCACCAGTTGCAACAGCCTCTGTACATCACGGTTTGGCAGAAAGCCGACGCCAAGTTTCCCTACAGTCCTGAAAAAACCGGTATGACGCTGGCGCCGGTCAAGGACTATCCCAACTATGTGTCCAGCACGCCAACCAGCTGCCAAATGAAGCGCCCGTAGTTAACGACGACGCCCAAGAGCCCGAGCCGGTTTGCCGTGTCGGGCTTTTTTATTGAACATGTCAGCGCACATAGAAAAGGTTAACTGCGATGGAGTTTTTCATCATTTCCATGCTCAATGGTTTGAGTTATGGTTTGCTCCTCTTCATGCTGAGTTCAGGGCTGACCCTGATTTTCAGCATGATGGGTGTGCTTAACTTTGCGCATGCTTCTTTTTACATGCTGGGCGCTTATGTGGGCTACACCCTCGCACGTTTTACTGGTTTTTGGCCTGCGCTTGTCTTGGCGCCTATCGTTGTGGGTGGGCTTGGGGCCTTGTTCGAGCGTCTGTGCCTGCGTAAAGTGCACAAATTTGGACATGTGCCCGAACTACTGATCACGTTTGGTCTGTCTTACGTCATCGTCGAATTGGTACAACTGATTTGGGGTCGTACGGCGCTGGACTTCAAGCCGCCGGAATTGTTAAGAGGGCCTGCTTTCACCCTCATTAATCATTCGCTCGAAGGCATCAGCCTTCACTTTGGTGCCGTGCCTGCGGCCATGTGCAGTGCAGCTGATTCAGCGGTTCGCGTGGTGTGCTCACCCTTCCCCGCGACGCGCGGTTTCATGATGTTGGTGGCGCTGGTCATGCTGGGAGCTGTGTGGGTATTGCTAACACGGACAAGAGTTGGGCTGGTGATTCAGGCGGCTTTGACGCACCCAACGACTGTCGAGGCCTTGGGCCATAACGTTCCCCGCGTTTTCATGCTGGTGTTTGGTGCTGGATCAGCGCTTGCGGGACTTGCTGGGGTCATTGGCGGTAGTACGTTTTTAACTGAGCCGGCAATGGCTGCGACGGTTGGTTCCGTCATCTTTGTCGTCGTCGTGGTGGGCGGTATGGGCTCTTTGTCCGGCGCTTTTGTCGCTTCTATCTTGATCGGCACTATTCAGACCTTTGCTGTTGCGTTTGATTATTCTCTTGCCACGCTGGCCCAGCAAATGGGCCTGCAGTTAGGGGATGCCTTGCGAAACAATACGCTGATCAAGCTGACGCTGGCGCAGGTCGCGCCGATCCTGCCGTACCTGTTTCTGGTACTTATTTTGATATTCCGTCCTAAAGGCTTGCTTGGCAAGCGAGAGGACTAAAGCATGAGTAAAAGTCATTACGAATTTGAGCCGATTAACGTCGGGCGCTGGCTGGTCTGGAGTTTGTTTGCGCTCCTGTTGGCGCTGGCCCCTTTGGTGTTTAACAGTGGACTGTCAATCACTGTTCTTTCGCAAATGGGCATCGCCATCATCGCGTGCCTGTCTTACAACATGCTGCTGGGGCAGGGCGGCATGTTGAGCTTTGGTCATGCGGTGTATACAGGTCTTGGTTCGTTTGTAGCCATTCATGCGCTGAACAGCGTGACTGGTGGCTCGCTCCCCATTCCGATGGCAGCGGTGCCATTGATTGGCGGCCTGGCTGGGATGGGTTTTGCGGTCCTGTTTGGATACGTCACAACACGCAAGTCGGGCACTACTTTTGCCATGATTACTCTGGGCCTGGGTGAACTTGTTTTTTCCATGTCGTTGATGGTTCCAGAGTTTTTTGGGGGCGAGGGGGGGGTGTCGGGTAATCGCATGGTTAAAAATGGCTTTTTGGGTATTACCTTTGGGCCGCCTATCCAGGTTTATTACCTGATCGCGATCTACACATTTTTCGCTGTGGCCGCCATGTTCGCTTTCACGCGAACGCCACTTGGCCGCATGCTCAATGCGGTTCGTGACAATCCTGAACGTGTTGAGTTCGTCGGTTACAACACGCAGCGCGTTCGATACACGGCTTTTATCCTCGCCGGGTTTTTTGCCGGTGTTTCCGGCGGGCTAGGCGCACTGAACTTTGAGATTGTGAACTTCGAAGTCTTGGGTGCTGCAAGGTCTGGCGCCTATCTGTTGTTTACTTTCCTTGGCGGTGCAACCTTCTTTTTTGGCCCCATTATTGGTGCTGTCATGATGGTGCTGGCCTTTGTACTGTTCAGTGAATTCACCCGGGCTTGGTTGCTGTACCTCGGCCTGATCTTCCTTTTCACGGTGATGTATGCGCCAGGCGGTATCGCGAGTTTGATCATGATGAATCTGCGCGTTGCAGCCTTCGGTCGCTTGCGGGAGCTGTGGGTCAGTTACCTGGGGCTTGCGATGACCGGGCTGGTCGGATTGCTCGGAGCAGCTGCCATGATTGAAATGGTTTACCACCTGCAGCTCAATGCCACCCTCGGGTCGGAGCTTAAGTTTTTGGGAATCGCGTTGAACCCAGCTGGCCTGAACAGCTGGTTTGGTTCGGCGTTTGTATTTTTCACAGGACTTGGCCTGTTCGAAGTTGTCAGGCGGCAGTTTTTGCGTGAATGGAGCGAGATTCAGGAATACATCGAGAAAGAAACCAAGCGGAGGGACGCGTTATGAACGCCAGCCGTTCTTCCGGGTCCAACCCTGCCATTGCCCTCGAACTGAAAGATTTGCGCAAAAGTTTCGGCAAAACCGAAATCATTCGCGGGATCAATCTGGCCGTCACTGCTGGCGAGCGGGTTGCCATCATCGGGCCCAACGGCGCGGGCAAGTCGACACTTTTCAATCTGATCAGTGGGCGCTTTGAGCCCAGCAGCGGTGACGTGCTGCTCAATGGCCAAAGCATCAATGGAAAAAAGCCTTACGAGATCAACCGGTTGGGTTTGTCGCGCAGCTTTCAGATTACCAATATCTTCCCGAAGCTCAGCGTGTTTGAAAACCTCCGCTGCAGCGTTCTCTGGAGTCTTGGCTACAAGTACACGTTTTTTAAATTTCTCGCCGGCCTTGACGATGCCAATGACCGGGCGGAGGAATTGATGGAGATGATCAAGCTCGACAAGAAGCGCGACGTGCTGGGCATGAACCTGACCTATGCCGAGCAACGCGCGCTTGAAATTGGTATCACCATCGCGGGCGGCGCTGGTGTGATTCTGCTGGACGAACCGACCGCTGGCATGAGCCGGTCTGAAACGACGCGCTTCATCAAGTTGATCAAGGACGTCACGGTTGGCAAGACGCTTCTCACGGTGGAGCACGATATGGGTGTGGTTTTCGGTCTGGCTGACAAAATTGCCGTCGTGGTCTATGGGGAAGTCATCGCTTTTGACGTGCCTGAGGCAGTCCGCGCTGACCCACGTGTTCAAGAGGCTTATCTGGGCTCATCGGTCGCCGACCAGCAAACGGGAGGGCACTGATCGTGTTATCTGTCAACAACCTCCACGCCTTCTACGGCAAAAGCCATGTGCTGCACGGCGTGTCATTTGACGTGCAACCCGGCGAGATTGTGGCGCTGCTGGGCCGCAATGGCTCTGGTCGCTCGACCACCGCCAAGGCCATCATGGGTCTGGTCGATTGCCAGGGGTCAATCAGCTGGAGGAATGCTGAAATTACAGGTAAAGAGGCCTACAAAATCGCGCATCTGGGCATTGGTTATGTGCCTGAGAATCGGGATATTTTCCCCAAGCTCACCGTGCATCAAAACCTGATGCTGGGGCAAAAAGGTTCTGGCAAGGGTTCACGCTGGTCGTTTGATGACATGTACAGCATGTTTCCCAGATTGCTGGAGCGCCAGCACACAGAGGCGGGCGTGCTCTCGGGCGGCGAGCAGCAAATGCTGACGCTGTGCCGCACCCTGATGGGCGACCCTGACCTGATCATCATTGACGAGCCCACCGAAGGTTTGGCCCCCAAGATCGTCGAGCTGGTTGGTCAATATCTGCAAACGCTGAAGGCCAAGGGCATATCGGTGCTGCTGATTGAGCAAAAACTGACGATTGCCATGGCCATATCTGATCGCGCACTGGTCATGGGTCATGGAAGCATTGTTTTTCAGGGAACACCCGACAGCCTGCGGGCGGATGCCTACATTCGCAAAGAGTGGCTTGAGGTCTAAAAGTCCATCACTCATGTCTCAATCGGGACAAAGCAGGCCTGTAAAGCCTTGCCAAGCCGTCCTACAATGCAAAAAGAACGGTCGTACTATTTTATGGTTCGCCAGATCGTTTCTGGCAGGCTCGCGAAAATCGGGCAACACAGAAAGCCGTCGTACTATTTTATGGTTCGCCAGATCGTTTCTGGCACCCCAGCATTTCAACACCAGCTTCATACCAGGAAAGAAACCTCTCCATGACAACGCTCTACGAAGTTCACGGCACGGTTGCCGTGATTACCTTGAACAACCCTCCTGTCAATGGTCTGGGTTACGCCACACGCGCGTCGATCACCGACAACCTGCAAAAAGCCAACAGCGATGCTGCGATCAAATCGATTGTGATCACGGGCGCTGGCAGCGCGTTTTCAGGTGGTGCAGACATCAAGGAATTTGGCAGCCCGAAAGCCTTGGCGGAACCGAATCTGCTCAGCGTGATTCTGGCGATTGAAAATTCTGCCAAGCCAGTGGTGGCGGCAGTTCATTCGGTCTGCATGGGCGGCGGGCTTGAGCTGGCGCTGGGTTGTCACTACCGCATCGCCGCGCCCGGTTGCAGTGTGGCCCTGCCGGAAGTCAAGCTGGGCCTGCTGCCCGGTGCTGGCGGCACGCAGCGTCTGCCGCGCGCCTTGGGCGTGGAGCCTGCACTGAACATGATTGTCAGCGGTGAACCCGTCAAAAGCGAGTTACTGGCGCAAATCCCCGGCCAGAGTCTGTTCAATAAAATGGCGGCATCCGTCCAGTCACTGACCGCAGAATCGCTGGCCTACGCTGAGTCGATTGCCGACGTGCGACCACTGCCGCTGGTACGCCTGTTGCCCTGCAAACACAAAAACGGCGACGCTTACTTTCAGTTTGCCCGCAATATGGTCGGCGGCATGTCCAAAGGTTACCCCGCGCCGCTCAAATGCGTGGACGCTGTGGAGGCGGCCACCAAGCGCAAGTTTGACGACGGCATGGCGTACGAAAGAGAGCTGTTCATCAACCTGATGTGGAGCCCTGAAGGCCGGGCATTGCGCCACATTTTCATCGCGGAACGCGCCGCCTCGAAGATCCCGGACGTGCCGGCTGACACGCCCAAGCGCAACATCACATCGATTGCGGTGATCGGTGCAGGCACCATGGGTGGCGGTATTTCGATGAACTTTCTGAATGCCGGTATTCCCGTCAAAATGCTCGAAATGAAACAGGACGCGCTCGACCGTGGCATCGCCACGATTCGCAAAAACTATGAAGCGCAGGTTAAAAAAGGCAAACTCAAGCAGGAAAAATACGAAGAGCGCATGAGCATGCTCAGCACCACGCTCAGCTATGACGACCTGAAAGACGCGGACATGGTGATTGAAGCGGTGTTTGAAGAGATGGGTGTGAAGGAAAAGGTTTTCAAAGAACTCGACCGGGTGATGAAGCCCGGTGCGATTCTCGCGTCCAACACCTCGACGCTGGACATGAACAAGATTGCGGCTTTCACCAAGCGGCCGCAAGACGTGATCGGTACGCACTTTTTCAGCCCCGCCAACATCATGAAGCTGCTCGAGGTTGTGCGCGGTGAAAAAACTGGTAAGGACGTGCTGGCCACCGTGATGGCACTGGGCAAAAAAATCAAGAAGACTTCAGTCGTGTCTGGCGTGTGTGATGGCTTTATCGGCAACCGCATGATTGAGCAATACGGACGCCAGGGCGGTTTCTTGTTGGACGAAGGCTGCACGCCCGCACAGGTTGACAAAGCCATTGAAAAGTTCGGCTTTGCCATGGGCCCGTTCCGCATGGGTGACCTGGCTGGCAACGATATTGGCTTTGCCATCCGCAAGCGCCGCTACCTTGAAAAGCCAGACATGAAATACAGCAAAACCGCTGACCTGCTGTGCGAGAAAGGCCGCTTCGGGCAAAAAACGGGGGCCGGCTGGTACGACTATGTGCCAGGCAAACGCGATGCGATTGCGAATGCAGAAGTCGTCAGGATGATTGAAGAGCATCGCCGTTCACTAGGCATCACCCCGCGCAAAATTTCTGACGAAGAGATCGTGCAGCGTCTGGTGTACTCGCTGGTCAATGAGGCCGCGCACATTTTGGAAGAGGGTATTGCCTCCAAAGCCAGCGACATCGACATGGTCTACCTGATGGGTTACGGCTTTCCGATCTATCGCGGTGGTCCGATGAACTACGCCAACGAAGTCGGTTTGTTCAATGTGGTTCAAGCCATGAACCGCTTTGCGCAAAATCCACTGGACGATGCCAAGTTCTGGCAGCCTGCGCCTTTGCTGGCTCGGCTGGTCGCTGAAGGCAAAACTTTCAGCTAACAGTTGCATTTTTTTTAGGACCCCATCATGACTTCAGCCGTAATTGTTTCTACCGCACGTACTCCTTTGGCCAAAAGCTGGAAGGGCTCTTTCAACATGACCCACGGCGCAACTCTCGGCGGTCACGCCGTAGAGCACGCCATCAAGCGCGCAGGCATTGATGCCGCTGAGGTCGATGACGTCATCATGGGCTGCGCCAACCCTGAAGGCGCAACTGGTGCCAACATTGCGCGCCAGATCGCCTTGCGCGCAGGCTGCCCGGTCAATGTGTCGGGCATGACGGTGAACCGCTTTTGCTCGTCAGGTCTGCAAACGATTGCACTGGCCGCACAGCGCGTGATTGCTGGCGAAGCCGATATTTATGTGGCGGGGGGAGTTGAAAGCATTTCATGCGTGCAGCAGGAGATGAACACCCACATGCTGGCTGACTTGTGGCTGGCCAAAAACAAGCCAGAGATTTACTGGAACATGCTGCAAACCGCAGAGCAGGTTGCCAAGCGCTACAACATCGGCCGTGACCGCATGGACGAGTACGGTGCCATGAGCCAGCAAAAGGCCACGGCTGCGCTGGCGGCAGGGCTGTATGAAGCTGAAATCGCACCGATCACTGTCACTGCGGGCGTGGCCGACAAAGTCATGGGCCTGACGACCAAGCAGGTCACCGTCAGCAACGACGAAGGCATTCGTGCAGGCACGACCAAAGAAGGTATCAGCGGTATCAAACCAGCTATTCCAGGCGGCGTGATTGCGGCGGGTAATGCCAGCCAGTTTTCCGATGGTGGCGGTGCTGTTGTAGTAATGAACGAGACTGTTGCCGAGCGCAAAGGCCTGAAGCCCCTGGGCCGCTTTTTGGGCTTTGCGGTGGCAGGCTGCGAGCCTGACGAAATGGGCATTGGCCCGGTATTCGCCATCCCCAAAGTGCTCGCCAAGCTGGGCTTGAAGATCAGCGATATTGACCTGTGGGAACTCAATGAAGCTTTCGCGGTGCAGGTGCTGTATTGCGCCGACAAGCTGGGCATACCGATGGACAAGCTCAATGTCAATGGCGGCGCTATCGCCGTGGGCCATCCCTACGGCGTGACGGGCCAGCGCCTGACAGGCCACGCGCTGATTGAAGGCAAACGCCGCAGCGCCAAGCGGGTTTGCGTGACGATGTGTATTGGTGGCGGCATGGGCGCGGCAGGTATTTTTGAGGTGCTATAAGCTGGCACTGATGCACCAGGATGACGACCCAGGGGGCGAGCCTGCAACCATCTTGCAGACCGACCCTTTTTAACTCCTGGCCTGACAACTTGGCTTGCGCTTGACCCATGAACCTGCGATCAACCCTTGATTTTCTGCTGTACGACTGGCTGCAGGCCGAGTCTTTAAACCAGCGCGCACGTTTTTCTGACCACTCGCGGGAAACCTTTGATGCCGTTTTTGACACCTGCGAACGAATTGCGCGTGAAAAATACGCACCGTTCAACCGCCTGGTAGACACCCAGGAGCCGCACTTTGACGGGGAAAAAGTCATCTTGCCGCAGGCCACGCATGATGCGCAAAAGGCTTATGCCGAATCGGGCTTGCTCAGTGCCGCGCAAGACTACGATATGGGCGGCATGCAGCTGCCCTACACGGTGGAGGCGGCGGCCAATGCCTTTTTTGCAATGGCATCGGTCAGCATTGGCTCTGGCATGCTGACCACGGGCAATGCCAATTTGCTGATGGTGCACGGTAACGAGTTGCAAAAAGAAGTCTTTGCCAAAAACGAATTTTCAGGACGCTTTTCAGGCACCATGTGTTTGAGCGAGCCGCAGGCGGGCTCGTCACTGAGCGATGTCACCACGCGTGCTGTGCCAGATGGCGCTGACTTTGAGGCCGAGCCGCTGGGGGCGCGCTACCGCCTCAAGGGCAACAAGATGTGGATCTCGTCAGGCGAACACGAGTTGACCGACAACATCATTCATTTGGTGTTGGCCAAAATTCCTGGGCTTGACGGCAAATTGATTGCCGGCACGCGCGGCATTTCGCTGTTTATCGTGCCCAAAAAACTGGTGAATACAAAAGGTGAGCTGACAGGCGTGCGCAACGACGTGGCCTTGGCGGGCCTGAATCACAAACTGGGCTGGCGCGGCACCACCAACACGCTGCTGAATTTCGGCGAAGGCAAGTATCCGGTGGATGGCCAGGCGGGTGCTGTGGGTTATCTGGTCGGCAAGCCGCATGAGGGTTTGCGCTGCATGTTCCACATGATGAATGAAGCGCGCATTGGCGTGGGGATGGCGGCCACCATGCTGGGTATGGCGGGTTACCACGCCAGTCTTGATTACGCCAAGAATCGCCCGCAGGGCAGGCCGATGGGGCCGAGCGGCAAAGATGCATCAGCGCCGCAAATCCGCATCATTGAACACGCTGACGTCAGGCGCATGCTGCTGGCGCAAAAGTCATATTGCGAAGGCGCTTTGGCGCTGGAGCTGTATTGCGCCCGGCTGGTCGATGAACAGCATACGGCTGAAGACCAGGCTGCTGACGACGCTCGAATGCTGCTGGAGGTGCTGACGCCGATTGCCAAAAGCTGGCCCAGTGAGTGGTGCCTGGAGGCCAACTCACTGGCGATTCAGGTGCACGGTGGTTACGGCTACACCCGCGACTTCCCCGTCGAGCAGTACTGGCGTGACAACCGGCTGAACATGATTCACGAAGGCACGCACGGTATTCAAGCCATGGACTTGCTCGGTCGCAAGGTGCTGATGGAAGGGGGCAGGGGGCTGGCGCTGCTGGCGGCGCGCATTGAGGCCACGATGGACAAAGCAGCCTCGTTTGCAGAACTCAAAATCCATGCCGACGCACTTGGCAAAGCCTGGCAAGCCGTGACCAGCGCCACCCAAGCGGCCTGGGCCACAGGCAATCCGCAAGACGCGCTGGCCAATGCCGTGCCCTACATGCAGGCCTTCGGCCACACCGTTCTGGGCTGGATCTGGCTGGATGTTGCCTGCGCATCGCTTGACCAATCTGCTACACATTCAATAGCTTCTCGTGCAGGAATTCAGGGCGCTTGCGCCTATTTTTACGCCTACGAGCTACCTAAGATAACAGCCTGGCTCGCGGTGGTTGAAAGCCGAAACCTGCTGTGTGCCAACTTGCCGGAGGAGGCGTTTTAATGGGCTTTTACAAACCAGGTGCCAACCACACCACTGACCCGAAAACGCTGCGGCTGCACAAAATCATCTGGTCGCTGATTTTTGGCGGCCTGCTGACCGTGATCCTTGGCATTTTTGTCGGCAAAGCCGACGATGCGACCGGCTGGATCATGGTGGTTGCCGGTGGCGTGATGACAGCCATCGGTGCCGTTCTGATTTATGTGCGCTCGACCATGACATCCGAGCCTTGATTTCAACTTGAAGGAGACAACATGACACCTAGAACGATTCAAAAGCTGTTTGACCTCACAGGCAAAACAGCCCTGGTGACCGGCGGGTCGCGCGGCCTGGGCTTGCAAATGGCCCATGCGCTGGGTGAGGCCGGGGCAAAAGTCATGCTCAGTTCGCGCAAGGCCGACGACCTGATGCAAGCGGTTGCCGGACTGAAAGCAGCCGGCATTGCCGCCGACTGGATGGCCGCCGACTGCGCCCAAGAGGCGGATATTCGCATGCTGGCAGATGGTGCCATCAAGCGCATGGGGCAGGTGGACATTCTGGTCAATAACGCAGGTGCTGCCTGGGGTGCGCCAGCTGAAGACTATCCGGTTCAGGCGTGGGACAAGGTGATGAACCTGAACATTCGGGGCTACTTTATTTTGTCGCAGCACATTGCCAAGCATTCGATGATTCCCAGACAGTCTGGACGCATCATCAACATCGCGTCGATTGCCGGTTTGGGCGGCAACCCCAGCGGCATGCAAACCATTGCCTACAACACGTCCAAAGGCGCGGCGATCAACTTCACCAGGGCACTGGCAGGCGAGTGGGGCGTTCACGGCATTACCGTCAACGCCATTTGCCCTGGGTTTTTTCCGAGCAAGATGACCATGGGCACACTCAAGGCACTTGGCGAGGAGGCTCTGGCTTCGCATGCCCCCCTGAAGCGGCTGGGTGACGACGAAGACCTGAAGGGACTGTGCGTGTTGTATGCCTCAGATGCCGGCAAGCACATCACCGGTCAGTATCTCGCTGTCGATGGTGGTGTTTCAATCATTCAGGGAGGCTAGAGATGTTGACCCCACGGTCGCTCACTTCGTGTCGTTCTCTGCCCTGCGGCAGCGCCGCTGCGCCTGCTGCCCGGCAAAGCCGGCTCTGCGGCCCCTGCTTGAAAAGAGATTTCTCGCATGCCCACTTGGAACTTGCATCATGAGTTTTGGCGTCGAAATCCCTTTCGTCACGCACCTTGGTTTTGCGCTGGAAAAGTTCGAAGACGGCGAATCTGCCATTGGCTACAGTCCCAAGGCTGAGCATCTGAATTCGTTCGCCGTGACCCACGGCGGTGCCGTCATGACGCTGATGGACGTGACGATGGCCTGCGCTGCGCGCAGCGTTCAAGCCGACATGGGGGTCGTCACCATCGAGATGAAAACCAGCTTCATGCGGCCAGCGCCCGGTGATGGCAGTCGGCTCACGGCAAAAGGCCGGCTGATGCATCGCACGGCGACATTGGCGTTTACCGAGGCGACGCTGTTTGATGCGCAGACAAACGCCTGCGCGCACGCGACGGGGACTTTCAAATACGTCAAACGCCTGGTCACGGGGCCAAAAAGTGTTCATGCGCCCCTTGGCTTGCCCCACACCGTCATTTCGACTGACTGAAACTGACAGTCAGTAACTTTGCCGTCTTTTTTGGGTCTTTCTACCTTTTAAATCGGCCTCCAAGCCAATGTATGTATACACAATGCGCTATCAAATTTGAAGCGATTTGACAACAATGTCTCAGCTTTTTTCAATCTCGAAGAACGGAACACACCATGCCAGTCAACCAGCAAATACTTTTAGACAACCGTCCCACGGGCGAGGCGCTTGTCAGCAACTTCAAGCTGGTGACAGCCGATACGCCGGCCTTGAAAGACGGCCAGGTGCTGGTGCGCCATCACTTTTTAAGCCTCGACCCTTACATGCGCGGTCGCATGAACGAGGCCAAAGGCTACACCGCACCCCAGGCGCTCGGCGAGGTGATGATTGGCGGCACGGTCGGTGAGGTGGTGGAAAGCCGAAGCGCCAAGTTTGCCGTGGGTGACACCGTGGTGGGCATGGGCGGCTGGCAGCAGTTCAGCGTGGTGGACGCCGAGCAGCTGGGCGCGCTGCGCAAGGTAGACACCCGCCACGTGCCGTTGTCGCATTACCTCGGCGCGGTGGGCATGCCGGGCGTCACGGCCTATTACGGACTGGTCAAAATCATGGAGGCCAAAGCCGGTCAGACCGTGGTTGTCAGTGCTGCGACCGGTGCTGTGGGTAGTGCGTTTGCAGCCCTGGCCAAAGCCCGTGGATGCCGGGCGGTGGGCATTGCCGGCGGGCCAGACAAATGCAAATATGCGGTCGAAGAGCTCGGCTTTGATGCCTGTGTTGATTACAAGACCCATCAGGATGCCGGTTCATTGTCAAAAGCCATCAAGGCCCATTGTCCTAACGGCATTGATGGCTATTTTGAAAACGTGGGCGGCATGGTGCTGGATGCGGTGCTGCCGCTGATGAACGCCTTTGGCCGTATTGCCCTGTGCGGCATGATTGCTGGCTATGACGGCAAACCGGTTCCGATGAGTTACCCGGCCTTGATTTTGATGAGCCGCTTGCGGGTTCAGGGCTTCATCGTGAGCGAACATATGGATGTCTGGCCGGAGGCTCTCAAAGAGCTGGGCATGCTGGTGGCCACTGGCAAACTCAAACCCCGCGAAACCGTGGCGCAGGGGCTGCAGGCCGCCCCAGAAGCTTTTTTGGGTTTGCTCAAGGGTAAAAACTTTGGCAAGCAGATTGTCAAACTGACCTAGTGGTTCAGTCACCTTCAAGGCGTTTGACCATGGCTGACCTGATTCTTCATCACTACCCGACTTCACCGTTCGCTGAAAAAATCCGTCTGGTGTTGGGTTACAAAAAACTCGCCTGGAAATCGGTGATCATCCCGATGATCATGCCCAAACCGGATGTGGTGGCTTTAACGGGCGGCTACCGCAAAACACCCCTGCTGCAAATAGGCGCTGACATTTACTGCGACACCGCATTGATCTGCGATGTGCTGGAGCACCTGCAGCCAGAACCGAGCCTGTACCCCGAGCCCAGTAAAGGCATGGGCCGTACGCTGGCCCAGTGGGCCGACACCACCCTGTTCTGGACGGCCATGGCCTATAACTTTCAGCCACCGGGCGTTGCCCAGGTGTTTGCCCATGCACCGCCGGAGGCAGCCAAAGCCTTCGCCGACGACCGCCAGGCGATGCGCCAAGGCTTGCCGCGCATGCCTGCGGCGGATGCGACAGCCGCCTACAAATCGTACCTGCGCCGCCTGTCTGACATGCTGGACGACTGGCCGTTTTTACTGGGTTCATTGCCCAGCATTGCAGACTTTGCCGCCTACCACCCGCTGTGGTTTACCAGAACGCACACGCCGGCGATGGCGGGCATTTTGAATGCCACCCCGGCCGTGCTGACCTGGATGGACCGGATGGCCGACATGGGGCACGGCAACTTTGAAAAGTTCAGTGCCACGGATGCCGTGGCGGTGGCTGCTGCGGCTACACCAGCGCCTTTGCGTGATGGTGTTTTTCAAGACGAGCACGGTATTTCCTTGGGCAGTCAGGTGACGATCAACAGCGACAACTTTGGGTTGGAGCCGACCCAGGGCGAGCTGATAGCCGCCACCAGAATGCACTACACGCTGCGCCGCACTGACCCGCGCGCGGGCACCGTGCATGTGCACTTCCCCCGGATTGGTTACATTCTTAAGAAAGCGCAATCATGATCACAGACTTCAAAGGAAAAACGGCCGTCCTGACGGGTGCGGGCTCAGGCTTTGGCCTGGAATGTGCTCGCATAGGTGCCAGGCTGGGCATGAACCTGGTGCTGGTGGATGTTCAGCAAGACGCACTCGACGCTGCCACGCAGGAAATGCAGGCGGCTGGGGCACAGGTACTGGCCTTCAAAATCGACGTGTCCAGCGCCAGCGACATGCAAGCGCTGGGCGCTGCGGTGCTGGCGCGCTTTGGCGCGCCGCATCTGGTGTTTAACAACGCCGGCGTTGGCTCGGGCGGTCTGATTTGGGAGAACTCTGTCAAAGACTGGGAATGGGTGCTGGGCGTCAATGTGATGGGCGTGGCGCACGGCGTGCGGGTCTTCACCCCCATGATGCTGGCGGCGGCCGGACAAGACCCGGCCTGGCAGGGTCACATCGTCAACACCGCCAGCATGGCCGGGCTACTTAATGCGCCCAACATGGGCGTGTACAACGTCAGCAAGCATGCGGTGGTGTCGCTGTCGGAGACTTTGTATCAGGACCTGTCACTGGTCACCGACCAGATCAGTGCCTCGGTGCTGTGTCCGTTTTTTGTGGCCACCGGCATCAGCCAGAGCCATCGCAATCGCCCGTCAGACTTGCGCGCCAGCAAACCCACCCAAAGCCAGCTTATCGGCCAGGCCATGAGCGAAAAAGCAGTGAGCTCAGGCAAGGTCAGCGCGGCAGACGTGGCGCAACTGGTGTTTGATGGAGTAGCCAGCAATCAGTTCTACATTTACAGCCACCCCAAAGCCATCAAGTCGGTGCAGACGCGGCTGGAAGACATTGTGCAAAGCCGCAATCCGACCGACCCCTTCGAAGGCAAGCCGGAGCTGGGGCAGCAATTGAAGACCGCGCTCAGGGCGGTCTGACGTTCAAACCGGTAGCTTGTCAAAAACGTCGTAGCAGGTTTTCAGCCAGGTTTTCACGCGCTGACGCTCCAGCATACCCAGCGCGTCACTGCTGTCCTTGTCATGGATGGCTTTCCAGAAGCTGGTGTTGTTCTGGTCGATCTTGCGCATGCAGGCGTCGTGCAGCCGCGGCAGCTCGATGACGTAAGCGCCATGGTCCTGCGCTTTTTGCAGCGCATACGAGTCGCGCAACAACACAAAGTCAGACCCGCGCCCGTGGTTTTGCACCACCACATAGTTGGGGCCCTGCCCATAGGTGTCCACCAGTCGCCCCAGCAAATCAACCGCGTCCCGGCCATCGTCCATCACATGCCACAGGTTGACCGTCACGCCCATCTCGGCAAAGAGTTCCATCAGGCTGGCGTCCTTGATCCATGTGGCCAGCGGGGCAGAGGTTTGCGCGGCCAGGTCGACAATCACGCTTTGCTGCGGATTGTCCTCAAACGCCGCCGCAATCAGGTCCAAGCCTTCATACCTGTCAACCACCACGGGCGACGCATAGTTGGCATAAAACCGGTTAAACGAATGGTGTGAGCGGTCGGTGTCAAAGCCGGTAAACGCTGTACCTTTGTCAATGAAGTATTGCGCGAGGGCGCGCGCCGTGACGGACTTGCCCACGCCGCCTTTTTCGCCGCCTATGAAATTGATCGATGCCATGGTGTTCCTCAGGTGTTGGCTTGATTTTAGTTGTTCATGCAGGCCACACCATCGTTGGTGCTGAAGTGACAAACCTCAACATGCAAGCAACAGATCAACCAAACCTGTCGATGACCGCCTAGCAAGCACCAGGCGGGGATTTAAGGCGCGGGATATGCGCGTTGGCAGTTGCCAGTGACCAATCGACAAGAGGGCTCTACATCGATCGCTCCAGGATTTGTGTGTAGTCCGCGGTGGTGGCCAGACGTGGATTTGTTTTGTGACAATGGTCCAGCAGCGCGCCGTGGATGATTTTTTCAAAAGCATTTGCCGAAACATTCATGTGGGAAAGTCCTGAGGGCAGTTCCAGGCGCTTGTTCATGTCGCGCAGCGCACTGGCAATATCGCTACCAGCGGCCAAACCCATCGCTCGGGCCATACGGTCCAGGCGCTTGTCCCTTAGCATCGATTCAGCGCTGGCGTTGAACTCCACTACAGCGGGCAAAAACATGGCGTTCAGGGTGCCATGATGCAGCCGTGGATCCACACCGCCCAGGCTGTGGCTGAGCGAATGCACGCAGCCCAAGCCTTTTTGGAACGCCATGGCCCCCTGCATGGATGCACTCATCAGGTTGAACCTTGCTTCCCGGTCGCTGCCGTCCCGGGTTGCGCGCTCAATATGGGCCCAGCCACGCTCCAGACCGTCCAGTGCAATGCCGTCTGCGGGCGGGTTAAAGGCCGCTGACATGAACGTCTCCATGCAGTGCGCGATCGCGTCCATGCCGGTGGCCGCCGTCAGCTTTGCAGGCAGGCCTAGCGTGAGTTCAGGGTCACAAATGGCCGCTTTGGGTACGATGTGCCACGAATGAAAGCCGAGCTTGCGGTGGTCATCCACGATGATGATGGCGCCCCTTGCGACTTCGCTGCCCGTGCCGCTGGTGGTGGGTACGGCGATCAGCGGGGCTGCACGGTCAGTGATTTTGGCTGAGCCACCTTCAATCGTCGCGTAGCTTGTCAGGGCTTCGTCATGGGTCGCCGCAATAGCGACGCCCTTGGCGCAGTCAATCGCAGAACCACCCCCGACAGCAATCAAGCCGTCGCAGCCACGGGCCTTGTACAAGGCAGCTGCTGCGAGCACGGCAGCTTCGGTTGGGTTGGACGGCGTCTGGTCAAACACGGCAACGGTCATGCCGGGCAACATGTCCAGTGCTTTTTGCAATATGCCTGCCGCCTTCACCCCCGCATCCGTGACCACCAGTGGGCGCGTGATGCCCACGCGGTCGCATTCCTGCCTGAGCAGTTTGATGGCGCCAAAATCAAACTGGACCTGTGTCACGTAGTAAATAAAAGCCATAAATCTGTTGCCCCAATTGAGATGAACAAAGCTCGCAGCTTGTACCATGTCTGCTCATCACAGACGACGAAATGGCAAGCACCTATGAAAAGAAACGATTTCCGGTTTTCCTACCCTTTACGGGTGCGTTGGGCAGAAGTAGACATGCAAAAAATTGTCTTCAACGCCCACTACCTGATGTATTTTGACACCGCCATTGCCGAATACTGGCGTGCTCTGGCACTACCCTACGAAGAAGCCATGCACCAGATGGGCGGCGACTTGTATGTGAAGAAAGCCAGTTTGCAATATGAAGGCTCTGCCCGGTTTGATGACCAGCTCAACATCAGCCTGAAATGTGTGCGAATTGGCCGCTCATCGATTGAGTTTGCGGGGGCTGTTTTCAGGGCTGACACTTTGCTGGTCAAGGGTGAGTTGATTTATGTTTTCGCTGATCCCCTGACCCAGGTTTCCCAACCCGTGCCAGATGTCTTGCGCGATTTGCTGACGGGCTACGAGGCGGGGCACAAGAGTTACACCGTCACAGAAGGCACATGGGCAGAATTGGGGGGCGGTGCGACGCAGCTTCGCGTGGAGGTTTTTGTGCAAGAGCAGGGCGTGCCCATCGAGATGGAGTGCGACGCAGCTGACTCGGATGCCACTCATGCGGTGGCCCGCAACCACCTTGGCCAGGTGCTGGCCACCGGCAGGCTGCTGACGCCTGCACCGGGTATTGGCAAAATTGGCCGGATGGCGGTCAAGCGCGTGATGCGCGGCTCTGGACTTGGCCGCATCATGCTGGACACACTCTCGGCTAGCGCCGCCCGTCGAGGCGACCAGGAAATTGTGCTGCACGCCCAGCGCAGCGCTGAAGGCTTTTATCAGCGTGCAGGCTTCGTTTGCCGGGGCGACCCCTTTGAAGAAGCAGGCATCCCACACATCGAGATGTTCAGGCAACTCAAATGAGTTTTTTGTTCGTCCTGAACAAGCCAAAATCACGACCCGCAGAGATCCAGATGCCTTTTCATGGCCAAGAAAGAGCGTTTCTCCAATAAGCACAGCGGCACCCTGCAGTAGGCCAGTTGAGCCAGCAAATCCCGCTACAGCTCCAGGCGCAGCTTTGACAGCCTGCTAAATATCGTCCAGTAGTGGGTAGGGCAGTGGCATCACAGTCAACGCCACGCCTTGTGTACTACCCAAAGCCAGCTGACCATCTCCCACGGCGGATGTTCGCATCGACACGATGGCATCAAAACCACCTGACGGGTTGGCAGCGCTTGCCGCCACCAGGCCGCAGGGCTGTTCGGCATCAGATGAATGAAACACCTCTTGCCCCACAGACGGCTGGCCCATGCCATTGAGCGTGCCATGCACCAGGTAGGCACGGCGTTTTAAGGTGCCCCTGAACTGGCTGCGCGCCACCACTTCTTGGCCCGGGTAGCAGCCTTTTTTAAAGCTCACACCGCCCACCGACTCGTAGTTCAGCATCTGGGGCACAAAGGCTTCAAACAGGGCCTGCGTGACCATAGCAATGCCAGATTGCACTTCCAGCCACTGCCAGACGCTCAGGGCAAGTCGCTGGCCCGCCGGCGCCTGCGCACCCGCCGGAGCACAGCATAAAACCCGCCCAACACCGGCGCCAGGATACAAAAACACGGCATGTTGACCGTCAACATCGCGCTTTGACCAATGAGTACCTGAGCGATTAGCTCATGAATCAATAGCGTCTGCCACATCGCCCACCAGGCCAAAAAGTACAAAATCGCTGCTGGCATCGCTCAGCTTGACCTTGGCGCGCATCACAAACATGCTCAGACGTTTGAGCGTCTGGGTCAGGATGTCCGCACTGCACACCAGCAAAAACTCTTCCTCGTCTCCGTCATTTTTGCGTTTGAACAGCACAAAGCTGGCCTGCATGCGCCCTTTGGCATTACAAAAGGCTGCCAAACGGGCGGTGGCCAGTCCCATATTCAGCACATCTTGCGTCAGTTGGCCTTGTAAAAATGCGGCGGCATCCGGGCCTACAGCACGTATCACGCCCAAATGATTCAGCTCTGCAATGCCTGAAATCGTTTGCGCGGGTGGGGTGGGGGCAGTTATCGTCATGGGCTGAATTATCATGGCTGTCAATGTGAAGTGAACTAGTTGATAGAGGTAACCGAGTCGTGGTGCGTGCTTTTACAAGATTGCTGATGGTTGCCGTGCTGCTGACCGGTATGGCGTTGGCTGCTGGCGGCTGGTGGCTGCACAGCCCCATGACACTGAATTTGCTGGCGGGCAGCCCGGTGCTTGATCTGGAGATAGAACCCGGCACGCGTCCCGCGCAGGTTGCCCAAGCGGTGGTGACCAGCGGTGCGCAGACGCCTGTGCAACTGCTGCAATTGTGGTTTCGCGTCTCGGGCCAGGCCCGGCAAATCAAGGCGGGCAGCTACGAAATCACACCCGGCATGACGCCGCGCAAGCTGCTGGCCATGCTGGTACGCGGCGATCAAACCCTCAAAAGCATCACCCTGGTGGAAGGCTGGAACTTCCGGCAAGTACGCGAAGCGCTACAAAAAGCAGAGCTGCTCGCCCAAGATTCTATTGGCCTGCAGCCCGAAATGATCATGGAAAAGCTGGGCAGGCCAGGCGTTCACCCCGAGGGACGCTTCTTTCCTGACACCTACACCTATGCCAAAGGCTCAAGCGATCTGGCCATCCTCAAGCGCGCCGCCAAGGCCATGGACAAACGACTGGAAGCCGCCTGGGCCTTGCGCCGGCTGGACACGCCCTTGACATCACCCGAACAAGCCTTGACCTTGGCAAGCATTGTTGAAAAAGAAACCGGCAAACCTTCAGACCGGGGGCAAATTGCCGGCGTTTTTGCCAATCGGCTGCGAATTGGCATGCTGTTGCAAACCGACCCAACGGTGATTTACGGGATGGGTGACAAGTTTGACGGCAACATCAGAAAGCGGGATTTGCAAACCGACACACCCTACAACACCTACACCCGCGCTGGCCTGCCGCCCACGCCCATCGCCATGCCTGGCAAGGCCGCCCTGCTGGCTGCGGTGCAGCCGGCAGCGACCAAGGCGCTGTATTTTGTGGCGCGCGGGGACGGCAGCAGCCAGTTCAGCGCCACGCTTGACGAGCACAACCGTGCCGTCAACAAATACATTCGGGGCCAGTAAATGAGCCACTCAACTGTCTTTTCAGGTCTTTTCATCAGCTTTGAGGGGATCGACGGCGCGGGCAAGTCCACCCACATCAGCGGCCTGGCAGACGCTTTTAAAGCCGCTGGCCGCAGCGTGACACTCACCCGCGAACCGGGCGGTACACCGCTGGCCGAAAAGCTGCGGGCCATGGTGCTCAACGACCCGATGGATTGCCTGACGGAATCGCTTTTGATATTCGCCGCCCGGCGCGACCATCTGGCCCATGTCATCCGGCCCGCATTGCGCAGGGGAGAGGTGGTCCTGTGTGACCGTTTTACCGATGCCACCTTTGCCTATCAGGGCGGTGGGCGCGGTTTTGACCTGCATGTTCTGAAAACGCTTGAAGCATGGGTTCAATCCACAGAAGGTCAGGCTTTGCTGCAGCCTGATCTGACGGTCTGGTTTGACCTGGACCCGCTCAAGGCAGCTGAACGTCTGGCAGGAGCCCGCATTCCCGACAAGTTTGAAGCCCAGCCGGTCGAATTCTTCCGCCGTGTCGCGCAAGGCTATGCCGACAGGCAGCAGGTCGAACCCCACCGTTTTGCCCGGATTGACGCCGCTCAGAGCCGTGAAACGGTCTGGCAAGATATTTTCACGATTTTCAAAACCCGAGCCTGGCTATGAACAACGGTAACGGCGTTTTGGCCCCCTGGCTGCAAACCCAGCTGGAAAGCCTGCTCAATCAGCGCGGCCACGCCTGGCTGCTGGCGGGCCCCTCAGGTTTGGGGCAGTTTGACCTGGCTCTCGCGTTAGCACGCGCCTGGCTGTGTGAAACCCCCACGCCGCAAGGCGCTTGCCGCTCATGCGGCAGTTGCCACGCCGTCGATGTGCATACCCATGCCGATCTGGCGGTGCTGATGCCCGAGCTGCTGTCTCTGGAGCTCGGCTGGCCCCTGGATAAAAAGACGCAGGACGAGCTGGACAGCAAAAAACGCAAACCCAGTAAAGAAATCAAGGTCGATGCCGCACGTGAAGTCGTGTCTTTCACCCAGTTCACCCGCTCACGTGGCTCGACCAAAGTGGTGCTTGTCTTTCCGGCCGAGCGCATGAACGGCATCACGGCCAACACGCTGCTCAAAACGCTGGAAGAGCCACCCGGCGCGGTCAAATTCATTCTGGCCACCGAGGCAGCGCACCACTTGCTACCCACCGTCCGCAGCCGTTGCCTGAGCCACACCATGGCTTGGCCGGGCTTTGACGAGGCACTGGCGTGGCTGCTGGCAAGCCACGACCAGGGGCAGGGCGCTGACAAAAAACCAAGCAAACCGCTGTCGTCCGCTGATTTGAAAACGCTGCTCACCGCCGCCGGTGGCCGCCCGGCCGATGCACTGGCCTGGATACAAAGTGGTCAGGCAGCAGCGCTTGCACAAAGCTGGCAAGCACTGCCCAAAGCCATGGCCAAGGGTGACGTGACCGCTATCAGCAACCTGTTGCCATCACAGGCCGTCGACGCCCTGCAAAAGCTTTGCCATGATGTGTGGTCTGTCCGGGTTGGCGCTTCTCCCCGGTTTTTCAGCCTGGCTGACCTCCCATCATCGCCCGCCAAAGCGGGCACCTTAGGCCTGGCGGCCTGGGCTAGAGAACTGGCCAGCACGGCGCGCTCTGTTGAACATCCCTATAACCCCGGTTTGATGCTGGAGTCCCTGACTAGCCGGGCCAAGATTGGGCTGAACTCAAAATAGGCGATTTCACTACACGCCCAGATGGCCAAACCGATAAACTAGCCCCATGAGCGCCAACCCACCCGCCAGCACGCCCCAAGCCAACGCACCTTCAAGCGCAACTTCCGGCGCTTCAACTGCCCGGCCCAGCGTCGTCCAATTAGCCATCAAGGAAAAAGCGGCGCTGTATGCCGCCTATGTTTCGTTGTTCAAGGAAGGTGGCGTGTTTTTCCCTACCGCGCGTGAGTACGAGCTTGGTGCTGACGTTTACTTGCTGTTAACGCTGCCCGATGACGCGCAGCGTTATCCGGTGGCGGGCAAGGTCGCCTGGGTTACACCGGCCGAAGCCTCAGGCAACCGCACGCAGGGCATCGGGGTGCGGTTCCCGAATGACGAGAAATCGCGCCTGCTGAAACTCAAAATAGAAGGCATTCTGGGCGCGCATCTGGCATCAGAACGGCCAACCCAGACCATTTAAACTGCTACTTATTTAATAGCTATCAGCGCATATTATTATTGGCTTATAGCCATATTTGATGCCTTGAAAAGCCACCTTTAAGCATTTGCTGCATGTTCACAGACTCCCATTGCCACTTAAGCTTTCCCGAACTCAAGGCTGATCTCCCGCAGATCCGCCAGGCCATGGCTGATGCGCAGGTTGAACGCGCGCTGTGCATTTGCACCACGCTGGAAGAATTTGAAGATGTTCACCAACTGGCCGTGACGTACAGCAACTTCTGGTCTACCGTCGGCGTGCATCCCGACAACGAAGGCGTGACAGAGCCGACCGTGGATGACCTGGTGGGACGTTCAAAGCAGCCCAAAGTGGTCGGCATTGGCGAAACAGGCCTGGACTATTTTCGTCTGGGCGATCGTTCTGTAGCAGACATGGAATGGCAGCGTGATCGTTTTCGGGTGCATATCAGGGCCGCGCAGCAAGTGGACATGCCGCTCATCATCCACACACGAAATGCGTCTTTGGATACGCTGGCCATTTTGAAGGAGGAGGGCGAGGGCACCCAAGGCGCAGCGGGCGGCGTTTTCCATTGTTTTACAGAAAGCAAGGTGGTCGCCAAAGCCGCTCTCGACATGGGTTTTTACATCTCGTTTTCGGGCATTTTGACCTTTAAGACCGCCGCTGACCTGCGCGAAGTCGCCCAATTTGTGCCGCTGGACCGCATCTTGATCGAAACCGACAGTCCTTACCTTGCGCCTGTACCGTATCGCGGCAAAACCAACAACCCATCGTACGTCCCCTACGTTGCCAAATTGATTGCCGAGCTGAAAGGCGAAAAACTGGAAACCATTGCCCAAGCCACCAGCCACAATTTTGAGCAGCTCTTTGAGGGTGTGACTGCCAAGGTGTGAGATGAAAAAATACCCAATAAATTACATTAAGAAAGCTGCATATCTTGTTGTTTTTACTGGATTTAGCCTGTCTTATGCTGGCTCTTATGACGATTTCTTCAAGGCCTTGCAGGCAGACGATGTAGCCACCGTCAGCAGCTTGCTGGCGCGTGGTTTCGATGCCAACACGCTCGACCCTCAAGGCCAGCACGGTCTGCTGGTTGCCATCAAGGAGCCGTCGCCCAAGGCGGCCACAGTGCTGCTAAATGCTCCGAAGATTAACTTGAACACTCTGAATGTGCTGGGTGAAAGCCCTTTGATGCTGGCCGCACTCAAAGGCCAGTTCGACCTGGCAGCCCAAATGGTCAAAAAAGGCGCCGACGTTAACAAGCCCGGCTGGACACCGCTGCATTACGCTGCTAGCAACGGTCATGTGTCCGTCATCAAGCTCCTGCTCGAGAACCACGCCTACATTGACGCCGAGTCACCAAACGGCACCACGCCACTCATGATGGCCAGCATGTATGGCAGCCCCGAGGCCGTCACGCTGCTGCTCGACGAAGGCGCCGACTTGAGCCTTAAGAACCAGCAAGGCATGACGGCCCTTGACTTTGCTGCTCGGGGCAAACGGCCAGACGCTGTTGAGCTGCTCACCAACGCCCAACGGATCAAGTACTCGACCGGCAAATGGTGAGTTTGTTTTGCTGATTTTTCACCTTTTACGGCTCGATTCTTTTAATCCTTAATATTCCACGATGTATATTATGTTAAGTAATGGCTGGATGTCTGCCAAGGTCGGCTTTGTGCTCGCCGTGCTGGTGTGGTCCGGCGCCGCCCCTGCACAAAGCACTCCCACCAACACCGCCGACCTGTCAGCAACCGAATTGCTTGACAAGCACGCCAGCCTCGCCAGCCAACTAAAGAACAATGCCTTCGGGCGTCCCTTGTATCTGGATTCTGTACAAACCAGCAGCCGCGTGACGGGTAACGCCTATGCAGTACTGGACGGGCCGTTCGCTCTGGTCAGCAGCAGCGTTAAAGACCCTAAGCAGCTGTGTGACCTGATCATCCTGCACATCAACACCAAGAACTGCCGCCCAACCTTGCCATCAAGCCCTGGCGTCCTGATGGTCAACATCGGGAAAAAAACAGCGCAAACGCTTGGCGACACATTTGCGCTTGAATTTGCCATGAGCACCAGCGCCTCAAGCGCCCATTTCGCGCAGGTTCAGCTCAACGCCGAAAAAGGCCCGCTCGGCACCAGACACTACAGGATAGAGCTGGCCGCAGTTCCCCTGCCAGACGGCAAAACCTTTTTGCACCTGCGTTATTCCTATGACTTCGGCCTGACAGGTCACATGGCGATGCAGGCCTACCTGGCCACGGCCGGCAGCAGCAAGCTGGGTTTTACACAGACTGCCCAAGCCGGTGGCGGCCAGAAAACTTACGTGGGCGGCATGCGCGGCGCCGTTGAACGCAACACCATGCGCTACTACCTGGCCATCGAAGCGTATCTGCTGTCCCTGGGCGCACCACCGGCTGACCAGCAAAACACGCGGCTCGAAAAGTGGTTTGACAGCACCGAGCAATACCCCCTGCAACTGCACGAAACCGACAAAGCCAGCTATCTGACCATGAAAAAAGACGAGATCAGACGCCAGCAGAGCGCCCTGCCCGGCCTGCCCTAGAACTTGAAGCTGACCGTCGGCCCCCCTCTGTCACGACAGTTGTCCGGTCTCTTGAAGAGACAAATTCAACCTAGAAAAAGCAGTTGGATGCGCCCGAGTGTGCCGCGCCCGGCGTGTCCAGCAAGGCGAGACAACGAAGCGGGCTACTGCCCGCGAGGCGGAGCAACGCAGCTGGGCGCGCTGGGAGCGGTGCAATCGGGCGCATAGC
>JBKCGU010000043.1:0-12269 GCA_046303055.1 Polaromonas sp.
ACCTCAAGCTTTTTCTTGAAAGTGTTGATAAGCCCTTGATTTGTAACAAAAAAGCCATTTTTAGAAGAAACTGTAGGCTCATTCCTTTGGGCGATGGGATCGTCTAGTCAAAAGCCTGATGCCCAAACCCTGAACAATGCGCCTTTTGCCATCGCCGCGATGGTGGCGCAGTCAGGCGTGTAAGAATCAGCCGATGTGTTTCAGACAGGCCTTGGCCGCCCCACCAGCTCGCGCGGCCTTTACCAGCGGTGCTCGCGACACCCTGATGGTGATTCCTTCTTATGTTCCTTTTGGTCTGGTGTGCGGCGTGGCTTCTGTCAACGCCGGGCTGACGCTAGGTGCGTCGTTGGCGCTGCCAGCACTGGTTTATGGGGGGTCGTCGCAGGCCGTGCTGCTGCAGTTTGTGCAGAGCAACGCGTCGCTCTGGGTTGCCGTTTTGTCGGGCTGTGTCATCAATCTGCGCCTGGCGGTGTACAGCGCAGCCATGGCTTCGAAGGTGCGCCACCTGGGCAAGACGCAGCGCATGCTGGTGGCTGCCTTCCTGGTGGACAACACCTTTGCTTTTATGCAGGCCAGAGAGGAATCGCACCCGCATGACAAGCACCTGATGGCGTACTACGCTGGCTCCAGCACGGTGTGCTGGCTGGCCTGGGTGCTGTTTTGCGCCATTGGCGCGTTCGCAGGCAATATCGTGCCTGCCAGCTGGCAGCTTGAATTTGCCATTCCGCTGTCTTTTATTGCGGTGGCCGTGCCCGCCATCCGCAATCTGCCCATGGGCGCTGCTGCCCTGGTGGGCGGGATGGCCAGTGTGTTGCTGTTTGCACTGCCGCTCAAGCTGGGCCTGATTGCAGCCTGCCTTGCAGGCCTGACCGCTGGGATATTGACGCAAAAATGGAGCACGCGCTCCCTATGACTGCTCTGAGCACGTTTGAAAGCTGGAGCGTGGTGCTCGCTCTGGCATTGGGAACATTTTTGATCCGTTACTCGTTCATCGGCCTGTTTGCAGACCGTGACATGCCGGCCTGGTTGGACCGAGCTCTCAAACTCATGGTGCCGGCCATCTTTGCGGCGATTGTTTTCAGCGGTGTTGCTATCGTCAATGGTGCCTTGGGCGCTGAGGTTGCCGGGCTGGCCCACTGGCCGCGTTACGCCGCTGCCGTGGCAGCCTTGATAGCAGCAGTCCTGACGCGTGGGAACATGCTGGTAACGCTGGGTGTTGGCATGGCGACTTTGCATGGCTTGCCGTGGCTCTTTCGCTGACACGGTCTGGCTGGCAGACAGCTATCATCAAATCATGATGTTGATGGCCCCTTGGCGCGACCTGCTGGCGCGCACCAACCACAGCGCCAAAGCCTGGCTGGTTCAGTGGTGGAAGCTGCTGCACCTGGGCGCGGTGCTGATGTTGCTGGCGCTCAGCCCGTCCAGCTACAAGCGTGCAGACCGGCTGGTGCTGGCCCGGCATGTGTACGACAACACGGCCCCCATCATGACCAGCTTCACGCTGCTGTGCGCCATCATCAGTCTGGTACTGACGCGGATCGTGACGACCACCGCCCTGAGCTACGGCCTGTCCCAATATGCGCTGCAGGTGGTGATTCGCGTGCTGGTGCTGGAGCTGATACCGCTGACCGCGGCTTTGTTTGTGGCCCTGCGCTGCACCATTCCTGACGGTGCCGAGCTGGCTGAGCTGCGCTCGCGCGGTGACCTCGACAAACTGCGGCGACAGGGTATCAACCCCCTGTCCAGAGAAGTGTTGCCGCGTGTGATGGCGGGTGTTTTTTCAACCGTCACACTGGCCGTGCTGAGTTGCGTGGTGGCGCTGCTGGTAGCCTATGTGGCGATACACGGCTTTAACCTGGCCGGTTTTGCTGGTTACACGCGCTCGTTTGGCCAGGTGTTCAGCCCGGCCGTCACGCTGATTTTTGTCATGAAAACATGGCTCTTCAGCTTGGCCGTGTCATTGATTCCGATGGCATCGGCCTTGTATGGCAGCGCTGTCAACAACACCCGCACCAGCGCTGAAATGCGCGGCCTGGTGCGCATGTTTGCCAGCATTTTGCTGATTGAAGTGCTGTCACTCGTTGGCAACTATTATTGAAGCCCGATGACAGACAAACCCGATCTCCCAAACGACACAGTACTTCCCCAGGCGCCAGACCATCTGGAGTTCAAGGCTGTGCTGTTGCTCAGCTTCATGCTGGCGCTGATCGTTGCGGCGGCTGTGTACGTGATGTATTCACGGGGCCTGTTTGAAAGCACGCAAAAGCTGGTGCTGGTGTCTGAAGATTCCGAGGGCGTGGTGGTCGGCATGAACCTGACGTTTTCGGGCTTTCCGATTGGCCGGGTGCGCCGCATTGAACTGGCCGACGACGGCAAGGCCCGCATTGTGGTTGACGTGGCCAGCAAAGATGCGCACTGGCTGCGCCAGTCCAGCGTTTTTACTTTGGTACGCGGGCTGGTGGGTGGGACCAACATTCGCGCCTATACCGGCGTGCTGACCGACAAACTTCTGGAAGACGGCGCGGTGCGCACCGTGCTGCAAGGCGATGCGGGCGCCGAAGTGCCCAAGCTGATCGCGACGGCCAAGGACCTGCTGGAAAGTGTCAGTACGCTGCTCAGCAAGCAGGGTGCCCTGGGTGCCAGCCTGGGCAACCTGCAAACGCTCACAGCCAAGATCAATGGGCCAGGCGGTGCCCTGACGGTGTTGCTGGGCGGCGAGGCTGAAGCCAAAAAACTCATCACCACGCTGGACCGTACCAATGCGCTGCTGGCCAAAGTCGATGGCCTGGCGGCGAAGGCTGACGCCCAGGTGTTTGGTGAAAAGGGCGTGTTGCCAGAAACCCGCAGCGCGGTGGTGCAGCTCAATTCGCTGCTAAGTGATGCACGCGCCAGCCTGAAAAAAGTCGACGCTGTGCTGGTCGAAGCGCAGGCGGTGGGTGCCAATGTGAAGGAGGGCACGAGTGATTTGAGCCTGCTGCGCGGCGAGGTCGAGTCCAGCCTGCGCAAGGTCGATGGGCTGATCAATGAGATCAATCGCAAATGGCCGTTTGCGCGTGATACCGACGTGAAATTG
This sequence comes from Polaromonas sp., assembly GCA_046303055.1. Classification (GTDB taxonomy): domain Bacteria; phylum Pseudomonadota; class Gammaproteobacteria; order Burkholderiales; family Burkholderiaceae_C; genus Polaromonas. The sequence continues at coordinate 3,074 of JBKCGU010000043.1, forward strand.
CCATGATGTTCAAAATTCCCCTGACCGCCATAAATGTCATTTTGCTTGCCTTGACCGCCTGCGCATCCGGCCCCAAACCGGCAGACTGGCAACTCAATGCCAAAGGTGCCACTGAGCGTGCCGTAGCGGCTTATCTGCAAGGCAACAACCGTGTAGAAGCCGCCGAGATGGCCCGGGCCAGAGCAGAGATTTCAGCCACAGGCCGCATCGACCTGATGGCGCGTGCCGAGCTGCTGGCCTGCGCGAGCCGCGTGGCCAGCCTGGTGTTTGAGCCCTGTGCAGGCTTTGAACAACTGCGCCAGGACGCACCCCCTGCTGAACGGGCTTACGCCGACTACCTGGCCGGTAAATTGCAGCTGAACGACATTGATTTGCTGCCAAAAGACCAACAAAAAAGTGCTAAAGGTCAATCAGTACTTGCGCTAGAAGCTATTGAAAATATAGCAGACCCGCTTGCCAGGCTGGTCGCTGCGGGCGCATCTTTGCAGGCGGGGCAGGCCAGCCCGGCGCTCGTGCAAGCCGCCATTGACGCGGCATCCAGCCAAGGCTGGCGCAGGCCTTTGCTGGCCTGGCTTGGCGTGCAGCTCAAGCTGGCAGAGTCCAGCGGCAACGCCGCCGAGGCCGCGCGTGTGCAAAGGCGCATCGCTCTGGTTTTGAAACCTTGAGCGGCGTTGTGCGTTCCAGCGCTCTGCAGCGCGGCTCGGTCAGCCCTGTGGCCATAGCAATGACCTGCGCGCTGGCGCTGGCCACCGCCATGGGGATTGGCCGCTTTGCCTTCACGCCGCTGCTGCCCATGATGCTGGCCGACGGCGTGGTCGACTTGCCCGGTGCCAGCTGGCTGGCCAGTGCCAACTACCTGGGCTACTTGGTCGGCGCGCTGCTGTGCACCTTTGAGCCCTTGATCTGGTCGCGCCTCAAGGGGTGGCCGCCTGTGCCGGCCACCACCTGGCTGCGTGGCGGCCTGGTGGCGACCTGCGTTTTGACGCTGGGCATGGCGCTGCAGGTGCCCGCGCTTTGGCCGTGGCTGCGTTTTGCGGCGGGTGTGGCCAGTGCCTTTGTATTCGTGTTCACGTCTGGCTGGTGTCTGGCGCGACTTGGCGAGCGTCAGGCCGGCCATTTGGGCGGCATCATGTACACCGGCCCAGGGGCAGGCATAGCGCTCAGCGGGGTACTGGCCAGCGGCATGGTGGCGCTGCAGTGGAAGGCTGCTGCCGGATGGCTGATTTTTGGCGTGCTGGCCTGCGTGTTGACGGCCATCACCTGGCGCACGTTCTCGATGAATCTGGGCATCAAGCAGCCCAGCCCGGCGCTTGCAACTGCCGATGTCGCGGCTTCCAGTCTTACGGCACACCCGGCTCGGGCATCTGTTGCCAGCCGCTGGCACATGTTCTGGCTGGCCATCGCTTATGGTCTGGACGGCCTGGGCTACATCATCACGGCCACTTTTTTACCAGTGATTGCCCGGCAGGTCATGCCGGGTTCGGCCTGGCTGGACTTGTTTTGGCCGCTGTTTGGCTTGGCGGTGATTGCAGGCGCCTGGCTGTCAACCCGTATCTCGCTCAAAGGTGATTTGCGTTATGTGCTGGCCGCCTGTTACATCATGCAAGCCATCGGCGTGATTTTGACCGTCTGGTTGCCCACGCCGCTGGGTTTTGCGCTTGGCAGCCTGCTGCTGGGGCTGCCCTTTACCGCCATCACATTTTTTGCCATGCAGGAAGTCAGGCGCCTCAAACCCGACAGTACTTCAAGCTATATGGGCCTGCTCACTGCCGTTTATGGCATGGGCCAAATCGCCGGGCCGCCCCTAGCGGCGTGGCTGCTTGGCCGCAGCGCCACGGTGGCGCAGGGCTTTAACCTGGCTCTGGAGATTGCTGCCAGCGCGCTGGTGCTGGGGGCGCTCATGTTTGTGGGGCTGGCGCGGGTTTATCCCAGATCAGCTGCTACTTAATCAATAGCTGCTAGCCCTTTTATTTATTGGGCTGCAGCCATTTTTTATTCTGAAATCGGTTAAAAAACCTGTCAGTCGCTTTTGCCCTCTAAGCCAAAGCCAATGCCAGCCGGTAAGTCACAAACGATGCCAGATAGGCCAGCCCAAACAAATAGCCAGCCATGATGATCGGCATTTTCCAGCCGCCAGTTTCGCGTTTGACGGTGGCCAGCGTTGACAGGCACTGCGGGGCAAACACATACCAGGCAAGCAGTGACAGGGCGGTGGCCAGGCTCCAGTTTTGGGCGATCAGCGGGCTCAGGGCCTGGGCGGTGTCTGCCCCGGTGGCTGACAGCGCATACACCGTGCCCAGCGAGCTGACGGCAACTTCGCGTGCAGCCAGGCCGGGGACAAGGGCGATGCTGATTTGCCAGTTAAACCCGATCGGCTCAAACACCACCGCCAGGGCTTTGCCCAATGTGCCGGCAAAGCTGTATTCAATGGCGGGCCTTGTCGCCCCCTCAGGTGCAGCCGGAAAACTGGCCAGAAACCACAGCGCAACCGTCAACACCAAGATAACGCCACCCACCCGCTTCATGAAAATGACGACGCGTTGCCACAGGCCAATGGCGACGCTGCGGATGTTGGGCAGGTGGTAATTGGGCAGTTCCATCATCAGGGTGCGTACCTGGCCGTGTGCTGTCAGGCGCTTGAGCAACCAGGCCACCGCCAGCGATCCTGCAATACCCGCCACATACAGCCCAAACAGCACCAGGCCTTGCAACTCAAACCAGCCGACATCACGCCTGGCAATGAAGGCACCTATCAACAGCGCATACACCGGCAAACGGGCAGAACAAGTCATGAGCGGCGCGATCATGATGGTGACCAGCCGGTCGCGCGGGTTGGCAATGCTGCGGGTTGCCATGATGCCGGGAATGGCGCAGGCAAAGCTCGACAGCAGCGGAATAAACGAGCGGCCCGACAAGCCCACGCCGCCCATGATGCGATCCAGCAAAAACGCCGCGCGCGGCAGGTAGCCCGACTCTTCCAGCACCAGAATAAAAAAGAACAGAATGATGATCTGCGGCAAAAACACCACCACACCGCCTGCACCGGCAATCACGCCATCGACGACCAGGCTTTTCAGCCAGCCATCGGGCATGATGCCGCCTACCGCCGCGCCCAGCCAGGCACTCAGCGCCTTGATGGCATTCATTGGGGCGATTGACCAGCTGAACACCGCCTGAAAAATCAAAAACAAAATCACCGCCAGCAGGGCGGGGCCCAACACCGGGTGCAGCACAAAGCGGTCAATTCGGTCACTGACCAGATGCGGCACCAAATCATTCAAGCCCAGGCGCTTGAGTATCTGTTGCACCGTGTCATGGTCGCCGTGCGTGGCTGACGCTTGGCTGGTCGCGCTGGCATCCAGGGCATCTGCGGCGTCAGCGGCGTGATCGGCATGGGGTACGCAGCTGCCCCGCCACACAGCAGCATCGTCCAGCAGCGCGCGCAGATCTGCATCGCCACCGCCTTGGGTGCCAACGGTTGTCACCACGGGCAAGCCCAGTTCACGCGCCAGGGCGGCAGTGTCTACCTTGATGCCGCGCGCTTTGGCCAGGTCTTGCATGTTGACGGCCACCACGCATGGCAGGCCGAGCCGTTTGACCGACAGCACCAGCCGCAAACTGCGCCGCAAATTGGTGGCGTCAACCACGCACACCACCAGGTCGGGCCGCTTTTCCCCAGCCGCCCGGCCGTACAGCACGTCGTGTGTCACGCGTTCGTCGGGGGAGCGGGGGGCCAGGCTGTAAGTGCCAGGCAAGTCGAGCACCCGCAACGTCTTGCCAGCCGGCGTGCTCAGCTTGCCTTCTTTGCGCTCCACCGTCACGCCTGCATAGTTGGCCACTTTCTGCCGGCTGCCAGTGAGCAGGTTAAACAGCGCGGTTTTGCCGCTGTTTGGATTGCCGACGAGCGCCAGCAAGGGGCCACTTGGATGAAAGTAAATGACCGAGGGCTTCATGCCGGGGGCGCGCTCAGGGGAGCCACTTGAACGCAAGCCGCTTCAACCCGCCGCAAGGCAAAGGTTGACAGTCCGATCCGAACCACCAAGGGGTCACCACCTGGCAGGCCGCGCGCCATGATGGCGACATGCTCGCCCGGCAGAAAACCGATGTCCTGCAATTGGGCGGCCCATTCGGGGTTGCCAACGGGTGAGACAACGCCCCTCACGGTGAAGTTGTCGCCAATTGCCGCTTGTGCCAAGTTGGATGGAAAAACTGTCAATGGGCGTTATCGTTTGTATGATGAATCAGATGACTGAAGCAGCATTTTAAACGAGAACCATTCTCATGTGCGGCGCCTGGCCGCATGACCTTGTTAGCGCGTCAGTCTTGTGCCACTTGCAGAACGAGTTTGCCGAAGTTTTCGCCATTAAACAGCTTGAGCAGCGCCTGTGGAAAGTTCTCGATGCCTTGCACCACGTCTTCCTTGCTCTTCATGGTGCCCGCTTTCAGATAGCCCGCCATCTCTTTGACGGCCAGGTGGTAACGGTCGGCGTAGTCAAATACCACAATGCCTTCCATCCGGGCGCGGTTGACCAGCAGCGACAGGTAGTTGGCCGGGCCTTTGACGGGCGTGGTGTTGTTGTATTGGCTGATGGCACCGCAAATGATGATGCGAGCACCACGCGCAATTTTGGCCAGCACCATGTCCAGAATCTCACCGCCCACGTTGTCAAAGTAGATGTCAACGCCTTTGGGGCAATGCTCTTTGAGCCCCGCACGCACGTCGGCGTTTTTGTAGTCAATGCAGGCGTCAAAGCCGAGCTCGTTGACCACCCAGTCGCACTTGGCTTTTCCGCCCGCAATACCGACCACACGGCAGCCCTTGAGCTTGGCTATTTGCCCCACGGTTTGGCCCACAGCGCCCGCTGCGCCTGATACAACAACGGTTTCGCCCGCCTTGGGCAGGCCGACTTCCATCAGGCCAAAAAAGCCGGTCATGCCGGGCATGCCAAGTACATTGGTCCAGGTGGTCAGCCCCAGGCTGGCGTCAATCTTGAACATGCCGCTGCGTTTGATGTTCTCCTGGCTGATCAGGCAATACTCCTGCACGTCCAAGCCCGCATTCACGTAGTCACCCACGGCAAAGGCTGGGTTTTTCGATGCAATGACTTGGCCCACGCCACCGGCCCGCATCACAGCGTTGATCTCCACCGGCGCAATGTAGCTTTTGCCTTCGTTCATCCAGCCGCGCATGGCCGGGTCAAGGGACAGGTACAGCGTTTTAACCAGCACACCACCGGAGGCCGGCTCGGCTACGGCTTCTTCAGTCAAGCGCCAGTTGGCGGGAGTTGGCAAGCCGAGGGGACGGCTGGCCAGGCGATATTGGCGATTTCTAAGTTGCGTGATGGCGCTCATGAGGGTTTCTCCATTCAGTCGAGTTTTTGGCAAAGCTGCATCGTAGCGGGGCAGGGTGGCTGCCGCAGTCGCACAGGCGATTGTGATCCCGCATGAAGGCCGCGCCCTTCAACGCAGGGGGTTTCGGTTTATGCTTCGGTCATGATTGAAGACATCAAACTGCACTCCTACTTTCGCTCTTCGGCCTCCTTTCGCGTTCGCATTGCGCTCGAATTCAAGGGCTTGCCTTACCACTATGTGGCCGTGCATATTGCCCGTGGCGATCATAAAAAACCGCCTTATGCGGACTTGTCTGCCGACACCTTGGTGCCGCTGCTGGAAATCGATGGGCAAAAGCTCTCGCAATCCATGGCCATCATCGAATACCTGGACGACAAGTACCCCACGCCAGCGTTGCTGCCCGCAGACGCCTTGGGACGCGCCAAGGTGCGTGCGCTGGCCCAGTCCATTTCTTGCGACATTCACCCGCTCAACAACCTGCGCATCCTCAAATACCTGGTCAAAGACCTCAAGGCACAAGAAGATGCCAAAAACACCTGGTACCGCCACTGGTGCCGTGAAGGCCTGCTCGCGTTTGAAAAACAACTCGGCCAGTTGCCTGCATCTACTTACTGCTACGGCGACACCCCAACCCTGGCGGACTGCTGCCTGGTGCCGCAAATCTTCAATGCCCAGCGCTTTGATGTGAACTTTGACGGCCTGACCCGTACCCTGGCCGCGCACGAGGCCTGCATGAAGCTGCCCGCGTTCCAGAAAGCGCAGCCCAGCAGCTGCCCGGATTTTGAGGCTTGACGCATCCTGATTGGCTGATACCCAACTGGCCAGCACCTGCCCATGTGAAAGCGGTGCTGACCACCCGCGCTGGAGGTTGCTCGAAAGCGCCATGGGGCAGCATGAACCTGGGCGAGCACGTGGGCGATATGCCAGAGCATGTGTTGGCCAACCGCGCCATATTGCAAAAAACGATTGGGGCGCAGGCGGTGTTTTTAAAACAGGTGCACGGTGTTGGCGTTGAGCCATTGCGCAGCACCACCCCAGACGGCACAGTGGCTGATGCCTGCCTGACCACCCAGCGCGGTCTGGCTTGCATCATCATGGTGGCAGATTGTTTGCCGGTGCTGTTGACCAACGCGCAAGGCACTGCGGTAGCTGCAGCCCATGCAGGCTGGCGCGGGCTGGCTGGAACTGACGCGATAGGTGTTCTGGAGACTGTTTTGAATGCTTTTCAGGCATCAAACCAGCCTTTAGACCCATCAATAACTGGGCGAGACGCTCCTGAAATAATAGCGTGGCTGGGTCCCTGCATTGGCCCGACGGCGTTTGAAGTGGGTGCTGAAGTCAAGGCGGCGTTTGAAGCTGGCCAGACTGATGCGGCTCGATTTTTCGCAGCCACCGGCAACGGGAAGTTTCTGGCTGACCTGGCGGGTTTGGCCAGGGCGAGATTGAAGTCCTTGGGCATCGCGCAGATTGATGGCAACGACAGCACAGCCAACTGGTGCACGGTGGGGAACCCGTCCAAGTTCTTCTCGCATCGGCGTGATGCGGGGGGCACAGGCCGCATGGCTGCCTGCATCTGGCTGAGCTGACAACATCAGCGCCTTTCAGTCAGGTTTGATTTTTGGGCCTAAATGACACGCGACTTGTGTCTGAAGCACTATGGCCGGGCAACGCGGCCGCAAAAAAAACAGCCTGACGGCCTGCCGTGCTAGGGTGGGGTAACAGGCGGGTTGGCCCGGTCCGGTGCAGCCTGCGCTGCCAGGTGCGCGGCACGTTCTTCGGCCTCCCGTTTTTTGATCGCTTTCTTGCGCGCGGGCGTGCCCATCAAGTAAGCCACCAGCGCCGCAGGCCCCACGCCATAAAGAAAAAAGGTCACGACCGCACCGAGCAGCGTGCCATTGGTATTGGTGGCCTCGGCCACGCTCATCATGAGCACCACATAAATCCAGGCAATGACAACCAAATACATAAAAAAATCCGTTAAGGTATCCAGTGAGTGCAGCTATCTGGAAGATACAAACCAAAAACTGCCAAAATAAGGGCACAAACAGCTGCTGGGCGTGGTCCGCAGCCCATAAACCGGGGGACACCATGAATTTTGACGCAAACTGGCAAAAAGCAGCCATTCAGATGCAAGAGGCCTTCAAAGGCATGGTGCAGCAGCCAGCAGGTCCCCCTGGCCCCATGCAGTTTGACGTGGCCAAGCTGCAAAGCATCCAGCAAAGTTACATCGATGATGCTACCGCGCTGTGGAACCAGTCATTGCAAGCCGGCACCGCCATCGCGCCCACGCCAGACCGCCGATTTTCAGCCCCGGCGTGGAACGAAAACCCGGTGTCCAAGTTTTCAGCCGCGACTTACCTGCTCAACGCCAAAGCCTTGAGTGCCATGGCCGACGCCGTGCTGGGCGATGACAAAACCAAAGCCCGTGTGCGCTTTGCAGTTGAGCAGTCTCTTGCAGCGATGGCCCCCAGCAACTTCCTGCCGCTCAATGCCGACGCGATTAAAAAAGCCATCGACACCAATGGCGAAAGCATCGGCAAGGGCATACAAAACCTGCTCCACGACATGCGGCAAGGCCATGTGTCGATGACCGACGAGAGTCAGTTTGAAGTCGGCAAGAACGTCGCCACCACCGAAGGCGCAGTGGTGTTTGAAAACGAATTTTTCCAGTTGCTTGAATACAAGCCGCTGACCAAAACAGTCCACGAAAAGCCGTTTCTGCTGGTGCCTCCCTGCATCAACAAGTTTTACATTCTTGACTTGCAACCTGAAAACTCTTTGATCCGCTACGCAGTAGCGCAAGGCCACCGCACATTTGTGGTGAGCTGGCGCAACCCGGATGAGTCGATGCGCAGTAAAACGTGGGACGACTACATTGAAAACGCCGCCATCAAGGCCATCGACATCGTTCAGGACATCACCGGCGCCAAAACCATCAATACGCTGGGCTTTTGCGTCGGTGGCACGATTTTGGCGACTGCCCTCAGCGTGCTTGCTGCACGGGGAGAAAAACCCGCCGCTAGTTTGACGCTGCTGACCTCGCTGCTTGATTTCACCGACACGGGAATTCTGGATATTTTTATTGACGAGCAGTCGGTGGCTTATCGCGAACAGGAAATGGGCAGCGGCGGCTTGCTCAAGGGGCAAGACCTGGCCTCAACCTTCAGCTTTTTGCGGCCCAACGACCTGGTGTGGAACTACGTGGTCGGCAACTACCTGAAGGGCGAAACTCCACCACCGTTTGACCTGCTTTACTGGAACAGCGACTCCACCAATTTGCCGGGCCCGTTTTACGCCTGGTACCTGCGCAACACCTATTTTGAAAACAGTCTCATCAGCCCGGGCAAACTGACGGTATGTGGCCAAAAAATAGACCTGCGCAAGCTCGACATGCCCACGTATGTGTATGGCTCGCGTGAAGATCACATTGTGCCGATTGGCGGTGCGTATGCGTCTACCCGGCACCTGGCCGGCAAAAAGCGTTTTGTGATGGGTGCTTCAGGCCATATTGCGGGGGTTATCAACCCGCCGGCCAAAAACAAACGCAGCTTCTGGATAAATGACAAACTGCCCGCCAACCAATTTCCGGCTGCGCAAAGCGATTGGCTGAAAACCGCCACCGAGCATCCGGGCAGCTGGTGGACAGACTGGTCAGGCTGGCTCAAAGCGCATGCGGGCAAGCAGGTTGCCGCCCCCAAAACCTATGGCAGCCGCAAGCACAAAGTCATCGAGCCTGCGCCGGGCCGTTACGTCAAGGCAAAAGCTTAATTTTTCACTCTGATTTCACAAAAAGGAAAGACATCATGGAAGACATCGTTATCGTTTCAGCCGCCCGCACCGCCGT
>JBKCGU010000044.1:0-4620 GCA_046303055.1 Polaromonas sp.
CCCACAAACGTTCTCTGCTGGTTCGGGTTGTAAATGGCGGTGACGATGCCCACCACCTCACCGTCCATCGTGACCAGGGGCCCGCCTGAATTGCCGGGGTTGGCGGCTGCATCAAATTGAATCAGGTTGCGCATCTCCTGCTGGCCTTCTGGCGAACGGAATGTTCGCTTCAGGCCCGACACAATGCCGCTGGATGCAGACGGTCCAATACCGAACGGGTAGCCGACAGCCATCACCTGATCGCCGGGCCGCAAGTCGGCCGTCGAGCGCATGGTCGCGGCAATCATGTCGTCGGGGATTTTGTGCGCCTGCAGCACAGCCAGGTCGTTTTCAGGTTGAGCACCGGTGATGGAGGCGGTGGTTGTCAGGCCATCAGCAAAAGTGATCTGGATGGTTTCAGCGCCTTGCACCACATGCAGATTGGTCAGGATGATGCCTTTATCAACAATCACCACGCCGGTACCCACACTGCGCTCGGAGGGCTCACCGTTCTTGTCTTTGACGTAACCGACCACCCGCACCACCGAGGGACTGATCAGGTCATAGGCTTTGGCCGCCGCCGAGGGCAACTGAGTGGTTTCCAGGGTTTTCAAAACCGCTGCATTGATGTCTTCCTGGGTCAGCTTGCGCTCGCCCTGCCCTCTGTAAACCAGGCTTGCCGTGAGTATCAAGACCAGCAAACCCACCGCCGACCAGAGCAGATAAAGCGGCTTGTCAGCCAGTCGTTTGCGCAGCGCCGACATTGGCCAACGGCTTGGGGTACCCTCAGCAGGCCCCGGGCTGACGGCGGGTTGTGCTGAGGCAGATCTGCTGTAAAGCGCGGGTCTTTTCATCGTTGCACCTGTGACAATGAGGAGCTACCGTATCACGATTTTTCAATCTTTGCACCTGACTTTGACATTCGAAACCCCATGAACCCATGAGCTTCTGGATTGACACCCATTGCCACCTGGACGCGCCCGAGTTGGGCGGCGACCAGGCAGAAGTGGCAGCGCGCGCGCTGGCCGCCGGGGTCAGGCATTGCGTCCTGCCTGCGATCCATGTGGGCAATTTTGACCATGTTCGACTGGCCGCGGCTCGCTTCGGCTACAGCTATGCGCTGGGCATTCACCCCTTGTGTGTGCCCCAGGCAAAAGAAGCGGACTTAAAGACACTTGATGAGGAGCTGGCCTTGCGGCAGTCAGACCCACGTCTGGTGGCTGTCGGTGAAATAGGTCTCGATTATTTTGTGCCCGAACTGCAAACAAGCCCGATGCGCGAGCGGCAGGAGTTGTTCTACCGGGAACAGCTCAAGCTGGCCAAAAAACACGGCCTGCCCGTCGTCCTGCATGTGCGCCGCTCGGCAGACAGGCTGCTTAAACATTTGCGTGAGCTGGCACCTCGTGGCGGCTGGCACGGCATTGCCCACGCCTTCAACGGCAGCCACCAGCAGGCTGAAGAATTCATCAAGCTGGGCTTCAAACTTGGTTTTGGCGGCGCGGTCACTTTTGAAACAGCCCTGCAATTGCGGCGGCTGGCAGTTGAGCTGCCCTTAACCGCGCTGGTGATGGAGACTGATTCGCCTGATATTCCCCCGCACTGGCTGTACACCACCGCAGCCAGCCGGGCGCTGGGCACACCCCAAGGCCGCAACCAGCCCGCCGAGCTGCCGCGCATTGCCCAGCAGGTGGCAACGTTGCGCGGCATACCGCTCATGGAATTGGCGAACGCCACCACCGCCAATGCGCTGCAAGCCTTGCCCAAACTGGCTGTTTTGCTTGAAAACCGCTGATTTTGAGCAGCTTTAGCCCGTTTTTGATTGTGTTTTAGGGCTATAGACCAATGAATACGGGCGCAAGCAGCTATCAAAAACATATCGCTTGCTCATCCCGGATTTGGTTCAATTTCGGTTTTATCCCAGAACATAATTCAAGCACCCTCAGCCGAAACAGCTTTCACAACCCTCAACCCTAAATGACAGCCATCGCCTCATCACTACACGGCATCAAAGACAACCATTCAAGGGGCAAGGTCGCTGATTATCTAGCCGCCAAGCTGGCTGATGGCAGCCGCCTGTCTGTGGTGTCAGCCTACTTCACCATTTACGCGTATGAGGCTTTGAGCAAAGAGCTTGATGGCATTGAGTCGCTGCGCTTTTTATTTGGTGAACCGCGCTTTATCCAATCTCTGGACCCTGACAAGACCGATAAAAAGGCCTTCAAGATTGAAGACGAGGGTTTAGAGCTTGCCAACCGCTTGCAACAAAAAGAAGTCGCCAAGCGTTGCGCTGAATGGATTACCAGCAAGGTTGAGATCAGGTCTATCCGCGAGAGCAACTTGCTCCACGCCAAGCTGTACCACATAGACGACGGCAAACGCGAGCATGCCCTCATGGGCAGCTCAAACTTCACGCGCCGTGGGCTGGGCTTGTCAAGTACGCCCAATATTGAGCTGAACATGGTGGTTGACAGCGACCGTGACCGGGCTGACCTGAAAGTCTGGTTTGACGAGCTTTGGGCTGACGCCACGCTGGTTGAAGACGTTAAAGCCAAGGTGCTGGAATACCTGGCACAGCTGTATGTAGACCATTCACCTGAATTTATTTACTTCAAAACCCTGTTTCATGTGTTTGAGAAGTTCTTGGCTGGGCACGACGAGACGGCCAATTTTTTTGAAAACACCAGCATCACAGAATCTGAAATCTGGAAGACGCTGTTTGACTTTCAAAAAGATGGCGTCAAAGGCGCGGTACAAAAAATCAACCTGCACAACGGCTGCATTTTGGCCGACAGCGTTGGCTTGGGTAAAACCTATTCAGCACTGGCCGTTATCAAATACTTTGAGCTGCGCAACCACCGTGTGCTGGTGCTGTGCCCTAAAAAGCTGCGTGAAAATTGGACTGTTTACCTGGGCAGCAACATCACTGAGCTAAACCCTTTCGTACGTGACAAGTTCAGCTACATGGTGTTGTCGCATACCGACTTGTCACGTGAAAGCGGCAAGGCGGGCGACATTAATCTGGCAGCCATCAACTGGGGTAACTTTGACCTGGTTGTGATTGACGAGTCCCACAACTTTCGCAACAACGTCAAAGGCAAGCGCGACGAAGACGGCAACACCATCAAGAAAAGCCGTTATGAGCGCCTGATGCAAGACATCATTCAGTCTGGCCTTAAAACCAAGGTCATGCTGCTGTCAGCCACCCCGGTTAACAACGACCTGAAAGACCTGCGCAACCAGCTTTACCTGGTGTCTGAAGGGCAAGACCACGCCTTTGTGCAAAGCACCGGCATTGCCAGCATCAAACAAACGCTAGACACCGCCCAAAAAACCTTCAGCGAATGGGCCAAGCTGGGCGGCGAGCGTAACACCAAGGACCTGCTTGACACGCTACCCGCAGGCTTTTTTACGCTGCTTGATGAGCTGACGATTGCCCGCTCCCGCAAGCACATTCAAATATATTACAAGTCGTCGATGGCGCAAATTGGGCACTTCCCTAAGCGCGCTAAACCTGTTTCTGTTTATTCAGACATTGACAAAAAGCACCGTTTCCCCACCTACGACAAGCTCAATGAAGAGATTGAAAAGTATCAGCTTTCATTGTTCAAGCCGTCAACTTACGTCTTGCCTCAATTCAAAGATCAATATCAGGGCGAAGACAACGTACGCAACTTCAGCCAGGAAAAGCGTGAGCAATTTTTGATCGGCATGATGAAGGTCAACTTCCTCAAGCGCCTTGAAAGCTCGGTTAAATCATTTGCCATCACCATGGAGCGCACGGTAAGCAAGATTGAAGACCTTGAAGATCGCCTGCGCGCCTACAAGAAGCTGCGTGACGGCAAGCCTGAAGACCTGCAAGCCACCTTGTTTTTGATGGAGGCGGAAGAAGACGACGAACTGCGCGAAGCATTTGAAGTGGGCACGCTCAAGTACAGGCTGGAGCACATGCGCGTTGACGACTGGCTGATTGACCTGGCCTCTGACAAACAACAGCTTTCAATGCTCGCTGAGAGCGCAGGCGGCGTCACGCCAGAGCGTGATGCGAAGCTTGAAGAGCTGCAAACGCTAATTAAAGCCAAAGTCACCCACCCCACCACCAACAACCAGGGTGAAGCCAACCGCAAGATCATTGTGTTTTGCGCCTTTGCAGACACCGCCGCTTACTTGTATGAGCAGCTAGAAGGCTGGGCCACCACCGCGCTCAAGGTCAACATCGCCCTGGTATCAGGCGGCGCGCGGCCAAACCGCAGCACCTTTGGCCATGCAGACTTCAACCAGATACTGACCAACTTTGCACCCCGTGCCAAACAGCGCAGCAAAATGCCCAGCATGCCGCAAGTGGGTGAAATTGATATTTTGATAGCCACAGACTGCATCAGCGAAGGGCAAAACCTGCAAGACTGCGACCTGCTGGTTAACTACGACATTCACTGGAACCCGGTGCGCATCATTCAGCGCTTTGGCCGTATTGACCGCATTGGCAGCTTGAACAGCAGCATTCAACTGGTTAACTTTTGGCCCACACCAGACCTGAACAAATACATTAACCTTAAAAACCGGGTTGAAGCCCGCATGGCACTGGTTGACATTTCAGCCACCAATGAAGACAACATACTGACCAACGACGAGCTTGAAGAGCTG
>JBKCGU010000045.1:0-33545 GCA_046303055.1 Polaromonas sp.
TTGGACTTCATGCCCAGTTCGCTTTCAAGCGGTGCCACAAACATGCCAAACATGTCCAGCAGCATGCCGTTGCATTGGGACTTGATGACCGCCAGGATCTCCATATTGACCAGCGTGGTGAAGACAATCGGACGTTTACCCTCCGTTTCGCCGGTGTGGTTGATCTGCCGCACTGCCTGATGGGCCTTGTCCACGCTGTCAATAAATGGAAGGCGGACGTGGCGCGGTGTCATTTCAAACTGGGCCAGAATCGCGTTGCCAAACGTCTCTGCCGTGATGCCGGTGCCGTCCGAGATGAAAAACACTGTGCGATTGGGCATATTGGCCTACATAACGAGGGTTCAGCGGATTGAAAGCTTGGGTGCTTGCTGCACCCTACAATTGCGCCAATTATCCAGTTTCCTGGCAACATGACCCGCCCCAACCCCATAACAACACAACACGGTTGCACCCGGCACATGCCCGCCCCCCGGTTTTTAAACCTCCCGGAGTATCTTCATGTCCAACCTTTTTGCACAGGACGCATTGGTCGTTGCCTTTGAAAACCTGAGAATGAGCGATGTCGAGGCAGTAGGCGGTAAAAACGCCAGCCTCGGCGAGATGATCTCGCAACTGCCCACCGGGCCTGAGGGCGTGCGCGTCCCCACTGGCTTTGCCACCACGGCGCATGCCTTTCGGGTGTTTTTGGCGCATGCCGGGCTGGACAAAAAAATCAACGCCGTGCTGGATGCGCTGGACACCGACGATGTGCGTGCTCTGGCGGCTGCAGGCAGCCAGATCCGTGCGCTGGTTGAAGCACAGCCTTTCCCCGCTGATTTCGAAAAAGCTGTGCGTGAAAGCTTTGCCACATTAAGTGCAGGCAATGCCCAGGCGAGCTTCGCCGTGCGGTCATCCGCCACGGCTGAAGACTTGCCCGACGCATCATTTGCAGGCCAGCAAGAAACCTTTTTGAACGTGGTCGGCATTGAAGACGTGCTGCACAAGATGAAAGAGGTGTTTGCGTCGCTGTACAACGACCGCGCCATCAGCTACCGTGTCCATCAGGGCTTTGCGCACGCCGATGTTGCCTTGTCTGCAGGCGTGCAGCGCATGGTGCGCAGCGACCTGGGTGCAGCCGGTGTGATGTTCACCATCGACACCGAAAGCGGTTTTGAAGACGTGGTGTTCATCACGTCCAGCTACGGCTTGGGAGAAACAGTGGTGCAGGGCGCGGTGAACCCTGATGAGTTTTATGTGCACAAGCCGATGCTGAAAGCGGGCAAGCGCGCGGTGATTCGCCGCAATCTCGGCTCCAAGCTGCTACAGATGGAATTCACCTCGGCGGAAGAGAAAAAATCAGGCGGCAAACTCGTTAAAACCACCGACGTGCCGACCGAGCTGCGCAACCGTTACAGCCTGACCGATGCAGACGTGGAGCAACTGGCCAAATACGCCTTGATCATCGAACAACACTACGCCCGTCCGATGGATATTGAGTGGGGCAAAGACGGCACCGACGGCTTGCTCTACATCTTGCAGGCACGGCCCGAGACAGTTAAAAGCCAGTCCAAAGGCAAAGCCGAGCTGCGCTACAAGCTCAAAGCCAACCAGGCCAAGGGCGCGTTGCTGACCGAAGGCCGCGCGATTGGCCAGAAGATTGGAACCGGACCGGTGCGCATCGTGCACGACATCAAGGACATGGACCAGGTGCAAGCCGGTGATGTGCTTGTGACCGACATGACCGACCCGAACTGGGAGCCGGTGATGAAACGGGCCAGTGCCATCGTCACCAACCGGGGCGGCCGTACCTGTCACGCCGCCATCATTGCGCGCGAGCTGGGCATCCCGGCAGTCGTCGGCTGCGGCAACGCGACGGAGATGCTCAAAGACGGCATGCTGGTAACGGTGAGCTGCGCTGAGGGCGATACCGGCAACATTTACGACGGCCTGCTGGAAACTGAAGTCACTGAAGTGCAGCGCGGCGAAATGCCGCCGATTGACATCAAGATCATGATGAACGTCGGCAACCCGCAACTGGCTTTTGACTTTTGCCAGATCCCCAACCAGGGCGTGGGCCTGGCGCGGCTGGAATTCATCATCAACAACAACATTGGCGTCCACCCCAAGGCGATTTTGGACTATCCCAACATTGATGCAGATTTGAAACAGGCGGTTGAAAGCGTGGCACGCGGCCATGCCTCACCGCGGGCTTTTTATGTTGACAAGGTGGCTGAAGGCATCGCCACGATTGCCGCTGCGTTTTGGCCGAAATCGGTGATTGTCCGCCTGTCTGACTTCAAGTCCAACGAATACCGCAAGCTGATTGGCGGCTCACGCTACGAGCCCGAAGAAGAAAACCCGATGCTCGGCTTTCGCGGTGCAGCACGCTACATCAGTGAAGACTTTCGCGAAGCGTTTGCCATGGAGTGCGAAGCCTTGAAGCGTGTGCGCAATGACATGGGCTTGACGAATGTCGAGGTGATGGTGCCTTTTGTGCGCACACTCGGGCAGGCCGCCAAAGTCACCGAGCTCTTGAGCCAACACGGCCTGAAGCGTGGGCAAGACGGCTTGCGCGTCATCATGATGTGTGAGGTGCCGAGCAACGCGGTGCTGGCTGATCAGTTCCTCGAGTATTTCGACGGTTTTTCAATTGGCTCGAATGATTTGACGCAGCTGACACTGGGGCTGGACCGGGATTCTGGCCTGGAAATTCTGGCGCAAGACTTTGACGAGCGTGACCCAGCCGTCAAGGCGCTGCTGGCCATGGCCATATCTGCCTGCAAACGCCAGGGCAAATACGTCGGCATTTGCGGCCAGGGGCCCAGCGACCACCCGGACTTGGCCCAGTGGCTGAAAGATCAGGGCATCGGCTCGATTTCCCTGAACCCTGACACCGTGATGGCCACCTGGAAGCAGTTGGCCAACTCGTAAACCGTGTGTAGCCCGCTTCGGGCTATAATCATGGGCTTACCTTGCCGCACCTGTCTTGACGCCGGGGCGGCTTTTTACAACCCAAAAGGAGTCTTATGCGTCACTACGAGATCGTCTTGCTGATCCACCCGGATCAAAGCGAGCAAGTCCCAGCCATGCTGGAACGTTACAAGGGCATGATTGTTGCCGGCGGCGGCATTGTTCACCGTGTTGAAGATTGGGGCCGTCGCCAGCTCATTTATCTGATTCAAAAACTCGGTAAAGCCCACTACCTGTGCATCAACATCGAAGCATCACAAGCGGTGATGGATGAAATTGAACACGCGTTCAAGTTCAACGATGCCGTGTTGCGCCACCTGACCGTGGTCAAGAAGAAAGCCGAAACCGGCCCATCCTTGATGATGCGCAACGTCGAGCGTGAAGAAGCGCGCAAGACCCAACAAGCTGAATACGCTGGAAATGATCGTTAATAGTTGACCGCTAAACACTGACGCATTGAACCAGGTCAACACCGTCACATTGTCGGCGCGTATCGCTGAGGCAAGTCCTCTGCGTTACACGCCAGCCGGTATCCCCGCCCTCAACATCGTTCTCGAACATGAGTCAGAGATGCAAGAAGCAGGCGTTACGAGGCAAGTCAAATTGACAGTTCGAGCCGTTGCCTTTGGAGCCTTGGCTGAAGCCTCAGCCAATACCGAGTTAGGCAAGCTCCAGTTGTTTACCGGTTTTTTGATCAATGCACGCACCAGCAAAAGCATCGTCTTTCACATTCAAGACATCACTTAATTTAAGGAGTCCATCATGCCCGGACCAAAACGTTTCAACAAAGACAAGCGCCCCAAGCGCAACACACAATCCCTGCTGTTCAAGCGCAAGCGCTTTTGCCGCTTTACCGCTGCTGGCGTGGAAGAAATCGACTACAAAGACATCGACACCCTGCGTGACTTTGTGGCCGAGAACGGCAAGATCATCCCTGCACGCCTGACCGGCACGCGCGCGATTTTTCAGCGCCAGATCAACACCGCTGTCAAACGCGCCCGCTTCTTGGCCATGCTGCCATACAGCGACCAGCACAAAAGCCTGTAAGGAGCACGACCATGCAAATCATTTTGTTAGACAAAGTCGTTAACCTCGGCGCACTGGGCGAAGTCGTCAAAGTCAAGGACGGCTACGCACGCAACTTTTTGATCCCTTCAGGCCGCGCTCGACGCGCCACCGAAGCCAACAAGGCTGAGTTTGAAGCCAAGCGTGTCGAACTTGAAAAAGCAGCCGCTGCCAAGCTCGCCGAGTCACAAGCCCAAGGCGCCAAGCTCGGTGGCACCACCATCAAGCTGACACAAAAAGCCGGTGTGGATGGCCGTTTGTTCGGTTCTGTGACCAACCACGACATCTCTGCCGAGTTGACCAAGCAAGGCTTTGCAGTCTCCAAGGCACAAATCCGCATGCCGGTTGGGCCGCTGAAAACCACGGGTGACCATTCGGTCAGCGTGGCTTTGCACACTGATGTGCTGGTGGACATCACCGTGACGGTGTACGGCGAAACAGCGTAAGCTTTTTCCGCTTTCCGAAAAAGCCGCTCGGTGAGCGGCTTTTTTCATGGCCGAACGCGAAGTGGGATTGCGCACAGCTTCCCGCTTGATTTACACCCCATTTTCAGAGCTTATCCACAGCTTTGTACAAGCCCTTATCGCCTGCAAGGCGTACCATTTAGCTTGCAAAAAATGCTACTTCAGGAAGCCCATGTCCGCCGTACTTTCAGTTTTTGACCAACCTGGCTATAGCCCCGACCGCCAGATCGCCCAACTGCGCATCCCGCCGCATTCGATCGAGGGTGAGTCCAGCGTGCTGGGTGGCCTGCTGCTGGACAACACCGCTTGGGACCGCGTTGGCGATCTGCTGACCGACCAGGACTTTTACCGCTCCGAGCACAAGCTGATTTATGCCGCTGTGGGCGCGCTGATCAACGCCACCAAGCCGGCAGACGTCATCACCGTGTACGAGCACCTGCAAAACCAGGGCAAGGCCGACGAAGTAGGGGGGCTGAGCTATCTTAATTCCCTCGCGCAGTACGTGCCGAGTGCCGCCAACATCAGGCGCTATGCCGAGATCGTGCGTGAGCGCTCCATCTTGCGCAAGCTGGTTGCCGCCAGCGACGAGATATCAACCAACGCCTTCAGCCCGCAAGGCAAAGACATCGCCACCATCCTGGACGAGGCCGAGCAAAAAATCTTCAAAATTGGTGAGCAGGGCTCTCGCATGAAAGAGGGGTTTCAGAGCATGGACACGCTGGTTGTCAGCCTGCTGGACCGCGTGACCGAAATGAGCGAGAACCCGAACGATGTGACGGGTGTACCGACAGGTTTTTATGATTTAGACCGCATGACCTCTGGCTTTCAGGCCGGCGATTTGGTGATTCTGGCGGCGAGACCGAGTATGGGTAAAACGGCCCTCGCCATCAACATCGCCGAGCACGTGGCACTCCATGAAGGCCTGCCGGTAGCCGTGTTCTCAATGGAGATGGGTGCGTCGCAATTGGCGGTGCGTATCGTCGGCTCGATTGGCCGCATTGACCAGACCCATTTACGCACTGGCGCACTGACCGACGAAGAGTGGCCGCGCCTGACCGAGGCGATTGAAAAGCTGCGCAACATATCCTTGCACATTGACGAAACGCCGGGCCTGACGGTGAGTGAGCTGCGCGCCAATGCCCGGCGCCTGGCCAAGCAGTGCGGCAAGCTGGGCTTGATCGTGGTGGATTATTTGCAACTCATGAGCGTGTCCAGCAGCATGAGCGAGGAAAACCGTGCTACGGCCGTCGGTGAGATATCGCGCGGCCTGAAAATGCTGGCCAAAGAGCTGCAATGCCCCGTGATTGCCCTGTCGCAGCTCAGCCGGGGGGTGGAGTCCCGCACCGACAAACGCCCCATGATGAGCGACCTGCGCGAGTCCGGTGCGATTGAACAAGATGCCGACATCATCATGTTTATTTATCGCGACGAGTACTACACCAAAGAAGCCTGTAAAGAACCCGGCGTCGCCGAAGTCATCATCAGCAAACAGCGAAACGGGCCAACGGGTACCGTCAAGCTCGCCTTTATCAACCGCATCACCAAGTTTGAAAGTTTGGCGCATGGGAGTGGGGGTGGGGATTTTTAGGATGTCGGTTCAACCAGGAAATCGGTGAATCTGGAACATCCGGCGAAGCCAGAAATTTGTTTGTAGGTGGTTGATGTCCAAAGCCTCTTAAGTCACTAGCCCTATCACCACATCCGATACCGGATAAGCCACACACGGCAAGATAAGTCCCTGGCGCTTTTCATCCGAGCTCAGCCCTGGCCAGTCGATGCGGTAGGTCACTTGGCCTTCAATCAGCTGGCAAATGCAGGTGCGGCAGGTGCCGTTTCTGCATGAGCTGTCCATCAGCAAACCTGGCGCAGCCATCCGCTCTGCGGCATGCAGCAGGGGCATGTTGGCTGGTGCGCTGAAGGTGATGTCCGCACCGTCGATGCGGGCTGTGTAAAGGGTTGCATTTGTCATGTCACTGCAAATTACAACATGCGCGACAATCATGGGTTTTCTGTAACTTGTGAATGATTTTTTAATGCCAAGCTATTTCGTTCGTCCTGCCGCCCCCCGCGATGCCAAAGCCATTGCTGAAATCCATGTTGCAACCTGGCAAGCTGCCTACCAGGGCTTGATACCTGATGAAGTCCTGAAAGCGATGACGTTTGAAAAACGCCTGGCTTACTGGAAAGAAGCGATTGAATACAGCGACCCACAAATTCTGGTGGCCACTGAGAATGACAAGCTGATTGGCTTTGTGGGTTTTGACCGCTCACGCGATGCGGGCACCAAGTCCAGCGTCGGTGAGATCTGGGCTTTGTACGTCACACCCGCGCACTGGCGCAAGGGCGCGGGCCTGGCCCTCTGGGACGGTGCACGCGATGGTCTGAAAGAAGAAGGCTGCACGCAAGTGACCGCTTGGGTGTTGCTTGCCAATGCCCGGGCGCTGGCGTTTTTTGAGCATGCAGCCGGCTTCAAGCGTGACATGCCATCGCTGAAGACCACCGCGTTTGGCCCTGTGCGCCTGGAAGAACTGCGCTTGAGGCGCACGGCGGACTGAGGTTTAACGGGTCTTGTCCTACGGCAATGCTGTGCCTGTTCGCACAGGCTGCGCGCCGTATTGTTTCTAAAGTAAATTGTGCGCCAAAAACTTTCAGTGCTGGTGCCAATGAACCTCAATGCCCCTCAAGGAACTCTCATGGAAAAAACCACTGCTTACATGGACGGGCATGCCGCTGATGCCCAAGCCAACGCCGCCAGCGCGCTGCAACGCGGCCTTGAATCAACAGGCGACGCGCTGCATAGCCGTATCGACAAAATGGCAAACCCGGCACGGCATGCGCTCGACAGCATGTCCAGCAGTGCGCACAGCACTGTTGATGCGTTGGCCAGCAGCGCCAGCCACACCGCCACCCGCTTTGCCGACCAGGCGCGCCGCCTGACTCAAGCGCCTTCCAAAGCAGTTGGTCGTTCAAAATTGATGATTCAGGACAGGCCGTTTCAGGCAATTGGCATTGCGCTGGCAGCCGGATTTGTAATCGGGCGTTTAACGTCGCGTTAACGCGAACCGGGGGCTAAACGCCAAGCCCGGCCTGTGTTGCGCCGACGGCATGGCGTTGGCTTTTCAAACTCGGTTGCCGTCATCTGTTAAAACAGTGGATTACAGTTTTGTGTTTCCATCTGATGCCTACCCCCCAAG
Source organism: Polaromonas sp. (assembly GCA_046303055.1). Lineage (GTDB taxonomy): Bacteria > Pseudomonadota > Gammaproteobacteria > Burkholderiales > Burkholderiaceae_C > Polaromonas. Next base: position 7,673 of record JBKCGU010000045.1, read on the forward strand.
CGACACCTACCTTGTCTGATGCACTGCTCCCAACCCTCCACTGGACGGAAGAAAAGCAGCTGCGCACCGCCTTGTGGCGCTCTGAACGCGGCGCTGCGCCGCCCAAGCGCGTGGTGCTGGCTGACGATACCCTGAGTGCTGACAGCGCCTACCGGCAGGCTTGCGAAGGCACAGGGCTGCTGTGGCGGGGTGATTTTCAAAATGCACGTTTGCTGCTGCAAGCCTTGACGCGGCGGATAGACAAGCCGCCCAAAGCGTCAAAAACAGCAAAGATGGGGCGCAAAAAGGCGCTGGCGCAAGCCGAAACAGGCGTTCCCAGTGGCGAAGCCTTTCACCTGTACCGCCAGGCCAAGGCCCAGCGCGCCAGGGTGCTTGGCATGGTGCTGATTGAGTTTGGTGCTGATTACGCCATTGCCCTGCGCCGCGCGCCTGATGCAAAACAGGCATGTAGCGAAGCTTGGGGGCCAGCCGAAGAGTCGAGCGGACCCAGCGTTGCATCGCTGCGCGAACTGATGGGCGTGATCAGTGCACACGAATGGCGCAAGAAGGGCGTTGAGATCCCGGCGCTGACTTCTGCGGGCTCTGCGATTGCCAAAGCTGCACCGAACAACCGCATCTACCCACACTACGGCGTGTTTTCGCCGGTGCGGGGGGAGTATGTTGACTTGGTGGCCAAAGCGCCACTCCCCAAACATGCTGCTAAAAATCGTCCGGCCAAGATCGTCGCTTTTGACATTGGTACAGGCACTGGCGTGCTCGCCGCCGTGCTGGCGCTGCGCGAGGTAGATCAGGTGGTGGCCACTGACCAGGACGAGCGGGCGCTGGCCTGTGCCAAAGAAAACATCTACAAGCTGCGCCTGCCGAATCCGGTCAAGGTGATGCAGGCCGATTTGTTTCCTGAAGGGCTGGCATCCGTGATTGTGTGCAACCCGCCGTGGCTGCCAGCCCGGCCTGGCTCCCCGCTGGAGGGCGCGGTGTACGACGAAGGCAGCCGCATGTTGCTGGGCTTTATCAAGGGTCTGGCCGCACACTTGGCCCCCGGCGGTGAAGGCTGGCTGATTTTGTCTGACTTTGCCGAACACTTGGGGCTACGAACACGCGATGAATTGCTGGCGGCGATTGCTGGGGGCGGTTTGAAGGTGTTGGGCCGCATGGATGTGAAACCCGAGCACCCCAAAGCACTTGATGCGAGCAACCCGCTGGCCGAGGCACGGGCCAAGGAAGTCACCTCGCTTTGGCGATTGGGCGCTGTCTAAAAATGATCTTGCTAGCGCCCATGGAGGGGCTGCTTGACTTTGTGCTGCGCGATATTTTGACCCGCGTCGGCGGCATTGACCGCTGCGTGTCCGAGTTCATCCGCATCACAGACCAGCTGCTGCCCGAGCGCGTCTTCACCCGCATCGTGCCCGAGCTGCTGAACGGTGGCCGCACCTTTGCGGGCGTGCCGGTGCGTGCGCAGCTGCTGGGCTCAGACCCCGCCTGTATGGCCGACAACGCCGCGCGCCTGGCCAGCCTGGGGCCTGCGGGCATTGACCTGAACTTCGGCTGCCCCGCCAATGTGGTGAACCGTCACGGCGGCGGCGCGGCATTGCTCAAAGAGCCTGAAACGATTCATGCCATCGTCGCTGCCGTGCGCCGCGCTGTGCCTGCGCACATGCCGGTGTCGGCCAAGATGCGGCTGGGCTACCTGGACGATTCACGCGCGGTGGAATGCGCCTTGGCGATTGCCAATGGCGGTGCCAACGAGCTGGTGGTGCATGCCCGCACCAAAGCCCAGGCGTACCGCCCGCCTGCCTATTGGGAGCGCATTGCCGACATACGCGAAGCGGTCACTATTGCGGTGGTGGCCAATGGCGACATCTGGACGGTGGACGATGCACGTCGCTGTCAAGAAATCTCCGGCTGCGACATGTTGATGATCGGGCGCGGCGCGGTGGTGGACCCTGGGCTGGGGCTGGCCATCAAGGCATCTGGCAGCAGTACACAAACCGAGGCTGTCACCTGGGCGCAGCTGCTGCCGCTGGTCCTTGACTTCTGGCATATCGTGAGCACCCGGCTTGACAGCAAAGCGCAGGCCGGGCGACTCAAGCAGTGGCTGAATTTTTTAAGGCGGCGCTTTCCCGAGGCAGAAGCCGCCTATCAAGCGCTGAAAACCATCAACAACCCGGCGGTCGTCGATGACTGGCTGAATCGCCAAATGTCCACGCCGAAAACGCCTTGACATCATCAAAAAGCCGATTTATTCATAAAAATGGCTGCAACCCTATAAAAATATGGTTAAGCAGCTCCTAAAAAAGTAGCATACCAGAGGGCTGAAACACTACTTTTTAAACCCTACATCACCAAACCAAGCGGTCACGCGGTCATCGGTGTTGTCGGTGTCGTTACCCATGGAAATGCCCGTGATGGCGGGTGCATCAAATCCAAAAGCGCGTTTGAAGTCGGCTGCCACGTCGCGCGTCTCATGCCGCCATTGGCCCACGTTGTCTGGCCCGCTTTGCAACACGATTTTGCGCAAGCGCGAGGTGAACGGGCTCCAAGCGCTGTAACCCGCGCGGTGCTTGTTGTCCCATACGTAGCACAGCGCCGCGGTGGGCACATCTACGCCGGCAATTCTGCTGGCGAGCCTGATTTTGATACGGTCTGCAAAGGGCAGCGTTTCAAGTGGAACGTCAAAAAAAACATACAGCCGCGCCGAATGGTCGTCGGCTGTTTTTTCATCCATGTCGGCGTTTTCCAGCACACGGTCAACCTTCCAGCGCCATTGCAGGGTGCTGCCGGTTTGCCCGCCCAGCAGGGCAAGTGGCACCGCCATGCTGCCTGCGCTGTTGTTTGAGTCTACTTTTAAAACCGTCTTGCCTTCGTCCTGCACCAGTGCAAACTGGTTCGGCTTGACGTTTGGGTAGGCCACCATGCGAAAGTCCCTGGGCATGGCTTGACCAGGGGACAGTTTCGAGAAGATGTCCTGAGCCTGAACGACAACGCTAAAACCCGCCAGCAAACCAGGAAGACACAGGACACGCAGGGCAGCGTAACTCTTGTGGAGGTGCATCACCCAGACTATTCAACCTTGGCGCCTGATGCCTTGACTACTTTGGCCATTCTTTCGTAGTCAATAGTCAGCAGTTTGGCAAAGTCTGCATTGCTCATGGCATGCGGCTCAATGCCCTGCTTGTCGAGGCGGGCCAAGACAACGGGGTCTTTGAGAAGGGTGGCCATCGCTGCGTTGATGCGGTTGACCTCAGCCGCCGGCGTACCCACAGGGCCAAGCAGGCCAAACCATGAGTCAAACTGGTAGCCTGGCAAGCCGCTTTCGGCAATCGTGGGTACGTCAGGTAAATACTTTGAGCGTTTGGGTGATGTGACACCAATCAAACGAATTCGGCTGTCTTTGGCAAAGGCTAGCGCACCAATGCTGGCAGCAATCACGGCCTGGGCGCGGCCTGAAATGACCTCGTTGATCGCCTCGCCCGTGGCTTTGAGCGGCACATGCACCACGTCAATACCCGCCAGGCCGTTGAAGTAGGCCATCGACAAATGGGTGGCGCTGCCAACGCCGGCGGTGGCGTAATTCATTTTTCCGGGGTTGGCTTTGGCGTAGCGAATGTACTCGGCTGCTGTTTTGGCCGGTACGTCGGGGTGAATCATCAGCACGTAGTCTGCCGTACCAATATGGGCCAGGGGGGCAAAGTCCTTTTGCGGGTCATAGGACAGCTTGGTGTACAGGCTGCCGGCAATGTTGTGGCTGGCTGCGGCCAGAACCATTGCGCCGCTGTCGGGGGCTGACTTGGCGACAAAGCCGGTGCCCACTGTGCCGCCTGCGCCCGGTTTGTTGTCAATGATGACGGTTTGGCCCAGGGCCACGCCCAGCTCGGTTGACAGGGCGCGTGCCAGCAGGTCCTGCACGCCACCGGGGGCAAAAGGCACGACGATACGGGCTAGCTTGGAATTGTTTTGGGCAAATGCCATACCCGTTGAGATACCGGTCGCCAACGCCAGCGGCGCGACAACAAAATTTCTGCGATGCATCATTTTTTCAATCCAGTTAGTCGCTCAAGAAACACAAATTTCATCGGCCAGGTGGCGCATAAAACGCTCGCACCAGGCCAGTTGTTCAAGCGTCACCCATTCGTTGGGCTGGTGGGCCTGGGCGATGTGGCCGGGGCCGCAAACAATGGTTGGCACGCCGACCTGATGGAACAGTGCAGCTTCTGTGCCAAAAGACACTTTGCCTGCACCCAGGGCGCTGTCGACCTCTGCACACTTAAAACACAGGCGCGCAATGTCGCTGTCGGCATCGGTGGCAAAGCCCGGCAGCACCGAGTTCTGGTGGTGGGTGATGCCCGTACCGGGGGCAACCGCTTGCATGGCCGGCAACAGGCTGTCGGCAAATTCTTTGGCTTCGTTGAACAAGCTCACGGGGGAATTGAGGTGGTGGTGGCGAATCTCCCAGGTCACGTCGCAGTCACGCGGAATGATGTTGAGCGCGGTGCCGCCAGCAATCACCCCGGTATGAATGGTGGTGAAGGGCACATCGAACAGCGGATCAAAGGGCCCCTCGGCCTGCAGCTTGCGTTGCATGGCTTTGAGCTTGCCCACAAACTCACAGGCAATTTCAACCGCATTGACACCTTGGGGAGTCAGGGATGAATGCGCTTCAAAGCCGCGCACCGATGTTTTGTAGGCGTGCTTGCCTTTGTGTGCAATCACCACCTGCATGCCTGTGGGCTCGCCCACAATGCAGCCCGCAGGCCGAAAGCCCTGGTCCACCATGTCGGCAATCAGGCGACGCACGCCGATACAGCCGACTTCTTCGTCGTAGCTGAAAGCCAGATGCACCGGCTTTTTGAGCTTGCGCCTGAGCAGCTCGGGCACCATCATCAAAGCAGTGGCGCCAAAGCCTTTCATGTCGGTGACGCCACGCCCATACAGCTTGTCGCCGATGATTTGCGCGTCAAAAGGGTCGGTGTTCCACGGTTGGCCGTCAACAGGCACCACATCGGTGTGGCCGGACAGCACCAGACCGCCAGTTTTGCTCTCGCCGTCGTGGGCGGGCAGGGTGGCCCACAAATTGGCTTTTTTGCCGCTGTCGTCATGGCTCAGGCGGCATTCAATGCCTTGGGATTCAAGCAACGCTCGCGTCCATTCAATCAGTGCCAAGTTGCTGTCGCGTGAGACGGAGGCGAAAGACACCCATTTTTTGATCAGGGGCAGGGCGGCCAGGCTGGGCTGAAGTGTGGATTGAGGAGTTGGAGCGTTCATGGGTCGCCTTGGACAGTTATATCCATAAAATCATACGTCAGCCTGCACAATACAGCCTGATTCAACGAAAGAAACCATGACCAGCTCAATCTACACCACGTCCATTCCCGTTTTCAAGCAAATGCTCGGCGGCCTCAAAGAGGTCTTGCGAAAGGCCGAAGCCCACGCCATCGACAAAAAACTGGACCCCAACGCGCTGCTGCAGGCGCGGCTGTTTCCTGACATGTTCAACCTGCTGCGTCAGGTGCAGGTGGCCAGCGACTTTGCCAAAAGTGTGTCAGCCCGCCTGGCAGGCGTTGAAGTGCCGAAGATGGAAGACAACGAACAGACCTTTGCCGACCTGCAAACCCGCATCGATACCGTGCTTGCGTTTATCGGTGGGCTGGACGTCGCCAAGTTTGACGATGCCGCCACCCGCGAGATCATCACCCAAGCCGGCACGCCCAAAGAAAAGCGTTTTACCGGCCAGTCGTACCTGCTGAACTACGGCCTGCCGCACTTCTTTTTTCACGCTACCACCGCCTATGCTCTTTTGCGGCACAACGGTGTCGAAGTCGGGAAAAAAGACTATTTAGGCACCTATTGAGGAGTTGAATCGAGCTGCAAGCCAATGAAAAAAAGGGCGAGTAGCTCCTCATAAAGGAGCGTCTTGCACTGCTTCATGCAAGCCCTGAGCCCCTTGTTCGCAACTGGTGAATCACCTTTCATTGACCCACACTAAAACCATCATGTCCCTCCAAGTTCTGGAAGCCCAAACCGGGGAAAACCCCGTCGCCACCATCCTCATCATGCACGGCCTGGGGGCTGATGGGCGCGACTTTGTACCGATTGCTGAGCAACTGGATTTGTCCAGTGTGGGGCCGGTGCGGTACTTGTTTCCGAACGCGCCGACCATTCCCGTCACCATCAATGGCGGCTACGTCATGCCTGCCTGGTATGACATTTTGGCGGCTGATCTGGTCAAACGTGAAGACGAGGCCGGGCTGCGCCAGTCTCAGTTGCAAATCGAAGAAATGATTGCCAACGAGAAAGCCCGCGGCATACCGGCCAGCCGCATCGTGGTCGCCGGTTTTTCGCAAGGTTGCGCCATGTCATTCATGGTGGGCCTGCGCCATGCCGAGACGCTGGCGGGCATTGTGGGTATGTCGGGCTATTTGCCGCTGGCCGCCAAGTTGGCGGCCGAGCACACGGCGGCAAGCCTGAAGACACCGATTTTCATGGCCCACGGAACGCGCGACGGTGTGGTGGCATTGCCACGCGCCACGGCATCACGCGATGCATTGATGTCTATCGGCTATGCCGTGGAGTGGCACGACTACCCGATGGAACACTCGGTGTGCCCAGATGAGGTCGCCGACCTTGAGGTTTTTTTAAGCCGCGTGCTGGCTTGAAGTTGACGGCCAGCCAGCTAGCCTACAGCGGCGAGGGTTCGGTCTTTTCGTTTTCCTGTGGAAGCGGCTTGTTGACGGTCCGTTGTTTTAGTTCCCTGTCCCTGATGGCAAACAGGCGTTGGAGGTCCTCCGCTGTGTCGTTTTCTGGCGTTGCCGGCTCGTCAGGCACAGCTCGAGTCAACGGCGTCACCACCGCAACAGACTGCGATGCAGCCATGAGGTCAGGAACAGGCGCGTGAACAGGCATGGCACTGGCGGGTATGGCGATGATGTCAAAAGGATCGGCCTCCCCACGGGTTTTCCAGTATTGGCTGCTGGGCAGATCGGTCACGGGGCAGGTGTCGGCTACTTCAAGTTGCCAGGCAATGCCCTGCAACCAGGCGTCCGCCTTGGGGTCAAATTGAACGATTTCTGTCGTCAGCGCTTTCTGAAAGGCGAAAGCGTATGTCATGAGTCGCTCATCCCATTGCTTGACGAGCAGGCGCACAAAAATGCCCTGGCCCCGCTTGCGGCTGCTAACGACCTGAATCTGGCACTGAATCCAGCCGGGCGGTATGCCGCTTTTGCGGACCAGGTCGCGCATCACGACGTGCACCAGTTGGCCGCGGGTCGCCGCTTGTGAACCATCTTTGAGGACGCGCTGATGGTGAGTGCGGCTGCTGGGCAAAGAGCTGTCGCCAGCCGGTGACTGCTTGACACCAGCGCGCGAGAACAGTCTTTTATAGAAATTGAGCATAGACCCCGTGACAAATGCTTTGAACACATTGTTTATTGGATACTTTATAGTTCTTTCTCCGAGCTTGCAAGTTGAACTGACAAGCCAAACGAGGGCATGGGCATTGCTGGAGTGCTGATAAACGTCTTGCGCCAGCGAAAAAAGCTGGCCTGTGATAACTTCCAGCGCAGTTGAAAAGAATACGGAAAACAGCACCATGACCCATTCACAGGCACACACATTCCTGTCTAGAACAGATTTGTCACCTGATCGCCTCAAAGGTGTGTCTTGCGGGATTGAAAAAGAAAGCCTTCGGGCCCAGCCCAGCGGCGCGTTGGCACTGACACCGCATCCGCTGGCCCTGGGTTCGGCGCTGACGCATCCCAGCATCACGACCGACTTCAGCGAATCCCAGGTTGAGCTGGTCACGGGCGTTCACACCAGCGTGCAGGCTGCCCTGGACGAGCTGACGCAAGTCCACCAGTTCACCTACCGCTGCATGCAGGCGCTGGGCGACGAAATGTTGTGGGTCTCCAGCATGCCCTGCGGTTTGCCGACGGATGAAACCATTCCGGTGGCCCGTTTTGGCTCGTCCAACGTCGGCCGCGCCAAAAGCGTGTATCGCCTGGGCCTGTCGCACCGCTATGGGCGGCGCATGCAAACCATTTCGGGCATTCATTACAACTGGTCTTTCCCGGGGGTAACAAGCGAGCAGTATTTTGCCCAGATTCGCAACTTTCGCCGCCAGTCGTTTTTGCTGCTGTACCTGTTTGGTGCGTCGCCTGCCGTGTGTTCGACCTTTGTGGCTGGCAGGCAACACGAGCTGCAGCAACTGAGCCCCAGCACCATGTACATGCCCTACGGCACATCGCTGCGCATGGGCCGGCTGGGCTACCAGAGCGACGCACAGGCGTCTTTGGCCGTCAGTTACAACAGCCTCGAAGGTTACGCCGCTTCGCTGCAAGATGCCTTGACACGGCCCTATGCAGCATACGAAAAAGTAGGTATTCAAAACCCCGGCGGCGACTACAACCAGTTGGGCACGACACTGCTGCAAATTGAAAACGAGTTTTACGGCACCATTCGGCCCAAACGGGTGATCTTCCCCGGCGAGCGGCCCCTGCACGCCCTGCGTGAGCGGGGGGTTGAATACATTGAAGTGCGTTTGATGGACCTGAACCCGTTCGAGCCCGCTGGCATCAGCACGCAGACCATGCGGTTTTTAGACGTGTTTTTGCTGCACTGTTTGACAAACGCCAGCCCACCTGACAGCCCGAAAGAAATCGCTGCGCTGGCCCGCAACCAGCACCGCACCGCTGCCAGTGGGCGTGAACCTGGTTTGACATTGGAACGCGGTAGTCAAGAAGTGCTGCTGACCGACTGGGGTCATCAGATCGTTGCCGAGTGCGCGCCGATCGCCGCTGCGCTGGACGCCGCGCACGGTACATCAGACTACAGTGCAGCGCTGGCGGCCGCCACGGTCGGTTTGAACGATGCCAGCACCCTGCCGTCAGCCCGAGTCCTTGCCGCGATGGCCAAAGACCATGACAACTCCTTCGTCAAGTTTGTGCGCGCACAGTCTGAAAAAACCAAGGCTTACTTTCAAGCGCTGCCGTTTTCTGATCAGCAGCATGCGCACTTCACCCAGCTTAGCCAGCAGTCGATGGTGGATCAAAAGAAGATAGAAGCCCTCGACAGCATGCCGTTTGAGGTGTACCGCGAGCAGTATGTGTCTGCCGAGCGGCTGAATGTGCCTGGAAAGACCGAAGCAGTAGCTGTTTTAAGCGCCTAAAAGGGCTGTAGCCCTACATATTTCTGGGTAAGCAGCTATCGTATTTATAGTGGCCTGGCTGCCATGCGCCGCCGCACGTACAGCCCTACAAAGGCCAGGCCCAGCGCCAGTGCAAACCAGCCAACCGCCGCTGACTTGGCAACGATGCCTTGCATGCCGGGCGAGGTGATGAAGTAAGGCGAGATCACCACGCCCAAGCCAATCAGAATGCACAAAATGCCCTTGATGGCCAGATCGTTGTTGGCTTGGGTGTTGCGCTTTTGCTCGGTTGTTGTGTCGGTGCTTGGGGCAGGGGCATGGTGCAGATGATTGATGAAAAGTAAGGCAACCGATAATACGTTCTAGCAACGAAAGATTTTGAACAATGGCGATTCAGTGGTTTCCAGGGCATATGTACCTGACGCAAAAGGCGATCAGTGAACGCATCAAGGAAATTGATGTGGTCATTGAACTGCTGGACGCGCGCCTGCCCGGCTCCAGCGCCAACCCCAAGCTGGCCGAACTGACCGCGTCGCGACCCACGCTGAAGGTGCTGAACAAGCAAGACCTGGCCGACCCGCTGGTGACCGCACTGTGGCTGGCACACTACAACGCGCTGCCCAGCACCCGGGCCATTGAACTCGATGCGAGCGAAACGGCACCCGCCCGCAAGCTGGTAGACGCTTGCCATGCGCTGGCGCCGCTGCGCGGCAGCATGGTCAAGCCGATGCGGGTGCTGATTTGCGGCATTCCCAACGTTGGCAAATCAACCTTGATCAACACTCTGACGGGCAAGCGCGCTACCAAAACCGGGGACGAGGCAGGCATCACCAAAATCGAGCAGCGCATTGTGCTGGCTGACGGGTTTTATTTGTGGGACACGCCGGGCATGCTGTGGCCGCGCATCATCGTGGCGCAAAGCGGCTACAACCTGGCCGCCAGCGGTGCGATTGGCCGCAATGCGTTCAGTGAAGAAGAAGTCGCGCTTGAGCTGTTGAATCTGCTGATCAAAAAATACCCGGCCGCGCTGACGGACCGCTACAAGGTCAACATCACGCCCGAATCTACCGACGAAACAGTGCTGGAAGACATTGGCCGCAAACGCGGCGCGGTGCTGACCAAAGGGCGCATCAATTTGCAAAAAGCGGCCGAAATTGTGATTTACGAGTTTCGCCAAAGCGCGTTGGGCCGCATCACGCTCGAAACACCCGTCGAGTTTGCTGGCTGGCTCGCTGCTGGGCAACTGCTGGACGCTGAACGGCAGGTCAAAAAAGATGCGATCGAGACTGCTCGGCTGATCAAGTTTAAAGAGATAGCGCGACCTGAAAAGTTGCGTGGCGCTTGAGGGGCTTTATCAGGGGGGCAACTTTTTTGTCAACCGCCTTGGCCATTGCGCCTTCTTTGTCCACCACCCAAAAGTAAGACAGATGACGTTAGCTCAAAGGCGTGTTCACAGGATGCGTCAATCATCAGTTTTTTACGAAATAACGGTTCGTTGGTATCTGCTTTTAAAGAATTGATTCGGCACCTATTCTCAAATGCAGTCCAGCAGTTTTGATCAACCAACCCGAAAGGCACGCCATGCAAGTCATTTTCGAATCTTCAGATCCCCAGGCCGCCAGATTGCACACTTTGGCTGAGCGCCGGGTTCGCCGAACCCTCAAACGCTTGGCGTGGCTTGTGCCACGCGTGCGGGTAAACCTCTCAGACATCAATGGCCCGCGTGGTGGGATTGACAAGCGCTGCCAGGTTGAGTTGATCACTCATGGCGGCAAACCAGTCGTTGTGACGTCGGTGGCCAAGGACTGGTTTTCAGCACTGCAAAGCGCTTTGGCACGCGCAAGCCGGTCGCTACTCCACATGTGGCAACGCAGCCGCCAACCGCGCCCTTCCAGCTTGCATTTGGCAAATGGCGGTTAAGTCATCTTTAATTTGAGGAACTCCACATGAAATGCCCCGTCTGCCCTGATTCCGTTTTGCTCATCACAGACCGTCAGGGCGTTGAGATTGATTACTGCTCCCAATGTCGAGGTGTATGGCTTGACCGGGGAGAGCTGGACAAACTGATGGCGCTAGGCACCAGTCAGCTTCAAGCACATCGCCCAGCCAATACATTTCAACCTGATTTCGTCGATTCGGACCGTCACCAGTCGTATGGCTCACAGGGCTATCAGACACGCCGCAAAAAGTCGTGGCTGAACGACATCTTCGACTGACGTTTTTGACCAGTTCACCTTTTGAGGATTTTCGTGGACCCCTTACTTCAATTTTTATACTCGGACTTTTTAGGTAAAGCAGTCTGGATATGGATGGTTTTTATCGGTATCGTTGTTATGTTGCTAGCGTTTGACCTGGGCGTTCTGCACAAGGACGACCATGAAATTGAAGTCAAGGAAAGTCTGCTTTTGTCCGCTGGTTACATCAGCGTGGCGCTGCTGTTTGGCGCTTGGGTATGGTGGTACCTGGGGTCGCAAAGCGGTATGGAATATCTGACCGGCTTCCTGATTGAAAAGTCTTTGTCGATGGACAACGTGTTCGTTATCGCCATGATCTTTACCTACCTGGCGATCCCCAGGCTGTATCAGCATCGCGTGTTGTTTTGGGGTATTTTGGGAGTGATTGTGCTGCGCGCCATCATGATTGGCCTGGGGGCTTCACTGGTCACGCAGTTCAGCTGGATTTTGTATGTCTTCGGCGCGTTCCTGGTGGTGACAGGCATCAAAATGTGGCTGGTGGCTGACCGCACCCCAGACATTGCCAACAATCCGATTTTAAAGTTTTTGCGTAAACACATGCGGGTGACGCCGCAGGTCGAAGGCAACGCGTTTTTTGTTCACCGGCGTGATGCAGAAACAGGCAAACCCGTGCGCTGGGCCACGCCGCTCTTCTTGGCGCTGGTGATGGTGGAAATCATTGATCTGGTTTTTGCCGTGGACTCTGTGCCTGCAATTTTTGCCATCACCAATGACCCGTTCATCGTTTACACCAGCAATGTTTTTGCCATCCTCGGTTTGCGTGCGCTGTACTTTGCGCTGGCTGCCATGGTGCACCGCTTCAACTACTTGAAGTACGCGCTGGCCCTGGTGCTGGTGTTCATTGGAGGCAAGATATTTCTGGTCGGTATCATCGGCAAGATACCGCCCGTGTTCTCGCTGAGCGTGACGTTTGGATTGATTGCCGGTGGCGTATTGGTGTCGCTGTACAAGACGCGTGGCCATTCAGTGCCTATGGCGATTGATTCCAATTAAACCGGTTGACACAAAAAAAGGGCTGCCTAATGAGCAGCCCTTTTTTTCATTTGATGATGATCAGCGGTCAGGCTGGCTTTGGGCCTTCAGCTTTGTGTGCCTTGCGGTAAGCTTTCATTTCATTCATTGACAACTGACTGTCTTTGTTGTTGTCTATGGCGTCAAAGTTTTTGTTCAGCATGAGATAATTGCTACGTTTTTCGTAGCAATCCATCTAGCCGCGTGTCCCAGTTGGTGTTGGGCAGGATGCCGGCCAGGGCCGAATCGGGCATCCCAAAGGTGCTGTGCATCAGCTGCGCCAGCACCGCGCGGTAGTCGTGGTGCGCGGGTACGTCGCGTGCTTCGTTCAGGTTGCCGCGTGCCAGGCCTGTCCAATGCCCGTGCCACTTGCCGCCGTTGACGCGGTTACCCACCAGCCACATGGCATTACCGTAGCCGTGGTCGGTGCCGCGGGTGCCGTTCTCCGCCGCTGTGCGGCCAAACTCGCTCATCACCACCACCACATCACCAGGCTCGGAAAAGTCTTGCCGCAGTTGTGCAAGCGCCAGGCCCAGGTTGCCCAGGTTGTTGGCCAGTTGCCCCGTCGTATTGCCCTGGTTGGCGTGAGTGTCCCAGCCGCCTGCTGACAAAAATCCGATACGAAGATAGCGGTCATTGCGCATCAGCGTGCCCAGGTGCTGCGCGTCCAGCTGTAGGCCGACCGGGTCTGCTGCGCCGTTGCTGGCGGCCAGCATTTGCGCATTTTGAGCTTGTGCTGTCGCGGGGGTACCGTCTTTGTCCAAGCGTCTGTCGAGGGCCGGGCCCATCTTCTTGCCGTCGAATTCCATTTTCTGCGTGGTCAGCTCTTGTGCGCTTTGCATGCGGCTGCCAGCGCCTTGGCGGAAGGCTTCGCTGAGCTTGTCGTTGCCTGCATACAAGTCCATCAGCGCATGGCGAGTTCTATCGTTGGCCAGCACGCCGGTACGCTCAGCGGCCTGGCCACGCGGGATGAGTTTGACGGGCGCGTCACCGGCCAAAATGGCTGGGTTGGCCTCCCCCACGCCGATGGCTGATGTCAGTGTTTTGCTGTTGCTGCTGGCCGCTTTGTTCAACCAGCCAGGAGCCGCGCTGGTCTTGCCGCGTTGCCCAATTTCCATTTCATATTGGGCGTCAAAATGTGACCGATTCGGCGCTGACAAGCCCGCGCTGGGGACAAAGCTGAGCACGCCCTGTTGCCACAGCGGAAACACGGGCGCAAGGGCCGGGTGCAGCGCAAAAGTGTCGTCGAGCCTGAGGGCTGTTTTTACGGTTCCGTCAGGTGCAGCAACCGCAATGTTGGGGCGGCTGGCGTAGTAGTCGGCATCGGCATACGGCACAAAGGCTGACAGGCCGTCGTATGCGCCGCGCAGCAGCATCACCACCAAGCGGCCCGTGCCCGTGTTGCCAGGCGGTGCAGGCTGCGCCCACAGGCGCGAGGTGTTGCCCGTCAGGGCGATGGCAGATGCCTGCAGCAAGCGGCGGCGTGAAAACTGTACGGTTTGCATGATCCGTCCTTTGGGTTACTTGTTCATGAAGTCAGGGCTGGCCAGCATCAGGCCGCTGCGGGTGGCGGGCTGCTCACGGGCAATGCGGTTCAAACTGGCAGCACTGAAAAAGGGCTGCAAATAGGTCGGCTCATTGATACGGCCGCCCAGCGCCATGGCGTAGTCGGCGCGGCGCGTCAGCGCCTCTGGGGCCAGCCAGGTGGCGGCATCGGTCTTGTAGCCGTCAGGTGTTTGCCAGCCGTATAGCGGTTGGCCCGCTTGCGCTAAAAAGCCCAGCGTCAGTTGGATCTCGCGACGCTCTTTGACACCGCCGCCGGCCGTCAATGCAGAGCAAGCAAAGTCCAGCGGCGTTTTGAACAGGGTGTTGTCAGCCCGCCAAAACTCGGGTGACTCGACCAGCGTGCGCATGACCGCCCGAACATCGCCCTGGGTGCGGGTAAAGGTGGCGGCCAGCTGGTCAACCAGTGCTTGGGGCGGCTTGTCTGCTACAAAAGTTGTCGCCAAGCGCAGCGCAATGCGCTTGGCGGTGGCTGGGTGACGCGCCAGCATGCGAATCGCGTCCTCACCCTCTTGCATGCCGTTGTTGTTAAAGGTGCGCCCCAACAGTGTTTTGCTGCCGCTGTCGTGCAAGCGCTCGGCAAATCTAAAGCCTTCGCCCAGCTGAACACCGACTGTCCATCCCGTCAGAATACGGGCCAGCTCACGCACATCGTTTTGGCTATAGCCTGCGTTAACACCCAGGGTGTGCAGTTCCATCAGCTCGCGTGCGTAGTTTTCATTTAAGCCGCGCACGTTGCTTTGTGCCTGGTCTAAATAAAACAGCATGGCTGGGTGGCGGGCACTGGCCAGCAGCAGGTCTTCAAACTTTCCCAGCGCGTTGGCGCGAATCACATTGACAAGGTAGTGACCAACAAATGGCCGCACTGGGCCTTTGCCTGCAAAAACATTCAGGTGGTTAAACCAGAACTCTGTCAGTCGGGCCAGCAGCGGGTTTTCAAGCGTTGGGTCGCTGCAGGCCATCAATCGCCATGCATTCGCCGTTTGCGTCATGTCGCGGCTAAAACCCAGCGCGCCTGTGGTGTCCTCTGCCATGGCTAACGCGCCTGCCGCAGGGGCTTTGATGTTTTTTCGCGCCTCGCGCTCGGCCTGAAAATCTTTGACCGTGGCGCTCAACGGCTGATTAAAGCGCGCAACGTCTGATGGGATCGACGGCGCACTTTGACTGGCCGCAAAGGCGAACTCGATTTGATTCAAGCCCCAAACCTTGGGGTTTTGCTCTGCGACGCGCGCTGTGTCTGGTGTTGGGCCGTAGCCCAAACGAGATGTCACGCGCCACGCTGCAGCATGGTTGCTATCGCTTGGGCCGCCGTTTTTTATCTCGCGGGTGGTTTGCGCGCCTACAGGCCAGCTTGCCAGCAAGGGCAGGCAAAGCACAAAACGCAGGATCCAGATTGGCATTCTGGGTTGCGACGGGCATGAAAGGCGTGGCGACATCAAAATCTCCTGGTCGTTCGTAGTTTGCACCAGACTATCGGCTGAGCGGTGCGTTCGCTTGTCAGCTTTACGAAGCTTTACGGCCAGGTGGCGATCTTCGTTTGCGGTTTGCTAGCCACCCGGCTCCAGCAGCATCGGGTCGGTGGCGCGCTCTTGCTGATGCGCAAGGGGCCATGTCGGTTTTGGCTAGCGAGCTGGCGCAGGCGCGAGCAAAAAATCCCGAACCGGGCCAATCGACGCGTCTGGCGCTTCCTCATGCGGCAGATGGCCCACGCCTTTGAAGGACACCAGTTTTGAGCCTGCAATGGCTTTGAGGTAATCGTTCGAGTTGGCAAACGCAATCATGCCGTCTTGCTCCCCCCACACCAGCAGCGTGGGAGCCGTGATTTTTGTGAGGATAGGAACCGGGTCTACCAAGACGGTTTGCGCCATGCGGGCCAGCAGTGCGCCCCGGCTACCGGGGGCCAGCATCATGTCGTGGTAGCGCGTCGCCAGTTCGTCAGTCATGGTCTCAGGCTTAGCGTAGGCGGGCTTCAAGCTCATGGTCAGCAGCGGCTTGGGCAGGGCCACGCTCATCAGCTTGACCATCATCGGCACTTCAGGCGTTTTGCCGTACTCAAAACCCGGGCTGGCATAGCCGTCGGGCGACACCAGGAGCAGTTTGTCAACCCGCGCGGGATAGGTGCCCGCAAAGGTCCACGCGATGCGCCCGCCAATCGAGTTGCCCACCAGGCTGGCGCGAGTCAGGCCAAGCTTGGCCATCAGCGCATTGATGATTTGCAAACTGCGTTTGTCGGTGTAGTCTCCTGTCGCATCGGGCAGGCTCAGGCCCGAGCCGGGCAGGTCGATGCGTATCACCCGCAGGTCTTTGGCCAGTGCGTTGGCCCAAGGCTCCCACGTGTGCAAACTGGCGCCAAAGCCGTGCAAAAAAATCACAGCCGGTGCGGTTGTTGGGCCGCTGTCGCGCACATGCAGGCGTGTGCCAGCAACGTCGATCATGTCGCTGGGCGCGTTCAGGTAGTGGCGCTCCAGCAGAGCGCGGTCTTTGTCGGGAGTCCATAGCCAGCAAAGGGCTGCGGTGATCAGGACGCCAGCGCAGTTAAAAACAATGCAAGTGATCTTCATGCATAGCTACTCACCGGCACACAGCTGCACATCAGGTTGCGGTCACCGTAAACGTTGTCGACCCGGCCGGTGGTGGGCCAGTACTTGGACGTTTTGAGGGCCGCGACCGGGAAAGCGGCGACCTCGCGTGAATACGGGTGGTTCCATTCGACTGCAATGACGCTTGCCGAGGTGTGCGGTGCGTGTTTGAGTGGGTTGTTGTCTTGCGGCCAGACGCCCGCTTCAACTTGCGCAATTTCTTTGCGGATGGCGATCATGGCGTTGATGAAGCGGTCGATTTCTTTGAGGTCTTCGCTCTCGGTAGGCTCGACCATCAGCGTGCCCGCGACGGGAAAGCTCAAGGTTGGTGCGTGAAAGCCGTAGTCCATCAGGCGCTTGGCCACGTCTTCGGCGGTCACGCCGCTGGTGTCTTTCAGGGGGCGCAAGTCCAAAATACATTCGTGTGCTACATAGCCTGCCTCGCTGGCATACAGCGTAGGAAAGTGGTTTTTCAGGCGGGCGCTGATGTAGTTTGCCGACAGAATGGAAATTTCAGTCGCTTGCTTCAAGCCTTCGGGGCCCATCATGCGGCAGTACATCCAGCTGATCGGTAACACAGCGGCATTACCTAACGGAGCTGCTGAGATGGCCCCCACGCTCGTCACTGCGTGTACTTCGCTGCCCTCCAAGGGGGCTAATTTTCCTAGGGGCGGCCCGTCGGAAAATGGCGCCATGCCCACACCACCACCTACCAAGCCGCCCGCCACATGCCCTGGCAAATATGGCACCAGGTCAGCCACCACGCACACGGGGCCGACCCCTGGCCCGCCGCCGCCGTGCGGAATGCAAAAGGTTTTGTGCAAATTGAGGTGGCTCACGTCGCCGCCAAACTCGCCCGGTGCAGCGGTGCCGACCAGCGCGTTCATGTTTGCGCCGTCCACGTACACACGCCCGCCGTGGCTGTGCACCAGGGCGCACAACGCCTTGACATTGGCTTCAAACACGCCGTGGGTGGATGGGTAGGTGATCATCACCGCTGCAAGGTTGGCGCTGTGCTGTTCGCATTTGGCTTTGAGGTCGTCCATGTCGACGTTGCCTTTGGCATCGCAAGCTGTGACCACCACCGTCATGCCGGCCATTTGCGCGCTGGCCGGATTGGTGCCGTGGGCCGATGCAGGTATCAGGCAAATATGGCGGTGGCCCTGGCCCTGCGCTTCATGAAACGCCTTGATGACCAGCATGCCCGCGTATTCACCTTGGGAGCCTGCGTTGGGCTGTAGGCTGATGCCTGCGTAACCCGTGGCCTGGCACAGCCACGCGCGCAGTTGCTCGTCCAGTTCTGCATAGCCGCGTTGCTGGTCTGCGGGCGCAAACGGATGCATCTGGGCAAACTCGGGCCAGGTGATGGGAATCATCTGGCTGGTGGCGTTCAGCTTCATGGTGCAAGAGCCAAGCGGGATCATGCTGCGGTCCAGCGCCAGGTCCTTGTCGCTCAAGCGGCGGATGTAGCGCAGCATGGCGGTTTCTGAATGGTGGGTGTTGAAGACCGGGTGCGTTAAAAAATCGCTCGCGCGGCGCAGCTCGGTGGGGATGAGTGGCTCTATGCCCTTTTCAAAGTCTGCGACTTTGGGCAAGGCTTGGCCAGGTTTGGCGAAGACTGACCAGAGCTGTTCGATGTCGTCGCGGGTTGTTGTCTCGTCCAACGCGATACACAAATGATCTCTCCCGTCAATTCGCAGATTGAGGCCCAGTTCCCGTGCGCGAGAAGCTATGGCATCAGTAGCGGCGTCTGTCTTCAAGCTGAGGGTGTCAAACGCACTTTGCCGACGAAGCGGGCAAGCCAATTGTTCAAGGCCGCTGGCCAAAATGGCGGTGTAGCTGGCAACCCGCTGCGCAATCCGCTTTAAGCCCTGGGGGCCGTGGTAGACCGCGTACATGCTTGCCACCACGGCAGGCAAGACTTGGGCGGTGCAAATATTGGAGGTGGCTTTTTCACGGCGAATGTGCTGCTCGCGGGTTTGCAAAGCCAGGCGATAAGTCGGGTTGCCATGCACGTCTACCGAGACGCCAACCAGGCGGCCTGGCATTGAGCGTTTGAATTCATCGCGACACGCCAGATACGCCGCATGCGGGCCACCTGCACCCATCGGCATGCCAAAGCGCTGGGTGGTGCCGACCACGATGTCGGCTCCCATTTCGCCAGGCGGAACCAACAGCGTCAGGGCGAGCAAATCCGCTGCCATGATGACCAGCCCACCTTTGGCTTTGTAGCTTTTGATCCACTGTCTGTCGTCGCGAATGACGCCATTGACGCCTGGGTATTGCAACAGCACCGCAAAGCTGTCACTGTCAAGCGCCTCTGGTCCGGCGCAAGTGCGTACGTCAATGCCTAGCGGTTTTGCGCGGGTTTGTATCACCTCCAGCGATTGCGGCAAGACTTGATCATCGACGTAAAAGACATGGCTTTTGCTCTTTGTAGAACGCATGGCCAGCGTCATGGCCTCGGCGGCGGCGGTGGCTTCGTCCAGCATCGACGCGTTGGCAATGGGCATGCCCGTCAAGTCGCAAATCATGGTTTGAAAGTTGATGAGGGCCTCCATCCGGCCCTGCGAAATCTCGGCCTGGTAGGGCGTGTAGGCGGTGTACCAGGCTGGGTTTTCCAGGATGTTGCGCAAAATCACGCCGGGCGTATGGGTGCCGTAGTAGCCTTGGCCGATAAAGCTTTTGAGAACTTTGTTTTTGGATGCAATGGCCTTGAGCTGTTTGAGTGCTTCGGCCTCGGTCACAGGCGCCGGGATCGCCATGGCACTGCTGCGCGCAATTGACGGCGGAATGATGGCCTCCATCAACGCGCGGCGCGACGCAGCACCCAGCACGCTGAGCATGTGCGCTTGGGCGGCATCATCAATGCCGATGTGGCGGGCCACGAACTCGGACGTATTTTCAAGTTCTGCCAGAGGCTTGGCGGATTGCATCAACATGGGTGTACCTTCAATGAATTTAAGCGTTGGCTGAAAAGGCGCTGTAACTGGTTTCGTCCATCAGTGCTGCCAGTTGCGAGGCGTCCGACAGCTTGACCTTGAAAAACCAGCCAGCGCCCAGCGGGTCGGTGTTGGCCAGTGCCGGGTCATCGCGCAGGGTTTCATTGACTTCCAGAATCTCGCCGCTGACAGGCATGTACACGTCGGCCGCAGCTTTGACGGACTCGACCACACCAGCGGTTTCTTTTTGCGCCAGCGTGCTGCCGATGGCTGGCAGGTCAACAAACACTACATCACCGAGCGCGTCTTGCGCATGGTGGGTGATGCCGACGGTGGCGACATCACCTTCAATCTGCAGCCATTCGTGGTCTTCGGTGTATTTGATAGTCATGGGATTCTCCAGGTAAAAAAAGAAAAGCTTATCCGCGAAAGTAGTGATTGGCGACGAAAGGAAGGGCGGCGACTTGCATCAGCACGGGCTTGCCGCGCACCATGGCGTGGACCTGCGTGCCGATGGTTGCAAACTCAGGGCCAACATAGGCCATCGCAACCGGCTGGTTGATGCTGGGGCCCAGCAGGCCACTGCTGACTTGGCCAATCGCTTGACCTGTCAGGGCGTGCAGGGCCGTGTGGTCGCGCACGGGGATGCGCTCCAGCGCCATCAGACCCACGCGTTTGCGGGTCAAGGTGACTGGGTCAGACAGTTGGGCGAGTATTTTTTCAGCGCCCGGAAAGCCGCCCGCGCGTGCGCCGCCTTCACGCCGTACTTTTTGAATCGCCCAGTTCAGGCTGGCTTCAACCGGTGTGGTGGTGCTGTCGATGTCGTTACCGTACAGGCACAGGCCAGCTTCCAGCCGCAGGGAGTTGCGAGCGCCCAAGCCCACGGGTTTGACCTCGGGTTGCGCGAGCAGGGCGCGTGCCAGCTTGTCAGCCTGGTCAGCATGGACGGAAATCTCAAAGCCATCTTCGCCGGTATAGCCGCTGCGGGTTAAAAAGCAGTCGCAACCCGCCACATCAAAGCGTGCGCCCGTCATGAACACCAGCTTTTCGACACCTGGCGCAAGCCGGCTTAGCGCGCTGACAGCTTGCGGGCCTTGCAAGGCGAGCAAAGCATACTCAGGCATCGGTATGACTTTGCAGCGGTCGCCAATTTTTTGCTGGATGTGGGCGATGTCTTGCGCTTTGCATGCGCCATTGACAATGACGAAAAGGGCATCGCCAGTATTGAAAAACATCAGGTCGTCCATGATGCCGCCCGCGTCATTGAGCAGCAAGCCGTAGCGCTGCTTGCCTGCTGGCAGGTCAATCACATCGACCGGCATCAGGCTTTCAAAAGCTGCTGCTGCACCGGTTCCTTCAAGGCGCAACTGGCCCATGTGTGACACATCAAAAAGTCCGGCGGCAGCGCGCGTGTGCAGGTGCTCCGCCATGAGACCTGCGGGGTATTGAACGGGCATGCTGTAGCCAGCAAAAGGCACCATACGCGCGCCAAGCTCTGCATGCAGGTCGTGCAGCGGGGTTTTTAAAAGCGTATCTTTCGATGTGGTCAAGCAATTCTCCAGGGGCAAATAGGATCCGTGATTTAAATCACGGGCTGCCCCTGCTGTCCCGGGTACCTGAGAGATTCACCCGGCGATGCGGGTTTGCTCCTTCGGTGGATTGGAGGGACGCTTTGCATAACTCCGTGCGATGTGTCTAGCGCAGGCTTGGGCGATCTGCGGCGTTGTATTTCTTGCCAATAGTCTTGCTATTGGACTGCGAAATACGCCTTGCAGCTCATCCCAACCTGCACTACACCCATTCGCAGCGAGTTATGCAAAGCATCCCTTGCAATCTCTCTCCAGTAGGGAACGTATCAAACGCGCTGCGCTTGATACGGTTGCCAGTCCT
Organism: Polaromonas sp.; assembly: GCA_046303055.1. GTDB lineage: Bacteria > Pseudomonadota > Gammaproteobacteria > Burkholderiales > Burkholderiaceae_C > Polaromonas. The sequence continues at coordinate 29,052 of JBKCGU010000045.1, forward strand.
TTTGCCTGAGCGTTCAATGCACCATTGGGGGTAGCACTTGCGCCTTCGGCGGTTCGCTCAAATAGGCGCTATTTGGCAAACTCTCTCCTGACGGTTTTAGTTTAACTCAAGCCTGTTTCCAGCTACTTGGCATAAACAAGATCACGCAAAAACAGCGACAGTTGCGGCACGTATGTCACCACCATCAGGCAGGCCAATATCACCAGAACAAACGGAATGAGATGGACAATAATTTTGTCGAGTGAGATTTTCGCCACCGTGCATGCGGCGAATAGATTCACGCCAAACGGCGGGGTGATCATGCCCAGCGCCAAATTGACCACCATGACCAAGCCAAAATGCACCGGGTCAATACCGAAGTGAATGGCAACAGGCGCAAGAATAGGCGCCAGGACAATGATGGCGGCGCTGGTTTCAATGAACATGCCAATCACAAACAGCGCTGCATTCACGCCCAACAAAAAGAGGGCGGGCGACTGGAGCACTGCCTCCAGGTAGCGGCCGATCGCATCGGGCACTCCGGCACGGGTGATCAAAAACGCAAATAAACCCGCATTGGCAATGATGAACATGATCACGGCGCTGGACAACACCGACTTGCGCAATATAACCATGAGGTCCGAGATCTTGATCTCACGGTAAATGACCATGCCCACCACCAGCGCGTAAAAAACGGCGACGGCTGATGCCTCTGTTGGCGTAAAAATGCCACCGTAAATGCCGCCCAGAATAATCACGGGCATCATCAATGCCCAGGCGGCCTGCCAGGTGGCTTTGCCAAACGGCAATCGCCCGTCACCATCGTTCTTGCCCCAGCCCTTCCAGCGGCAATACAGATGAACGAAAAGCATCAGCGACAAGCCAATGAACAAGCCGGGGCCAAAGCCGGCAATGAACAGCTCGCCAATCGACACCTCAGCGCTCACGCCGTACAAAATCATCGGGATGGAGGGCGGAATGATCACACCCAATTCGGCGCTGGTGGCTTGCAAGGCGGCAGCGTAACCCACCGGGTAGTGGTGCTTGATCAGCGCTGGTATCAAAATCGCACCGATGGCAAACGTGGTGGCGACCGATGAGCCCGACACCGCGGCAAAAATCATACAGGTCAGCACGCAGGTCATCGGCAAGCCGCCTTGCACCCCGCCAACAATGGACTTGGCAAACTCCACCAGGCGGCGCGAGATGCCGCCGGTTTCCATCAGGTTACCCGCCAGAATAAAAAACGGAATCGCAGCGAGTGGGAATTTGTTGACGCTGGAAAACATTTCCTTGACGGAAATCAGCATATTAGCGTTCGATGCCTGGATACCCAGTATCGAGGCCAAGCCAATAGAAACAGCGACTGAAACCGTCAGCGCAAAACACAGCACCATGGTGCAGATCATGACGATGCTCATTGCGCGGTCTCCAATTCATTGCGTTGTGGGTCTAAAAAGTTAGCCACAATCCCCAGCACGCTGAACATGGCGCCCACTGGCATGGCCATATAGCCCCAAAACATTGACAGCGACTCCAGCCCCGCCATCGACTGCACCCTGCCGCGCAGCGAGTAGTCCCAGCCCCACCAAATGATCACGCTGATCAAGGCCAGCGCAGCCAGGCAAACCACCGCATCCAGAACACGCTTGATCCGGGGTGGACTCCAGCGGTACAGCACGTCCACGCTGACCATGGCGCCTTGCCTGAAAGCCATCGGTATGCCCATGAAGACCATCCAGATCAGACTTAAGCGGATCAAAATCTCGCTCCATTCGGCGGGCTGTTCAAGTACGAAGCGGGTGATGATCTGAAACATGCCCAGACCGGACGCGATGACCAGCATGAGGCTGGCTACCCACATGGCGAACTGCGTGGTTCGGCGTTCAAGACCAAGAAATGTCTGTTTCATTGATGTTATCTTTTGGGGATTAAAAAAGCCCGCTAACCCAATAAATACGGGTGCGGGCAGCTACTAAAAGAGTAGCGTTTAATTCATTTTCAGGAGCTGGCTATTTGACGGCCCGGATCGCGTCCAAATTTGCTTTGCCGAACTGCTTTTCAAATTCCGCATTCACAGGTGCCAACATGGCAACAAACTTTGCCTTGTCTACGTTTTCTGTCACTGTCATGCCCTTGGCGCGCAACTCGGTCACCCCGGTCGCGTCGTCTGTATCCACCCGCGCGCGATTAAGTTTGACACCTTCCTTTGCGGCATCGACAAAAGCTTGCTTGTCAGCGGCCGACAATTTGTCAAATGCAGCCTTGTTCATGACAAATATGGCTGGTGAATAAACGTGACCCGTCAAAGACAGATGTTTTTGGACCTGGTCGAACTTTGCCGCCATGATGACGGACAGCGGGTTTTCTTGACCGTCAACCGTACCCTGTTGCAGGGCGGTGAACACTTCAGGAAAAGCCATGGGCGTAGTGACAATGCCAAGGCCTTTATAAGCTGCAATGTGCACCGGGTTTTCCATGGTGCGCATTTTCAGGCCCTTCAAATCCTCAGGGGCTTTCACGTCACGCTTGCTGTTGGTCATGTGACGCACGCCGTTCTCACCCCATGCCAATGCCTTGAAGCCCTTGGCGTCAAACTTTTTAAGCATCTCCTGGCCGATGGTGCCGTCAAGCACTGCACGTGCGTGGGCCTTGTCGCGGAACAAAAATGGGACATCCAGAATTTTGGTCTCAGGAACGAAGTTGGGAACAGGACCCGTTGACGAGAACGCCAGTTCCTGCGTTCCCAATTGCACGGCTTCAATCGACTCGCGCTCACCACCGAGTGCGCCGCTGTAGAAAGTCTGGACTTTGTAACGCCCGGCCGTGCGCTTTTCGACTTCTTTGGCGAATGTGTCAATGGCGATGCCCTGATGAGAATTTTGTGCGACTGAAATACTGATGCGCATAGTGGTTTGTGCGCTTGCAGCTGCAACAAAGCCCAGAGCCATGCTCAGGCTGATCATTAGTTTTGAAAATTTCATAGGTGTCTCCGATGGTGTTGAGGGTCAGGTGATGTCGTGAACCCAACTGATCATTATTACGCCAGCCCTGTAGCCTGGGGCTGCGGGTTTTCTCTGATGTAGTCGGCCACAATGCTCTCGAAATCCGGGTCGGGCAGCAGTCCCAGTCCTCTGGCTCGGGCCGCATCGATGACTGATGGCCAGCTGGTCACGATATTGGCGACCACCGGGTCTGGCGTCCAGTCGATCAGGTCAACGGCGGCCTTTCCACCCAGTTTTTCTAGCGCTTGTGCCATTGCGCCTACTGTTGTGGTCAGGGCTGGGAGGTTGATGGCAGTTCGTGCGCCCCATGCCTCGTCACGGGCCTGGGCTGCACAAATCAGGCCTTCAATGGTGCGGGCTGGTGAGGCCAATGCGACTGCTGTGTCGGGGGAAACCGGGCAGGCTGCCCGCAAGCCGGCCAACGGTTCGCGGATCATGCCGCTCAAGAAACTGGACGCCGCGCCATTGGGCTTGCCGGGCCGAACGCTGACGGTCATGAGCCGTACATTTCGCGCACGGATGAAACCCTTGCGGCCATAGTCGGCCACCAGTTGCTCGCCAATGAATTTTTGAATGCCGTAGCTGTTTTGCGGTGTGGGCAATGTGCGGTCGTCAATGACGGATGGCAGCGGCTGCTCTGCTGAATTGCCGAACACCGCGAGTGAACTGGCGAACACCACGGTGGGCCGGGTCGCGGCCGTCCGGCAGGCTTGCAACAAGGCGCGTGTGGCATCTACATTGCTGCGCAGGCCAAGGTCAAAGTCCGCTTCGCACTCACCACTGACGGCTGCGGCCAGATGAAAAATCAAGGCAGCTTGTGTCCAGATCGGCTGGCTTGCAGCGGTGGCGGGTTCCAGAAGCTGGTTGAGATCACCCAGCAGGGATGTGATGCGCTTGTCTGCCGCCAGGTCTGCTGGCGGGGCACTTCGATCCACCAGCGTGATGCTTTCAATGCGCTTTGCTGCGGAGCCCGCCAGAGACAGCTGTTGGCCGGCCAGTAACGTGCGGGCCAGACGGGCCCCCAAAAATCCGGCGCCGCCGGTGATGACGATATGCATTGTTTTTGTCCCTTAATCTCTCATGGCTTGAAAGGTTACATTCCAGCGTAGTTCGGCCCACCACCACCTTCAGGCGTCACCCACACGATGTTCTGAGTGGGGTCTTTGATGTCGCAGGTTTTGCAGTGCACGCAGTTTTGGGCGTTGATCTGCAGGCGGTCTGTGTGGTCAGCGTTTTTGACGTATTCGTACACGCCGGCCGGGCAGTAGCGGGCCTCTGGCCCGGCGTACAAAGCCAGGTTGATGTTGACCGGAACACTCGCGTCCTTGAGTGTCAGGTGCGCGGGCTGGTGTTCTTCGTGGTTGGTGTTGCTGACGAAGACGCTTGAAAGCTTGTCAAACGTGATCTTGCCGTCAGGTTTGGGGTAGCTGATTTGCGGGCAGTCCTTGGCAAGCTTGAGCTTGGCGTTGTCAGGCACCGTGGAGTGGATCGTCCACGGTGGCGACTTGAA
>JBKCGU010000046.1:0-11619 GCA_046303055.1 Polaromonas sp.
GATCAGCCGATAAATCCGCGCGATGGCTGCAAAGCCGCTTCGGGCTACGCCCTACGCAGCTTTGCAGTCATCGCAAACAAAATAGAAAAAGCGGACAATCTATTTGCTCTAAAACCGGACAGTTCTATTTACTGCTGACATCCGGATTCACCCCATATCGCTAGCGTCCATGGGGGTTGCGAAACGGTTCACGGCATGAATACTGCGGTATGTTCTGCGGCACAAAAGTTTCAAACCTTGCAATACCATGACACTACGCGAGCCCCCCCCAGCTGGCCGTCCGGCTCACGCCATCCGGCTGATGACTGGGCTACAGCTACTCAAACACACCTGCAACGTCTCCGACGAAGAGGTGGTTGCCAGCCGGATTCACACCCAGCCTGCGCCGATCACGGCACCACAAATTCAGTAGCGTCATCCAATATTGAATGGCAAAAACCGGAAATGGGGTGTCTCAGAGGCGACTAGTCATAAGGTCTCAAAAATACAAATTTTTGTCTTGGCCGTAAGCCGTATTCATCATCATCTAACCCTGTCCAAGCAACCTACCCGGGAGACCTTATGAAACATCAGCAACCCCATTTTTCCACGGTGCTGCGCTGGCTTTTATTGGCTGGCAGCCTGTCAGTCACGGCCGTTCACGCTGATGACTACGCCGATGTGAGCCAGCTTGTTGGCAGCGGCAAGCTCAGCGAGGCGCTTAAAAAAGCAGACCAGTTCCTGGCAGGCAAGCCGCGCGACCCGCAAATGCGTTTCATCAAAGGCGTGATTCAACACGAATCAGGTCAGCAATACGATGCCATCAGCACCTTTGCCAAGCTAACCGAAGACTATCCCGAACTGCCCCAACCTTACAACAATCTTGCCGTTATCTACGCTGGACAGAGCCAGTTTGACAAGGCCCGAGCGGCTTTGGAGATGGCGGTGCGAACCAACCCGAGCTATTCCACCGCTCATGAGAACCTGGGCGATGTCTATGCCAAGCTGGCCAGTCAGGCCTACAACAAAGCGCTATTGCTCGATGGCAGCAACACCGCCGTTCAGCCCAAGCTGGCCCTGGTTCGCGAACTCCTCAACCCCAATCTGAACACCTCCAACGCCAAAGGCCAGCGGCCTGTGTCGGTTGTTGCAGCTCAAACAGCGCCTTCGACTGCTACCCCTACACCAACTACACCAACTACACCAACTACACCAACTACACCAACTACACCAAAGCCACCACCCGCCGCGCCAGCGGCACCGGCCCAGTCATCGTCCGCTGTTATCGCGCCGCCCGTGGCAACTTCTGCTGCACCTGCTGCCCCAGCCGCATCCATATCTCCAGCAACAGTTGCGCCTGCAACTGCACCGCCATCTGCTGGCGCGGCCCCAGCTTCAAAGCCGGCTAGCACCGAGGCTTTGGCGAAGGACGTGGATGCAGCTCTTCAAGACTGGGCCCAGGCATGGGCCAGCAAGGACATGAAAGGCTATCTGGGCGCGTACGGCAAAGAGTTTGAGACTCCCGGAAAAGTCCCGCGCGGCGCCTGGGAAGAGGAGCGACGCCAGCGCATCACCAGCAAGAAAAGCATCAGCCTGAAGCTGGAAAACATCACCATCAGCGTGACCGCCAACACTGCAACGGCTCAATTCCGCCAGGACTACAAGGCCGATGCGCTGTCAGTCGCTAGCCGCAAGAGGATTGATTTCATCAAATCGGGTGATCGCTGGCTGATCGTCAAAGAGACCACCGGGAATTGATCCTTTTCATGATCGCTGCTCCAGACGATAGCGGTTGATCAGGCGATAAATGTCGGTTCGGTTGCGCCCGCATAATTTTGCGGCATCATTGACCCGCCAACCGCTCATCTGCAAAGCCAGTAGCAGTGCCTCGCGCGTCAGCAGGTCCCGCACGAGCGTCAAACCAAGCTGGTCAGTCCAATCAAACCGTGCCTGCTGCACAACATCAAGTGTGATGACGTGCCCCCCGCAAATGGATGTGCAGCGTCTGACGAAATTTTTAAGTTCGCGAACGTTGCCTGGCCAGGCCATAGTGCTAATTTCTTTCAAGGCAGAGCCACTGAAGGTAACCGTCAATCCTGTTGCGCTACAGACACTTTGCGCCGCAAAATACTGTGCGAGCAGTGCAATGTCAGATCGCCTTTCTTTCAGCGCCGGTAACTTCAGCCGGGCTCCAGCGATGCGGTAATAAAGGTCCTGCCGAAAAAGCCCGTTGGCGCACATGAGTTCCAGGTTCTTGTGGGTGGCACAGACCAGCTGGAAGCTCACGCGCTTGGCAGAACCTCCGCCCAAGGCCCGAAGCTCACCGGTGTCTAGTACCCGCAGCAGCTTGGCCTGCGTCTGCAGTGACAGCTCGCCGACCTCATCAAGAAACAGCACACCACCGTCGGCCTGCTGAATCAACCCGGCACTTGCCTTGGTAGCACCTGTGAAGGCTCCCTGCGCGTAGCCAAAGAGTTCTGACTCTATCAAGGCCTCGGACATGGCCGCACAGTTAAGACTGACCAGGGGCTGATCGGTTCTCAACTTGCTGATGATGCCAGCCAACAACTCCTTGCCGGCCCCCGTGGGCCCGGTGACCAGAATACTGGTTTGCGTTTGGGTCAGCTTGCGGGCGTGCGCCACAAGGCGGACAACACTGGGACTCGTGGTGACGAGATCGTCTTCCTTTACACACCCCACCACAAGTGCTTCGTTGTGTGTGGCATGCAATATCCGGGCTATGGTGTGGGCTTGATGGGCAGAATCATCCGAGCCGCGCAATGCCTGGTCTGCCCCCAATTGACTCAGGCGCATCAGCCCGGCGACGCAATCAGATCCTGCAAAACCGAAAATCGGAACTGTGGGCGTCAGCCCACGCAGGACAAAGCCGACAGGAACGGCCAGCGGGGGGTATGTCAAATGCACATCAGCAACCCAGGCAAGGCAAACTGGCGATGAATTCAACAGTTGCGCCAGACTGGCCATATCAGGCACAGCGCGCGCCGTTATGTTTTCACGCGCCAAAGCCACTACCAGCGATGCGGCTTTTTGTGCGTCCTGAAGCACGACCCACACGCACGGAGCCTGATGGTTCCCGGCAATGGAAAGGGAGGCTGCAACGGCAGGGCGGGAGGTCACTGACGCGGCTTGCACTTCCAGATCTCTCGATGTTGTATCCACAGGAGACGGAGTCTGTTCGAGCATAGCCAGGTACCAATAGTCTGTTAGCCGTGCGGCATCAAATCGAACGCTTTTTCAGGCGGCATCAGACGGTAAAGAGAGCTCATGTGTATGTCCGCAATGGCGGCAGCGGCGCGATAATCATTTGCGCACTGTCGTAAAGTCATTCGCAGGTAGTTGTCGATTGGATCTGCGCACACCCGACTCAGGTCAACGAGCTGCTGGATGGAGTCAGAGCTGCTCCCATCCATCAGATCTTCAAGATGTAGCCGCTCAATCCGCCCGTAGTCAGCAAGTGCTGCAGCACCGAGCACGACTGATCGCAGTTGCCGCACATTGCCTGGCCAATCCCCGCTCGCCAACATCGCCAGGCAACCATCCTCAAACATGACATTGCGGTCTGTATCGTCTCCATTGAATTCGTTTGCACATTTTCGCGCCAGGGCGGCGATGTCGGTCAGACGCTCGCGCAGCGGCGGAACACGCAGCTCTTTGACAGACAGGCGGTACAGCAAGTCCTCCCTGAATTGCCCGGCAGCCACCAGTGCTGGCAAATCCTGATTGGTCGTGGACAAGATTCTGATGTTCACTTTTACCGTGGCACCTGAACCGACAGGTCGTACTTCACGCTCCTGAATGACGCGCAGCATTTTTGCCTGTAGCGACAGCGGCAAGGCCGCCACCTCGTCCAGCAACAAAATGCCGCCCTCAGCCTCGCGTATGAGCCCGGGTTTTTCCCGGGTGGCGCCGGTGAATGCGTTTTTCGCATGACCAAAAAGCTCTGCATCAGCAAGGTCTAAAGGCAGTGCCGGGCAGTTAAGTACCACCATCGGCTTGTTTGCACGGCGACTGATTTTATGTATCAGCGACGCACAAAGCTCTTTGCCACTTCCAGAAGGTCCTGAAATCAACACGTCGCTATCACCCAGAGCCAGCAGATCTATCGATGAGGCCAGCGCATTAGTCCGCGCGCTGTGAGCGCATAGCGTTTGCCGACTGACCGTAGAGGTCTTTGTGACAGGTTTGAGTGTGCGTTCAATGGTCTGATGCGACGCGTCGTGAGCAATCAGATTGCTGACGCCCGCCTGGATGAGTTGCATGCTGGTCTCAGGCTTATCGTCGGACAACCAGACGAATATGGGTGTCGAAGGAACCACACGACGTATCGACGCAATGTCAGCCAGTATGGAGCTTGACGAGTCCGCCAACACCACCATCGGCACACTTTTCGAATCGAGCAATGAGAGCCAGCTGGTGGTCTTTGGGCAGTCATAAACAGACCAGCCCGTTTGCTCCGCAAGCGCCTGAACAACAAACAGCTGCTTGAGCGTCAAATTTTTATGAAAAACAACTGTCATCACATCAAATGCCAAACATGCGAGGATTTCTAAGCATAAACCATTGACCATGCCGCCAGCAATACCATCAGCCATCCTGAACTGACAAGCAAAGCAATGCGGCAAACAAGTGGCTTGCGTCGTGACTTTAAGCGTGAGGTTTTGCCAGATGTGCCAAGGAACGCCCGGGAAAGCCACGATTCGCAACCGCTAACAAAAGACAGGTGAGGCCGAGACTGTTGGTGGCTGTGCGAAACCTCCCGGCTTGCGCACTGGTCACCAAACTCTGAAGCAGCAGCGGGATTCACGTCGCGATATCGGTTCGACTTCATCCAACAGGCCTCCTGAATTTCGGGAAAGTTCAAGGCCATTACCGTCGTCATCATCATCACTTTGACGTTACTGAATGTATGGTGCTGTGATCGATGCAGGCTGGTTGTGAATCGGGCTGGCAACCACCTCTTTGGCGGAGACGTTGCAGGTGTGTTTGAGTAACTGCAGCCCAGCCATCAGCCGGATGGCGTGAGCCAGACGGCCAACACCTGCCGCATACAGGCCAACAAAACGGGGCTCACACGGTGGCCAGTCGATCTTCTGGCTGAGTTGCAGCAACGGCTGACGCAGGTCAATCATGCTGCTTAGTTCTTGGCCAAAGCGGTCTGAATCAGCCGTTTGGGGGGTCTCGCGTAGTGTCATGGTGTTGCAAGGTTTGAAGCTTTCATGCTGTAAGTAAATGCAATATTCATGCCGCAAGCCATTCCGCAATCCGCATGAATCCTGGATTGACAGGGCCTCTCAGGGGCGCCCGAGTGTGCCGCGCCCGCCAGGCCGAGTAACGCAGCTGGGCATGTTGGGCGCGGTGCAGGCGGGTGCATAGCGCTCTGACCCAGAAGGTGAGCTCCTGGAAGATGAGAAAAGTGAGTATTCATACAGTCTGTGGGATAGTGACCAGCGATCCACTGCTGTTTCTAGCTTCAACGCGTCAACACCGGCAACAAATTTGCCAGCCGAGGCATGAGTTGCACCAGACGTTCAGCCATAAACGCAAGCGCCACGAGCAAAAGCCACCAAGACAACGCAAGCTTGATCGGTACAGAGACATCTTGGATGGAAACCTGTGGTGCGGCTTTGTTGATCACCCCCAGTGACAGGTCTACCAGTAACATCACCAGAAGAATGGGGGCCGCAAACAGCATGGACAGCACGAACAGGCTTTTGACCTCGTAATACACGAGATTCAAAAACGATTGGCTCATCAGCGGCAGTGCGTGTTGTGCGGGCCATGCCTTGAAGGAGACCGACAACGTTTCGACAAATAGCATGAGGCCGCCGCTGCTTAAAAACAGCATGATGAACACCTGTTGCAAAAACGTGCTGGTCACACTGACCTGGTTGCCTGAAAACGGATCCGTAGACTGGGTAAAGGTCAGCTGGTTTTGAAAGTCAATCAACTCACCCGCCTGGGACAACGTGTGAAACGGCAGCGCCCATAAAAACCCGATACCCATGCCGATCAGGACTTCTTTCATGACAAACAATGGCCAGAGGCCGCTACCAGCCAAGCCGCTAAAGCCGGGCGCACTGGACGCGTTAAAGCCGGCATAGGCAAAGAAGACCGCCAGCGGAAATGCAAACGCAAGCCTTGCTGTGGCCGGCATGACTTCCTTGAAAAACAGCGGCAACATCCACAAGGCGGCAGCGGTACGCGGGAAAGTCGCGAACACGGCACTGAACCACGAGATACCCAGCCCTGGCAGGTCAAGCAGGTTCAGGCTGGCCGCTGTCGTCATTTGCGCCTGGTTTTGAGCATCTGGGCAAACATTTCGTCGCCAAAGTGGCGTACCTGCCCCCCAATCCATTCAGATGACAGCGCCAGCACAATCGAGACAACAACCAGTTTGATGGCAAAGCTGGCGCTGCTGTCTTGCAACTGGGTCACTGCCTGAAACAGCGCCCAAACCAAACCCACGACAGTAGCCGCCACAATGACAGGGGTCAGCACCATAAGAGCGACCACCAGCATGCGCTGGGACAAAACGATGACTTCACCTGTCAGCATGACAAGTCCTTTGCAGAATTGACGATCAAAACAGGACGTGCCATGACTATCGGTATGACAACACCAGCACCTGAAAAAGTTTGGTCCAACCGTCCAGTACCACAAAAAGCAGCAGCTTGAACGGCAACGAAATAATGGTGGGCGACAACATTTGCATGCCCAGCGTCATGATGACAGTGGCCACAATGATGTCAATCAGGATGAAGGGCAAAAACAGCAAAAAGCCGATTTCAAAGGCCGAGGTCAACTCGCTCAAGGTAAAGGCGGGTGCAAGAATCACCAGGTCATCGGGCTTGATGTCGGCGGCCACTTCGGGCGGCATGATCTCTTTGGCTGTTTTCATAAAAAACTGCCGCTCCTTCTCGCCGCTGTGCTTGGCCAAAAACTTGCGCAGAGGCTCGCGCGCCGACTGTGCCAGCCCAAGCATCTGGGTGGTGTTGCCCAGTTGCATGCCGTCGCGAAGAGGGTCCTGCTTGCCCAGAGCCTCATAGCCTACCGGATACATCACGAAAAAAGTCAAGATGATCGCGATACCGCTGGTGACCGTAGGCGGTGGCACGTTTTGCAGCCCGAGCGCATTGCGCAACAGCGACGTGACGATGATGATCTTGGTATACGACGTGACCATGACTGCCAGCAAAGGCACCATGGACATCGCCGAAAACACCAGTAGAAGGTAAAGAGGATCCATTGATGAGGCCTAGCCGCGCAGCAGCCTGCTGTGTACGCTGGTGACCAACACCCCCAAAACACCGCCAATGTCTGTGAGCTCGCCAGTCGCAACCTCAGCGCCATTGACCAGCAGGCGCACGCCAAGGGGGTCAATCGGCCTGTTCAGGTCAATGGTGTAACCGGGTTTGAGTTCAAGCAGTGCATCAAGCGCTATGTCTGCTGTGCCTACCTCGAACATCACCTTCAAGGCCAGGCCAGCCAGCGCAGACCCATGCTGGTCTTCCTGGCCCGGGTTGGCGTCAATGTCATGGGCGGCGGGGGCATCACTGCCATTTTGTGGCAATGCATCTTCAGACTCAGGTGATGGGAAATTCATGGCGTGTGCCGTTTCATGGTTAGATGTTTTGAGGCCGTTCCCCGAACCGCTCTGGCCACCGACACTTGCCAGTGCGGGCACTACAAGCAAGCGTGATGCCTGTTCCTGATCCATATCAGCCCAGACACTCCAGTTGATGTGCTTTGAACAAACCCGAAGCCTGCGCAGCCAGCCTTTGTCTGTGCCGAAGTTATGGCGCAGCCTTACCCAGCTGCCAGGTTGCAGCTGTTTAAGCTCAAGTGCAGCGAGCTCAGTCCAGCCGCATTGCAGCGAAAGTTCAAGCGGCAGGCCGCCAGGGCACAACTCACCTGATGGCGCGACTCTGCACCGATAGCTGTGCAGCCAGTCGTAGGGCATGCGCAACTGGCAGCGCACAGGCGCATTCATGTGCTCAGAGCGCCACTCAAGCTCGGCAGACACCATCGATGCCGCGCTATGCGGCATGTCTACCGCCATACTTTGCGACAGGGCACTGCGGCTGCCCAGCCCAGCTTTGACAACGTCAAGGGCAAAGCCAAAGGACTCCTCCAAAAGATCCAACAGCCCTGTGCAATACGCCTCAACCGCCTGGATGCGGTCAATCTCAGGCATGTGGCCTATCGGGCCCTTCAAAAGGGTGCCCAGTGTGGCGGGGCTGTCAAGAAGCAGCCAGGCGGTACGCGCATCACCCACTATTTCCAGCCAGGCGCGCTCAGCAAATGGCGTGTTCTTTTTGACCCAGGTCAGCGCAGCATCGCCCGCCACCACGGGGGCAGACCCATACAAGCGGTTCAAACCCAAAGCATCGGGCTTTTCAAGTCGGGGGAGTTTGACAGGGTGCATCTGGGTTGCCGAAAGTTGGTGCTTTACACAAGTAGCGCCGGCTAGTTTGCAGCGCTACTTCGGGCCAGCGGGTTTTGCCATAGTTCGACAGCCTCTTCTTCAGCCCGCGTATCGGCTTTGGTCGATATTTCGGCCAGCTTGCGCTTGTAGATCAATTCAATACGCTCACGCTCGCGCCTGGCTTTGAGGAAGCCTGCGCGCACCTCGTCGGCACGCAACTTGGCCTCCAGCAGCTTGTACTCGGCATCCAGAATCCGGGTTTCACAGATCAGGTCTGCCCTTTCAGAAAATTTGCGCTCGGCCTGAAATTGCGTGACCTGCTGCGACTCCACCAGTCCCGCATTGGTCAGCGCTGAAAACTGCCGGATCATGGCTGCCAGATGTTGCCGGCCGGCTTCTTGCTCGCGCCGGTGGCCTGCGTGCTCTTCACGCGCTTCACCGACCTCGCGCAGCGTGATGTCAAGCATCGTTTTTGCCCGCTGCTCACGCTGTTGGCGCAAACGCAGCAGCTTGAAAAGGCGATCAATCATCAGAAAAGTCCCCCGTCGCCTGGTCGTCGTCCCCACAAGTCGGTTCGTCGCTTACCCCGGCGTCGTGAAAGTTGACGTCCATTTCAAATATCTTCTCAAGGTAAGACAGCTGCGTTCTCAAGCGCCCGTCAATCAGCCCGTCGCTGGTCTGCAAGATCACATCACCATCGTCAAGCTCCAGGCTTTCTTTGACAATCAGCCGGACCCGGTTAAGCGACCCGTCCTGCGCAGCACGCTGGCGTGTGCGAAAGTCTTCAAGTGCATTGCGCAACATGGGCGCAGTTGCAGGGGACACCATAAAAACCAGCGGTGCGTCTTGCCAGAACTGCTGTACCAGTCGAATGGCGCGTTGCTCCAGCGCAGCGCCGGGCCCAGCGTGATGCAGCATTTTTTCTACACATGCCACAGCGGCCCACGCCACCTTCTGGCGCAATCGCTGTGCAGTCTGTGCAACATCATGATGAAAATCAAGCGTCAGGCGCGTCAGTTCAGCATGGGCCAGTTGTTCACCACGCTGCACTGCCGCCTCTACCTGTCGCTCGCATTCACGCTGCGCCTGTAGTCGCATCTCATTGCACTGGACGCGTGTTTTTTCAAGCAAATCTGAACATTCATGCAACGTGCCCAGTTGATCCGGGCTTAGCACATTGTTGGCGGCCACCAGCCGCACATTGCGGTCAGACCACAAAAGCATGGTGACGTCCCTCGCCATAAAAAGGTGCTACGCCGCTGTGCGTCATACAGCTGCAATCAATTGACGCGCCCGCGCCTGAAACTCAGAAGGTACCGGCTGTCCAGGCTGGGTTTGTGCAAAAACGGCCGTGGCAAAACGCGCGTCCTTCACCACCCGAATGTCTTCAGCCCTGGCCGCCGTCAACAGCTTTTCACCACTCACGCCAGACGCATGAATCAGCACCAGCGGCTCTGGGTTGAACTCCGGGTTGTCGTACAGCCCCAGGACCGAACCCGCACCGTCCAGCACCATCACCTGACAAAACCCAAGGTTGCGGTACATGCGCTCAAGCGGGTCATCGCCCTGCGCCTCTTTGCGAGCCTCTTGGACCTCCTTGCTGGGACTGTCGTCTTTTTGCTCACGTTTAAGTTCGGTTTTGCTCATGTACTGCTCTTGGTACCAAATACGGCGCTGAATCATGTAGTCGATGATGGCCAGCACAATCAGGCACAGGGCACTCCATAGAAAAGTTTGCGCCATCACATTCACCGCTACTTGCAGCCCAGCCCCAATGCTGCCCTTGGGCAGCCCCAACACGTCCGGCGCAAATGACTTCACGACAAAAAACAAGCACAGCCCAATAGATGCCATTTTGGCGATGGACATGAGGATCTGCGTCAGCGAGCGTTTTGAGAAAAGCCGCTTGAAGCCTTCAGCCGGGTGAATGCGCTCCAGCTTGGGCATGGCCGCCGCGATAGCCAGCAGCGGCCCCACCTGCAAAAAGTCAAACGCCATAGACGCGGCTGCGACCAGCAGCAGCATAGGCAACAGCAGTGAGACGCCTAGCTGCACCGTGTATAGGCCCAACTGAAGATAGGCGTCTTTTTGCCCCCTGCCGATGGCGCCTATGACGCCATTGAGCAAGGCCCCAACGTCTTCTGCGATGACCCGAAACTGAAAGAACAGATAGATGCCGATCGCCAGAAAAGCAACCGTTTTACTGACATCGCCACTGCGCCCCACATTACCCTCTTCGCGAGACTTTCTAAGTTTTCGCGCAGTGGGCTTTTCGGTCTTTTCTTCTGAAGAGCTCATGGTGTGGGCAGGGTCTGTACATCAAAGGGTGGGCTCAATTCAGTTCAAACCCCTGCACAGTGCATCTGCAGAACGTCATGTTCAAAACCGACGCCCCAAAGGATTTTTCGCACCCCTCAGCACCTGGTAAGTTGATTGTTGACCTTATGCGCTTGTGATTGGGCTTTGCAAGATGTCACACCACACCGGTGCCTCCTGGCTCTGGCTCTTGCGTTTTCTTTTTCTCTTCGTTTTTATTCACCTTGGGTTCAGGTGCGAACAAGTTAAGCAAAGAAGCTATCGAGGTAGGCCCCACCCCACCAAAAATGCCCGCAAGAAAAGAGAAGACTTTTTCAAAAGATAGCCTATTTGAGGCTCCGTCCGCGTCAGTTTTCTTGACAGTTCCGGCTACAGTTCCGTTTAGCGTATTGACTCCAGGCGAGATACTTGAAGTTTCAGTAACGTTTAGTGACGATTTTTCCCACGTGGGCGTGGACTCTGGAACGTTATTAGGGAAGATACGTGATCCCGGGTTGACGCCGACTCCGCTTACACCGTTTGGCATTGCTGTTCTCCTTTTGATTAAGTTGATTTCATTGTTCAATACACCGTCTTCACTGGACCTCAAAGGTCAAGGCTATTGCGTCGGCTCGATGACGTCTCAATTTCCGTTCGCCCTGAGCCTGTCAAAGCCAGTGCAAGCCTTCGACAGGCTCAGAGCGAACGGTTCATACATCACTGAGCCGAACCAATAAGTTTTGCCCCTCATGTCCTCGACCCTTATGTCTAGTGCTGAGTGGGTATAAAAGCCCTCGTCTGATGGACAAGTTTTTGACCATGTCACACCACCGTGCCCTGGGAGGGGTTTTGCTGGGAGGGGTTTTGCTGGGAGGGGTTTTGCTGGGAGGGGTTTTGCT
>JBKCGU010000047.1:0-6937 GCA_046303055.1 Polaromonas sp.
ATGAGAAAAATAACGATCATCCAGCGAATCATGATTTACAGCGTGTGAGTTCTATCGCCAGCGGTAAAGCCCATAGGCTGCCACGTCGCAGAGTTTTTGGTACCAAATGCGATGACCTTGAACAGCTCGCCCATTTCATGCTCGTTGATGAGCTTTTGCACCATAGCTTTATCGGCGACAGTCGCGTCTTCCATCCCTTCGAGCACACCGCAGTTGAGTAAAAACCGCCCCTGGCCGGCATAACCCAGCACCTGCAAGCCGGCCTCTTGCCCGGCTAGGGCAATGCCGGTGAAGTTGACATGCGCGGTGATGTCCTTGCTGCCCACATGTACCAGTGCATCGGCGTCCACCTGATGCGCGCGGTGGCACAGCACGGTGCCCATGCTGCGCTGCGGGTGGTAGTACTCGTGTTCAGGAAAGCCGTAGTCCATCATGAAGATCGCGCCTGCTGCAAGCCTGTCCGCCAGGGTACGCACAAAGCCTTCAGCTTGCGGGTGGATTTCCGTCAGGTAGTCATGCGTGCCCAGCACCTCGAACGGTGGCCTCAAGTCGGTCGGCTGGTCGGCGTAGGTCAAGGCGCTTTGATGGACCACCACACCTCGTTCGTGCCAAACGCCGTTCAGGCGCGCCAGCAATTTCACTGGCATGGCGTCCAGCACCTCATTGCCAATCACCACGCCGCGCATGGCGTCGGGCAGGGTTGTGGCCCATTGCACGCGACCCTCAAAGGCTGTCAGGCGCTGCTGCTGACGGGCCCGCAAACTGCCCGACACATCCACAATGGTGTAGCGCGTGTCTTGCGGCAGGGCCTGCAAGATCTGCTCGGCCAGCGCGCCAGAGCCGGCACCAAACTCCCATACCTGGCGCTCGCCGGTGGCCTCAAGCGCTTGGGCAATCTGCCGCGCCAGGGCCTGGCCAAAGCGCGGTGACATCTCGGGTGCGGTCACAAAATCGCTGCCAGCAGCCAGCCCGCCGCCAGGCATCAAGCCAAACTTGCGCAGGTCGTTGGCGTAATAGCCCAGGCCCGGTTCATACAGCGCCATGTTCATAAAAACATCAAAGCCCAGCCAGCCGCCGGCTTGCTCAATGGCCTCGTGGATTCGGATTTGCAGGGGGGTCGTTAAACTTGCAATCATTTTTTAAGAGGATTTGACATGGAAGCTGAAAAAGCGCAGTCTAACGAGCTTATTCTCTGGCTCAAGTCATTAGACTTGCCCTTGTGGGCAAAAGTTGCGTTAGTCGTGATCATGGCAAGTATTCTTGGCAGCGCAGGTTCTCTATTGATTCATGGGTTCCTAAAAGGGGACAAAGAAGAGATTTCTGTTGCCACTACGCTTTTAGCGATTTCGCTACCAGTACTGCTCATCGTGACGGCCCTGGTCTTTGGTTCAAACGGGGAAAAAACACTTCAAAAAAGAACATCACGGGTTTTACAAATTCTGATTCCTGCATGCATCAAAGAAAATTTCGAAGTGATTGAACAGAAAGAAAATTCTTTTGCAAGTTCAAATAAATCTTTCGCTGTAGTACATACAGTTTTACATGGTTGTATCGCGGACTATCTACTAACTGTTTCGAACGACGGCAGAGCAGCCCGGGCCGGTCTAAGATTCTCAATAGAGTTAAATGTAAAAAAAGCAAACGTCGTCTTTTGGTTGCCGCTGCCAGTCAATCCCATCAACGATGTGAGTCTTGAGTCCGGCAACTTGGTGAAGTTGATTGGTCAACAACGATTGCACAGCGCGCTTGGTGCGTTAGCCGAGGGCTACAAACTGAACACGGCCCCCGTTTTTAGATCAGTTGACAACAAGCCAATGCTGGGCATAGTGTTTATCCGCTTTTTGCCAAAAGACTTTCTCCTTCAATCGCTTGAGACCCTTTGTTTTGCTCAGGACATAGCTTTTTTCATACGCGGGATCGCCGACAAAGATGAGTCAATCAATGAAAAGTGAGCAACGTAGCACCAAAACGGTACTGGTTACCGGGGCCGCAGCAAGACTGGGCGCGAAGCTTGTAGAGACTTTTGCGCAGGACGGCTGGAAAGTTTTTTGTCACTACGACAAGTCGCGTGAAGCCGCGCTGTTACTTGAACACAGCTTGCGCGTTGCGGGTTGCGACGTGACCGCTCTTCAAGCCGACATATCCAGTGAGAGCGGCTGTGTAAAGCTAATCGATAGGTTAGAGTCGCTCACTGATCGATTGGATTGCCTGATCAATAATGCTTCAGCATTTGAACCTGACAGCGCCTCTGATTTCAATGTTGACTGTGCGAACCAGCAATTGCAGGTAAATTTGATGGCGCCACTGATATTGAGCAGACTCATGGCAGAGCGACTCGTGCCACTACAACCCTCCGAGCCGGGATGCATCATTCACATACTTGATCAAAAAGTTTTTAACCTTAATCCTGACTACTTCACATACACGGTCAGCAAGCTTGCACTGGAGCGATCAGTGGCTTTGCAGGCGCGTGCGCTGGCACCCCGAATAAGGGTTTGTGGCGTTGCTCCGGGATTGATGTACACAAGCGGCCCACAGACTTCTGAGAACTTTGTGAAGGCCAGCAGCACCAATTTGCTGCGGCGAGCAATTGACCCGAGCGATGTCTGTAAAACCTGCCTGTTTCTGGCGACAACAACAGCAATGACTGGCAATACGGTGATCGTTGACAATGGTCAACATCTTGTTCCGCTAGAGCGTGATGTGATGTTTGTAATTGATGAGTTATTAAAAGGCAAGATTTGATGAAGTCGACCGCTAAATGGGATTTGACCTTGGATTGCCGAAAGCTGTTCCTACGCAACTATGAAGTAAGAATCAATATCGGCGTGCATGAATTTGAGAAACTGGCGGAGCAGCGGGTGCTAATCAATGTTGATTTGTACATTCCGTTCACCCAATCCACCCCAAGGCAAGATGAGCTAGATGAAGTGGTGGACTACGACTTCATACGGCGTTCAGTAGCCCAGCGGGTTGAGAAGGGGCACATTCACTTACAGGAAACTTTATGTGACGATATGCTGCGCATCATGCTCGCGCACCCCAAAGTGCTGGCCGCCAGAGTATCGACAGAAAAACCCGATGTCTATTCTGATTGCGAATCAGTCGGGTGTGAAGTATTTGGCATCAAGGACTGACAGCATCACATCATGGATCGAATCAGTGAAATTGGTTTGGAATTCCAGCAGGCTGGAATTGACGATCGCCGCATAGAACGCGAAGACCATAAGCTGGAAAAACGCCTGTGCCGCGAAGTCGGCCGCGCGATTGTTGACTTCAACATGATTGAAGAAGGCGACAAGGTGATGGTCTGTGTGTCTGGCGGCAAGGACAGCTACGCCATGCTGGACATCTTGATGAAATTGCAAAAGCGCGCGCCGGTCAACTTCAGTTTGATTGCCGTCAATCTGGACCAAAAGCAACCCGGCTTTCCAGAGCACATCTTGCCCGACTATTTGAGCAAGCTGGGTGTGCCCTTTCACATTGAAAACCAGGACACGTACAGCATCGTCAAGCGGGTGATCCCTGAGGGGAAAACGCTGTGCTCACTTTGCTCACGTTTGCGGCGCGGCATTTTGTACCGGGTAGCAGGTGAGTTGGGCGCCACCAAGATCGCACTGGGTCATCACCGTGATGACATGCTTCAAACATTTTTCCTGAACATGTTTTTTGCCGCCAAGCTCAAAGGCATGCCGCCCAAGCTGGTCAGCGACGATGGCAAAAACATCGTCATTCGCCCCATGGCCTACGTGCCAGAAAAAGACCTGAGCCGCTGGGCCGATGTACAAAACTTTCCCATCATTCCCTGCACGCTGTGCGGCAGCCAGGAAAACCTGCAGCGCAAGCAGGTCGGCAACATGCTGCGCGAATGGGACAAAAAATTCCCCGGCCGAATTGAGAACATGTTCAGCGCCCTGCAAAACATCGTGCCCTCGCATTTGATGGACGGCAAGCGCCATGACTTCAAAGGTATCAAAACCACGGGTGTTGCTGATGCAGAGGGCGACAAAGCGTTTGATGCTGACAACTTCAAGGGAACGACGACGACAGAGCTTGCAGGCCGACCAGTGATCAAAATACAGTCGTTCTGAGCTTTGTTATTTTTGTGTGTTCAACGGATGGGCGGGCGATATGAATCGGGCAGGAAAAGCGCTGGCAAGCGCCCTCATGGTGGTGGTGAGCGTTTTTCTGACGGCCTGCTCCGGCATGCGCATTGTCGACAGCGATGTCACCGTTTTTTCAGCCTGGACGGCCGCACCGCCAGCGCCGGGCACCCCCTACCGCTTTGAGCGTCTGCCATCCCAAACCACAACCACGCAGCAAGACCGCATTGAGGCACTGGCCACCACCAGCTTGTCAAAAGTTGGCATGGTGCTGAGCCCGCTTGAGGCTCGCTACAGCGTGCAAGTGCTGCTGGCCACTGACATCGTTCAGCGTTACCCTGATCCTGGCTTTGGCTTTGGCGGCCCTGGGGTGTTCGCCAGTGGCGGCAGCCGCGGGAGTTCGTTCGGCCTGTCATTTCCCATCGGTTTCGGAGCGCCTTACTACAAACGCTCGCTCGGTATTTTGATGCGCGACCTGACAAGCCAAAAAGTGGTGTTTGAATCCCGTGCGCTGCATGACGGTGTCTGGAATGATGGCTTTGCAGTGCTGCCTGCGCTGCTGGACTCAGCGCTGCTGGGCTTTCCGCAGCCGCCTGCTGGAACCCGGCGTATCCATGTGGAAATCCCGCAATAGCATGACCCCCACGCTGTTCACTTCGTGTGCCTACGGCGGTGCGCGGCCCCTTTCCTTGACTTTTGAAGCTCATTTTTCTCGGGGCGGCCCATCGAAAAATTTCTTTTTGTGATTTTCATCAACAAATGATAGAACCGACCCGCATCATCGCCATCCGGCACGGTGAAACCAGCTGGAACGTGGACACCCGCATTCAGGGGCAACTGGACATTCCGCTCAGTGCCAACGGTCGCTGGCAAGCCGAGCGGCTGGCCAATGCCTTGCGCGGCGAACCCATCCAGGCTATTTACGCGAGCGACCTGACACGCGCCTGGGAAACAGCGCAATACCTGGGCCAGACCCATGACCGGCAAGTCATCAAAGAACCCGGCTTGCGCGAACGCGGTTTTGGCGACTTTGAAGGCAAGACTTTTGCCGAGATTGAAGTGTTGTTGCCCGAACAGTCGATGCGTTGGCGCAGGCGCGACCCGGAATTTTCACCCTGCGGCGGTGAATCTCTGATGGCTTTGAGCGCGCGTGTGGTGCAGGCAGCCGAGCGCCTGGCCGCACGGCACCCCGGCGAGCAGATTGCGCTGGTCGGTCACGGCGGCGTGATGGATGTGCTGTACCGGGCCGCGACCCGACTGGACATTCAAGCCCCGCGCACCTGGGCGCTGGGCAATGCGGCCATTAACCGGCTGCTCTGGACTCCCGAAGGCTTCACGCTGGTCGGCTGGGCCGACACACAGCATTTGAATGACGACGCGCTGGACGATGCTGCCGGTTAGCCAAATGAATGACATGATTGGCAACAGTGTGAAAACCATCGACACGCCCGCGCTGGTGATTGATCTGGACGTGATGGAGCGAAACCTGCAAACCATGGCAGCGTTTGCAGCAGAGCACCATGTCATGCTGCGGCCACATGCCAAGATGCACAAAAGCGCTGAGTTGGCAAAGCTGCAAATGGCCGCAGGGGCAGTCGGTGTGTGCGTCCAAAAAACATCGGAGGCCGAAGCGCTGGTGGCGGGCG
Source organism: Polaromonas sp. (assembly GCA_046303055.1). Lineage (GTDB taxonomy): Bacteria > Pseudomonadota > Gammaproteobacteria > Burkholderiales > Burkholderiaceae_C > Polaromonas. Next base: position 5,750 of record JBKCGU010000047.1, read on the forward strand.
GCGTGCACAACATCTTCATCACCAACGAGGTGATCGCGCCCCGCAAACTGGCACGTGTTGCGGCCCTCACGCGCGCTCTGATACCCGTGCGCGGCAAACTGGCCATCTGCGTTGACAGCATAGAAGGCATACGCCGCTTGGCCATCGGCATGAACGAGGATCGCCTGTCATCAGGCGTGGCGTCGTCGATAGACGTGTTCATTGAAATCAACGTGGGGCAAAACCGCTGCGGGGTTGAGCCCGGCACCCCTGCTGTCGCACTGGCCATCGAGATTCGCAAGCACCCGGCCTTGAACTTTGCTGGCCTGCAGGCCTACCACGGCAAGGCACAGCACTTGCGCGACCCGGACGAAAGACGTGAAGCCATACAAGGGGCCATCATGGCGGTGCAGCAGACCCGGGCGCTGATTGAAGCTGAAGGCATCAAAGTGGCCCTGGTGACGGGTGCGGGTACCGGCACCGCGCCCCTTGAAGCGGCCAGCAAGCTGTATGGCGAACTCCAGGCCGGCTCCTATCTGTTCATGGATGCCGACTACGCCGCCAACCGGCCTGCCATGGGACAGCCACGGTTCAAGCACGCGCTGTTTGTCAAAACCCAGGTCATCAGCGTGCATGCCGGACATGCGGTGTGCGACGCGGGCCACAAAAGCCACGCGATTGATTCTGGCCTGCCCAAGGTGCATGCCTTCAGCAGCAGCCCAGAACTGGAATACTCAAACGGCGGCGACGAGCACGGGATCTTGAAACCCGCAGCAGGCAGCACCCGCCTGCCCAGCCTGGGCAGCATGTTGTGGCTGATACCCGGCCACTGCGACCCAACGGTGAACTTGCACCACGTGATGATTGGCGTGCGTGGCGGGCTGCTCAAGGGTGTGGTGGAGCGCATCATCCATGTTGATGCGCGCGGTGCGCTGACCTGAGGGCACTTCTATAAATTCATTTTTCGGGCGAATCGCGGCGTTGCGCGGTGCTCGGAATCCTCATGCACACAGGTGCATTCCGGTGTCCTGCGCTCCGGGCGCCTTGCGCTTCATCCCGAAAATTTGAATCTCTAAAAGACCCTTGAGACATTGTTTCAAGTAAACAACTCATTTCCTGCCGCTGGCGGCGCCACCCCCAAATGCCGATACGCTGCCAGCGTCGCAATGCGCCCACGCGGGGTGCGCTGCAAATAGCCCTGCTGAATCA
>JBKCGU010000048.1:0-4247 GCA_046303055.1 Polaromonas sp.
TCGCGCGGCACGCAGCCTTCATCCTCCCACGCTGCCGCGTAAGGCTCTACCTCACGCGTGATGAAACGGTTGACCTGGCTTCGCAGCAGTTCGTGGTCGGGGGTGGTGTAGATGTTGTTCATTGAAGTTATTCAGATCTGAAGGCCTGCAACCCGTGCTGCAGCATCGGCACAAAGTCGCGGTCGTCGTGAATCAATTCGCAGCCGGTGCTTATGCACCAGCTTCCCACCAGCAAGTCAATCGGGCTGCGCACGGTCAAGCCTGTTTTGCGCAACTGCCGATACAAAGCTGCGCCTGATCTGGCCACGACATCGCCACCAGCCGTATGCACTGGCAGGTCTGACAGGGCCTGGTTTGCAAGTCGCCACTCATGGTCATGGCGACAGCCGCGCAGCACTTCCATCAGCACGACGTCAAGCAACACCAGATCATGGCTCGAATCGTCCAGCACCTCGTCGAGGAGTTGTGCCTTGGGTGTTTGTCTGCCGCCCAGGTAGTCAATCCAAACGCTGCTGTCAGCAGTGATCATTTAGACACTTTCGCCGAGGAGTCAGGCCAGTCGGCTCGGGGTTCTTGCACGCCATGCTCAGGCTGCGTCCAGTCACCTTCAAGTGACCAATGGATCTGGCCGCGAAGTGCGCGTATGTTTTGATAAACCTTGCGTCTGGCCAATAAACGCAAGCCTTCTTCAACCGCGTCTTTTTTGGTCTTGAAGTTACCCGCTGACATGGCAGCCTGCATGAGGTTGTCGTCGATCACGATGTTGGTACGCATATTGGCCTCACTTTTAATGTGTATTAAATCTACAAATTATACACATTACATCCTGAAAACACCAAACTTCGTCTCTGGTATCGGCCGGTTTTGGGTGGCCGACAGGCCGAGTGCCAGCACGCGGCGGGTGTCTGCCGGGTCGATCACGCCGTCGTCCCAGATGCGGGCGCTTGAAAAGTAGGGGTGCGACTGGTGGGCAAACTGGTCGAGGATGGGTTGCTTGAAAGCCGCTTCTTCTGCGCCAGTCCACTGCCCGCCACGCGCCTCAATGCCGTCGCGCTTGACGGTGGCCAGCACGCCGGCGGCCTGCTCGCCGCCCATGACGCAAATGCGGGCGTTCGGCCACATCCATAAAAAGCGCGGCGAAAACGCCCGGCCGCACATGCCGTAGTTGCCCGCGCCGTAGCTGCCGCCAATGATGATGGTGAACTTGGGTACACCAGCGGTGGCCACTGCGGTGACCATCTTGGCGCCATTGCGGGCGATGCCTTCATTTTCATATTTGCGGCCGACCATAAAGCCGGTGATGTTTTGCAAAAACACCAGCGGTATCTTGCGCTGGCAGCACAGCTCAATAAAGTGGGTGGCTTTCAGGGCCGATTCACTGAACAAAATGCCGTTGTTGGCAATGATGCCCACCGGCATGCCTTCAATCGCCGCAAAGCCGCAGACCAGCGTGGTGCCGTAGCGCGCCTTGAACTCGTCAAACTCGCTGCCGTCCACGATGCGGGCAATGATTTCGCGCACGTCGAAGGGTTTGCGGACATCTAGCGGTATCACGCCATACAACTCGCTGGCATCGTACAGCGGCGCTACAGTTTCAGGAGCTAATGACCCACGTATTTGTTGGGCTGCAGGCTTGCTTTTATTCAGGTTTTTAACCGCTGTGCGCGCCAGCTGCAAGGCGTGCATGTCGTTTTGCGCCAAATGGTCAGCCACGCCAGACAGCCGCGTGTGCACATCGCCACCGCCCAGGTCTTCAGCCGTAACCACCTCACCCGTGGCAGCCTTGACCAGCGGCGGCCCACCCAAAAAGATGGTGCCCTGGTTGGCCACGATGATGCTTTCATCGCTCATGGCGGGCATGTACGCGCCGCCTGCGGTGCAACTGCCCATGACGACTGCAATTTGCGCAATGCCCTCGGCGCTCATGTTGGCCTGGTTGTAAAAGATGCGGCCAAAGTGGTCGCGGTCCGGGAAGACATCGTCCTGGTTCGGCAAGTTGGCCCCGCCAGAATCGACCAGATAGATGCAAGGCAAGTTGTTTTGCTGCGCAATTTCTTGCGCGCGCACATGCTTTTTGACTGTCATCGGGTAGTAGGTGCCGCCCTTGACGGTCGCGTCATTGCACACCACCATGCAGTCCACGCCGCTGACCCGGCCAATGCCGGTGATCAGCCCCGCGCAAGGCGCTGCACCGTCGTACATGGCGTGCGCGGCCAGGGGTGAGAGTTCTAAAAACGGCGTGCCAGGGTCCAGCAGCATCTGCACCCGCTCACGCGGCGGCAACTTGCCCCGCGCCACATGCTTGGCCCGAGCCGCCTCACCGCCCCCCGCAGCCGACTTGGCAACTTCGCCCCGCAAATGGTCCACCAGCGTTTGCATAGCAAGTGCATTGGCAGAGAAGTCGGCCGTGCGGGCGTTGAGTTTTGTCTCCAGAACTGGCATGCAGGTCTTTCTGATGTCGAAGATTTTCTTGAAGTTTGACGTGAACGGCTTGGTTGACGTTTACGTAAACGTCAATTCTAGGCGGTTTTGTAAGGGCGACTTCATTTTGCTCTCAAGGCACAGCCTTGCAAAACACGGTGCTGCGCATCACCGCCCAAGAAGCCAACGCATAAAAACAAAATACAAAATGGGTGTTAATGGGTATATCAATGGGCTTAAAAGGCCTTATTGGGTGTAATTGGGTTATTTAATGGGTTAAAATGGTTTGATGCTGCAAGCCGACACCCTACAAATCACCCCTGAAGTCCTGAGCTTGATCGCCCGAATTGACGAGTTCAAAGGCACATGGCGCGCCTTGGGCAGGCTTGCGCCTGAGCGTCTCAACTCGCTCCGCCGTGTCGCCACGATTGAAAGCATTGGCTCATCCACCCGCATTGAGGGCAGCAAACTCACAGACCGCGAGGTTGAAAAACTTCTCTCCAACCTGGAGATCAAAACCTTTGACACCCGAGACGAACAAGAGGTAGCAGGCTATGCCGAGCTGATGGACTTGGTGTTCAGCTCATGGCAGCACATACCGTTTAATGAAAACCACATCAAGCAACTGCACCAGACCCTACTGCGCCACAGCAAGAAGGACGAGCGGCATCGCGGACAGTACAAAACCAACTCCAACAGCGTGGCCGCGTTTGATGAAAACGGCGTTGAAATCGGAATCGTGTTTGAAACAGCGTCGCCGTTTGACACACCAAGGTTGATGACTGAACTGGTGGACTGGGTCAACCAAGAGCGAGCCAAAGCGCTGCTGCACCCACTGCTCATCATCGCGATTTTTGTCGTGGTGTTTCTTGAAGTTCACCCCTTCCAAGACGGCAACGGCCGACTCAGCCGCGCACTGACCACCTTGCTGCTCATGCAAACGGGTTACGCCTACGTGCCCTACAGCTCACTTGAAAGCGTGATCGAACTGAACAAGGAAGGTTACCACCTGGCCCTGCGCCAAACGCAGGGGACGATACGCACGCAAGCCCCCAACTGGCAACCGTGGCTGGTCTTCTTTTTACGGTCACTCGCCGAGCAGGTGCGCAGGCTTGAGAAGAAAGTTGAACGTGAAAAGATTGTGCTGGCCACGCTGCCTGAGCTGTCGCTACAGATTGTGGAGTTTGCGCGAGAGCATGGGCGCGTGACGATGGCTGATGCTGTAAGGCTGACCGAGGCCAACCGGAATACCCTGAAGCAGCATTTTCGGAATCTGGTGGCTCGGGGGCACTTGCAGCAGCGGGGGAGTGGGCGTGGGGTTTGGTATGGGTTGGGGTGAGGCCAGAGAAAATTTATCTATGGTAATTTTTGAACGCACTCTGAAATCAAATAATTAAGCGGTGAGCCCTTCGCAAAATATTTAAGCGCGTAGTTACGTTCAGCTTTTTTTAGTGTGCGTGTACCCATTGCTGCAGCCCATGAGGGCCAATCTGAAGCGCCAGATTTAAGAATTTCTTCTCGTACTTCTTTGAGGCCAAAAGTTTGATCAGGAATCTCTAAGATCTTCGCACGCGCGATTTTGTGCTCTGAGGTTCGCTCGTACAACTTCATGATGAGCTGCCCAAAATTACTTGTTTCGTTTAGATGATCTTCAGCTATGCAGGCAATCCAGAAAAGTTGATATTGGCGGATTCAAGTACGAAGTGCAACAAAGATGAACCCGGCAATAGGTGGCTGAGGATGTCAAGGCATCATGGCCACTTAAACCGCCAAGTCCAAGTTGCCAGATGTACAAGCACCTCAGCCGAGAAGAACGATACCAAATT
>JBKCGU010000049.1:0-9428 GCA_046303055.1 Polaromonas sp.
GACAACTGCCAGCCGCCGGTGCCAAAGCCGGTCTTCATTTTGGTAATGCACACCTTGCCGGGGCCAATGCCCACCTTGGTGGCGTCAGCGCCCCAGTTCTCCAGGTCAATCACCGCCTCGGGCGTGGCGACGTTGCCTGCAATCACGAACGACGCAGGCAGCTTTTGCTTGATGTAGCCAATCATTTTTTGTACGCTGTCGGCATGGCCGTGGGCGATGTCGATGGTGATGTATTCAGGCACCAAGCCCTGGGCCACCATGTGGTCTACCGCATCGTAGTCAGGCTTTTTCACACCCAGCGAGATTGATGCATACACGCCTTGCGCCTTCATGGCTTTGACAAATGCCAGGTTGTCCAGGTCAAACCGGTGCATCACATAAAAGTAGCCGTTTTTCGCCATCCACACGCAGATGTCTTCATTGATGACGGTCTTCATGTTGGCCGGTACCACCGGGATGCGAAAGGTACGCCCACCGAGCGCTACCCCGGCATCGCATTCAGACCGGCTGTCAACGCGGCATTTGCGCGGCAGCAGCAGGATGTTGTCGTAGTCAAAAATTTCCATAACTCTCAAGCCTTTAAAACTGTCACGTCATCGGTTCAACAGAAGGCGCTTGGGAGATGCCCGGTGTTTTATGGAGGTCTGGCTCAGACAATAAAAAACCGGGCGCTTGTCGCTTGGGCCCGGTGTCTGATTTTAGGCGCTCTACTGGGAGATTTTTGTAAAGTATTTCACGCCCGGCAAGCCTTCAAAATCCGCGTCTTGCGTCCACACCCAGGCCTTGCCCTGCTGCGCAGTGGCATAAATGATGCTGTCGGCCAATGGCAACTTGTGGCGCGCACCCAAAGCTGCAGCCAGCAAAGCCAGGCCAGCGCCAAGGTCAACGACGTGTCCCTGCTGCATCACCGCCACATATTGCAGCGCTGGCCCTTCGCCGCGTTGCTGCGCGACTTTTTTAAAAACCTCCAGCAGGGTGATGGACGGCACGATCAGCGAGTCCGGCTGCTCAATGGCGCTGGCGAAATGCTGCGCGTTCGGCTCGTCGGCAAAATAGGCGAGCCAGGCTGACGAGTCGACGACGTTCACAGCCTGTCCGCATCACGCTCAAGGCTGGTGTCCATGCCGCGCAATGACCCGCGCAACGAGCTGGCCGCTTGCACCGGGATGAACTCCACGCGGTTGTCAAACTGCACCACCTGCATCTTGACGCCTGGCACGAGTTTGAGCCCCTCTCGCACGGCCAAGGGGATCACAACCTGAAATTTCGGTGACACGGTCACGGTTTGCATGGTGATCCTTAAAGTTATCGATACAGATATCGTACAACGAATAAAGTAACGATATTTCGATGCCAAATTTGCCTGGGATCTACCTGATGACAGCTATATTTTTAGTAGCTAATAAAGCATATTTATATTGGGCTATAGGCTGGTTTAACAAAAAAATGGCCTTTTCAGGGTGGTTTTCAAGCTTCTTTCTACAATACCCCATGCTCTTTGACGCCGCGCCCACTTCACCCCTTCTCAACAACCTCAACCCCGAGCAACTGGCCGCCGTCACGCTGCCTGCCACCCACGCGCTGATTCTGGCCGGCGCGGGTTCGGGCAAGACCCGGGTGCTGACCACCCGCATCGCCTGGCTGCTGCAAACCGGGCAGGTGGCCCCTGGCGGTATTTTGGCGGTCACGTTTACCAACAAGGCGGCCAAAGAGATGATGCTGCGCCTGACCAGCATGCTGCCCGTCAATGTGCGCGGTATGTGGATTGGTACTTTCCATGGCCTGTGCAACCGCTTTTTGCGGGCGCATTACAAGCTGGCCAATTTGCCATCGACGTTTCAGATTCTGGACACGCAAGACCAGCTGTCGAGCATCAAGCGGCTGTGCAAGCAGTTCAACATTGACGATGAGCGATTTCCGCCCAAGCAACTGATGTACTTCATTGCCGGTTGCAAGGAAGACGGCCAGCGGCCCAAAGACGTGCAGGCGCGTGACGAAGACATGCGCAAGAAGATTGACCTTTACGCGCTGTATGAAGAGCAGTGCCAGCGCGAAGGTGTGGTCGACTTTGGCGAGCTGATGCTGCGCAGTTATGAGCTGCTACGTGACAACGCACCGATACGCGAACACTACCAGCGCCGCTTTCGGCACATCCTGATTGACGAGTTCCAGGACACCAACAAGCTGCAATACGCGTGGATCAAAATGCTGGCCGGGCAGGGCGCAGAAGGTAACGCCCCGGCGATGACGGGTGGATCGGTGATCGTTGTGGGTGATGACGACCAAAGCATTTATGCCTTCAGGGGGGCGCGGGTCGGCAACATGGCCGACTTTGTGCGCGAGTTTGCAGTCACGCATCAGATCAAATTGGAGCGCAACTACCGCAGCTTTGGCAACATCCTGGATTCAGCCAACGCACTTATCAGCCACAACACCAAACGCCTGGGTAAAAACCTGCGCACCGAGGCCGGGCCCGGCGAGCCGGTAAGGGTGCATGAATCACCGACCGACTTTGCCGAGGCGCAGTGGTTTGTTGACGAGGTCAAGCAGCTCGTGCGTGACGGCACCGAGCGCAAAGAAATTGCGCTGCTTTACCGCAGCAATGCCCAAAGCCGGGTGATGGAAACCGCACTGTTCAATGCCGGCTTGCCGTACCGGGTGTACGGCGGCCTGCGGTTCTTTGAACGCGCCGAGATCAAACACGCGCTGGCGTATTTGCGTCTGCTGGAGAACCCGAACGACGACACCAGCTTCATGCGTGTCGTTAACTTTCCGCCGCGCGGCATTGGCGCGCGCAGCATCGAGCAGTTGCAGGACATCGCCAAAACCTCGGGTTGTTCGCTGCACGATGCGGTGAGCGCGGTGAGCGGTAAAGCCGGGACCAACATTGGCGCGTTTGTCGCCAAAATTGACGTGATGCGCGAGCAGACCGTTGGCAGCACGCTGCGCGAAATCATCGAGCTGGTACTACAGCACAGCGGGTTGGCGGAGCATTACAAGCTGGACCGCGAAGGCCAGGACAGGCTGGAGAACTTGGCTGAACTGGTCAATGCGGCTGAATCATTTGTGGGGCAAGAAGGCTTTGGGCGAGATGCGGTAGCGCTCCCGGTGGACGAACTCGGTTCTTCAGCCAATTTGGCGCTGACCCAAAGCCCGGCCAGCCAGGGCCTGACGGTGGACGCGCTTGACAATCCGTCGCCCGAGTTTTTGGCCCCAGACTTTGAAACTGGCGAAACCCTCAGCCCCCTCGTTGCGTTTTTGACCCACGCCGCGCTGGAGTCAGGCGACAACCAGGCCAAGGCGGGGCAAGACGCGGTGCAGCTGATGACGGTGCATTCCTCCAAAGGCCTGGAGTTTGACTGTGTGTTCATCACCGGGCTGGAAGACGGCATCTTTCCGCATGAAAACTCATTGCTTGAGGCCGGCGGTATTGAAGAAGAACGCCGCCTGATGTACGTGGCCATCACACGTGCGCGCAAGCGGCTGTACCTGAGCCATTCGCAAACCCGCATGCTGCACGGCCAGACGCGCTACAACCTGAAGAGCCGGTTTTTTGACGAACTGCCCGAAGCCGCCTTAAAGTGGATCACGCCCAAAAACCAGGGCTTTTCATCTGGCCTGAGTGGTGGCACAAACCCGTGGGGCGATGCTACAGATTCAGGAGCTGCTGGCGCACGTAAAGATTGGGCTAGCAGTGTTTTTTCTTCCCAAAAAGCGGGGGCTTACGGCAATTCAGAGCGCTTTGCCAGTCCGCCAGTGCCGAGCCAACGCGAGGCGCCTGCGCATGGCATCAAAGTGGGTATCAACGTGTTTCACGCCAAGTTTGGCGAAGGCAAGGTGGTGATGCTCGAGGGCAGTGGTGACGATGCACGTGCCCAGATCAATTTCACCCGGCACGGGGTCAAGTGGCTGGCGCTGTCTGTGGCCAAGCTCACCGTCGTTTAGCCTCTGGTCAACCATCGTTGCGCGGCTGTGCGGTGTCCTGGTCGTCTTCCGAGGTGGCTTCGAAGCTGTCCCGAAAGGTGAAATAAATCGAGGTAAAGAACATCGCAAAAAAGACCAGAGCGATGGGAAACATGGCCAGCCCTGCAAAGCCGGGGTTGCCCAACACGGCAGCAGCAATGCCCACAATCAACATGGCCACCACGAAAACGCCCACCCACACCAGCCCGTACACGGTGAAGGCGCCGAAATTCTTGTAGCAGGCCATGAAGCTGAAAAACATGCTTTTGACCGGCGTCACGCCATGCCAGTGCACCAGCGCTGGCGCATGCCAAAACATCAACGACAGGGGCAAATAAAGTGCCAGCGTGACCGACATGGCTGCCTGAAAACCGCTTTGCATCACCAGCTCTTCGGTGATCTTGCCGCCCACCAGGTAGAGCCTGGCAAACTGCCCGCCATCGATCAGACTGGACACCGCCATGATGGCCAGAAAACCGATGGCATACATGGCACCCAGCGTCACCATGGCTTTCAGGCGCTGGCGCCCCGCACGAAAAGCACTGATCAGAATTGACGGCATGGGGAATTTGCCTTTGGTGGCCTCCTGCGTGGCGGCCATCAGGCCCAGCGTGGCGGCGGGCAACAGCGCAAGCGCCAATGCCGAGCCAATGAACGGCAGCAAAGAGGCGGCAGACAGCATCGCCATGAACATGAAAAACAGACCAGACATGGCCAAGGGTTGCTGCAAAAAGGTTTTAAAACCCAGTTTGACCCAGACCAGGCCAGTACGAGCGGGGACGATGTTGAGTTTCATGAGGATGGAGGGGGTATACGTCAGGACAAGTGAGCCGGATGCAGCAGGGGATGGACGGTTCGCTGGCGCAATACACGCTCGAAGTGGGTCGGGTCATGGGCTTTGAGCAAGGAGGCCTCACGCGGCAAATGAAAGTCCCACAAGCGCGATATCCAAAAGCGAAGCGCGCCAGCGCGCGCCATGGCTGGCAACAGGCTGCGCTCTTGTGCCGTCAGGGGGCGTACCGCCTGGTAGGCTGACAAAAACGCGGCGGCACGGGCTGCGTCGTGCTGGCCTGTCGCCAGATCAATGCACCAGTCGTTCAGGCAGACGCTGATGTCAAACAAAAATGTGTCGCAGCCGGCAAAGTAAAAGTCGAAAAACCCGGTCAGCTCATCGCCTTCAAACATCACGTTGTCACGAAACAGGTCGGCATGAATGACGCCCACCGGCAAGGCTTTGAAGGCAGAACTGGCCTGGACATGGTTTTGATAAGCCAGCTCTCCCAGCAGCAGGCTGCGCTGTTCGGCGGTGACATGTGGCAGTACAGCGCTCAGGGTGTCGTTCCACCACGGCAGGGCACGCAGGTTGGGTTGCTGTAGTGCAAAACTCTGGCTTGCCAGATGCATGCGTGCCAGCATGCCGCCCACTTTGGCGCAATGCGTTTGCGCAGGCTGCAACTGGCTGCTGCCGCGCAACCGGTTGACGACAGCAGCAGGCTTGCCTTTGACCTTGTGCAAAATGGCACCGCTGGCGTCCGGCGCTGGGTTGGGTACCGGGATGCCGCACCCGGCCAAATGCTTCATCAGGTGCAGGTAAAACGGCAGTTGCTCAGATGTCAGCCGCTCAAACAGCGTCAGAACATACCGACCGCTCTCGGTGTCTGCAAAATAGTTGGTGTTTTCAATGCCGCCCTCGCACGCCTTCAAAGACTGCAGGCGGCCCAGATTGAGTTCGTCAAAGAGTTGCGCTGCCTCGTCAAACGAGACTTCGGTGTAAACGGCCATGCCTGAAAGGTCGCTTTGAAAAAATCAGAATTTCAGCACATTCCAGACGCGCGAACCCGTGGTGCCGCCCGATGCAGAACCCGGCGCGCTGCCTTTGGTGCTGTCTGAAGGCCTGACTTCGTAGGCGGGCACGTCGGTGCCAGTTTTGGGCTGTACGGTGATGCTTTGCGTTTCACCGCCCACCCGCACCTCGTCGATGCGTGAGCCGGCGTCTTCCGTGCGGATGCGCTCGGTGGTTTTTTGCGGGAGCTCGCGTGTCGCCGCCTTGGGCGCATCTGGCGCAGGGGCAGCGGTTTGTGCGCTTGCTGCGGCGCAGATGGCAAGCAGCAAGGCGGCGGTCAAGGAGTGCAAGTTTGAAGGAGCATTTCTCATCTTGGCATTGTAGGCTTGGGCCGGATGTCTGCGGGGCAAACATGCGCTGGATTGGCTTGCCCGCAAGCCGCTGGTGATTTACCGGACAATTCCAGTCATGACACCTGAGAAAAAAACCCTGCTGCTGGTCGATGGCTCCAGCTACCTGTACCGCGCCTTTCATGCCATGCCTGACCTTCGCGCCAACCCGGCTGACCCCAGCAGCCCCGCCACCGGGGCGATTCGCGGCATGGTCAATATGCTGCAAAAGCTGCGCAAAGACCATCGCGCTGACTACGCCGCCTGCGTGTTTGATGCCAAAGGCCCGACGTTCAGGGATGACATGTACCCGGCCTACAAAGCCACCCGTTCGCCCATGCCGCCCGATTTGCGCAGCCAGATCGAGCCGGTGCATGAGGTGGTGGCGCTGATGGGCTGGCCGGTGTTGACGGTGCCGGGTGTCGAGGCTGATGACGTGATTGGCACGCTGGCCTGTATGGCTTCAGCACAAGGCATTGAAGTCATCATCTCCAGTGGCGACAAAGACCTGAGCCAGCTGGTGGACGAGCACATCACCGTGATCGACACCATGAACGACAAGCGCCGTGACCTGGCCGGGGTGGAGGCTGAGTTTGGCGTGCCGCCACGTTTGATGGTGGACTACCAGGCACTGGTGGGCGACACCGTTGACAACGTTCCCGGCGTGCCTAAATGCGGCCCTAAAACAGCCGTGAAATGGCTGCTCGAATACGGCTCACTCGACAACCTGGTGGCGCATGCCTCTGCCATCAAAGGCGTGGTTGGTGACAATCTGCGCGCCTCCCTGGACTGGCTGCCGCAGGCCAAAGCGCTGGTCACGATCAAGAAAGACTGTGATCTGGACGATTACGTGAAAGGTTTGCCTGCTCTTCATTCAATAGCGATTAGCGCACAGAAACAGGAGGCTCTGGCCGTTTTTTATGAAAAGTACGGTTTCAAGGGGCTGGTCAGGTCGCTTGAAAGCGCCGCGCCTGCGATGGTTCCTAAGGCCAAAACCGACAAGCCAACCGAACCGTCAGAGCCCGGTCTCTTCGACGAACCCGAAACTGCCATCGCCCCCGCCAAAGCGCCCAGCACACTGGTGTTTGACACCGTGGTGACCTGGGATGCCTTTGACGCCTGGCTGGCCAAATTGCAAGCCGCTGAACTGGTGGCCCTGGACACCGAAACCACCTCACTCGACGAGATGCGCGCCGAGATTGTGGGCGTGAGTTTTTCTGTCAAACCCGGCGAAGCGGCCTATGTACCGCTGACTCACGACTACCCGGGTGCGCCTGCGCAATTGCCGCGTGACGAGGTGCTGACCCGGCTCAAACCCTGGCTTGAAGACCCGGCCAAACTCAAGCTTGGCCAGCACATCAAATACGACCGCCATGTGTTTGCCAACCACGGCATTGAGGTGCAAGGCTACGCACACGACACCATGCTGCAAAGCTATGTGCTGGAGGTCCACAAGCCGCATGGCCTGAGCAGTCTGGCAGACCGGCACCTGGGCCGCGGCGGCATCACTTTTGAAGAGCTGTGTGGCAAGGGCGCGCAGCAGATCAAGTTCAACCAGGTTGACATTGCCAAGGCCGCTGAATATTCATGCGAAGACGCCGACCAGACGCTGGCCGTTCACCACGTCCTGTGGCCGCAATTACAAGCCAATGACAAGCTGCGTTTTGTTTATGAGCTGGAGATCAAAAGCAGCGAAAGTCTTTACCGAATCGAACGCAATGGCGTGTTGATAGACGGCCCCATGCTGGCCAAACAAAGCGGCGAGCTGGGGCTGCGTCTGGTGCAGCTAGAAACTGAAGCTTATGAGATTGCAGGCCAGCCTTTTAACCTGGGCAGCCCCAAACAATTGGGCGAAATTTTCTTTGACAAACTGGGCATGCCCGTCGTCAAAAAAACGCCCAGCGGCGCACGTAGCACCGACGAAGAAGTGCTCGAGAAACTGGCTGAAGACTACCCACTGCCAGCCAAACTGCTGGAGCACCGCAGCCTGTCAAAACTCAAGGGCACCTATACCGACAAGCTGGCTCAATTGGCCTTACCCAGAACAGGCCGCGTGCACACCCACTACGCGCAAGCAGTCGCCGTCACCGGCCGCCTCAGCAGCAACGACCCCAACCTGCAAAACATACCCGTCAAAACCGCTGAAGGCCGACGTGTGCGCGAAGCCTTCGTTGCACCTGCCGGCAGCGTGATAGCCAGCGCCGACTACTCACAAATCGAGCTGCGCATCATGGCGCACATCAGTCAAGACGCCGCGCTGCTCAAAGCCTTTACTGACGGTATGGACGTCCACCGCGCGACCGCTGCCGAGGTGTTTGGCGTGGCTGTGGATCAAGTCAGCAGTGAGCAGCGCCGCTATGCCAAGGTGATCAATTTCGGGCTGATTTACGGCATGAGCAGCTTTGGCCTGGCCAAAAACCTGGGCATTGAAACCAAAGCCGCCGCCGCCTACATCGAGACCTATTTTCATCGCTACCCAGGCGTAAAAAACTACATGGACGAAACGCGCCTGTCAGCCAAAAGCAAAGGCTATGTCGAAACCGTTTTTGGCCGCCGCCTGTACCTGCCAGAGATCAACTCCCCCAACGGCCCCCGCCAAAAAGGCGCAGAACGTGCCGCTATCAACGCCCCCATGCAAGGCACGGCAGCAGACCTGATCAAATTGAGCATGAACAAGGTACAAGAAGTGTTGAGCAGCGAAAACCGAAAAACCAAAATGATCATGCAGGTGCACGACGAACTGGTGTTTGAAGTGCCTGAGGCTGAGGTGGCGTGGCTACGGCTGGCGATTCCGCGTTTGATGGCGGGCGTGGCGCAGCTTAAGGTGCCTTTGCTGGCCGAAATCGGTATCGGTGAAAACTGGGAAAAAGCCCATTGAAAACGCGCTGACCTTGCATGCTGCAAAAAGCTGAGCGTTCGGTGTCGCGACGCAGTCATCGATGCGGTTTCAATACCGAACCACGTTCCTCGAACACTTGTCGGCCATGTCGCGCATAGCCTTACCGCCAAAGCGGCTACAAAAGCAACTTGTTCATCTGTCTACAGGGTAAGTACTAAACTGGCCGCCGGTTAGTCTGGGCTCAAGCCACTGAAACCGCAAAAGGAGAAGACGCCAAATCTTCTCACTCTTCTTATCGCGTCATTTCATGGAGACTAGCATGGTCAAATCAATTGGCGGGCTCAATGCAGCCCGGCTCAGCATCGGCAGCTTGTTTTCAGCAGCAGCCAGCAGTCCGGCTCTCGCAGCGTCCACCGCAACCTTGAGGCAGGATGACTTCGTCGGAATTTCCTTC
>JBKCGU010000050.1:0-5240 GCA_046303055.1 Polaromonas sp.
GTGCTGCCCAAAAATGCGCAAACCGAAAAATCTCGGGCGACTGGCCTTGAACAAGCGCTCAGGCAGACCCAGGCTGAAGGCCTGTGATGCCCAAAACATGGGGCATAATTGTCCTCATGCGGTTGGATTTCCTATCCGTAATTGTCCTCATGCGGTTGGATTTCCTATCCGTTGGCGGTGCGCGAGCGGCTGGCGGGTGAGCAATGGCTGCTGACCGTGAAGACCGCAGGCCAAAGCCACAACGGCCTGTCACGCAGGCAAGAGTGGGAAGGCCCGACCACACCGGGTGCGCTACAGTTCGACACCCTGGTGGATGACGCCGCGCTGGCGCAAGACCTGATGGCTTTGCGCCCGACCTTGCGCGCCCTGTTTTGCACCGACTTCGAACGCCAACGCTGGGTGATTGCCCATGGAGGCGCAAAGATCGAAGTGGCGCTGGACCAAGGCCACATCCATGTGCCCGGCACCGACCTGAGCGAGCCGCTGCTGGAGCTGGAATTGGAACTGCTCAGTGGCCCAGAAGAGGCCCTCATGGCGCTTGCCGATGTGCTGCGCCAGACACCCTATGGCCCTGTGACGCTGGTGCCGAGCGATGCGAGCAAGGCGCAGCGGGGGATGGCGCTTTGGAGCAGGTCTAATCAGCGAGCGCCGCAGGCTTTGGCACCTCATACCCCGCTAACTGTGCCCAAGCCCGATAGACCCAAAACGCTTCCTCATGGATGAGCCCATGGCGCAAAACCTCCGGACTGAAGCCCGAGATGCGGCGGGTCTCGCGGATGAAATGACTTTGATCAGAAAACCCGTTGTCCAAAGCGATCTGCGTCCAATCCAAACGTTCTTCGAGCATGGCTTCCATCACCGCAAAAAATGCAGCCTCCCCCCTGACGGAACCTTGCAACTTACGCAAGGACCAGCCTGTCCACTGCTTGACGCGGCGCTCGGACTGACGCAAGCTGCGGCCCCACCCTGTGGCGGCGGCACGCAGGGCCAAGGCCTCCATCCATGGGGCAAAGTTCTGTCCCCATCCCTCAGGCGACCCATTGTGATCACGCGAGTTCAATGAACACCGCTGCCAAATTTGAAGCAGATCCGCCAACAAACGCTCCACGCGCTGATCGACATCGACCGGCTCAATCAGCCTCTGATACGCGGTCAGCAGTGCAGGAGGCAATACATCGTTGGCATCCACTATTTGATCGCTTAATGTCTGCGGCTCCACACCGGTGAGCGCCCAAAACGCATCCGGATAAAGGATGACCATCAATCCCTCTGCTTCGGGACTATAAAAAGCGCTTCGAGGCGCACTGTGCGGCCCCATCACTGAAAAAGACGGCACCGAATCACGAGCAGCCATCGGTTCGCATCCCACACCTACAGCCAACACCTCGATGCTGCCCCGAAACAGCACACTGATCGTGCACACGGGGCCTGCGGGGTAATGCCCCCACCGCTGCGACTCGGACAACGCCATGTCCACCGTGCTGCGCCACAGCACGGCACGCACGCAGGCATGCAAACCCCAAGGCGGCAACCAGGCACGAACTGGAGAAAACAAAATGGGGGCATGGGTTAACGTCATTCACAAAGTATATGTAAAGTATTCTTCTATTAATTCAAACAACCTTAAAGTGTCGATTCGATTCAAGACGCTGCGCGACCAGCCATTCAAGATCGCACTATGAACACACACACCGAAGCCCACCGAATCCCTTGCACAGCTGCACCACTGTGGGGACTGAGCCTCTTACGCACCATGCGAGCCGACTATTTGGGCTATGTCACACGCTTGCAAAACCAGCACCCCGACATCGCGCAAGTGCAGGTCCTGAACGAACACATCACCCATGTCTTTCATCCCGATTGGGTGCGCCAAGTTCTGGTGGACCAAGCCGACGCGCTAATCCGCTGGGAACGCGCCACCGAGGTGTTCAGCATCTCCATGGGGCAAAGCGTGCTGGTCACAGAAGGCGCGCAATGGCAACGCCAGCGCCGCATGTTGCAACCCGGGTTCACGCCCAAGCGAGTGGCAGGCTACGCCAGCTTAATGGCGTCTGCTGCCCACGACGCGCTGAACTCACTAATGCAGCGCGTTGGCGACCAAAGCGTGGACATGGACGCTCTCATGACAGACATGACGCTGGACGTGATCTTGCGCGCCTTATTTGGATCCCATCAGGTCCGGGATGCCCTGCCTGTGTCGCAGGCCATCCAGACTCTGAGCCATTCGGGCTTTTCAGAACTGTTCAAACCATTTTCATGGCCGCTGTGGATGCCCTTGCCTTCGGTGCGCAAAGTGCGCCATGCCAAACAGACGCTGGACCGCGTGATTCAGCAGCACATCCAAGCTCAGCAATCCACGGCCAGCGACGATGGCCATGACCTGCTGACCATGCTGCGACTGGCCAGAGACCCGGAAAATCCCGAGCAGCGCCTGAGCGCACAGGAACTGCACGACCAGACCATGGTGATGTTTCAAGCCGGTCATGAAACAACGGCCACCGCCATGACTTGGTGGAGCGGCCTGATCGCTCGTCACCCAGAAGTGGCCGAACGCATCCACGCCGAAGTCGATGCGGTGTTGCAAGGGCAAACACCAACACCCGCTACCTTGCAGCAAATGCCGTGGTTACAAGCCAGCCTCAAAGAAGCCTTGCGCCTGTATCCACCAGCGGCCATCTTGTTCACACGTCGCGCACTCAAAGATTTGCAAGTCGGCCCATGGACCGTGCCCCAAGGCCAACTGATTGCTTTCACGCCTTATGTGATCCAGCGCGATCCACGCTGGTTCGAGTTGCCTGATGAGTTCAAGCCTGAACGTTTTTTGCCCGGAGCACCCGACATCCCGCGAGGTGTTTGGATGCCCTTTGGCACCGGCCCCCGGGTGTGTATTGGCCAGCACTTTGCCCTGCTCGAAATGGGTCTGATAGCGGCCATGCTAATGCAGCGCTTCCGACTGGAATGGCCTGAAGGTGAACCATGGCCAGAAAGCGATCTGGCAGTAACTTTGCGGCCTGCGCAAGCCATTCGGCTGAAACTGCATCAAAGGGCCGTCATCACACTTCCACAGATCGGTTGAACAGCTTATTGGTAATGCCCCCGACAGGCAATTACGGTCAGCTCCACATCGTCCACGGCGTAGACCAGTCGATGCACGTCGTCGATGCGACGCGACCAATAGCCTGACAGATTGCCCAGCAACGGCTCGGGTTTACCGATACCTTCAAAGGGGTCGCGCCTGGCGGCATCGATCAACAGGTTGATTCGTTTAAGTGTCTTTTTGTCCTGTCCCTGCCAGTACAGGTAATCACCCCAAGCATGCGAGGTGAAGGCAATCCCTCGGCTCATGGGGTGATCAGTTCACGTCGTTTGGCTTTGCCGGCTTTGTGCTCGGCAATGGATGCTGCCAAGTGCGCTGCGTTGGCGGGACTTGAAAGCAAGTACAGAGTTTCGGCCATGCTCTGGTAGTGCGCCATGGACATGACCACAGCATCACCGCCATCTCTGCGGGTGATGATGGTGATGTCGGCATCGTCTTCCACGCCGTCCAGCACAGATTTCAACCCGTTGCGTGCTTCGGAATAACTGATGATTCGCATGATGGTGACTTGTTCAATATATTGGACAAGTATTGTAGCTTTTTCAGTCCCCTTGGTGGCCATGGCCGCTCAAGCGCACTCGCGCGCAACATGGGTCACGCAGCCTGAACCACCGTCAGCAAAGTCTGTCCGTTGGCCACCAGCTTTTCGCCCTCTGCATCCACCGCAAACAAATCGCAGCGGGATTGTTTCTGCCAACAATTCTGCCAACAAAATCACAAAGCGGGCAGCGAGTTGGTCTACCGCTGCGCCAAACAACACAGCGAACCGGGCAGCAACCCCCACAACAAGCGCGGCGCAAAGGTCGACGAGATCACCCTCACGCCGCTCGAACTGATAGCCCGCATTGCCGCACTGGTGCCACCACCGCGAACGCATCGCCACCGGTATTTCGGCGTTCTGGCACCGAACTCACCTTTGAGGCCTGCTGTCACGGCGCTGGCACAAGATGCAGTGGTGCAACCGACGCAGGTGCAAGCTGAGCCAGCCAGCACAGGGGCGGTCGCGGGCGCAGCGGCACCTGAGGCAGGCAACCCACTCCTAACCCAGGCCGAGCCGACCCAGCCGGTGCAGCCTAAGCGCCCAGCGCACTACCTGTGGGCAGTGCTGATTGCCCGCATCTACGAGGTGTTCCCGCTGCTGTGCCCGATCTGTGGCGGGCAAATGCGCATCATCGCCTTCATCACCTACAGCGCTGACATCCGGCAAATACTGGAGCACATCGGGGTGGATGCAGAGCCACCGCGCATCACACCAGCACGCGAGCCGCCGCTGTGGGACGGGTGCGATGCGCCCATGGGCGAGGGTGTCGAGGTTGAGCCAGATTGGGACGAAGCGGCCCAACCGGCGCCGGACTTTGAGGTCGATCAGCGCGTCAGTTGGTGAGCAATGGCGGCAGCGGTTTTGCCAACGCTGCGGGGTAGGGTTGCGCCTGGTGCTGCCCAAAAATGCGCAAACCGAAAAATCTCGGGCGACAGGCCTTGAACAAGCGCTCAGGCAGACCCAGGCTGAAGGCCTGTGATGCCCAAAACCTGGGCCATAATCGCCCTCATGCGGTCATAATCGCCCTCATGCGGTTGGATTTCCTATCCGCTTTTACGCCTGCCTTCCGGCTCGATTTGGCAGGCAACCTTTGGCTGGCCGCCAGCCCGCAGATGCCGCCTGCGCTGTTGAGTACCTTGCGCAAGGCGTTTCAAAAGCAGGAAGACTCTGGGTATCTTGCCAAGTTGATCAAGAGTGGTCGGCCGGTGGGGGGGTAGGGGCTCCTTCTATACCTGCGCAGAACGCTCTGGCACCCAGACCCCTCGTTGCCGTAGTTCCATATTTATGGATAAAATATCCATAAATATGGAAACTGCAAAAACCCCCTCCACTTCAATTGACACCCGCATCGCGGCCAACCTGCGGGCCTTGCGCGCCGACCGCAAGTTGTCGCTGGAAGCCCTGGCCCAGGCGACGGGCGTCAGCCGATCGGCGCTGTCCCTGATCGAACGCGGGCAAAACAGCCCTACCGCGGTTGTGCTGGACAAGATTGCGGTGGGTCTGGGCGTGACGCTGTCCGATCTGGTGGGGCAACGCGGGGGCGAATACTCAGAGGCCTCTGCACCCATGCCATTGGCCCGCCACGCCGAACAGACCGTCTGG
>JBKCGU010000051.1:0-4134 GCA_046303055.1 Polaromonas sp.
GCATGAACACTCAGGTTTTGCGCTTCGCTGGCTTTGGCCTCTTGGGTGACGGCGCTATGCGCCCGATTGCACCGCTCCCAACGCGCCCAGCT
The DNA here is from genome assembly GCA_046303055.1 of Polaromonas sp. GTDB lineage: Bacteria > Pseudomonadota > Gammaproteobacteria > Burkholderiales > Burkholderiaceae_C > Polaromonas. The sequence continues at coordinate 93 of JBKCGU010000051.1, forward strand.
GCGTTGCTCCGCCTGGCGGGCAGTAGCCCGCTTCGTTGTCTCGCCTTGCCGGACACGCCGGGCGCGGCACACTCGGGCGCATCCAACTGCTTTTTCTAGGGTTACTGCAGCACTTCCAGCAGCCTGTCCAGCCCGCCTGAATTGATGGCCACCATCGCCTTCTCACGCACTTTGGGCTTGGCATGGTAGGCCACTGACAAACCTGCTGCACCCATCATCGGCAAGTCATTGGCACCATCGCCCATAGCCACCGCCTGGCTCGGCTCAATGCCCAAAAGCGTGCAGGTTTCAAGCAGCGTTTTGCGCTTTTCCTCGCCATCACAAATATCGCCCCAAGGCTGGTCAAGCAGTTGGCCCGTCAGCACGCCGTCCAGCGCTTCAAGCTGGTTGGACTTGGCATAGTCAATGCCCAGCCGCGCCGCCACACGATCCGCAAAAAACGTGAACCCACCCGACACCAGCAACACCTTCATGCCCGCTTTTTTACAAGCGGCCACCAGCTCAGTGGCGCCGGGGTTCAGTTGCAGTCGTTCGGCATACACCCGTTCCATGCTGGCCACACTCACGCCCTTGAGCAGCGCCGCGCGGCGGCGCAAGCTGGTTTTGAAGTCGGCAATTTCCCCGCGCATCGTGGCTTCGGTAATGGCCGCCACTTCGGCTTTCAGCCCCACCGCATCGGCAATCTCGTCAATGCATTCGATGTTGATGAGGGTCGAGTCCATGTCGAAGGCGATCAGCTTGAAGTTGGCCAGCTTCAACGGTGGTGTGAAGTCTTGAATGACCAGGCCGGGAGAGAGTTCTGTTGGATGCATGAATTGTGGAAACTATTATTTTGATAGCTGCTTACCCATGTATTTGTTGGGCTAGAGGCCTACGCCATACCCATAATCAGCTGCGCCAAGGATTCACCATTGATTTTTGGCTGATATTTGACCTGTACGCCACTGCCCTTGAGCGCGGGCAAGTCCTGTAAAGCCTTAAAAAATTGCTTGGCACTGTCAATCTTCCAGCGCTCTTTGCTTGGAATTTCGCCTAACGAGTCATAGCCTTTGGTTTCGACCACCAGGTAAAGCGCTTGGGCATTGCCATCACGCGTCAGCACATACCCAAAGTCGGGGTTGTAATTACCAGCAGGCGTAGGGATGTTGATTTTTGGCAGCTTTGCAAACACGGTGATGCACGCTTGATTGGACTCGTTTACCGTGTCCCGCTCAATCTTGCTATCCACAGGCATGAAGTTGTCCAAGTACAGGGAGCGCGTCTGGATTTCAGGGTTAAGAACGCTATGGTTTTCAACCCCACACAGAGATACAGGAATCGCTGCAAGTAACTGACCTGTACTGTCCGTTAGCGATGTTTTTGCCCGAACTTCACGCAGCTCGTAGGTCACTTTATTGACCAGCAACTCATAAATACAGCTTTGTATCAGGTCCCGAAGCGACGTGAGCGCGCGGTTTTCGTTATGGCGAATTTGCTCAAACTTATCTGTGGGCATCTGGCTCAAAACACTGCCAATCATGTGATAACTCAGCTTGGTCAGGTTGGCTAGTTCGCGAACAAATTCAGCCAGTGTGTAGACCGACTGCGACATAAGGTCGTAGCTCTTTTGCGTGCTTTTGGCCTGGTGCAGGCTTTCAACCGAATCGGTGCGCGTGATGCTGATAGTCAGCGGCCGTACGTTAAAGTCGTTGTTGATGGCGACCAGTATTCGCGCTATCAGTGCCGCATCCTCTAGTTCATAGTGCAGCACTGCGTCACGGTTCAGGTTTTGCCACAGGTCTTTGAACTTTTGGTAGTTTTCGGGATTGATGCGAATGGTCGGCTTGACCAGATCGGCCTTGTTTTTGACCTTGCCGTAACCGTCGTAATACGCATCCAGGTAAGCCTGCATGTTGACGGCGTTTTGCGGTTCAATGCCGTTGATCGTTTTCAGGTTAGCCAAAATGGCGTCGCGCTGGGCATGGTAAACCTCACGCTCCAGCAGCAACGTACCTTGGCCCGACAGGTCGTCTAGGCTAATCACGCCCAGCGCTGCCAGTGCGTCAAGCACGCGGTTGGCCAGGCGGGTGCTGGATGCCACGCCAAACTCGGCCAGTACCTTGTCGTCAAACACTTTTGCAACACGGCGCACGCTGTGCGCTGCAATCTCGTTTTGAATCGCTTCGACAAAATTACCCTCACTGGCGGGCACCACCACCACCAGCTGGTTGACTTCATCAAATGCCGGGTCATCAGACTGCACGCGTTCAAGCTGCTGGTTGACCGCCAGGCGCAGGCCACGGCCAATTTGTTGCAGTTTGGTGATTTTGGAGTTGCTGGGGGCCAGCTTGCACAGCGTGAAGATGTTCGGGTTGTCCCAACCTTCTTGCAGCGCCCACATCGAGAAGATAAAACGCAAGTCGGTGTCAAATGAGAGCAGCTTTTCTTTTTCTTGCAAGATCAGCTTGATGGCTTCTTCCTCACCCTTTTCGCTGTGCGACCGGGCAAAGTAGCCCTTGTGTACCCGGCCAATGTCACTAGCGCTGCGCTCCAGGTACAGGCGGTAGGCAGGGTCAAGTTCTGGCTTTGCAAGCACATGAGCCAATTGCGCACGGTAATGGCGCTCAAAGGCCGCGCGTATCACGGCAGGCTTGGTGCCGTCTGGCATGTACTTAGCCACTGAATCAATGAACAACAGGCTCAGCGCCTTGATGCCGCGCTTGAACAGCTCTTCTTCCCGTTCAAAGTGGTTGGCAATGCTGCGCTCTATGATCAGTGCCTGCACTTGTTCTGCCATCATGCCGTATGACGTTGGCTCGCCCAGCGGTAGCGCAAAACCATTCGTAAAAAGTAGCTCTTTGCCTGTGACGCTTTCCACCACATGTCCATCTAAAAACGCAATGTCAGTTTTTTCACCCAGGTTGTCTTTGGCTTGAAGCTCAACGCTGGCTTTTTTGCCTGCAATCGTCTGAAAACTGACGTGCCCGGTACGTTCTTTGGCTGTGCCGGTGACGGCGTTCAAACATAACAATTGCGCCATGTCTGCACCCGCGCCCACCGTGTCTACCGCAATCCCCTTGACCAGCCGCTGTCGAAACGCCTCCAGGCTGTCGAGGGTGTAAATCAGGTTTTTGTATTCGTCATTCTTGAATGTTGCGCCAAAGCGTATGGTCATCAGCGGGTTGAACTTGGCCAGATATTCCTGCGTTTGTTTACCCTCAAAGCGGTGCGGCTCGTCAATGATGAGCACCGGCCGCACATGGGCCAGCGCCTCCATGTAGCTTTTGGCATGGCCAAACAGATTGGCCTCAACCCCGCGCTTGTTAATCACCTTGCTGTCGCCGGCAAACGACTGGTAGGTAGCTACCAGCACGGATATGCCAGCGTTGGCAGCATTGATAAAACCATGCACCGTTTTGGCTGAATAGTTGTAAACGTTGATTTTTTGGCCGTACTGCTTACTGAAAAACTCAGCCGTGGTTTGCAGGCTTTTCAAAGTGCCTTGGCGAATTGCGTTGCTAGGCACCAGCACAATGAACTTGGCCAACTTTTTGTCGTTGTGCAGGCGGTGAATCGTCTCAATAAAGGTAAAGGTCTTGCCTGTACCGGTTTCCATCAGCACATCAATCGCCAGCGCGGGTGTGGCGGTGTCGTGTACCAGCATCGGCCCAGCGGTCACACCGTTGCGCTTGCGAATCTCAAAAATGTTGCTCCGCAGGGTTGCCGCCGCCTCGTGCGGCACCATCACCGGGTTGCTTTGGGCGTTGGTGGGGGCCACAAAGCGCACATCGGCAAACACCTCGGCAATGCTTTGCACCGCCTGGGTCTGGTGGGCGAGGGTGGTGTACTGGAATTTGGCGATCATGGTTTTTAAGACGCTTGATCAACCACGCAAGCGCAGTTTGTCGCTTGAAAACCCTAGCGATTCAGCCACGGTGTTGATGCCCAGCATGAAGTTGCTGTCGTCAATCCACGGGGCGTATACCGTTAAATAGTTCAGCGGTATGCCTTCGGCTTTTAGCGTGCGCAGGGTATCGGTCAGCTCGGTCAAGGCAATGGCTTT
>JBKCGU010000052.1:0-27265 GCA_046303055.1 Polaromonas sp.
CCTCATAAGCTTCTAAAAATCTCATCTTGCGGTTCTCCTGCATGTAGCGGGCCCGGCTTATGGGGGTGTCTTGCATCCCTTCTCCATAAACCGGACAGATTACTTGCTAAAAACCGGACAAATCATTTACTGCTGACACAGCACCACACAGCGCTTGCAGGATGTGGCTGAGGACGACTACGATTTCATTTTCAATACCAATGTGAAAGGCGCGTTTTTTGTTGCGCAAGAAGTCGGCAAGCGCATGCTTGCGCGTTCGCGCGGCACCGTACCTGGCGGCTTTGCAGGCGCGCGCATCATCAACATTGCGTCGATGGCCGGGCTGCGCGTGCTGCCGCAAATTGGCGTTTACTGCATGAGCAAAGCGGCCGTGATTCAGATGACCAAGGCCATGGCGCTTGAGTGGGGCAAATTTGGCATCAACGTCAACGCTGTTTGCCCCGGCTACATCGACACCGAGATCAACCACCACCACTGGGAAACCGAACAAGGCAAAAAACTGGTGCAAATGTTGCCGCGCAAACGCATCGGCAAGCCTGAAGACCTGGACGCCTTGCTGGTGATGCTGGCCAGCCCGCAGAGTCACTTTGTCAATGGTGCGGTTATTGCAGCCGATGACGGTTTTGGGATATAGCCCCCCACGCTTGCCCGCTGCGTGTGGCCGCTGTTTGAAAAGTCGTGAATACAGTGACTTGACATGTTGACGGGAATCCTTGCCGGGCTGGCTGCTGGTGCGCTTTGGGGTCTGGTTTTCATTGCACCGCGCATGACACCAGGCTTGTCATCTGTTGATCTGACCGTGGGGCGGTTTTTGTCTTATGGCGCCTTGTCATTTGCCTTGCTGCTGCTGGCTCGCCAGTCAGCTTGGCCCAGTCTGCGGCAGGCGCTATGGGCTGTGGGCCTGAGTGTGCTGGGGTTTACCGCTTATTACCTGCTGCTGGTGCTCAGCATTCGCGATGCGGGCACCGAAGTGCCTGCCCTGATCATTGGCACCATTCCCGTCTGGATGATGCTGCTGGGCAAACCAGCGGGCTTGCGCTGGGGCGGGTTGCTGCCGGGGCTGGTGTTGACCTTGCTCGGGCTGGGCTTGATGGTGCAGTCGGCGCTCACGGGTGTTTTGAATCCCTCTGGCGATGATGTGTGGCGCGGTGTGGGGTATGCCGTGGCTTCCACCCTTTGCTGGACCGCCTTCGGCTTGCTGAACGCCGCCTGGCTTAAAAAGCATCCACAGATCAATGCCACCACGTGGGCCAATTGGCTGGGCGTGGCCAGCGGTTTGGGGGCATTGGGCTTGTGGCTGGTCGCGGGGAGTGATAAAAATGTGCTGCTAGCCCATGAAGATATTGGGCGAGCAGCTCTGATTTGTATAGCAACGGGCTTCGGTTCGGCCTGGCTGGCTACCGTTTTCTGGAATATTGCCAGCCAGCGCCTGAGCGCCAGTCTGTGCGGCCAGCTGATTGTGAGCGAGACGCTGTTTGCGCTGTTTTACTCGTTTGTCTGGGATGATCAGTGGCCCACGTTGTTGCAGGCATCGGCGTGTGTGCTGTTTGTGGCCGGTATTTTGGCAAGCATACGGGCACACCGCTGATCGATGTTGAAAGCTGATGTATGAAAATTGAAATTCCTGAATCCAAAAAACTGGTTTACGAAATGGTCGTTCCCATACGCTGGGGCGACATGGACGCAATGAACCATTTGAACAACGCCATGTACTTTCGCTACCTGGAGACCGTCCGCATCGACTGGATGAGCAGCATCGGCTGCGGGCCAGATGCCGCAGGTGAAGGCCCGGTCATCGTCAATGCGTTTTGTAATTTTTACAAGCAGCTGCAGTACCCCGGCGATGTTCTGATCAAAATGTATGTGTCAGACCCAGGCCGCACCACGTTTGAAACCTGGGGCACGATGGAACTCACCCGCGAGCCCGGCCTTGTTTGCGCAGCAGGGGGGGCCACCACAATATGGGTTGACTTCCCCGCACAAAAAGCCAAAACCCTGCCCGACTGGCTCAGACAGGTTGTTTCAAACTGAATTTCTGATAAAAAACGGCTACAGGCTCATGAAGACGTGTGCATGACACGGTGGTTGCCAAGGCGTGAAATTCTTGAGCTTTTTGGGCCGTTTTCAGGTGGGTTTTAGGGCTTCAAGCCAATCGATACCGCAGCAAGCAGCGATTTTAAAAACTAGCCATAAAAACGCGCCTTATCTCTGCTTCGGCACCCGCCCCATCAGGTAAAACTCCGGGTTGGGCTGCATACCGCTGAAGCTGGCCATGCGGTTGCTCAGGCCAAAAAATGCGGTGATCGCAGCAATGTCCCAGGCGTCTTCATCGTCGAGGCCATGTGCTGCCAGAGCGGCAAAGTCAGCGTCTTCAATCGCGTGGGACTGCAAACAGACCTTCATCGCAAAGTCCAGCATGGCGCGCTGACGCGGCGTGATGTCGGCTTTTTTGTAATTGACGGCAACCTGGTCGGCCACCAAAGGTTTTTTCTCGTAAATCCGCAAAATCGCACCGTGCGCCACCACACAGTAAAGGCAGCTGTTGGCGGCGCTGGTGGTGGTCACAATCATCTCGCGGTCACCCTTGGTCAAGCCGCTGGTACGGCCCACGGATTCAGGCAGCATCAATGCATCGTGATACGCAAAAAACGCACGCCATTCAGCTGGGCGTCGGGCCAGAGCCAGAAACACATTTGGAACAAAGCCAGCTTTGTCCTGAATCTCAAGAATTTTTACCCGAAGGTCATCCGGCAAGTTTGCAAGATCTGCGAGGGGAAAGCGGGTCTGGCAATTTGCTGCAACTGTACTGGCCATGGTGTGATTCCGAAAAAACTCTGGTCGGTTGTGGTTCACGAGCGTAACCTGATTGCGCGGTTCAAAAAGCGTGGTGCAAAAAAGGGGCTAATTGATTAATGCTATCGGGGGTATATTCTCAATTGACTGTTTTGATTGAAAGTTGAGAACTTCAGTGCGCGCGTGACACGCTAGCACCAAAGGAGTTTCCATGAGCCATGACACCGCCTCCACAAGCGCAACTGGCCATTGTGCCCCTCTTCTTGAAGAGGGAGAGGGCAAATGCACGTTTAACCATGGCGTGCTCAAGCGAACCCTGGCGGGTGCCCGTACCAACACTGACTGGTGGCCGAACCCGTTGAATCTGAAGCTGTTGGCGCAACACGCTGGCCGCTCAAACCCGATGGGCCCGGATTTCCATGACGCCAATGAGCTCAACAGTCTGGACTTGACAGCTCGCAGCCCGATCACCGTGGCCATGCTGACGGCTGAGGTAGTTGACGGCCCCAAAAAGACCTGAAAATCTGTTTTGGGTCATGAAAAGGTGTGTTTTTGGCCTGCAGCCCAATGAATGTATAGAGGAGTAGCTACAAAAATAGTAGCATTTCATATGACGTGGCCGGTGTTGACCCGTCAAATTCGGGCTACCATCAAGGGCTTAGCCACAAAAACCCAGTGATGGACACCGATTTTCCAATAGACATTGTTTACCTCTGGGTAGACGGCAACGATAACAAGTGGCGTCAAAAGCGTCAAAAAGCAGCCCAGCAACTCAGTGCCCGCGAGCGTGGCGCAATGGCACCCTTCAGCAATGTGGAAGGACGCTTCAGGGACAACGACGAGCTGCGCTACAGCCTGCGCGCACTGGAAACATACTTTCCCGGGCATGGTCATGTTTATGTCGTCACTGATGGTCAAACGCCGCAATGGTTACGTGACACTCCCGGCCTGACGCTGGTGGACCACACCGAATTGATGCCATCGGACTGCCTGCCGACCTTTGATTCTGGAAACATTGAGTCGTATATTCACCGGATTGCGGGCCTGTCAGAGCGGTATTTTTACTTTAATGATGATGTTTTTTTTGGTGCTCCGGTGCGCGTCAACGACTGGTTTTGGCCGGGTGGCGTGTATGTCGCCTGGTCTGAAGATGAAGCCGTGACCGATGAGCCGCTTGCCGAGGATGCAACTTCTTTGATCAATGCTTGCAGATTGTCCGCGCAGTGGCTAAAAAACCGAGCGACGCGCCCCGCCGATGATGCCGAATGGGCGCTGCACATGGCGCCGCAATACGAGCATACTTTCAGAACGTTTGCCCATTCGCCAAGGCCCATGCTCCGGTCGCTTTTGTATGAGCTGGAAGCTCAAGCCCCTGATATGTTCACCCGATCGCGCTCAACGGTTTTCCGTACCTGGGACAAACCAACCATCGTGTCTGATTTTGTACTGCGGTGGGCATTGGCGCATGGTGTTGCCAAGGTGCGGGATTATTCACATTTATACGTGTCCACTGGCGATGCAGACAAAACAACGCAACTTGTTGAATTGGCGGCGAGCAGGGGATGCATTGACTTCTTTTGCATTAACGACACCACCGACGACGCGTTGCCGCTAGACCCGAGGTTAACCATGGTCCGCGCCACCCTGCAGAGCATGTTTGCTGCGCCATCAAGCTTCGAAGTCAGTGCCTTGCCGCGCTTTCGGTGTGCTCAAACATGCTTGCAAGTCGCTTCTGTAGTTGCGTTTGACACCCTTCCCGCAAGGTAAAAAGCCCATCCAGTACCGATGCGTATTAAACATAAAATATTGACTGATTGACATGCTAAGGAGCATCTTGTGAAAAAACTTTTCCTCTCCGCTGACCAGGCGCTTGAAGGCGTCGTTAAAGACGACCAATTACTGGCTGTTGGCGGTTTCGGCCTGTGCGGTATTCCTGAGGCGCTGATTGAAGCGCTCAAGGACAGCGGCGTACAAAATTTGACGGTCATTTCCAATAACGCCGGGGTCGACGGTTTTGGCCTCGGCAAGCTGCTGGAAACCCGGCAGATTAGAAAAATGATTGCCAGCTACGTGGGGGAAAACAAGGAATTTGAACGCCAATACCTGGCAGGCGAACTCGAACTGGAGTTCACACCGCAAGGCACGCTGGCTGAAAAGCTGCGCGCCGGTGGCTCGGGCATCCCGGCGTTCTTCACGAAAACTGGTGTGGGTACGCTGGTGGCCGAAGGCAAAGAGCTGCGCGAGTTTGACGGCGAAACCTATGTGATGGAAAGGTCTCTGTTGCCGGACGTGTCGCTTGTCAAAGCCTGGCGCGCGGATCAATCGGGCAATCTGCAGTTTCGACTGACGGCGCGTAACTTCAACCCGGCTGTAGCGATGGCGGGCAAGATTTGCATCGTTGAAGTTGAAGAAGTGGTGGAAACTGGCGCCCTGGATCCTGACCAGATTCACTTGCCCGGTGTTTATGTGAACCGCATCGTGTGCAATCCGAACCCGGAAAAGCGCATTGAAAAACGAACCATCACAGAGAAAGCAGGGGTTTGATCATGGCCTGGACACAAGACCAAATGGCAGCGCGTGCTGCCCAGGAACTGCAAGACGGTTTTTACGTCAATCTCGGCATTGGCATTCCCACCCTGGTGGCCAACCATGTCAGCCCCGACATTGAAGTGTGGCTGCAATCTGAAAACGGCATGCTGGGCATTGGCCCGTTTCCAACAGACGACAAGGTGGATGCAGACCTGATCAATGCGGGCAAGCAAACCGTGACAACCATCAAGGGCTCAGCGATTTTTGGCTCTGACCAATCGTTCGGAATGATTCGCGCGGGCAAGATCAACCTGAGCATTCTGGGTGCGATGCAGGTCAGCGAAAAAGGCGATTTGGCCAACTGGATGATTCCCGGCAAGATGGTCAAGGGCATGGGCGGTGCGATGGACCTGGTGGCAGGGGTCAAGCGCGTGATTATTTTGATGGAGCACGTTGCCAAGAAGAAAGACGGCACCGAAGACATGAAAATCCTGCCGAGTTGCACACTGCCGCTCACAGGCTTGGGCGTGGTCGATCGCATCATCACCGACCTGGCGGTGATGGACGTGACACCTGAAGGCTTGAAGCTGGTTGAGCTGGCTGATGGCGTCACGCGGGAATTTGTGCAGTCAAAAACCGGTGTGAAGCTCGTATAAGTCGCGATGCGCTGGCTGGTCGCAGCGCTTTTTACTCTTCTGAGAGATTGACCAGCATGGCCAGCAGCACTTTTCGTGCTGTCGCTATTTCCTTCGGAGCCAGACCCTCAACCCTGATTTTGTTGGTTTCCTCGGCCAGGGGAGCCTGCTTTTCTTCAGTGCGCGTCCGGCATCGGTCAAGTGCAGGTAGACATTTTTTTACTGGTCGGTATCTGGTTGCGGGTGATGCAACGCTGGGCTTTTATGGCTTTCATCGCGGTGAAGGTGTGGGCTCCATAACGCCGGCGCGCTGGCTAGGTTCTTTTTGGGTCAAGCCGTTGGCCTCCCACATACGGGGGGCATGCCGGGCGGCAGCCAACAGCTCGTCGATGACCGGCATGCGCGGCATCACTGGGGCGGGCAGGGCAATAAACCCAGAAACAGCAGTTGATCGCTGGTCAGTATTCCAAAGACCGCATGAATGCTCACTTTTCTCCACTTCCAGGAGCTCACCTTCCGGGTCACAGCGCTATGCACCCGCCTGCACCACGCCCAACGTGGCCAGCTGCGTGACTCCGCCTGGCGTGGAGTAGCCCGCGCCGTTGTCCCGCCTTGCTGGACCCGCCGGGCGCGGCACACTCGGGCGCATCCAACTGCTTTTTTGTCGGTGCGTTTTACTTGACGGTGATCTGAATCGTCGAACTCATGGACGCGCCATACGACTGGTGCGCACCGTTGGCAAACTGAGAGGTCAGCTTGTACTGGCCCGGTGGCAGGGTAATCATGGCTTCACTTTGGCCTGCGCCAAAGTGGCGGTGATTGTCATCAAAGGGCACGGACTCGCCTGTTGCCACTGGCATGCGGTTGATCAGCAGATGGTTGTGCCCGCTGTCCTTGACGATGTCGCCAGCCGGTGCCACAGCCATGCCTTTGGCGCCGAAACGCACCTTGAAAGTGGTGCCCACCGTGGCGCCGTCGGCAGGCTCCAGCAGCGACACAGACTGGGTTGGTGCTGTCGCGCAGGCTGCCAGCAAGCCAAGCGCAAGGCAGGCGACAGATGCGCCCGAGATGATGCGGCGGGCAAGTGTTGTGGGGGTGGTAAGGGCCATGCTGATATCCAGATTGTTAGAGTTGATTTAACACGGTTGAGATGAACCGCCCATGTCAATAAGATACCCCATGGGCATGTCGGTGAACGCAGCAAAAACCCTTGCTCACCCAAGGCACCTCTTGAATTTCAGGCGTTTCATACGCTTCAGGCCATCGTGTGAAGCGGTATGTCTTTGTCTCGCGCCAACTGGTCAATCTGCGTGCGCGTTTGGCCCCGTAGCCAGGTGGCAATGGTTTGCTGTGTCGCCTTTGCCAGCATGACTTGACTTGTGCTGACCGTGATGCCTGCCGCAGCACACAGCCGCGCTGCAAAATGCGGCTCGAGGGCCGCTACAGCGACACGGCCATTTTTACATTCGTACACCTGATAACCGGCATGGCCGCCACCGACAGCCGCGCCCGGCTGCGTCAACCCCCAGTTTCTGGGCAGCCCGAGGTAGCAAGCCGCATCAGACAGGGCCACTTCAACAGACGTGCCCTTGCCGGTAGTCGTCTTGTGAATGACAGCTTGCAACACGGCTTGGCTGGCCATCAGCGAGCCGCCCATGTCGGCGTACAAGGTGGCAGGCAAGTCAAGGCCAGCAATCAGGTTGTTTTCAGCCAGATAGGTCAGGTCGTGTCCCGGCGCTTCAGCTTGCGCCCCGGGGCTGCCCACAATGGCCACCTGGCTGAGCTGCGGGTACTGCTTGTGCAGCGCCTTCCAGCTCAAGCCCAGTTTGACCAGCGCCGAAGGGCGAAACGAGGTCAGCAGTACGTCGGCTTTGGCAAGTTCCTTGTGCAGTGTTTGTTGTCCGGCTTGTGTTTTCAGATCAGCGCTGGTGATGCGAATGCCGGTGTGCAAAGCCGCATACGCGCTCTTGCAGTAGCTCAGCATCGGGTCGCCCGTGGGCGGCTCCAGCTTGACGCAGCGCGCGCCCATCTGCCGACAGCGCATCAGCGCCGCTGGGCCGGGCAGGTTGAGCGCCAGACTGAGGATACGAATACCCTTGAGCGGGCGTAATGGAGACTTTTTGGAAAAATTCATATGCTATTGATTCAGGAGCTGCTTGCACATATATTCATTAGCCTTGCCGCCTTAATGATGCGCTAGTTTGGCCGTTTTGAGCCGCTTCGGGCGCTTTAAAGCGTTAAACCCACATAGTTTTCTGCCAGCGCGGTTGACGCAGCCCTTGAATGCACCAGGTAGTCGAGTTCAGCCTCCTGGATTTTCTGACCGAAGCCATCGGTATCAGGAAAGCGGTGCAACAACGCGGTCAGTGACCATGAAAAGCGCTCTGCCTTCCAGACTCTGGCAAGCGCGCGTTGTGAGTAACCGTCCACGCCTGCACTCGATTTTTCAAGATAAAAATCAATCAATGCGTCCGACAAATACTTCACGTCGGATGCCGCCAGGTTCAAACCCTTGGCCCCGGTGGGCGGCACGATGTGCGCCGCATCACCGGCTAAAAACAAGCTGCCAAAGCGCATCGGCTCGGCCACAAAGCTGCGCAGCGGTGCAATGCTTTTTTCAATCGATGGGCCAGTAACCATTTTTTCAGCCAATTCAGGGTCTATTCGCAGGCGCAGCTCGTCCCAAAAGGCCGCGTCGCTCCACTGCTCGACCTTGTCCGTCATGGGGCACTGCACGTAGTAACGGCTGCGCGTCAGGCTGCGCATCGAACACAACGAAAATCCGCGCTCGTGGTTGCCGTAGACGATGGCATGCGGCGACACGGGCGGCACATCGGCCAGCACGCCCAGCCATCCAAACGGGTAAATACGTTCAAATTCATGTATTGCGTTTTTGGGCACGCTGGCCCGGCACACGCCGTGAAAGCCGTCGCAGCCGGCGATAAAGTCGCAGGCCAGCTCCTGCTGCTGGCCGTCCTGCATGAAGCGCACTTTGGGTTGGGCACTGTCAAAGTCATGAATGCTGACATCACCCGCCTCATACACGGTGGTCAGCCCGCTTGAGGCCCGCGCATCCATCAGATCGCGCGTCACCTCGGTCTGGCCGTAGGCGGTCACAACCTTGCCGCCTGTCAGGCCTGTCACATCAACACTGTGGCGCTGGTTTTTAAACACCAGCTCGATCGAGTGATGCGGCGTGCCGCTAGAGGCCAGTCGCTGACCAGCGCCGACTTCGTGCAGCAAATTGACGGTGCCTTGCTCCAGAATGCCGGCACGAATGCGGCCCAGAACATAGTCAGCGCTTTGGCGTTCAATGATGATGTTGTCGATGCCAGCCTTGTGAAGCAAAGCGCCGAGCAACAGGCCTGCCGGGCCAGCGCCAATGATGGCAACTTGAGTGCGCATGGGTATTTCCTTTAACTCCTGTCAGCTTAACTTGGCGAGCTGTACTGCGCCAGTGGTTTGCTTGCCCTTTGTGCGATAGTTAAAGTTTATGTGCGATCAGCGCGCAGATAAAAACGACCATAACGATGAACATGACCATGACCATCAACAAAACAGACTTTATTGAAGGCATGGCCAAAGGCATGGCGGTGCTGGAAAGCTTTGACACCGAGCGCCAGCGGCTCAATGCCACGCTGGCGGCGCAGCGTGCCGGCATCACACGGGCGGCTGCACGGCGGCATTTGCTGACGCTGGCGCACCTTGGCTATCTTGAAAATGAAGACGGCTATTACTGGCTGTCACCCAAGGTGCTGCGATTTTCAGGCAGTTATCTGGCCTCTGCACGGCTGCCGCGCATGCTGCAACCCACCTTGAATCGGCTAGCCGCGCAGACGCAGCAATCGTTTTCAAGCGTGGTGCTGGACGGTGACCAAGTGGTCATTGTGGCGCGCAGCGTGGGCGACGGCGCGCAAAGTTCTCAGGGCGCAGCCAAGGTTCTGGCCTATGGCTTGCACCTGGGTGCACGTCTGCCGGCGCATGCCACGTCAACCGGCCGCATGTTGCTGGGCTGCATGAGCCGCACAGACTTTGCCGCGTGGCTCAAAGGCCGAGAGCTGCCGCGCCTGACAGCGCACACCGTGCTGGACATCAAAACACTCAAATCATTGGTCAGCACGGCACGAACTCAAGACTGGTGTGTGGCCAGCCAGGAACATGAACTCGGCGTGTTTGCCCTGGCCGTGCCGCTGCGCAACATGCAGGGCAAGGTGGTGGCAGCACTGAACGTGGTCACCACGCCAGAGCGCTTGCAGCCAGATGTGTTGCAGCACGACTTGCTGCCCCTGCTGCAAGATGCAGCGCGCGAGCTGCGGCCGCTGCTCTAAAAGCGGTTTAAACGCCCCCTTACACCAGCCCGTTACACCCCCAAATACTGCTGCAACAACTCGGGCTGGGCGTTCAGCTTGGCAGACGACCCCTCAAACACCACCTCCCCCTTGACCAGAATCACATTGCGGTCGGTGATTTGCGTGACGTGCTTGTGGTTTTTGTCCACGATGACACTGCTGATTCCCGTGTCGCGCACCATGCTGCATATCCGCCAGATGTCCCTGGCAATCAGCGGCGCCAGGCCTTCGGTAGCCTCGTCAAGAATCAGCAGGTCGGGGTTGGTCATCAGCGCCCGGCCGATGGTCAGCATTTGCTGCTCGCCGCCGCTCAGTTGCTGGCCGCCATGGCCCAGGCGTTCTTTGAGTCTTGGAAAGGTCTCGAGCACGCGCTCATAGGTCCAATCGCGCTGGCCACGTGTCCCGGCACGCGCTGCCATCTTTAAATTTTCCACCACACTCAGGTTGCCAAAAATCCCTCGGCCTTCTGGCACATAGGCGATGCCGAGCTGTGCAATTTCGTAAGGCGAACGGCCCAGCATGGCTTTGCCTGCAATATCAATCGAACCGCCGCGCGGCTTGACCAGGCCCATGATGCTCTTGAGCAGCGTGCTTTTGCCCATGCCGTTGCGGCCCATCAAACCAACGGTCTCGCCGCGCGCGACGTTGAAGTTGACGCCGCGCAAAATGTGACTGGCGCCGTAGTAGGTTTGCAGGTTTTGGGCGTTGATGAGGAGCTCTTGTGTCATCCGTGTTCCTCACCTAAATAGGCGGCTTGAACGCCCGCATCGGCTCTGATCTCGGCTGGTGTGCCGCTGGCAATCACCTGGCCATTGACCATCACCGTCAATTTGTCGGCCAATGCAAAAACCGCGTCCATATCGTGCTCGACCAGCAATATGGCGTGGTCTTTTTTAATGCTTTGTAGCAGTGCCACCATGCGTTCAGCCTCAAGCGCACCCATGCCCGCCAGCGGCTCGTCCAGCAAAATCACTTGCGGTTCGGTGGCCAATGTCATGGCTATTTCTAATTGGCGCTGCTCGCCATGGCTGATGGTTCCAGCGATGCTTTTAACCCGGTTTTGAAGGCCTGAAAGCTCTATAGACCTTTCTATTCTTGCTTGGGTAGCTATAAAATCAGAAGCATTTCGAAACCATTGATGGGCCTGGGGTGCGCGCGACTGGGCGGCCAGGTGCACGTTATCCCACACCGTGAAGGGCAAGAAGATATTCGTTTTCTGGTAGCTGCGGCCCAGACCCTGGCGCGAGATTTTCTCGGGCGTCCAGCCGGTCACATTGACGCCGCCAAGCGCAACCGTGCCTGAGGTTGGCGGCAAGTCCCCCGACAGCAAATGGGTCAGCGTTGATTTACCCGCCCCATTGGGGCCAATCACGGCGTGGATGCGGTTGCGCAGCAGGTCAATCGACACGTCGTTGACGGCAGTCAGGCCGCCAAAGCGCTTGGTCAGCCCGGTGGCCGAAAGCAGGACTTCACTCATGAAAAGCCCCTTTGCGTTTCAAGAACTTCTCAAACAAGCCCAAAATACCGCGCGGCGCAAACGTGACCAGCAGCACGATAAACAGGCCCATCCATAGCTGCCAGTGTTTGCCCAAACTCACGCTGCCGACCTGCGGCAAATCTTTAAACACATGCAGCAAATACTCAAAGGCAAATGCACCCACAATCGCGCCGGCAAAGTTGCCCATGCCACCCAAAATCACCATCATGATGGCGTGTGCGCTCATGTGAAAACCCATCAGTTCCGGGTTGATATAGCCGGTTTGCGCACCCCATAAATAACCCGCTAGCCCGGCCAGCGCGCCTGCCACGCTGAAGGCAGCCAGCTTGTAACCAAAGACGCCATAACCCATGGCGCGCATACGGTGTTCGTTGACGCGGATGCCACTGAGCGTGCGACCAAAAGGGCTGAACAGCAGGCGGCGCAAGAACAGATAGGTCACCAGCAGTGCCGCCAGGGTGAAGTAATACAGAACGCGCTTGTTGTCCATGTCAAATGGCACCCAGCCCATGATGGCGGTGCTGGGTTTGAAGTTGATGTACAGCCCGTCGGAGCCGCCCAATACCTTGTTGTCAAAGAACAGATAAAACACCATCTGCGCAAACGCCATGGTGACCATGATGAAGTAAATGCCGTGGGTGCGCACGACAAAAAAACCAATGATGAGCGCGGCCAGGCCGGATGCTAAAACTGCAAGGGGCAATGTCCACCACAGACTGATGGCCTCGCCCTGCGGCGTTAAAAAAGCCAGCGCATAGCCGGCCAGGCCAAAGTAGGCCGCATGGCCCAGCGACACCAGCCCGGTCACGCCCTGCAGCAGGTCCAGACTCATGGCAAAAATAGCCATGATCATCATGCGCGTGACCATCTCGGTATAAAACGGCGTACCGACGAAAGGGAAAGCAACAAGGGCGACCAGGCCCATGCCCAAGACAAGCTTGATGCTGGTTGGCAAGATTTCTAGGTTGGCTGTTCCGGCACTCATAGATGGGCAATGGGTTTTTCAAGCAGGGGCCGCGGATCTGGCTCGGCCAGGCCGCAGGCGCAGCGGCCCCCTCTGGGGCTGGAACCTGCGGCTCCAAACCTGCTTGGGCAGGTTTGGACAGGTGACAGAAGCGAAGCCCCCGGCAAGCGGCGGCCTGCAAGGTGCAGGGAGCGACACGAAGTGCGCGACCGTGGGGGCAAGATGGATCATTGCTTGAACAAACCTTCAGGTTTCCACAACAACACGGCGGCCATCAACATGTACACCAGCATGCCTGCCACTTGCGGCAGCAGCACCTTGCCAAAGGTATCCACCAGCCCCACCAGCAGCGCTGCTATCAGGGCACCGCGCACTGAGCCAATGCCGCCTATCACCACCACCACAAAGCACATGATCAACACCTGCGAGCCCATGTTGGGGTAGACGCTGGCAATCGGCGCGGCAATCATGCCCGCCACTGACGCCAGGCCCACACCGAGGGCGAACACTGTCGCGTGAATCAGTTTGATGTTGATGCCGAGTGACTCCGCCATGTCGCGGTTGAAAGCCCCGGCGCGGATTTTCATGCCGAGCCGGGTTTTTGAAATGAGCAAATACAAACCAGTCGCCAACGCAATGCAAACACCCGACATGAACAGGCGGTACACCGGGTAAGACAGATTCTCGGTCAAGGGAATCGACGCGCTGAGCAACGCAGGAATCGTCACGCCATGAACGTCGTCGCCCCAAACGATGGAACGCAGTTCTTCAAAAATATAAATCAGCCCAAACGTCAGCAGCACCTGGTCAAGGTGGTCACGCTTGTAAAAGTGCCTGAACAGCAGCCATTCAAGGGCCAGGCCAAACACCACCGACAGCACCGCGCCGCCCAAAATAGCCAGCGTCAGACTGCCAAACGCTGCGCTCAGTGACCAGGCCAGATAAGCCCCCAGCATGTAAAAACTGCCATGCGCCAGATTCACCACGCCCATGATGCCAAAAATCAGCGTCAAGCCCGCAGCCAGCATAAACAGCAGCAGGCCGTACTGCACGCTGTTCAGTAGCTGGATGAGGAATTGGGGAAAGTCCATCGAGAGGGCGATTGGTATCAAGTCAAGCGGGGGCTGCGGATCTGGCTTTGCCGGGCCACAGGCGCAGCGGCCCCCTCGGGGGGCAGGGAGTTACGTGAAGCGAATGGGCTATTAGGGTTATTAGGGTCAGACACCAATTTCGCTCGCTGTTGAGCAGCCGGATGAGGAATTGGGAAAAGTTCATGGAGAGGGCTGTTGGTATCAAGTCAAACAGGGGCCGTGGAACCGGCTTTGCCGGGCCACAGGCGCAGCGGCCCCCTCGGGGGGCAGGGAGTTACGCGAAGCGAACGACCGTGGGGGCCACACTCAAGCCATCTTGCAGCCAGCGCCGCTGTCGGCCAGCGCCTTGGCGGCTATGCCAATCACCTTGTTTTCCTTGTTCTCGACCTGCCGAATGTAGATGTCCTGTATCGGGTTGTGCGATGGGCTCATCTTCCATTTGCCGCGCGGGCTGTCGATCACTGCGCCTTCCATCGACTTGTACAGCGCGGCCTTGTTGTTCAGGTCGCCCTTGACGGCGTTTGCGCCCTGCACCAGCAGCAGGCCGGTGTCGTAGCCCTGAACCGCATACACGTCGGGCTGGGCTCGGAATGTTTTGGCGTAGTCGAGGCGAAACTTTTGGTTGCGCGGCGTGTCCAGCGAGTCGCTGTAATGCATGGTGGTGATGATGCCGTCAGCCGCCGGGCCTGCAGCGTCTAGTACGCCTTCGGTCAAAAAGCCGGAACCGTACAGCGGAATTTTGCCTTTCAGGCCTGCAGCGGCGTAGTCACGAATGAACTTGGCTGCGCCGCCACCCGCAAAAAAGCAGGCTACAGCATCAGGCTTGAGCGCCGCGATTTCAGTCAACAGCGCCTGAAACTCCACTTGCGGAAATGGCAAGCCAAGCTCTTTGATGATCGTGCCGCCAGCGGCTGTGTAGCCCTCTTTGAAGCCTTCAAAAGCCTCGTCACCAGCGGCGTACTTCCAGGTGATCCAGACGGTCTTTTTGTGGCCCTTGTCGACCATGACCTTGCCCAGAGCCCGGGTTGGCTGCGAGTTGCTGAAGCTGGTACGGTAGACGTTGGGCGCACACAAGGCGCGTGTGGCGGCGTGTATGCCTGCGTTCGGTATCAGGCTCAGCACGCCAGTGTCGCGCGCAACTTTTTGAATGCCCATTTGCACGCCCGAGTGCACGGTACCCACAATCACATCGACCTTGTCGCGCTGGACCAGCTTGTTGGCGTTTTCAATGCCTTTGGACGGTTCTGACTCGTCGTCCACCTTGAAGTATTCAATCTCGCGGCCACCCAGTTTGTCGCCCTGTTCATTGATGGCCATGCGGAAACCATTTTCAATCGCCACGCCAAGCTGTGCAAATGTGCCCGTGTAGGGCAGCATGAAGCCAACACGCACTTTCGCGCTTTGGGCGCGCACTGTTTCAGGCAGCAAAATGCCAACGGATGCGCCACCTAAAACGGCAGCGCTACGGGTTAAAACGAGGCGGCGAGAGGTCATGGGTTGCTCCTGATTTGAGAGGGTTGTAACGCGTTAAATCTTAAATGCTGACATCGGGTTCGCATCTAGTGTAAAACCCGAGCTTGAAGATTAAATTGTTTAAATATGAAGTAATACGCAAGACGCGGATGCCGCGATCTGCAAGCTGAACCCAGGCGGAGTTTATGATGACAATTTGCAAAAGTGGCTACTTTTATTGAAAGGCATTGATGCTGACAGGTGACATGCTCAGGCGCTCGGCACGGCGCTTTCCGCACAAGGCAGCCGTCATCCGTCGCCAGGCCGACAAGCGCACGGTCATCAGCTGCGGCCAGCTGGACGAGCGCGCCAGCCAGCTGGCCCATGCGTTGCTGGCGCCAGGTTTGAACAAGGGCAGCAAAGTCGCCATGCTGTCGCGCAACCTTGCGGCGTATGGCGCCGTGTTTTTCGGCGCGGCGCGCACCGGCTATGTGCTGAACAATGCCTCGGTGCTCTATGCGCCCGACGAGCTGGCCTGGGTATTGAACAAGTCTGAAACTCAGGTGCTGATATTCGATGCGCAGTTTGCGGACAAAGTGGCTGCTGTAGCACCAGATTGCCCGCAAATGACCCGGTACATTGCCATCGGCCCTTCTGAGCCGGGTGGGGCGACTTTTGACACGTTCATTCAAAACCAGCCCATCTTCTTCAAAATGGCCCAGGGGTGGGGCTTGTCCGGTGACATTGGTGTGATGGATGTGGATGGCTTTAGCCCCCTGATTGACCGCGCCAAAGACATGCTGATATCGGGTGGCGAAAACGTCTACCCCAAAGAGATTGAGCAGGTGCTGTACCTGCTGCCTGACGTGGCTGAATGTGCGGTGTTTGGCATACCGGACGACAAATGGGGTGAAGTGCCTGCCGCGTACATTTTGCTCAAGGCCGGTTTCGTGTTGACCCAGGCGCAGGTGGTGAGCCAGTGTGAGGCCAAGCTGGCCAGATTGAAGCGTCCGCGCCTGGTGAAGTTTGTTGACAGCTTTGCGAAAACGCCGATTGGCAAAATCCGGAAAAACCTGCTGAAAGAGCCGTGCTGGCTCGAACGCAAAAAGATTTGATGTTTAACCAGGATATTTATGAGCAACCTGCCTTTAAATGACGCGCTTTACGGCCACTACAAAGCACTCACCTTAAATCGCCACGAACACGGTATTTTAGAAATCGTCATGGGTGCGGCTAAAAGCGCGAACGGCAAGCTCTCCACCGCCGACCACAACATGCACAAAGAGCTGTCGACGATTTGGCAAGACATCGACAAAGACCCAGACACCCGCGTCGCGCTGATTCGCGGTGAAGGCAAAGGCTTTTCGGCCGGTGGCGATTTGGGGCTGGTTGAAGACATGGCGAACGACTTCAATGTGCGTGCCAGGGTGTGGAAGGAGGCACGCGATCTGGTCTACAACGTGATCAATTGCGGTAAACCCATTGTGTCTGCCATGCACGGCCCGGCGGTGGGGGCTGGGCTGGTGGCGGGTTTGCTGGCTGATATTTCCATTGCCTCAAAAACGGCTCGCATCATCGACGGCCACACCCGGCTTGGGGTGGCAGCGGGCGACCACGCCGCCATCGTCTGGCCGTTGCTGTGCGGCATGGCCAAGGCCAAATACTATTTACTGCTGTGTGAGGCGGTGTCGGGTGAAGAGGCAGAACGGATTGGTTTGGTGTCACTGACGGTAGATGACGCAGATTTGCTGCCCAAAGCGTTTGAAGTGGCCACCAAGCTTGCCAAAGGCTCGCCCACCGCCATTCGCTGGACAAAGTACGCACTCAACAACTGGCTGCGTCTGGCTGGGCCCACCTTTGATGCGTCGCTGGCGCTGGAGTTCATGGGCTTTTCAGGGCCAGATGTGCATGAGGGTATCGCGTCGCTGCGCGGACGGCGTGAGCCGCAATTTGATCAAAACTGTCCGATCTAGCTACGCCGTGTGCCGCAACTTGAAGCGCTGAATCTTTCCCGTGGCAGTTTTGGGCAATTCACCCACAAACTCGATCCAGCGCGGGTATTTGTAGGGGGCCAGATGCTGTTTGACGTGGCCCTTCAGCGCGTCGGCAGTCGCGCTCTGGCCTGATTTCAAGACCACATAGGCCTTGGGTTTGACCAGCTCGTCGTCGTCCTGCACGCCAATCACGGCAACTTCCAGCACCGCAGGGTGGGTCATCAGGCAGGCTTCAACCTCGAACGGCGACACGTAAATGCCGCCAACCTTGAGCATGTCGTCGCTGCGGCCGCCGTAGGTGTAGTAGCCATCCGCGTCAAGCGTGTATTTGTCGCCGCTTTTGGTCCATTCGCCGGCAAAGGTGGCTTTTGTCTTGGCGCGGTTGTTCCAGTACATGATGGCTGACGTGGGGCCGCTGATATGCAGCTCGCCTATCTCGCCTACCGCGCAGTCTTTGCCGTCGTCGCTGACGATTCGCAGCTGATAGCCTGGCACGGCCTGGCCGGTGGTGCCGTAGCGCACCGCACCGGGCCGGTTGCTTAAAAAAATGTGCAGCATTTCAGTCGAGCCAATGCCGTCCAGAATCTCCACCCCATAGGCCGCGGTGAACTTTTTACCGATCTCGGCGGGCAGAGCCTCGCCGGCGCTGGTGCACAGGCGAAGCGCCGCCTCCGCCTTGGCCGGACGGGCCGGGTCGGCCAGTAGCGCGGCATACAGGGTTGGCACCCCATAAAAAATAGTCGGCTTCAAGCGTTTCAGGACATCAAACACGTCAGCGGGGGCAGGTCGCGCCGGCAGCAGCACAGTGGTGGCGCCAACCGCCATCGGAAAGGTCAGCGCGTTGCCCAGGCCGTAGGCAAAAAACAGCTTGGCGGCAGAAAACACCACGTCTGAATGACGGATGCCCAGCACGCCGCGCCCATACAGCTCAGCGGTTTGAATCAAATGGCTGTGCAGGTGCACCGTGCCCTTGGGCGTGCCAGTGGAGCCGCTTGAATAGAGCCAGAAACAGGCGTCGTCAGCGCAGGTGTCGGCAATCTCGATTGCTATGGTTTCAGGAGCTGCTAGCCTATCAATCCATTGGGCTAGAGGCACAATTGATGGGTGATTTGACGCCAAAGGGGTGTTTGCGGGCACCGCTTGGCCTTCGCCAACCGTCACCACCGTCTTCAGGCTGTCAATGTTGCCGAACAGGGGTTCAAAAGCAGGCAGCAGCACGCCAGACACCACCAGGCCTTGCGCTCTTGAATCGCGAAGCATGAAGTCGAAATCAGCCGTCATCAGCAGCGTGTTGGCCGCTACCGGCACCACGCCTGCCAATATGCAGCCCAGAAAAACAACCGGCCAGTCGGGTGTGTCCAGCACTGCCACCAGCACCCGGCTTTCAGGCGCAAAGCCGTGCGCGCGCAGGGCGTTGGCAAACTGGTGCGACTGGCGGGTCAGCTCGCCATAGCTGAGGGTTTGGCCACTGATGGCGTTGATGAAGGCCGTTTTGTCAGGCCAGGCAGCGTTGCGCGCCAGCAGGTCGTGCGCAGCGTTGTAGCGGCGCGGGACGGTGACAAGAGGCGGTTGTGCGCTGTGGTCGGCCTGGCTAAGTTGCATTTTTGTGTCCAGTGACTATTTTGATTGCTATTATTTTTATAGCTCACAGCGTATATTTCAATTGGGCTGCAGCCGATTTGATCCCTAAAAACCCTGTTTGAAGCGTTTCAAGCTTTTGAAGCGTTTGAAGCGGTTTTAGGCCGCTGCGGTGCCCTGCAGCGCATCTGCCAGCCACTGCCTGCACCAAGCGGTGCCTTCTTCTTCAGGCATGGTGCCGGTGCTGGCGTCGTGGCAGTACACCTCGCCCAGACGTTGCGCGCCCAGGTCAGCCAAGCGCTCGTCGAATTTTTTACCGCCAAAGCAGAAGGTTTGCAGGTAGGTTCGGTCGCCCAAGGCGATCACCCCGTATTTAATGTGGCCTAAAAACTGCGGCTGGGCAGCCATGGACTCATACAGCGCCCGGGCGTTGTCCGGCACATCGCCCTGGCCGTAGGTGGATGTGCAGATGAGATATAGCGCATCTTTCGCCTTTTCGGCACTGAAGGTGCTGACGTCCAGGTTGTCCATCAATTCAATCTGAATGTCATCAATCAAGTCAGCGCAGTCCATCTGAATGGCTTGTGCTACATAGTCAGCGGTGCTGGTCATGGTACCCACCAGTATTTTGAGCTTCATTGTCGAGTCCTCATAAAAATGCAATAAACTGCTTGACGCCTTCGTTTTGTGAAGTATACTGCAATTCATGAACATGGTCACCAGGTTTAACGAGCATGATGGCAAAGCCCCGCTGGCCACCCTGGCTGAGCTGGGTGCCCGCGTACGCGCCTGGCGAGCACGTCGCGGCATGACGCGCAAGGCGCTCGCGGCTGATTCGGGTTTGAGCGGGCGTTTTCTGGCTGATGTTGAAGGCGGCAAAGGCAATGTGTCCATCAACTCGCTGGAAGCTGCCGCCCGGGCTCTTAACATCACCCTGATTGACCTGTTGCAAGACGCGCCCAGGCCGGCGCTGGCCCGCGCACAGGGCTTGCTGTCGCGCCTTGACGATTCACAACTTGACCAGGCCTACAGCCTGCTGGGCAGCACCTTCGGCCTGGGTGATGCCCAGGGGCGTGAACAACGCATTGCACTGATTGGCTTGCGCGGTGCGGGCAAGTCAACCCTGGGTGCGCAACTGGCCACCCAGCGCGGCGTGCCATTCATTGAGCTGGACCGGGAAATTGAACGCGAAGCCGGGACCAGCATGAACGAAATTTTGTTGCTGCATGGGCAAGCCGGTTACCGCCGCTACGAGCGGCGCGCTCTGCTCAGAATTGCTGAAGACCACCCCGAAGGCGTGGTGATGACGACTGGCGGCAGCATTGTCAGTGAGCGCGAAACCTTTGACTTGCTGCAAAGCCGTTTTTATTGTGTGTGGCTCAAAGCCAGCCCCGAAGAACACATGGCCCGTGTGGTGGCGCAGGGCGACATGCGCCCCTTTGATGCCAATGGCGCCAGCCATGAAGCACTTGACGACTTGCGCCGCATTTTGTCGAGCCGCGAGGCGCTTTATGCCCGGGCTGACGCGGTAGTTGACACAGCCGCCCGCACCGTGAAACAAAGCATGACAGACCTTCAACGCGCCGTTCCCCAATAACCGGTCAGGAGACAACATGAACGCAATGACAGAACCCCTTTTGTTCAAACAAACCATTGAAGGTGTTGAGCGAGAGCTGGTCAGCTTTGCCACCCACCCGGCCAAGTACCAGCACTGGACGCTGGACGTGAACGGCGATGTGGCCAAGCTCAAGCTCGACATCCATGAAGACGGCGGCATCAGGCCCGGTTACAAGCTCAAACTGAACAGCTACGACCTGGGTGTTGACATTGAGCTGCACGACGCCATCAACCGCATCCGCTTTGAGCACCCGGCCGTCAAGGTGGTGGTGTTTGAGTCAGGCAAAGAAAAAATCTGGTGCTCGGGCGCCAACATTTACATGCTGGGCTTGTCAACGCACGGCTGGAAGGTCAACTTTTGCAAGTTCACCAACGAGACCCGCAACGGCCTCGAAGACTCGTCCCTCCACGATGGCCTGAAAGCCATTGCCTCTGTGACCGGTGCCTGCGCGGGTGGCGGCTATGAGCTGGCCCTGGCCTGCGACCGCATCATCATGGTCGACGACCGCAGCTCCACCGTCAGTCTGCCCGAAGTACCGTTGTTGGGCGTGTTGCCCGGCACCGGCGGCCTGACCCGCGTGACCGACAAGCGCAAGGTGCGCCGTGACCTGGCCGATATGTTCAGCCTCACCTCAGAAGGCGTGCGCGCTGACCGGGCCAAAGACTGGAAACTGATCGACGCACACGCCAAGCCGCAAGCCTTTGGTCAGTTGCTTGCTACTGAAATTGAAGCATTGAAGGCAACATCCACAAGGGCTTCGGGCACCAAAGGCATAGAACTGATCGCCTTGAAGCCACTGATTGACGACGCCGGCTACCACTACAGCCTGGTGGATGCGCAGGTCGACCGCGCCAGCCGTATTGCCACGCTGACGGTCAAAGCACCCGGCACTGCCATCGAATCCACCCCTGAAACCATCGAGGCCGCCGGTGCCAATTGGTACCCGCTCAAACTGCAACGCGAGCTGGACGACGCGATTTTGAACCTGCGCACCAACGAGCTGGAAGTCGGCACCTGGGTCATCCGCACCCAGGGCGATGCGGCCCAGGTCATGAAGATGGACCAGGTGCTGGCCACGCTGAAAGACCACTGGCTGGTCAAAGAAACCACAGGCGCGCTACGCCGCACGCTGGCCCGGCTTGACGTGACCAGTCGGTCGTTGATTGCGCTGGTGGACTCCGGCTCTTGCTTTGCCGGCACGTTGTATGAACTGGCGCTGGCTTGCGACCGCATTTACATGCTGGACTTGCCCGATTCACCAGACGCCGCACCTGCTGTGCACCTGAGCCCGGCCAACTTTGGCTGGTTTCCCGCAGTCAACAAACTGAGCCGTCTGCAAACCCGTTTTTATGAAGACGAAGCAACCATTGCACAACTGCAAAACCTGGGTGACAGCGCCTTGCGCGCCGACCAGGCGCTGGCCCTCGGACTCGTCACCCTGACCCCTGACGACATCGACTGGGAAGATGAAATCCGCATCATGCTGGAAGAGCGAGCCAGCATGTCGCCCGACGCGATGACGGGCCTGGAAGCATCGCTGCGCTTTCCGGGTAAAGAGACGATGGAAACACGAATTTTTGGCCGCTTGTCTGCCTGGCAGAACTGGATTTTTATTCGCCCCAATGCGGTGGGCGAAGAGGGCGCTTTGAAGTTGTTTGGCACGGGTAAAAAAGCCAAATTTGACTGGAAAAGAATTTGACTCCCCCCGAAGCGGCTGCGCCGCCTCCCCCCAGGGGGCGGCCGCTGTGGCCCGGCAAAGCCGGTTCCACGCCGCCACTTGGTTAGATCATTACGGTTATTAATTATTCAAGGAAGAACGACATGAGCAACATCGACCTGCAAGCATTGATCCCCAACAACGTTCACCTCGGTGAAAACCGCCAGCTCCAGCGCGCTTTGGAGCATTGGCAACCCGCTTTTCTAAACTGGTGGGAAGAAATGGGTCCGTCCGACTTCAAGGCCAAAGAAGTCTATTTGCGCACCGCCGTGGGTGTTGACGCCTCGGGCTGGGCCAGCTACGGCTACACGCCCATGCCGGACTACCGCTGGGGCATCTTTTTGGCCGACAAAGAAGAAGGCCGCAAGATTGGTTTTGGCGACCACATGGGCCAGGACGTGTGGCAAGAAGTGCCGGGCGAATACCGCTCCACCTTTCGCCGCATGATCGTCACGCAAGGCGACACCGAGCCTGCGTCGGTTGAGCAGCAGCGCTTGCTGGGCCACACCGCGCCCAGCTTGTACGACCTGCGCAACCTGTTTCAGGTCAACGTCGAAGAAGGCCGCCATTTGTGGGCCATGGTGTATTTGCTGCACGCGCATTTTGGCCGTGATGGCCGCGAAGAAGCCGAAGAGCTGTTGATGCGCCACAGCGGCGACGCCGACAAGCCGCGTATTTTGGGCACCTTCAACGAGCCGATGGACAACTGGCTGAGCTTTTTCATGTTCACCTACTTCACCGACCGTGACGGCAAGTTCCAGCTCAAGAGCTTTGCAGAAAGCGCCTTTGACCCGCTGGCCCGCACCACCCGCTTCATGCTGACCGAAGAAGCGCACCACATGTTTGTGGGTGAGACAGGCATTGGCCGCGTGATTCGCCGCACGCTGGAGGTGATGAAAGAGCTCGACACATCAGACACCGCCACGCTGCGCAAGGCCGGTGTGATCGACCTGCCGACGATTCAGAAATTCATGAACTTCTGGTTCA
Organism: Polaromonas sp.; assembly: GCA_046303055.1. Lineage (GTDB taxonomy): Bacteria > Pseudomonadota > Gammaproteobacteria > Burkholderiales > Burkholderiaceae_C > Polaromonas. Next base: position 23,206 of record JBKCGU010000052.1, read on the forward strand.
CGTCGTCGCTCGATCTGTTCGGCTCCGAGTCATCGAGCAACGCCGCCAACGCCTTTGCCAACGGCATCAAAGGCCGCCCCGACGAAGCCAAGTTTGCTGACCATCTGGAACTTGACACCGAAATGACCATTTGCGTGCCAGACGGCATGGGCGGCATGAAAAACGAATCGATTTCCACCCGTGTCGGCATGAACGAAGCCACCCGCCTCGAATACGTCAAAGACTGCAACGTGGGCCTGACCCGCTGGAACATGGGCATCAAGCGTGCCGGTGTTGATTTTGTATTCGAGCTGCCATCGACCCGCTTTCGCCGCAGCGTCGGCAGCTGGGCCGGCGTGCACACCGACCCAAAAGGCACACCGATTACCGCCGCAGAGTTTGAAGCGAAAAAAGACAACTGGCTGCCCAACGACGTCGACAAAGCATTCGTTCACACCCTCATGCAGCGCGTCACCGAGCCCGGCAAGATGGCCGGCTGGATAGCCCCACCAGACCGCGGCATCAATGCCAATCCGGTGGAATACCAGTATGTGAAGTTGTGATCGCAGCGAAAAATTTACGCGCTATAATGCAAAGCTTGTCGGAGTGTGGCGCAGTCTGGTAGCGCACCTGGTTTGGGACCAGGGGGTCCAAGGTTCGAATCCTTGTACTCCGACCAAAAAACTAAAAAAGCTCACGCAATGTGGGCTTTTTTTTTGAAGATGCTGCTGAATTTCCGCTATCTTCAGCACCCGTCAGACATATCTGCCCGTAGCTCAGTTGGATAGAGCATCAGCCTTCTAAGCTGAGGGTCGGGGGTTCGATCCCCTCCGGGCAGACCAATCCAGCTGGCAAATCACTGATTTTTGAATAAGGTGACGAGCCTTGACCCCGGCACTGACTCCACAGTTAGGGCTGCTTGGTTCCCCACCTGACCCGGTTGGCCGCTTTACCATGCGGGAAGGCTCGTCACTGTCGATTGTAGGTGATTCGCCACTTTAGAATGTGCGCATGTCTTATCTCGTCCTGGCCCGCAAATACCGCCCAAAAAACTTCTCTGAAATGGTCGGGCAGTCGCATGTGGTGCAGGCCTTGGGCAATGCCTTGACCACCCAGCGTTTGCACCATGCCTACCTGTTTACGGGCACACGGGGTGTGGGCAAAACGACGATTTCGCGTATTTTGGCCAAGTCGCTCAACTGCATTGGTACTGACGGGCAGGGCGGTATTACCGCTACCCCTTGCGGGGTTTGCCAAGCTTGCGAGGATATTGATAGCGGACGGTTTGTGGACTACACCGAGCTGGACGCGGCGTCCAACCGCGGCGTTGATGAAATCGCGCAACTGCTGGAGCAGGCTGTTTACAAGCCGGTGATCGGGCGCTTCAAGGTCTTCATGATTGACGAGGTGCACATGCTGACGAACACGGCTTTTAACGCCATGCTCAAAACGCTGGAAGAACCGCCCGAATACCTCAAATTTGTACTGGCCACGACGGACCCCCAAAAAGTGCCCGCCACTGTGTTGTCGCGCTGCCTGCAATTTAACCTGCGACCGATGGCGCCTGAGACGATTCTGGAGCACCTGGGCCATGTGCTGGGCATTGAAAACGTGCCGTCAGAGCCTCAGGCGCTGCGCTTGCTGGCCCGGGCGGCGCGTGGGTCAATGCGCGATGCGCTGTCATTGACTGACCAGGCCATTGCGTTTGGCTCGGGGGCACTGCAAGAAGCCAGCGTGCGCCTGATGCTGGGCAGTGTGGACCGCAGCTATGTGTTCAAGCTGCTCGATGCGCTGGCGCGTGGCGATGGCAAGACCGTGGTCGAAACATCGGAAGCGCTGCGCTTGAACGGCCTGAGCGCTGCTTCTACCCTGGAAGAAATGACGACGGTGCTGCAACGCATGGCGGTGCTGCAAGCGGTGCCAGACATGATGGCCAAGTCGCTTGAGGCCGATGACGATACTGACCCGGAAGCGAGCGAAACCGCCCGGCTGGCGCAAACTCTGCCGCCTGACGAAACGCAGTTGCTTTACAGCCTGTGCCTGCACGGCCGCGCTGAACTGGGCCTGGCGCCCGACGAGTACGCGGCGCTGACGATGGTGCTGCTGCGTTTGCTGGCTTTCAAGCCCGCAGACAGCGTGCCCTTGACTGTGGCCCCCAGGGCGGGGAGCGCCGCCGAGCCTGGAAAAAAGCGCCAAAGCTCGCCTGAGCCTTCCCGGGCCGCGCCAGTGCCTGTAGCGCCAGCCGCAGCGGCTGAAAAACCTGAAGTCTCGCCCCAACCGCCTGACAACAAAGATTTTGAGGCGTCTGATCAGCCTGCAAGCCAATCAATACAAGCGCCGGTAACTCCTGAATTGATAGCGTCTCAAGTCGCGGTCGATGAAGCGCCTGCATCTGCCAAAACGGAGCTGGGCGATATGTGGGCCGCTTTGGTCACTCAACTTGTCGCCGCTGAAGCCATCAAAACCATGACGCGTGAGCTGGCCTTGCAATCGCAACTGGTGGCCAACCACGGCGCGGTGTGGGCGTTGCGGGTAGAAAGCCCATCGCTGAACAGCCCCGCCAATATCGACAAGTTACAAACCGCCATCAATACCGAGCAGCCCGGCGCAAGCGTTCAGCTGACAGTAGAAATCGGCCCCGTCACGGACACGCCGGTGCGCCGTCACCAGGCGCTGGCCAAACAGCGTCAGGCTCAGGCTGAAGCGCTGATACACAACGACCCGTTTGTGCAGGACATGGTGCGCCACTGGGGCGGAAAAGTCGTCCCCGGCAGCATCAAACACACCGTACAAGCGGCGGCTTGAAGTGCCCATGACACGTCAAGCCGATATGATTCACCCCATTTAAAAACGCATCGTCAAAGGAAAAAACATGTTTAACAAAGGGCAACTTGCCGGGCTGATGAAGCAGGCGCAAGCCATGCAGGACAACATGAAAAAAGCCCAGGACGAACTGGCTTTTATCGAAGTCACGGCTGAATCGGGCTCGGGTCTGGTGAAGGTCACCATGACCTGCAAGCACGAAGTCAAACGGGTTGAGATTGCGCCAAGCCTGCTGACAGACGACAAAGACATGATTGAGGACCTGGTGGCTGCAGCTTTTAACGCTGCTGTGCGCAAGGCCGAAGAGGTCAGTGGCGAGAAGATGGGCAAGATCACCGCCGGTATGCCTGGCTTGCCTGGCGGAATGAAACTCCCATTCTGATTTTGACATTTGAGTTTACAAGCAGGGGCCGCGGGACTGGCTTTGCCAGACCGCAGGCGCAGCGCCCCCTCGGGGGGCAGAGAGCTACATGCAGTGAGCGAACGTGGGGGCTTCATGTCTAATGCACTTGAAGGCTTGACCCAAGCCTTGCGCAAGCTGCCCGGCGTGGGGGTCAAGTCTGCAGCGCGGATGGCGTTTCACCTGCTGCAGCATGACAAAAACGCCGCCTTGCAAATTGCCAGGGCGCTTGAGCATGCGGTGGCCAGCATCAAGCACTGCATGCTGTGCAACACGTTGACCGAACTTGACGTGTGCAGCACCTGTGCCAGCCCCCAGCGTGACCGCAGCAAGCTGTGCGTGGTTGAAACCCCGGCCGACCAAGCTGCGCTAGAGCGCACGCTGGCTTACAAGGGCCTGTACTTTGTGCTGATGGGCAAGCTGAGCCCGCTCGATGGTATTGGCCCCAAAGACATTGGCTTGCAAAAGCTGTTTGACCGGGTTGTTCCCAAAAACGCGGACGGCCAGCCGGTGCCAGCGAACGAGCGAGAGGTGCAGGAAGTTATTCTGGCGACCAACTTCACGGCCGAAGGCGAAGCCACAGCCCATGTGATTGCCCAGGCCCTGAAGGCGCGCGGCGCGCAGGTCACGCGGCTGGAACGCGGCGTACCGGTGGGCAGTGAGCTGGAATATGTCGATTTAGGCACCATTGCCCACGCGCTGGTGGACCGGCGTTGACAAGCTGACGGCCAGCTGATTGCTATAAATTAAATAGCGGATCGCGCAATTAAAACAAGGCCTTGAGGCCAGAAAGGTAGTTGAAAATGACTTATTTGAACCTGACGATCGCTTATTGGTGCGTGCTGGTAGCGGCCATTT
>JBKCGU010000053.1:0-2842 GCA_046303055.1 Polaromonas sp.
TTTGTTGCTCGTCTAACTTTGGTATTGCAACCTTAATCTTCGAATAGACAGATATCCAATGTCTCCCATGAGCGCCGACTTCATAGTCGATTTGCTGTATTGATTCATAAATGAACTTGATGTTGGCATTCTGTTTCGCCAACAAGATTTTCATTGCTGACGATTTCGCTTTAAACCGAAAATCTACATATTGAGTTGCAGTTGTGAAATCATCAAAAATGACCACTGGAAGGGGTTGATCAAAAACTCCTTCAGTTTCATCAGTGTGCCCGAGAATGAAGGTTTTCCCTGCGGTAACGACAGGGATTTCATAGTTGTCGTTGTAGGCTGTGCTGTTAACCAAATATTGCGTAGGCTGTAGATAGTCCAAGCAATCGCCTAACTCCCTTAGCGTCCATCCTCCTGCGCTCCGAAACTCCGGAAACCGCAGCTTCGGAACCAGCTTTGTTTTCGCGCCGCTCATCGCGCCAGCCTCTTGATGTTGTGGTCGGCCAGCAAGCTGCGCATTGGCGTGATGGCGATTGCGCCGCGCCTTGCCTGACTTTTAATTGTGGTGAATTCGCCGCAATGAAAAGCTGCTTTTTTGGATGTTTTGGGGCTCATGGGCCAACCTCTTGGCTGATTTGGGCTATGAAGTGCTCCATATCCTCTTTGCGGGGCAGCTCCACGGCGTAGCGGGAGACGAAGACTTGGTTGTTCAGGTCGCCCAGGGCAAATTCCACCAATGCATCGTTTTTGCCCGTGCACAGCAAGATGCCAATGGGTGGCTGGTCGCCCGGGGTCATTTGCTGCTTTTTGTAATAGGCGACGTAGGTGTTGAGCTGGCCCAGGTGTTCGTGGCGGAAGGCGTCGGTCTTGAGCTCCACCAAGATATGGCACTTGAGGATGCGGTGGTAGAAAACGAGGTCGATGAAAAAGTGTTCATCGCCAATGAGGATGCGTTTTTGCCGTGCCTCAAAGCAAAAGCCGTGGCCCAGCTCCAGCAAGAAGTCTTGCAGCCGGTCGAGCAAGGCATCTTCCAGGTCGGATTCGGCCATGACATCGCGCGAGCGCAGACCCAAGAATTCAAAGATGTAGGGGTCGCGGATGATGTGGGCGGGTTGCAGTGTTTCTGCCGCCGCGTGGGCCATGGCGGAGAGTTTGGCTTTGTCTTTGGACAGGCCGCTGCGCTGGTAGTACAGGCTGGCAATTTGGCGGCGCAGCTCGCGCACCGACCAGTTGCCGCGCATGCACTCAAGCTCGTAGAAGCGGCGCTGGGTGTCGTCCGACAGGTCGCACAACTCGGCCAGATGGGAGAAGGAGAGGTGGTGAATCAATGTGGGAGACGCTGGCTCCCGTTTGGGTTCCGGCAGCGTGGACGGCACAGCTTGCAAGGTTGCGGCCCCTGGGCCAGCCAACCATTCGGGAGGCAGTGTCTCCCGAATCTGCGGGTACACGCTGTAGAAGAGCCTGAAGCGGCGCAGCTCGCGGGCGTCCACCCGTTTGAGCCCAGCTGCTGCGAGACGTTGCGCCAAAGTGGGTAAGAGCCGTTCGCCGTAGGCTGCGCGGTCTTTTCCCTGCTGCTCAAACTCCACAATGCGGTGGCCGATCAGCCAGTTGCGCAGGGTCAGGCTGGTGTTGACGGCCTTGGTTGCAAAGGCCTGGGATTGACTGTGAATGTGGACGATAGCGGATACAAGCGCATCAAAATCACCATCAATGGTGGAGTCAGAGGAGTCCATGGGGTTCATTTCAACAAGGCCTTTCCTCGTAGTAAATGCGCAGTTGCTCAAAGCTCATGGCTTGGCGGTGGGCTTTGATTTTGCCGATGGAGTTGCGGGTGCGGCTGGCCACAATGATTTTGATGCAGTGCACGCCCGGCGGGCCTTCTTTTTCCAAGTCAAGCTCGGGCGTGAGTTCGCGTTTGAACTCTATACGGTGGGTTTCGGACGAGTGCGTGGGCTTATTGCTCATACGCACTCAAGCCCGAAATCTCCCGTCCCTGCGCACGCTTAGCTAAAAGCGGCACCAGCTCTTTCATCAGCGCTAGCTCAGCCTGGGCGCGGGCCTTCCAGCCCAAGTCAAGCGGGGCCATGAGGTCACTCAGCGCCTCGCCATCAAAAATCATGCGCTGCAAGATGCCGTCCACAAAGGTTTGCAGATCGACCGGAGCCAGCTGGTGGCGGGTTGCTATGGCCGCCAACTCGGTGCTGTCTTTCTCTTTCTTGAACCGGGTGTAGCCCTCGCGGATGGCAGTCTCGCTCAGGCCTTCACCTGCCTTCAGTGTGTTGATGTACTCCGCAATGTCGTCGCGCTCGTTCATGAACTTGGCATCGGCCAGGATCAAGCCGATCAGCTCGTCCTTGGTCATCTTCTCCTTGCCTGTACCCTGTGAGTACCTGGACATGAGGCCCATGATGTAGTCGTAGTCAATCACCGCGCTGGCAAAGAGCACAAATTCAAAGTCGAGCTGGTCCACATCGGCTGCGTCATTGCCTTGTCTACCGTCACCTTTGTCTTGCTGGGCTTGCTGCTGTTTGAGGCGCTGGGCGGTTTCCAGGTAGGCACCGCGAAAGCCTTGCAGGTTTTCGGCAGGAAGGATGTGTTCGATGGCGACGGCGTTGTCCTCGGTCAAGTCGGTGTACTGGTCCAGCTGGGTTTTAAGGCGCTGCACTTCTTTGAAGTTTTTGATGAAGGCGGCGCGCGCGTCGTCGCCCTTGAGGCTGTGCACAGCCTCGGGCGTGCAGGCCAGACCCTGGCTTTGCATAAAGTCGGCTAGCACGGTGACGGCGGCATCCAGCTTTTGGATGACGACTGGGGCTTTGTCCACCAGCCAGATCTCTCTAGCCTCTTCGCCCGATTT
>JBKCGU010000054.1:0-5795 GCA_046303055.1 Polaromonas sp.
CGCTGCGACAACGGACCGGAGAACATCAGTGGCACCATACAGAACTGGGCCAAGGAATGGGGCATACGGTTTGAATATATTCAGCCAGGCAAGCCACAGCAGAACGCATATGTCGAACGGTTCAACCGGACAGTTCGCTACGAATGGCTATCCCAGTATTACTGGTCCAGCATTGAAGAGGTTCAAGACTTCGCCACCAAATGGATGTGGTCCTACAATCACGACCGCCCGAATATGGCCCTGGGCGGTTTCACCCCAAAGCAGCATCTGGCCAAGGCTGCATAAACGTTCTACTTTTAGGTTCAGTGGAAATTGGGGGGATTACCGGGGGTCATAGTCACCAGAACGCCCAAAGGGTGGGCCTGGATGATCTGGTGCATAAGCTCTGGATTTTTGATCGAAAAGTGGGCTGGGATGTACATCGTCTCAACGGGCCTCTGAATAACTTGATGCCCGAATTTTCAGTCCACTCTGGTTTACCATGAAGATCCATTTTTGATTAAATTAAACATACCAGTTCATCATGCAAAAAATCGGATCGGTTCAGCGGGTCTGTGAAATTTTCCGACTCAAGATTCATGCTGGAGAACTCAGCCCGGGCGAGAAACTGTCCTCAACTCGCGCATTGGCATCCGATCTGGGCGTCTCTCGGTCTACTGTGGTCACCGTTTACGAACAACTCGCATCCGAGGGGTATATCGAAACAGCACCTGGTTCACGCGCTCGCGTGTCCTTGACCTTACCTCGCCCTGCGAAGGCACATCGTCCATCCCTAAAACCCATTCAAAGCGAGCAACGCAAGCTGTCGGCCTACGGGCGACGTACCTCGGCATTGAACTTACCTGTCACGCCTGAAATCAAACCAAGAGAAATCAACTTTCTCTACGGCGCCATTGCGGATGAAGACTTTCCCAGACTCACGTGGCGAAAGCTCTACAACCAAGCGCTCATGAAGCGGCAATCGAGTCTTTACTATGCCGCGCCCGAAGGTGCCGCCGAGTTGCGCTCCGAACTTCAGGGCTATTTGCTGCGGGCAAGAGGTTTGTCGTGCTCTCAAGAGCAAATCATCATTGTCCAGGGCGCACAACAGGCCATTGATCTTTGTGCGCGGCTGCTGGTCGACCCAGGGTCGGAGGTATTGATGGAAGAGCCTTGCTATTTGGGTGCACGGCTGAATTTTGAAGGCATGGGAGCTAACGTTTCACCGATCACCGTCGATGAGCAAGGACTCATGTGCGACCAGTTGCCCAATGTCAAAAATGCCCTGGTCTATGTGACCCCATCTCATCAATTCCCGCTTGGATCCGTCATGTCCATCGGTCGCCGTCGTGAACTCCTGGCATGGGCGGCCAGAAACCGCTGCTGGATCATCGAGGACGACTATGACAGTGAATTTCGCTACGGCTTAAGACCTGTGCAGACGCTGCAGTCGCTGGATGTCGATGGCTCAGTCATCTATATCGGGACGTTTTCAAAAACGCTTTCACCGCAACTGCGGCTCGGGTATCTGGTATTACCAGCGGAACTGGTGAATGTTTTCCGCCAGGCCAAGCAATTGACAGACCGCCACACGCCAAGTCCTGATCAGTCAGTGATTGCCCAACTCATCCAATGTGGGGCCTACGAAAGACATATCAGGCGGATCAGAAGGTCGAACGAAAACAAAAGGGCTGTTCTGATCGATGCGATCCACAAATTCATGCCCAAGCATGTTGAAGTTGAAGGCACCGCTTCAGGTTTGCACATCGTCGTCTGGTTGGAAGATTTTCAGATCGAAGATGAACCCGATCTGATCGCACGCGCCAAGGCTATCGGCATAGGCATTTGGAACATCACGCCGCTTTACTCGGCAGGCGACAAGTTCAGACGGAAAAAGTGTGCCGGACTGGTCATGGGATATGCCGGGTTGACGCCGACGGAAATCAAAAAAGGGGTTGCGCGATTGGCGCAAGCAATTCAACAGAACTGAGTTCGTTCAATGGCTGCAAAGTACCGGGCATGGCAATCTCAAGAACACTTTTTTGAATGGTCATGATGGAGGGCCAGGATCACATAAAACCGCGTGCAATCGGTACGGTTCAAATTTGGGTTTTGAACGCGCTAGGTCAAGAGGTTTTGAGCAGAAAGCCGTCTCAAAAGTTCGAGTACCCCATCCAAGGGGGACTTTCTTCAAGAACGCGGAAAGCTTTGGAAGGAAAAAGTCAATCAGATCAACAACTTGCAAACAGGCGTTTGAAGGATTGAAATATTGAAAGAAGTCACTGGCGGAGAGGGTGGGATTCGAACCCACGGTACCTTGCGGTACGCCTGATTTCGAGTCAGGTACATTCGGCCACTCTGCCACCTCTCCACTCGAGGCTTGATTCTATCAGCCGATCTTGGCAACCAGCTCGGTCATGCCGCCCATGTAGGGTTGGAGTACTGCTGGAATATCAAGACCGCCGTCCTCGCGCTGGCAGTTCTCTAAAACTGCCACCAAAGTACGGCCAACCGCCAACCCAGAGCCATTCAGGGTGTGGACAAACTCGTTTTTGCCTTGCGCGTTTTTAAAACGGGCTTGCAGCCTGCGCGCCTGAAAGGCTTCGCAGTTCGACACGGAACTGATCTCGCGGTAGGTGTTTTGGGCGGGCAGCCACACTTCCAAATCGTACGTCTTGGTTGCGCCAAAACCCATGTCGCCAGTACACAGCAGCATGACGCGATACGGCAGGCCCAGCTTTTGCAAAATCGCTTCGGCGTGGCCTGTCATCGCTTCCAGCGCGTCGTAGCTTTTGTCGGGGTGCACGATTTGCACCATCTCGACTTTGTCAAACTGGTGTTGGCGAATCATGCCGCGCGTGTCGCGACCATAGCTGCCAGCTTCAGACCTGAAGCATGGCGTGTGCGCGGTGAACTTGAGCGGCAAGTCCGCTTCAGGCGTGATCACGTCGCGCACAAAGTTGGTCAGCGGCACTTCGGATGTGGGGATCAAATACAGCGCTGCATTCTCAGCCGCGCCTTCTTGCCCGCCTTTTTTAGCGGCAAACAAATCTTCTTCAAACTTGGGCAATTGCCCCGTGCCGCGCAATGAATCAGCGTTGACGATGTATGGCACATAACACTCGGTGTAGCCATGCCCTTGCGTTTGCACATCGAGCATGAAGGCTGCCAGTGCACGGTGCAAACGTGCCAGACTGCCTTGCATGACGGTAAAGCGCGAGCCTGTGAGCTTGGTACCAAGTTCAAAGTTCAGGCCCAACGGCTGGCCAACATCGACGTGGTCTTTTGGCGTGAATGCCAGCTCGGCGGGCGCACCACCCAAACCACCCGCAGGGCTCCATTTGCGCACTTCTACATTGCCGTCCTCGCCCTTGCCGAGCGGCACACTTTCATGCGGGAGGTTGGGTACCGCCAGCAAGAGTGTTTGCAACTCTTGCTGGATTTGGTCTAGCTGCGCGCTCGACACCTCAAGCTCGGCTTTTGAGCTGCTGACCTGCTCCATCGCAGCGCTGGCGTCTTCACCCTTGGCTTTGAGCTGGCCGATTTGTTTGGACAGTGTGTTGCGGGTGTTTTGCAGCTCTTCGGTTCGGCTTTGTATGGTTTTTCGCTCAAGCTCTAAAGCTGTGAACGCCTCCACATCTAAAAACGTCTGACCGCTTTTCCGGGTTTCAAGGCGGGCGATGACCGTTGGCAGGTCTTTGCGTAATAGGGTGATATCGAGCATGTTTTGATTGTAGAAAAGCCTAGTCAGGCGAGAGTTGAAAGGTCTACGTTTGCGCCGCAAATAATCAGGCAGATTTTTTCATCTGCGCGCGGTTTGTACGCGCCGCTGTGCAGCGCTGCCAGGGGCAAGGCAGCGGCGGGTTCGACGGCTAATTTAAGTTCTTTCCAAAGCCACAACTGCGCCGCGCGAATCGACTCGTCTGTAAGCAGCAGCGCGTCACGCACATGCGCCTGCGTCGCTTCCCAAGCCAAATCGCCGATGCGCTTTGCACCCAATGAATCGGCGGCCACGCCACTGACGGCAACATCGACTGGCTGGCCCGCCTGGCGCGCGCTGTGCAGCGTCGGCGCCAGCTCGGGCTCCAGCGCGACTACTTTGGTGCGCTGCATAAACCAGCTGGCGACACCGCCGATCAAACCGCCGCCGCCTACGCTGACCAACACTGCGTCAGGCACGCCACCCTGCTCCTCAATTTCAAGCGCCAGCGTGCCGCTGCCAACCAATACTTCTGGCTGGTCATAGGCATGCGCCATCAGTGCGCCGGTTTCAATTTGGCGGGTAACGCAAGCCTGGGCTGCACCGGCATATGCTTTGCCCGCAACCACCACAGTTGCACCCAAGGCAGCCAGCTTGTCGCGCTTGGCGGCGCTGGAGACTTCGGGCACAAACACCTCACAACGCACGCCGATTTCTTTGGCCGCAGCAGCTACTGCAATGCCCGCATTGCCACCGGACGCGATCACCACGCCGCTCGCCGGTATGGCGTTGGAGATCAATCGGTTCAGCATCCCCCGCGCTTTAAAGCTACCGCCAGTTTGCAGATGCTCAAGCTTTAGCCATACCTCAGCACAATCCACACCCAGAGCCCTTCCCGGCAGCTTCCAGAGTGGAGTTTTATGAATAAAGTGGCTGTAGCGCAGAGAAAACAAGCGTGAACAGCTATTTATTTGATAGTGATCGACCATCGCTAACCGCTGTCAGCTCAACTGATGCAACTGGCTCAGCCCGGCATTGATCTCGCCCTGCGCGTCGAGCTTTAATCCCTTGGGCAGCGGGAACTTGATGGTCTCTTCTATCCCGTCCATCTTGCGCACCGACACGGCGCCCAGCGCCTTGATGCGGTCAATGACTTGCTTGACCAGTATTTCAGGTGCTGATGCACCCGCCGTCAAACCGACTTTGGCTTTGCCCTCAAACCAGCTTTCTTTCAGCTCGCTCGCGTCATCGACCATGTAGGCCTCGGTGCCCAGCTTGTTGGCCAGCTCGGCCAAACGGTTGCTGTTGGAGCTGGTCGGGCTGCCGACCACAATCAATATGTCAACCTGGGGGCTCATGACCTTCACGGCGTCTTGCCGGTTTTGTGTGGCGTAGCAAATGTCTTGCATCTTGGGGCTGCGCACATCCGGAAAGCGCGCCCTGACAGCGGCAGTAATCTCAGCCGCGTCGTCCACGCTCAGGGTGGTTTGCGTCACCACAGCCAGCAACTGGGTTTGCAGCGGGCTGATTCGCGCCACGTCTGCAACGTCTTCCACCAGATGAATGCCGCTGTCAAGCTGGCCCATCGTGCCTTCGACTTCAGGGTGGCCTTTGTGGCCAATCATGATGAACTCGTAACCTTCTTTGTGCAGCTTGGCCACTTCAACGTGGACCTTGGTCACCAGCGGGCAGGTGGCGTCAAAAATCTGAAAGCCGCGCCGCTCGGCTTCGAGCTGAATCGCCTTGCTCACGCCGTGCGCGCTGAAAACCAGCGTGGCACCGGGCGGCACATCGCCAAGTTCTTCAATGAAAATCGCACCTTTGTCTTTCAGGTCATTGACCACATAAGTGTTGTGAACAATCTCGTGGCGTACATAAATGGGCGCGCCAAATTTGGCCAGCGCGCGCTCAACAATTTCGATGGCGCGGTCAACACCGGCGCAAAAGCCGCGCGGCTCGGCCAACAGGATTTCTTGAGGAAGAGTCGTCATAACACGCCTATTATTTGAACTTCAAAAGTGACGGGCTGCCCTGCTAAGGGGTGGTTAAAGTCAAACTGAACGGCATCTGCCGTGCTTTTAACCTGCACCACACTGCCCGCATACTGGCCTGCCCC
>JBKCGU010000055.1:0-2666 GCA_046303055.1 Polaromonas sp.
ATATGCTTATACCTCTCATCAAGGTAACGCAGCATCCAGGGGTACCCATATGTCCAGCGGTTGTAATCCCCGCCAAAATAGGTATCCACAATCATGATGCTGGTCAGGCCGGAAGCTAGCTTGGTGAGGGTGAAGAGGAACACCTCCTCCGGGTGGATCCGGTAGTAGGTGTGGCCCGTGAAGATGGGGATCGTCGTTCCCACCCCCGCTGCCAACGCAGCCAGGCCAAAGTGAGCGTAGAGATGACGCAGCTGACTTTGGCTAAAGTGCGTCATCTTCAATGCCTGGACGTCGTTGAGGTCGGCGATCCGCAGGTTTTTGGAGCGGGTGAACTGCTGCGGCGCTGCCTCTTCGTGGAAGGGGATATTGAAGAGCATGGCGTCGGCGACGTGCATGGCTCGCAACAGGCCAAGAAAGGCAACAAGGGTAATCGACACGGAGTCAAAGGCCGCGTGGAGGACGGCCATATCGGCCTGGGCGGTCACCACAGTCTCGGCAGCAAGGATGAGCGCGCGAAGCTGGTTGAGAGACATACAAAACAATGACGTCGTGGCCATCACAGTCTGAATCGTCCTCATCTGGCCAGCCTGGCAAGCCCCCAAATGGAGCCAGCGCGCGTTCGACTTAACCTGACGCTTGGGCTTACGGCAACGACAGCCCGTCAAGGCGCGAAGCTGCGGAGCTCGAGGCATTCTTGTGGAGATGCGAGAGGTCTTGTGATATATGAGTTTGTTGGCATTTGCCTTTTTTTGTGGGCACGGAGCTGTGGGATGTGGGAGTCGAGCAAGTTTTGAGCAAGTTTTCGGGCGCGCTGAAAAAAATAAACCAGGGTAATTCTAAGACCACAAACCCCACTAAGCTACCCGTCTCAAAAAAAACAGCGCAAAATGATGTGACGTTAATCCAGATTTACTGGACTCCTACGTGGCTCTGCTGCAGAACTCCTGGACAACTTGTCCAGATTTTCCGCCGAATGTTGGGTTGTTCCAGAATCCTTCAATGCACTGATTACGCGATATGTGAAGTCATTCCAAATGATGCAACTTTTCCTGGAGATTTATCCAGGAGAGGTTTCGCGGAAAATAGCCAAAACCAAATGTAAGTACTTATGTATTTATGCACGGGGTTTAGCCTGTGAACCCCCACACAGACTCCGACCCCTCAGCCCAGATTTTTTTGGGGTGTCGCGCCGTTGCATGATAATTTTTTGTAATTTTCTACGCGCCCAAAAATATTCCAAGCCATGAGATCCGCCCCCCCCCCACGAAAAAGCGGCAGCTTGGCGGTGGCGCGGTGGCAGCTTGGCGGCGACAGCTTGGCGGCGGCAGCTTGGCGGCGGTGCGGCGGCGGCGGCAGCGCGGTGGCGGCGCTCAGCGCGAGGGCGGCGGCAGCTTGGCGGCGGCAGCTTGGCGGCGACAGCTTGGCGGCGGCAGAGCCGTGGCGCGTGGCGGCGCACAGCTTGATTGCGGCGGCAGCTTGGCGGTGGCGCGGCAGCGGCGGCAGCTTCGCGGCGGCAGCTTGGTGGCGGCGCGGCAACAGCGGCAGCGCGGTGGCGGCGCTCAGCGCGACGGCGGCGGCGCTCAGCGCGACGGCGGCCGCGCACACCGTGACTTCGGCGGCAGTTTGGCTTTGGCGCGGCAGCGGCGGCAGCTTCGCGGCGGCAGCTTGTCGGCGGCGCGGCGGCGGTGGCAGCGCGGTGGCGGCGCTCATCGCGATTGCGGTGGCAGCTTCGCTGCGGCAGCTTCGCGGCGGCAGCTTGGTGGCAACAGTGGCAGGGCGGTGGCGGCGCACAGGGCGGTGGCAGCGCTTAGCGCGACGGCGGCTGCAGCTTGGCCGCGGCAGCTTGGCGGTGGCGCGGCGGTGGCGTCAGCTTGGCGGCGGCAGCTTGGCGGTGGCGCGGCAGCGGCGGCAGCGCGGTGATGGCGACAGCGCGGCGGCCAGCAGCCCACCTGCAACGGCGGCGGCAGCTTGGCGACGGCGGCGGCAGCTTGGCGGCCAAAGCGGCGGCAGCTTGGCGGCGGTAGCTTGGCGGCGGCAGCGGCATAGCGGTGGCGGCGCTCAGTGCTACAGCGGCCTGCGCGACGGCGGGGCAGCGCGGCGGAGGCAGTGCGGCGGGCAGAGCGGTGGCGGCGGAAGAGTGGTGGCCGCGCAAGCGCGACGGCGGCGGCTGATTGGGGGTGACATGGCAGCGGCGGCAGCTTGGCGGCGGTAGCTTGGCGGGGAAAGCTTGGCGGCGGCGCGGCGGCGGTGGCAGAGCGGTGGCGGCGCTAAGCGCGATGGCGGTGGCAGCTTGGCCGTGGCGGGGGCACAAAAATCAACAATCAACTAAAAGCACGGAAACGACGATGATGACAGCGACGACGATAACAATTGAAACGAAGGGGACGGCGGTGGCGGCAAAAGCGCGGTTACAGCGCGGGGGCAGCGGCCAGCTTGGCGGCGGCGGTGTCAGCGTCGGGGGAAGCTTTTTTCCATGATGAAAATCGCCCAGTCGAACTCCAATTGGATCGCCCAGTCGAACTTCGGAGGTCGTCCTAACCTCGTTCCAACTTATTTTAGCGAGCTCAAACGCAAAATTATGATACAATGGGGGTGGTTCACCGAAACACTATCCACATGACGTGACGCAAAATAAAACGTCATATAGAATAAGGTGACGTATGACA
>JBKCGU010000056.1:0-3776 GCA_046303055.1 Polaromonas sp.
GCGCATGCTTACCTTGGCTCCATCGGTATGGACGGTGCTTATGACGGTATGCGGCACGGCTATGTTGACGAAGCTTGGGCAAAAGAGCACCACGAGTATTGGTATGACGATGTCAAGTCGGGCAAAATTCCGGCGCAGCGCAGCGAGCCTTTGGCGCCAAGCCAGACAGTGCAAGTTTAATTTTTTGAGAAACACGTGATGAAAAAAATTCTCTTTGCCTTGCTGGTCTTGTTCGCTGCTTCGCTGGCAGTCGCCAAGCTTCCTGCCCTCAACGACGAAGCCAAAGCCAAGGCTGCAGAGGCCGCCGCCAAGACTGCCTGGGCTGCCAAGGTTGACAACTACCTGCTTTGCAAGTCGCAAGACAAAGTAGCTGCCAGCTATTACAAAACCGCCAAGGCGACTGGAAAAGAGACCAAGCCTGCGATGGCAACACCGCCTTGTGCGGACCCCGGGGCCTTTGTTTACACCCCCCCAGAAGCCGTCAAGCCAATTGAAGCAGCAGGAGCACACTCGCCAGCCGCTACGGCAGCCAGCCCACCGAGTACCAAAGCACCTGACGCAACGGTGAATCCCGCCAACAAGCCGGCAAATCCAGCGGCCAAAAAAGTCTGAGTATTCTTTCTTTGTATTCTTTTTCCAAGCTGAAAAGCCGACCCGCAAGGTGTCGGCTTTTTTGTTGTAGGCTCTGCAGATGTCGCTTCCTTTTCTTACCCAAGCTCAGGCCCCTTTGACCTGCGAGGTGTCCGCCATCAATGAGTTTGGCGAACACCTCAGCGTGTCTATTCCGGCAGAGCGGGCGCTCACTGTGTATGTTGACAAACGCGAGCTGGTCACGCTGATGACCCTGGGCGCCCATCCCGAGCTGCTGGTGCTGGGCTATTTGCGCAACCAGCGCTTGGTCAGCAGCATGAAAGAGATTGAATCCATCACTGTCGATTGGGATGTGGGTTCGGCAGCGGTCAAAACGCGCCACGGTATTGCCGACATGGAAGAAAAAACCGCCAAGCGTGTGGTGACGACTGGTTGCGGCCAGGGCAGTGTATTTGGTGGCTTGATGGACGAGGTCGATCAGATCCAGTTACCCCAGGCAGCCATCATGACCCAAAGCCAGCTCTACGGGCTGGTCAACACCATCCGCTTGAAAGAAACCACTTACAAATCGGCTGGGTCGGTGCACGCATGTGCGCTGTTTGACTGCGCTGGCATCGAGCCAGAAATGCTTATTTTTGTGGAGGATGTGGGTCGCCACAATGCAATCGATACGATAGCAGGCTGGATGTCAATGAACCCGGACAAATTGACGTCTAGCGAACTCGTTTTCTACACCACAGGCCGCTTAACCAGCGAAATGGTCATCAAGTCTGCCCAGATGGGCGTCCCCATCGTGGTATCACGTAGCGGCATCACACAAATGGGCCATCAGGTGGCGCAAGCTGTCGGCTTGTGCGCGATTGGCCGCGCTACCAACAAGCGCTTTGTTTGTTACACCCACACCCAGCGTTTGGTGCTGCAGCCCGCTTTGGTGGCCCAGCCCCTGGCCAGCAACGGTTAGCCGCTTTAGGCTAACCTAGCGGCATGAACACACTTTTCATCAAACTCGGCTGGCGCACGCTGTGGCGTGACCTGCGCGCTGGCGAGTTGCGGCTGTTGATTGTTGCCGTCACGCTGGCTGTTGCTGCACTGACCGCCGTTGGTTTTTTTGCCGATCGGCTCAAGGGTGGCTTGCAGCGTGATGCGCGGCAGTTGCTGGGCGGCGATGCCGTCTTGCGAAGCGATGACATCACGCCCGCCGTATTCATTGCCAAGGCCAAAGCGTTGGGCTTGCAAACGGCTGCCAGTGTCAGCTTTCCCACCATGGCGCGCGCCACGGATGCGGATGGTGGCGCTACCAAATTGGCAGCATTTAAAGCCGTGCCTGCCGGTTATCCGCTGCGTGGGAATTTGCTGGTCAGCAGCACCGCAGACGGCAAAGGCCAGAGCACGCGTGACATTCCGGCGCCTGGCACGGTCTGGGTTGATGCCTCTTTGCTGGATGCCCTGGGATTGAAAATCGGCCAAACTTTGCTGATCGGGGACGCCAGTTTTAAAGTTACTCGCATCATCACGCAAGAGCCGGACCGGGGTGCCGGCTTCATCAGCTTTTCACCCCGCGCCATGATCAATTCAACTGATGTGGCGGCCACCAACCTGATTCAACCTGCCAGCCGCACCAACTACCGATTTGCGGTGGCCGGGGACGATCAGGCCGTGGCCGACTTCGTCAAATGGGCCAACGCTGAAATCAAAAAACCGTTTGAACAATCCGGCATACGCGGTGTGCGGCTTGAGTCGCTGGAGTCTGGCAGCCCCGAGATGAAGCAAACGCTGGACCGGGCCGAAAAGTTTTTAAACCTGGTGGCACTGCTGGCCGCACTGCTCAGTGCCGTGGCGGTGGCGATTGTGGCGCGCGGTTTTGCCGCCAAGCATCTGGACGACTGCGCCATGCTGCGGGTGCTGGGCCAGCCGCAACGCACCATCGCTGCGGCCTATGCTTTTGAGTTTGTACTGGTCGGTCTTTTTGCCAGCGCATTGGGCGTGGCCATTGGTTTTGCCGTGCACTACGGTTTTGTTCTGCTGCTGGCCGGGCTGGTTGAAACCGCATTGCCTGCAGCCACGGTTTGGCCGGTGCTGTTTGGCATGGGCATGGGGCTGACGCTGCTGCTGGCCTTTGGTTTGCCACCTGTTTTGCAACTCGCATCCGTACCGCCACTGCGCGTTATTCGCCGGGATGTGGGCCAGCTAAAACCAGCGTCGGTGGCCGTGCTGGGTGTTGGTACGCTGGGCTTTGCGGCGCTGCTGGTGGCGGCCAGCAGTGATTTGAGATTGGGCTTGATAGCGGTGGGCGGTTTTGCGGGTGCGGTGCTGCTGTTTGCTGCCGCCAGCTATGCGGCCGTCAAGCTTTTACGCGCCAGCGTGAACGAAGACGTCGCCCCGCGCTGGCTGGTATTGGCCACGCGCCAACTGTCGGCCCGGCCAGTTTATGCCGTGGTACAAACCAGCGCCCTGGCTGTCGGCCTGCTGGCGCTGATGCTGCTGGTGCTTCTGCGTACCGACCTGGTCGACAGCTGGCGTCAAGCCACGCCGCCCAATGCGCCGAACCGTTTCATCATCAACGTCCAGCCCGAGCAAGGCGAAGCCTTCAAGAAAGCATTGGCAAACGGTGGTGTGACCCAGTACGACTGGTACCCCATGATTCGCGGGCGTCTTGTGGCCGTCAATAACAAGCCGATCACGCCAGATGATTTTCTAGAAGACCGCGCCAAGAACCTGGTCAGCCGTGAATTCAATCTGTCCAACGCCGCCGAGCAACCGGCGCACAACAAAACCGTGGCGGGGCAATGGACAGTTGAGGAAAAAGGCGCCATCAGCGTTGAAGAAGGCATTGCCAAAACCCTGGGTTTAAAGCTCGGTGATGCCTTGAGCTTTGACATTGGCGGGCAAGTCAGCAGCGCCAAAATCACCAGCCTGCGCAAGGTCGATTGGGGGTCGATGCGGGTCAACTTTTTTGTCATGTACCCGGTCGCCCATGTGGCCGATGTGCCGGTGTCGTACATCAGCGCTTTTAAAGCGCCGCCCGCCGCAGCCCAAGGCGGTCAAAGTTTTGACAACACGCTGGTCAAAGCCTTCCCCAACATCACCAACATTGACACCACCAGCACTCTGGCCCAGGTGCAGCGCGTGCTCGATCAAGTCATTCGTGCGGTCGAGTTTTTATTCGGCTTCACGCTGGCGGCTGG
>JBKCGU010000057.1:0-3790 GCA_046303055.1 Polaromonas sp.
GTCTGCACCGATTTTGCGCACCGCCTCACGCAGCTCGGGCAAGATGAACTTGCGGTTGAAGAAGGTAAAACCCTTGTGAATATTGACCGTCAGCACCTTGAGGGAAAACGTCTTGGCAGCGGTGGCAAGCGCTTGCTGTGCTTCGGCGCGTACGTCGGCATCGGCCGCAGGCGGCACCGGTTCGTGCGGGGCCGCTGGAGATTTTTTGATGTCCGCGCCGACGTCTAGCGATTCGGGTGGGTTCATGGATGAAGAGCAATCACGTGGCATCAATTGTTGCTCTGGAGCCGTCCCTGTGCTTGTAAGACGAGAGGCTGATCTTGAACCCGCAACCCTATGCGCCTTGGCTCAAAGCCCGTAACCAGCCCAAGCCGGCTGATGTGCCGCCAGGCTGACCCCCTTTTTTCGGCCGGTATTCGCAGCCCACCCAGCCGTCCCAGTTCACTTGCGCGCTCACCTCGTCAATCACATTGAAGAGGTAGGGGTAATGGAGTTCGCCCACATCGGGTTCGTGCCGTTCGGGCGCGCCGGCGATCTGAAAGTGGCCCACGTTGCCTGTGGGCAGGTACTTGCGGATTTTCATGGCCACGTCGCCTTCGACAATCTGACAATGGTACAAGTCCATTTGGACCTTGAGGTTGGGCGCACCAACCAGACCAATGATGTCATGTGCGTGGTCTTGCCGGTTCAGGAAAAAGCGCGGAATGTCGCGCGTGTTGATCGGCTCCATCAGCACGTCAAGACCCGCCTTGGCCGCTTGGCCAGCCGCCCAGCGCAGGTTGTTGATGTAAGTGCCTTGCACGTCTTCACGCGTCGCGCCAACGGGCACCAGCCCCGCCATCAGGTGAATACGAGGGCAATTCAATTGGTGGGCATAGGTCAAGGCGAGCTCAACGCCAGCCCGAAATTCAGCTTCCCGGCCGGGCAGGCAGGCTGTGCCCTTGACCCCATCTGAGTCCCACGCTTTGGCGATGCTGGCTGCATCGGTGCCGCCAGGAGGCGCATTGAACAGCACTTGCTGCAAGCCGTTGGCTTTCAGGCGTGCAGCCAGTTCTGTTGCCGGGTAAGCGTAAGGAAACAAATATTCAACCGCTTTAAAACCGTCTTGCGCGGCGGCCTCAAAGCGGTCAAGAAAAGACCGCTCCGTGTACATCATGGATAAGTTGGCAGCGAATCTAGGCATGGTTTTATCAGGCGGTTACCAGACCACAGCAAAGGTTTGCCGCAGTTCTTCAATTTGTGAATCTGTCAAAGGCAATGTGCCGGGCTGCAGACACGCCAGCTTGGCGGTTTCTTCGAGTTCTTCGAGCACCGCCATCGCTTCAAAGGGCGTGCTTGCCCACACATTAGGCCCCAGGCGCGGCAGCATGACGGCCCGAATCGGCGTGCCGCGCGCACCGTATTGAGTGATGGTGTTGGCCACCTCCAGCGCAAGGGCTGGACTGCCGGGACGGCTGTAACGAATGACGGGCACGCGGCCTACTTTCATGACGAAGTAGGGAGTAAGCGCGCCCAACAATTCAGCACCAGGCGAGTGCAAAGTCAAGGCCACACAATGCGTGCTGTGGGTATGGATGATGCAGCCCACATGAGGATTAAATGGTGCTGCAGCCGAATAAATACTTTGGTGTAGTGCTATGGTTTTGCTAGCTTTGTTGCCACTGGTTTGCTGTGCATTGTGGTCCAGTTTGGCTAATTTGGCGGGGTCTAAAAACCCCATGCATGCATCCGTTGGCGTGATGAGAAAACCATCATCGAGACGAACACTGATGTTGCCCGCCGTCGCATGCACATAGCCCCGGTCAAACAGGCTTTTACCGACGCGGCAGATGTCTTCGCGGGCCTGGGATTCTTTTGAAAGCGTCATGCCAGCATCTTAAAAGCATCGGTGAAAAAGTCATTGCCGCCGAAGTTGCCGGATTTAAGCGTGATGTGCATACCTGGTGCGGCCAGGCGCCGGGCCGCCCCAAGGCTGGCACGGCCCCCAGGGGGGGCAGGCTGGACAGACAGTGCCGACGGTGGGGGCACACAGTAAGTCCACGGCACGCCCGGTGCAATTTGCGGGCCGATTTGCATCTGCGTGATACCCAGCGCCTGCACGCAGGCACCCGATGTCTCACCGCCCGCGACGACCAACTGGCGAACGCCCAGCGCCACCAAGCCTGTGGCTATCAAAGCCAGTGTGCGCTCTACCAGAGCACCCGCCTCTTGAACACCCAATTTTTCTTGCACGGCTTTGATGGCGGCGCTTTCTGCCGTGGAGTACACCAATACCGGCCCACTTTGCAGCAGCGGCGCGGCCCACGCCAGTGCTTGTGCCGCCACATCAATGCCTGCGGCCATGCGCAGTGGGTCTATCGCCAAGGCAGGCAGCCCGGCAGTGATGAACGCTTGCACTTGTGCGTTGGTGGCCAGCGAGCAACTGCCCGACAGCACGGCTTGCCAGCCATTGGCTTCGGGCAGCGCACCAGCTTGCGCTGACAGCGCGATACCAAAGTTTTGTGGCAAGCCCATCGCCACGCCTGAACCCGCCGTCACCAGCGGCATACCTTTGAGAGCAGGCCCCAGGCGCATCAAGTCTTCATTGCTGATCGCATCCACAATGGCCACGCCAACACCAGCGGCTTTGAGTTTGTGGATGCGCTCTGCAATGGCCGCTGAACTGTGCCCCACAGCGGTGTAGTCCACCAGTCCAACCACACGGCGGGTTTGCGCTTGCAGCACGCGCACCAGGTTCGCGTCCAGCATGGGCGTGAGCGGGTGGTTTTGCATACCGCTTTCATTGAGCAGCATGTCACCGGCAAACAAATAGCCTTTGAAAACGGTGCGCTTGTTGTCAGGAAAAGCGGGTGTGGCAATGGTGAAATCGGTGCCCAGTGCATCCATCAAGGCCTCTGTGACCGGGCCGATATTGCCTTGGGCGGTGCTGTCAAAAGTGGAGCAGTATTTGAAGTAAATCTGCTCGGCGCCCTGCGCTTGCAGCCAGCTGAGCGCGGCCAGTGAGTGTGCAATGGCGTCCTGTGGGGCGATGGTGCGGGACTTCAATGCCACCACCACCGCATCCACGTCTGTACTTAAAGGCGACGTCGGCACGCCAATGGTTTGAACCACACGCATGCCTGAGCGCACGAGGTTGTTGGCCAGGTCGCTGGCGCCTGTGAAGTCGTCGGCAATACAACCCAGAAAAATTTTATTCATGCTTTGTCGGCAATTCGATGCCCGGAAGAATCTTGATCACCGCGCTGTCGTCTTCTTTGGCAAAGCCTGCGGCAGCCATGCTCGCCAAACAGCACGCTTTCAGTTTGCACAGCGTTCACCACAACGCACCCCACCACAGCAACGTGTCGCCTTGCGTCAGTCGTACCGTCTTTGCTTCACGGCTGACCGCTTGCGCTACCTGGTCTGACAAAGGCGCGGCGGGACTGAGGGATTTGAATCGGGTGACCATGGCAGGGGCAGACAGTTGTCTGGCAACTTTACAACAGCGAGGACAACGCTGACGCGACTGTCCTGCATGGACAGCGCGTATGGGCTGATGAAAGAAAGACAAGGGCGCGCGTTAACCTGGCTGAGTAGGGTCTTCAATGAGCCGCACGGCCAAACACCAAGTACGTCGCTTGCTGTGTTTGCCATCACCCTTTTAACTTTTAACCTAGAAAAAGCAGTTGGATGCGCCCGAGTGTGCCGCGCCCGGCGTGTCCAGCAAGGCGAGACAACGAAGCGGGCTACTGCCCGCGAGGCGGAGCAACGCAGCTGGGCGCGCTGGGAGCGGTGCAATCGGGCGCATAGC
>JBKCGU010000058.1:0-72739 GCA_046303055.1 Polaromonas sp.
AGCTGCGTTGCTCCGCCTCGCGGGCAGTAGCCCGCTTCGTTGTCTCGCCTTGCTGGACACGCCGGGCGCGGCACACTCGGGCGCATCCAACTGCTTTTTCTAGGTTTAACCTAAAAAAAGCAGTTGACCGCTGGTAAACAACTCACAGACCGCATGAACACTCAGGTTTTGCGCTTCGCTGGCTTTGGCCTCTTGGGTGACGGCGCTATGCGCCCGATTTCACCGCTCCCAGCGCGCCCAGCTGCGTTGCTCCGCCTCGCGGGCAGTAGCCCGCTTCGTTGTCTCGCCTTGCTGGACACGCCGGGCGCGGCACACTCGGGCGCATCCAACTGCTTTTTCTAGGTTAAAGAGGAGTTCTTCGGCCCGGTCGCCTTGTTTTATCGGGCCAAAGATGAAGCTGCCGCGGTGGCGCTGGCCAATGACTCTCCGTTTGGTTTGGGTGGTTCGGTTTTTACCGAGGACATCGAGCGTGGCAAGCGGGTAGCCCGCAGTATTGACACCGGCATGATGTTCATCAATTCAGCGGCCGTATCGTCGCCTGAACTGCCTTTTGGTGGCGTTAAAAACTCTGGCTATGGTCGTGAGTTATCGGGCGCCGGTATTCAGGAATTTGTGAACAAAAAACTGATCAGGGTCCATTAGCCTTCGCATTGACGTTGGGGCGCCTGGGACCGCGGGCGACGGCTTGGGCGCTGACCCGTGTTCAGGCTTTTAAAAACTCGCCTTTGCTGCCGAGCCAGCGCAGCATGTGTTGCGCCGCCAGCGCCGCATGCTTGTCCAGCATCACAGGTGCCAAGGCCCGCGCCCACGCCAGCCATGGCGAGTCGACGGCCAACTCAGCAAACCTGAGCAAAGGCGCGCCTGACTGCCGCGCCCCCAAAAACTCACCCGGCCCGCGTATGTCCAGGTCGCGCCGGGCAATCTCGAAGCCGTCGTTGGTCTCCAGCATGGCTTTCAGGCGCGCTTTGGCGGTGTCGCCCAGCCGCGCAGCGTCGCCTGTGGCGTACAGCAGCACGCACGCCGATGCCGCCGCGCCGCGCCCGACACGGCCCCGCAGCTGGTGCAGCTGGCTCAGGCCAAAGCGCTCGGCGTGTTCAATCACCATCAGTGATGCATTGGGCACATCCACGCCAACCTCAATCACGGTGGTGCTGACCAGCACGGCCATCACGCCATCGTTGAACAAACCCATCACGGCTTTTTTTTCTGCCACGGGCATGCGCGAATGCAGCAGGCCAACCAGTGCGCCGGGCAGGGCGGTGCTCAAGGCTTCGTGCGTTTCGGTAGCGTTGGTCAAATCCAGCACTTCGCTTTCTTCAATCAGCGGGCAGACCCAATAAACTTGCCGGCCTTCAGCAATCTGGCTGCGGATGCGTTCAATCACTTCGTCGCGCCGGCTGTCGTGCACAACCTTGGTCACGATGGCGGTGCGGCCGGGTGGCAGCTCGTCAATGGTCGACACATCCAGGTCGGCGTAGTAGCTCATGGCCAGCGTGCGCGGGATGGGGGTGGCGGTCATCATCAAGAGGTGCGGCTCATCCCCATCGGAAGTCATTTTGGAACGAAGCGCCAACCGCTGCGCTACACCAAAGCGGTGCTGCTCATCAATGATGGCCAGCGCCAGGTTTTTAAACACCACTTTGTCCTGAATCACCGCATGCGTGCCGACCACCAAACCAGCCTCCCCACTCGCAATCATGGCCAGTGCTTCGCGCCGTTCCTTGGCTTTTTGGCTACCGGTCAGCCACGCGGTCTTGATGCCCAGTGGCTCCAGCCAGGTGATGAGTTTGCGGAAATGCTGCTCCGCCAAAATTTCGGTCGGCGCCATCAATGCACATTGCCAGCCGGCGTCCATGCAGCGGGCGGCAGCCAGCGCGGCGACCACCGTTTTTCCAGAGCCCACGTCGCCCTGCAGCAAGCGGTGCATGGGCACATTCTTGTGCAGGTCAGCGGCAATTTCAGCATCTACACGTTGCTGCGCATCGGTCAGGCGAAAAGGCAGGCGTTCAAGCAATTGCCCGTGCAGCGCGCTCGGGGTGTTTTGCAAAGCACTGCTCAGGGGCGGTGCGCGCATGGCCGCGCGTATGCGGCGGGCTTCAAGCTGCGACAGTTGTTGGGCCAGCAGCTCTTCGGCTTTCAGTCGCTGCCAGGCCGGGTGGCTGTGGTCTTCAAAATCTGCCAAGAAGCCCCCGCGCTCGTCGCTTCGCGTACTTCGCTGCCCCCCTAGGGGGCTGTGCGCGGTTGGGGCGGCCCTGCCCGACGCACCCAGCGCGACATCGGGTTTCGGGTTATGCAAAAACTGTAGCGCCTCACGTAGGCTCCACATAGGCTGCGGCAGGTTTTTATCCAGATGGGCGGCGGGAATGGTTTCGTTCAGGTCGGCCCTAGCCACCCCGCCCAGCACCGCCTTGCGCAAGTACGCCTGCGGCAGGCCCGCTACGGTAGAGTAAATCGGTGTGAGCGCGTCAGGCAGATCACCGCCGGCCAGTTTGAAGCTGGGGTGCACCATCTCGCGACTGACAAATCCGCCGCGCAGCTCGCCCCGGGCCCGCACGCGCGCGCCCACACTCAGTGTTTTTTGGTGTGATGGGTAAAAGTTTAAAAACCGCAGCGTGCAGGTGTCGGTGCCGTCATCGAGGGTGACGCGCAACTGGCGGCGCGGTCGAAAGCTGATCTCACTGTTCGTGATGAGTCCTTCAATTTGCACCATATCGCCATCGCGTGCATCGGCCAGCATCGTGATACGGGTTTCGTCTTCGTAGCGCAGCGGCAAGTGCAGGGCCAAGTCAATGTCACGGCGCAGGCCGAGTTTGTCCAGCGCTTTTTGGGCTTGTGTTTTGGCTGCGATGGGAACAGCTTGGGCGGCAACTTTTACAGCGGGCGGCATGGGACAATTGTGCCCTTATGAAGACAGCTTTTACCCTCAGTGATTTTGATTTCACGCTCCCCTCAGAACTGATTGCCCAGCACCCGCCTGCGGTGCGCAGCGGCTCGCGTCTGCTGGATGCCCGCGCCCTGGCATTGATTGATCGCCAGTTCACCGATTTACCCAGCCTGCTGCTGCCCGGCGACTTGCTGGTGTTCAATGACACCATGGTTGTCAAGGCGCGGCTGTTTGGCCAAAAGGCCAGCGGTGGCCGGCTTGAATTGCTGATCGAGCGCGTCCTGTCACCCGACGCTGCGTCTGGCCATGAGGTCGCTGCGCACATGTTGGTCAGTAAAAAGCCCTTGCCCGGTGCCGTGATGCAGATGGACGGCGGCTTTACGGCCACGCTGCTGGGCCGCTGGCCGAATGATGACGGACCTTTGTACAAATTCAAATTGAGCAGCGACCCGTATGCGTTGATGGCGCAGCACGGGCACGTCCCTTTGCCGCCCTACATCACCCACACCGATTCAAAAGACGACGAGCAGCGCTACCAAACCGTGTTTGCCAAACACCCCGGGGCGGTTGCCGCGCCGACTGCCGCCCTGCATTTTGACGAAACCGTGCTGGCCCGACTGGAGGCAAGTGGTGTGCAGCGCGCCAGCGTCACCCTGCACGTGGGCGCAGGTACCTTCCAGTCGGTGAAGGCTGAAAACATTGCCGACCACGTGATGCACTTTGAACGCTTTGAAGTACCACCCGCGACGCTTCAAGCCGTTGCAGATTGCAAAGCGCGGGGTGGCCGTGTGGTCGCTGTGGGCACCACGACCGTGCGGGCGCTGGAGTCGCAAGCCAGGTTTGGCCCGACCTGCAACGACACCAACATCTTCATCACACCAGGCTTCAAGTTCGAAGTGGTTGACTTGTTGCTGACAAACTTTCATTTACCCAAAAGCACGCTGATGATGCTGGTCAGCGCCTTTGCCGGGTATGACCACATCATGGCCCTGTACCAGTACGCGATTGAGCAGCGGTATCGGTTTTTCAGCTACGGGGATTCGATGCTGCTGCAAAAGACAGCCGCAAACTGACCCGTCCGCCGCAACGTCTGGCCTCTACCGCGGGGCTTAAAATTGGTCAACCCTGGCTTCCCGATGCTCACCTTTCAAGTTCTCACCTCTGACCCCACCAGCCACGCCCGGCGCGGCACCCTGACGCTGAACCATGGCGTCGTGCAAACGCCGATCTTCATGCCGGTCGGCACCTATGGCACCGTCAAGGGCGTGATGCCGCAGTCCCTGCATGAGATGGGCGCGCAAATCATTTTGGGCAATACCTTTCACTTGTGGATGAGGCCGGGGCTGGATGTGCTCCAGCAATTCGGTGGACTGCATAAATTTGAAGCGTGGAACAAACCGATATTGACCGACAGCGGCGGTTTTCAGGTCTGGTCACTCGGCGGCACCGACGGCAAAGGCCGCAAGATTACTGAAGAAGGCGTGGCGTTTTCGTCGCCCGTCAATGGCGACAAGCTGTTTTTAACACCTGAAATCTCGATGCAAATCCAGACGGCGCTCAACAGCGACATCGTCATGCAGTTTGACGAATGCACGCCGTACGACACGGCAGGCCACATCACGACCGAAGCCGAGGCGCGCACCTCGATGGAACTGAGCCAGCGCTGGGCCAGCCGCTGCATGACCGAGTTTGAAAAACTCGACAACCCGAACGCGCTGTTCGGCATCGTGCAGGGCGGCATGTTTGAGAACTTGCGGCAAGAATCACTCGACGCCTTGGTCGAACTCGACCTGCCTGGCTACGCCATTGGCGGCGTCAGCGTGGGCGAACCCAAGGAGGAGATGCAGCGCATCATGGCGCATACGCCGCATCGGCTGCCAGACCATAAGCCGCGCTATTTGATGGGCGTGGGTACACCGGAAGACCTGGTCGAAGGTGTTGCCGCAGGCGTGGACATGTTTGACTGCGTGATGCCCACCCGCAATGCGCGCAACGGCCATATGTTCACCCGCTTTGGCGATTTGAAAATTCGCAACGCACGCTACAAGACGGAAGACGCACCGGTTGACATGACCTGCAGTTGCTATACCTGCAGGGGCCGGACGATGCCCGACGGTACCGCATCGGGCGGGTTCAGTCGCGCGTACATGCACCACCTGGACCGCTGCGGTGAAATGCTGGGCCCCATGCTGGCCAGCATCCACAACCTTCACTACTACCTGAACCTGATGCAAGAAGTACGCGATGCGCTGGAGGTAGGCCGTTTTGCTGACTTTGTCACGCAGTTCCATGCCGACCGGGCCCGCGGTGTTTAGCGTCCTGTTGAACGCATGAACATCAACCTGCAACGCTGGATAGACCGTTGGGCCGGCATACCGCTGTGTGCGGCGGTGTCTGTGCTGGACGCCATCACGCGCCCGTTCAAAAACCAAACGAATGCCGCGCCGCGCGCCATCGTGATTATTTTGCTGTCTGAAATGGGCAGCCTGGTGCTGGCGCACGATATGTTTGCGCGGCTTAAAACGCGTTATCCGAATGCAGAGCTGCACGCCCTGCTGTTTGGCAAAAACCGCGAAATTCTGGACTTGATGCAAGTCATCAAACCCGCAAATGTACACACGGTGGACGACAAATCGCTGGCGGGTTTGCTGGGCAGTTTGTGGCGCTGCGTGATGCAGTTGCGCCGCGCCAATGTCGATGTGGCGATTGACTGCGAGCTGTTCTCACGCATCAGCAGTTTGCTGTCTTATGCCAGCGGTGCCAGCGTACGGGTTGGCTTTCATCGCCACACCCAAGAAGGCCTGTACCGCGGCTCGCATATCAACAAGCCGGTGCCGTACAACCCGTACCAGCACATCAGCGCACAGTTTTTGACGCTGGCCCGCGCCATTGACTCAAGCACCGTGCCCACATCAAAACTGCCGGTCATGTTGCCAACCCAGGCGCCGCCGCATGTGCAGCTGCACGCGCAGTTGGTCGTCGATATTGACAAGCGTTTGGCCAATGACTTCCCCGCCATTGCAGGCAAGCCATTGGTGCTGGTGTACCCTGGCGGTGGCATTTTGCCGATACGTGCCTGGCCACTAGAGTCGTACACGGCACTGTGCAATGGGCTGGTGCAAGACGGTTGTGCGGTGGCGGTGATTGGCCTGAAAGACGACCAGGCGCTGGCGCAGCAGCTGGTCGCCAACGTCAAAAGCACAAACCTGACCAGTCCAGTGATTGACCTGACAGGCTATACCCGCTCCGTTGCAGAGCTGCTGGCGCTGTTTCATGTGGCAAAGCTGCTGGTCACCAACGATGGCGGGCCGGGGCAGTTTGCTGCCCTCACGCCGATCTGGACCGTGATGCTGTTCGGGCCCGAAACGCCGGCTTTGTATGCGCCGCTCACGCCGCAATGCCATTCGTTTTACAGCCAGTGGCCATGCTCGCCCTGTTTGACGGCATACAACCACCGGAACAGCTTTTGCGATGGTGACAACCAGTGCCTGAAAGTCATTGCGCCCGACGTTGTGCTTGAAAAAGCGCGCGAATTTTTGGCGGCGGCTTGATGGCCAATCTGCGCAGCATCTTCGAGCGCTTGATCAGCCGCCTGCCTGCCCGCTTGCAGCCGATGGCCCGCTGGCGCTTCGTCAAGTTTGGTGCGGTGGGAGCCAGTGGCACGGTCATCAACATTGCCGTGCTGTACGCCTGCCAGGAGTTTTTGCTGTTGCAAGTGGAAGACTTCCACACCCGGCTGAACTACTCGATTGCGCTGGCCATCACGCTGGCCACCATCAGTAACTTTTACTTCAATCGCCGCCTGACCTGGCGCG
Organism: Polaromonas sp.; assembly: GCA_046303055.1. Lineage (GTDB taxonomy): Bacteria > Pseudomonadota > Gammaproteobacteria > Burkholderiales > Burkholderiaceae_C > Polaromonas. The sequence goes on from JBKCGU010000058.1 coordinate 6,700, forward strand.
ACCGCCAAGGCGAAGCCAGCCCTCCGGTTGTGGTGCTGTTTTTTAAATATGTTGCTGCTGCTGGGGTGTCGATTGCCATTCAATCGCTGATGACCAAATCGCTTTCGCTTTATTTGCATTACGTCCTGGCCAATCTGGTCGCCATTGGGTTGTCGAGCGTCTTTAATTTCGTGGCCAACGACCGACTGACGTTTCGCCGCAGCGGCGGCAAGGGTGAACCTTGACAACGCCCATCTCACCGAGTTCGCGCTCGCTCGTCTGGGTCTTGCTGGCGATTGTCATTGCGCTGGGCTATCTTTTCCAGCTCGGTGGCGACCATATTCCCCGCAATGGCGATGAGCTGGTCTACGCGCATATTGCGCGCCTGACGGCCGAGAGTGGTCACTGGCTGCCGCTGGTCAGCTCGTACGACTTCATGCGCAACACCAAACCCCCGATGCTGTTCTGGCAAGCCATGGTGGCAGGCAGCTGGGGCGACCACTGGACGCTTTTGAACCTGCGCCTGCCCAGCATGGTTTATTTGTGGGCGACCGCCTTGATGGTCGGCTTGTTGACACGAAAAATGGTCAGCCACACCGCAGGGCAAGACAAACATCAGGCAACGGTTACAGGCGCGATTGCTGCCATTGTTTTCCTGTCGTTCTTCAGCACCTACCGTTATGGCCGTCCTTACCTGACCAGCGCGCCTGAAACCTTCTGGCTGTGCGGTGTGTTTCTCGCGCTGGCCTGGTCGCCCTCGCAATTGCTCGCCTCGCGCTTGAAGTTTCCTTTGCTGGCGGGTTTGGCCCTTGGGGTGGGCTGCCTGTACAAATCGTTTGCGATGGTAGTGCCGGTTGGCCTGGGCCTGGCGCTGTGCTACCAGGTGCTGCACGCGCGGCGCGCGCCGTGGCAGCTTTTCAGGCCAGGCATTGTTCAAGACGGCATCAAGGTTTTGGCTATTTGCGTCATTGCCGTCGGCGTGTTCAGCCTGTGGTTTGCGCTTGACCCATCACCGGGCGAGGTCTGGCGTGAGTTTGTGGTGGGCGAGAACGCCGGCAAGTTCAAGTCGTCTGACAGTTACCTCAAGCTGGCCTTCGGTGGCTCGGGCGGCATCCTGGTCATCCTCACCGGCTATTTCGTCAACGCCGGTTTGCTGTTGCCACTTGCGGTTGGTGCTGCCTGGACGGCCTGGCGCAGCTATCGCAGCGGCCATGCTGTTGGGGATGCTGAAAAAGTCATGTGGTTGTGGCTGCTGGCGCTCGCCATCGTTTTCATGCTGCCCAGCCAGCGGTCGGCGCGCTACCTGATAGCAGCCATGCCTGCGGTGGCGGTGCTGATTGCGCTTTACTGGCAGCGCATGGCGCGCATCTGGTTCAGCGTGAGCCTGGTGTGTTGCGCACTCGGTGCCGTGGCCATTCAACGCATTGGCAAGGGCGCCGTTAGCGCGGTCGGCGACCGGGATATCTACTCGCCGTTTTTTTGGGCGCTGCTGGCGCTGGTGTTTGCCGCGAGCGCTCTGGGCATCGCCAAAAAGTCGTGGACTAAACCCATCACCGCCGTGAATGGTTTTGGTTTTCTGCTCGCGCTGGCGTGGGTCACTGCACCTTTGAACGGCGCTATCGGCCACTTCAGCCCGCAGGCGGTGGCGCTGGTGCAAGGCCAGCAGGTGCGCGTACCCAACAACTTCAACGGCCAGTTTGAACGCTATCAGTTTTTATTGACGGGCGCAAAAATCGTGGCCTACGATGCGCCGCAGCCGGTGGACTATGCAGAAGCAGACGTTGACGCACTTTTAAAAACCAGCCGATTTGCACTGGTGCAGCGGCGCAAGGGCCAGCTGCCCTGCAAGCAGTGCCGTATTGTTGATGCGCGCTGGGACATCAGGTCACGTCAAGACCCGAAGGAAGGCAGCCTTGCGGCGCTAAGCTCACCCGACACCTTCTGGTACTCGCGGGAATTCCTGGTGGAACGACTAGCGCAGTAATGGGGCAACGCCTGACTGCAAGACTTCAGGCGTCACCGACGCCATCTTCAGCGGCGAGCCAACCTCGAGTCCAACGCGGGTAAAAACACCACGCCGAAACGGCTTGGTCATGGCGACCCCTTCCGCCCGGCTGAGATACGAGCCCCACAAATTCGTCAACGCCATCGCAATGAGCGGCGCATCCACCCCGTCGCGTTTGGCATTCTCAAAAACCTTCATGATGCTGCCCTTGAAGGGCTGAAGCTGACCATCCTTGCTGATGCCGTCTCCAGGAAAGATGGCCAGCAAGTCGCCATCACGCAGCACTTTGGCGGCGGCTTCAAACGCGGCTTCGTACATGACCGGGTCTTCTGCACGCGGTGCGATGGGAATAGCCTTGAGGAGTTTGAAGAACCAGCCCAGGATGGGCGTTTTAAAAATACGGTGATCCATCACAAAATAAATCGGACGTGGGCTGGCGGCTATCAGCAGCACCGCGTCAATAAAGCTGACATGGTTACAAGTCAGCACTGCGGCGCCTGTGGTGGGCAGGTGGTGGTCACCTGTGACCTTGAAACGGTAAATACAGCGCGACACCATGAAGGCGATAAAGCGCAGCAAATACTCGGGCACCAGCATGAAGATAGAAAGCGCCACCACTGCATTGGCCAGACCGACAAAAAGAAAGATTTGTGGAATGGTGAACTCCGCTTTGAGCAAGGCGCCCGCCAAAAGGGCGCTGACAATCATGAACAGGGCGTTCAAGATATTGTTGGCTGCAATGATCCGGGCCCGGTGTGTGGGCTGGCTACGCAGCTGGATCAGCGCATACATGGGCACGCTGTACAGGCCGGTAAACAGGCTGAGCAGCGCCAGGTCCGCCATCACGCGCCAGTGGGCGGGTTGCGTGATGAAAACGCTCAAGCTCATGACGGGTGAGGTGCCCAGTCCGCGGGAGGCAAAGTACAAGTCAATGGCAAACACGCTCATGCCAATCGCACCCAGCGGCACCAGGCCAATTTCAGCGTGGCGCTTGCTCAGCACCTCACACAGCAATGAACCCGTGGCAATGCCGATGGAGAAAACGGCCAGCAACAGCGAGGCGACCTGCTCGTTGCCGTGCATCACTTCTTTGGTAAAGCTGGGGAACTGGCTTAAAAAAGTAGCACCAAAAAACCACATCCAGCTGATGCCCAGCAGCGAGCGGAACACCACGGTGTTCTGGTTCGCCAGTTTCAGATTGCGCCAGGTCTCCGTGACCGGATTCCAGTTGATTCTTAAGCTCGGGGCGGTGGCGGGCGCAAGCGGAATAAACTGCGCTACCACGCGGCCCATCAATGCCAACGCCACGCACGCCATGGCCACATAGTCAGGCCCCATCTGCGGTATGGCGACGATCAGGCCGCCAACGATGTTGCCCAGCAAAATAGCAACAAAAGTCCCCATTTCCACCATGCCATTGCCGCCTGTCAATTCACGTTCATTGAGTGCCTGTGGCAGATAGGCGAATTTGACAGGGCCAAAGATGGTCGAGTGCAAGCCCATTAAAAACGTACAGCCCAGCAACACGGTCACCTGCACATCGACGTTGTTGCTCATGAAGCCCGCCGCCGCCACCAGCATGATGACGACTTCAAGATTTTTAACAAAGCGGATCACACGCGTTTTTTCAAACTTGTCGCTCAGCTGGCCGCTGGTGGCCGAGAACAATAAAAACGGCAAGATAAACAGCGCACCAATCACCAGCCCCGCCAGCGCGGGCGGCAACCAGCTCACGCTGACTTGGTAGGTCACCATCACCGTGAAAGCGAACTTGAACAGGTTGTCGTTGGCAGCACCCGAAAATTGCGTCCAGAAAAACGGCGCGAAGCGGCGCTGCTTTAGCAGGGCGAATTGGTTGGGATGTTCATGCGGTGCTGGCGGCGTCATGCGGGCTCCGCCGCCGTAAATACCGTCAACACCCCGGTATAGCCATACAAATGATGGCGGGCAATTTCACCGCCTGCAAAAAACCCGACCAGCGGCACGTCGCCCAGTGCCCGCCGCACAATTTGCAGCTCGGCGCTCGGTGCGCCAAAGTGCGGTCCACCGCGGCCCGCGCAACTGACATAAATGGCCCCGGCGATGCGCCTGGCTGGGTGCGGGGCTGATTCTGCCTCGGGTGCGCTCAGTGCGGTGGCCACCTCAAGCGTCTGCTCTTGTGGCTCCAGCTCTTCGCGGATTTCTGCGCAGACGCGAATCAAATCAGCGCGTGCTGCTTGTGCATTGCGCTCGCAAAAAGCCAGCTGCATACCGACCAATGGCGTGCCTGAGACCGCAATGCCCTTGCGGCTCGGGTCCAGCCCGATGATGTGGCGCACCACGACTTCGGCACCGAACTGGCCGGGGTAGGGCACCAGCCGGTCACTTGACAACTCTGCCGGATCACTCAAACCCACCAGTGTGCTGCGCACCTTGGCCAGGGCCTCACGCGGTTCTTCCAGCGTGACATTCAGTGCTGTCAACATCACATTCAGTGCGGGTTCACCGTCAAGTCCGGTCACCACATTGCCCTCACAGGCAGTGATCTCGTGGCTGCGTGACACCGGCTGGCAGCCCTGCGTGACGCGCGACATCAATGCGGCCTCCTTTGTGAAAGCGACGCCACTCAAGCCGCCTTTGAAGACGCCACCGGCCGCGCCATGGCCCTTCACGTTGCCATAGCCACTGAGCGCGAACTGCACGGTTTTGCTGCGGCTGGCGGCCAGCCCGCCAAACACGTAGCCACTGCCCGTGCGCTGGGCCATTTCGCTGATGAGGTCTGCCACATCGGGTGTGCTTGAGTCGGCATGCACCAGCGCGGTGTGCGCCTTGAAGCGGCCACTGGCCACCGATGGCAAAGGCGACACGCCAGAAAACACGCGGTACTGGTCGTGCGGCAAATCACACAGCATCACGCTCAGGGCGGGTTCATCGAAGTACTCGACATTGTTTGACGCAATGCCCACGCCGACGGTGCCGCTCCAGTCGGTCACTTCGGGCAGCTCGGCACTCAGGTGGTCAAGAATGTCCTGCGCATGGGCGGCGTAATGATCGGTGATGTACAGCAGACCCAGCGTCGGCGCGGCGGCATAGCCGGGCAAGGCCATGTGGGCACGCAGTTGTGCCAGCACCAGGCCAGCGGCCATGGGCCATTGCGGATGGGTGGCGTGGCCATAGGGAAACAATGTCATGGGCAGGTTTTATCGAGTGGTTTGACGCGCGGTTTTCGTGGCGGGCTTTTTTGCAGTGGGCTTCTTCGCCGTGGGCCTCTTGGCGGTGGGCTTCTTCGCAGCCACCGGCGTAGGCCAGGCTTGCGCGCTTCGCAGCGCGGTGTTCATGGCCGCACGGCTGGCACCTGCCATGGTTTTGCCTGCATGGTTGGCCATTTTTTGCGTGGTGTTCATGGCGGTTTTGGGGGCGGCGTCTTTCATCGCATCAGCGGCAATGGTCTGAAACTGCTGCGTCAGCGCGCTCCACCACTGCAACGGGTCAACCACGCCAGGGGCAGGTGCTTCAGCTTTGGGCTTGGGTTCTACTTTTGTTTTGACGGGTGCCTTTTTGCCAAAGCTGGTGGGCGGCACCTCCAGCCCTGCAAAGGTTGTGGCCTTGTCTGCCATGCCCTGCACACCATCGGCCGCGGTGTCTGCCACCTTGAGCCTGAAGGCGTTGGCCACATCGCCCATGTTGAAGTTCATGCCCTTCAGCGTGGCCAGCGTCATTTTTTGCACTTCCAACGCCTGAATGGTGGCCTTCAGTGCGGCGGCGTTCTGGTCAAGCCAAAATTGCACCGACTTCAGCTCGCTGATGCGCTTGTCCAGATCTTCAACATTCAGCGTGGGAGCCACCCAGCTGCCCAGGTTCGGCAACTGCGTGGTTTTGTCTGCCGCACCGCCTGCCGCCTGTGCAGCAAGGTTTTGCAAAAAGTCAAAACCAGGCACAAACTTGCCAAAACCAGAAAATGCCGAGTTGTCTGAATCGCTCATGGTGGTCTCCTGCTGCAATGGTCTCTTGAAAGATGCTTTCCTTCATTGTGCAACGCGGCAGCTTGTGTGCAAAGTGTTTTAAGCACCGCCGAAGCCTGAAAACCTCTTTTTAGCCCTTTTTTGATCTATCAAAAGTGACTACAGGCCAATGAACAAGTGCACCAACAGCGCCTGATTTTATAGAAAAGCGAGCGCTTTGCATGGCCGCTTTCCCCCTGCTAAGCTTGCGCCATGAAAAGCCTTTTCCACTTTGCCTTCAACGTGACTGACCTTGACAGCGCCAGAGCGTTTTACGGCGGCGTGCTCGGCTGCACACAGGGACGCTCTAGCGCCACCTGGGTAGATTTTGACTTTTTCGGCCACCAGATATCGCTGCATCTGGGCGTGCCGTTCAAAACCGAAAATACCGGACGCGTGGGCGACACGCTGGTGCCCATGCCGCACTTTGGCCTGGTGCTGGCACTACCAGATTGGCAGGCCATGGCCGCGCGCCTGAAAGCCGCCAACACGACTTTTGTGATGGCGCCGCAACTGCGTTTTGCAGGCCAGCCCGGCGAGCAGCACACCATGTTTTTTTGCGACCCGTTTGGCAATCCGATGGAGATCAAGGGGTTTGAGTCGCTCAAAACCCTGTATCAGGTCTGACAGTTGCGACCGGCCTGCGAACGATGTGTTGGCAAACCCAGAACGCACAGGCAGCTGCAAGCCACTTGGTTTGTTTGCTTTGCCCACCTTTTTCAACATTGATGCAAACCCCTCGCGCGTGAGCGCTCCTTGAACGAACAGCGGCTCAGGAAAACAGCCGCTCAGATGGGCTGGTTTTTGCTGGCCGGCGTGGTCTTCGCCGCAGGCATCGTGTCGCTGCTGCTCTCGTCTTAGCCTCTTTTCACTGCTTGGTGAAGGGCCAAGCCACCCCAGGGTTTTCCTGGTCAAAAGCGGCTCTTTTCGTCTTGTTGTCGTTGTTAACGATAGCCCTAAAAAAAGCAGTTGACCGCTGGTCAACATCTCACAGACCGCATGAGCACTCAGGTTTTGCGCTTCGCTGGACACGCCGGGCGCGGCACACTCGGGCGCATCCAACTGCTTTTTCTAGGTTAAATTGGCCTGCACGCCAGTAGATACATGGGTGAGCGGCTTCAGAATCAATAGCTAACTTGTCGAATGGACATCAAATGAGTAAAACGGTTACGCATCAAGTGGAGGTCATGTTTGGCGACTGTGACCCGGCAGGCATCGTGTTTTTCCCCAACTTTTCGAAGTGGATGGACGCATCGTCGCTGAATTTTTTCGTCAAGTGCGGCGTGCCCACCTGGCGCGAGCTGGTCAAAACCACTGGCATCATCGGCACGCCGCTGCTGGAGATCAACACCCGCTTCCTGCAGCCCGCCACCTATGGCGAAACGCTGCAGATTCACACCAGCGTGCTGCAATGGCGCGGCAAGGCCTTCATTCAAAAGCACAGCGTGATGCGCGGTGACGTACTGCTCTGCGAGGGAACCGAGACGCGCGCCTTTTGCATCCGCCATCCCGACAACCCTGACCGCATCAAAGCCATTGCTGTGCCCGAGGACATCAAGGCGCTGTGCAGTTAATGGCCCGCTCGCCGATTCAAAGCGTCATTGCTGTGTTTCGCCTTGCCCTGAGATAGCGTGAAACCTGATGCCAGCGCCAACCCAAACCGAGCTGCCGGGCCGCCCGGATCGGATACCCGCTGCTCAGGAGATCGACACCAGCTACCTTGAAACCTTGCTGGGCTACAACACCCGGCGTGTGTCGCTCAAGGTGATTGAGCTTTTCACGCATCGCATGGCCGACTATGGCCTGAGCCCGGTGGATTTCTCCATTTTGTCCCTCATCACGCACAACCCGGGCATCACCTCACGCCAAATTTGCGCTGCCTTGAACCTGTTACCGCCCCATCTTGTCGGCAAGATCAACGCCATGGAAAAACGCAAGTTGCTGGCCCGCCTGCCCCATCCGGACGATGGACGTGCGATGGACGTGCGGTGGGCCTGTACCTGACCGACGCTGGTCAACAGATGATGGTGCGGGCTGAAAAAACCGCCACGGAGCTTGAACAAGACGCCGCCAGCCGCCTGAGCAGCGCAGAAAAAAAGACCTTGCTCAAGTTGCTGCAAAAAGTCTACTTTTAGCGCAAGCGCTGGTGTTAGCGCTGGTGTTAGCGCTGGTCATAGCGCTGGTGTTAAAGGTCCATCCAGCTGACATGGGCCGACACCACCCGCCAGCCATGGGCCAGCGCGGCGTCAGTGCCATCGCCCGACTTGACCCAGGTTTGCGACTGGCGGCCCATACGCGCCTCACCAGCGCGGCGAAAGGTGATGTTGGCCACGCCCATGCCGTGGCCGAACGTGACGATGTGGCGATCAAGAATGTCACGGGTCAAACCTGCACTGGGACGCGCTGCACGAAACGCCTTGATCTCGTCGTAGCCATTGAGATTTTCTTTGGCGCCGTAACGCAGCGTGTGCGGGCTGTTCCAGAACAGCGCGTCCAGCATGTCCACCTTGTTATGGATCAGTGCGTCTTCGTACAAATCAAAGGCCTGCTGCAGTTCTTCCTGAGCGCGCGTCAGGTTAACGGTCAGGCTGGCATCAGGGGTTGTAGCGGTAACGGTCATGCGGGGGTATCTTTGAAAAGTGGGCATTAAAAAATCAGCACGCCGCCTGCCGCGCCATATGCACCTGGTGCAGCGTGATCTTGCGCACCTCGGCTTGGCTGGTCTGGATATGGGTGCGCAGCAGCAGCGCGGCGTGGTCGCTGCGTTTGTGCTGAATGGCCTGCAAGATGTTGGCATGCTCGGCATAGGTCGCATTCATGCGTGGCTGCTGTGTAAAGTCGAGCCGACGAACCACGCGAATGCGCTCGGTCACGTCACGGTGCACACGTGCCATTTCGGCGTTGCCAGCAGCAACGACCAGCGTGCAATGAAAGTCTTCGTCCCATTGTGCAAGCTCAACGGCGTCTGTGCTGCGCTGCTCGGTGCTGACCAGCCAAATGCCGGCCAGCTCTTCAAGAAGTGCCCTGTTGACCTGGGCGGCATGCTCGCATAAACGCCGCACCGCAGTGGTTTCAAGCACCATGCGCAGGTCGTATAGCGCTTCAAACTGGTCAAAGTCAAAGGGCAGCACACGCCAGCCGCTTCTGAAGAGTACTTCCACAAAACCTTCTTGCTGCAAGCGAAACAGTGCTTGACGTACCGGGGTGCGCGACACTTTCATGCGTTCGCTGATTTCAGTTTCCGTAAAGCGGTCACCGGGCACCAGCTTGAAGCCAGACACGTCGCGCTTGAGCTGCTCGTATACCTCATCCGCGCGGGACTGCCGTCGTGGCTTGGCAGCCAGCCAAACAGCTTGTGCGGTTTTCAGTGAGTCGGTCATGCGGGCTCCTTGCAGGTTTGCAAACGCCGCCCGGGGTTCATGCCAGGCAAGCAGTCTTGATGTGCGCCACGCCAGCACGCTCAAGCACCTTGGCCGCACGAAACGCCAGGTCCTCGCGCCAAGGTGCAGCTATCACCTGCACCGCAATGGGCAGGCCGCCTGTTTGTGTTGGCCACATCGGTGCGGCCACCACCGGACACCCTGCAAACGAAATCGGCTGGGTCAGCAGGCCCATGGCGGCTCTGGCCGGGTGCTGAATGTCGTTGATGTGCAGCCACTCCGTGCCAATAATGGGCGCGCTGACAGGCGTGGCGGCGGTCAGCAAAATGTCCCAGTCTTTGAAGAGTGCGTTGACTTTGGCGCGGTACTGGCGGCGTACCCGATGGGCCTTGATGGTCCAGTCAGCGGGTTGCAGGGCTCCGGCCATAAAGCGGTCAACCGACAGGGGTTCGAATTCGTCAGCGCGGGTTCGCAAATCATCCAAGTGCAAGCTGCCGCCTTCACTGGCGGAGATGATGAAAGCCGCTGAACGCGCCAGCGCTGCATCGGGCCACATGACTTCAGCCCGTGCGCCCAGTGTTTTGGCGGCAAGGGCCACCACCTCGCGCGCGGCCTGACTCGCATGGTCATGAAAGTAGCCGCCCAGCACGCCTATTCGCAAACCCTCAATGCCCTGCCCCGCGAGCGGCATGACCGGCTCAATCGCCAGTGCGTGGCACCCTGCGTCCAGCGGGTCAGGGCATTGCAATGCGTCATAGGCCAAAGCCAGACCGCCCAGGCTGCTGGCGATCGGGCCCAAGTGGTCAATGCTGTACACAAAGGGGTAGGTGCCGCGCCGCGACAGCCTGCCGAAGGTCGGCTTCAAGCCCCAGACGCCGCACAGCGAGGCAGGCACCCGTATCGAACCATTGGTGTCCGAGCCCAGCGTGATCGGCACTTGGCCTGCGGCCACTGCCGCGCCCGAGCCACCCGACGAGCCGCCAGCAATCCGGCTCAGGTCATGCGGGTTATGGCACGGGCCGTAGTGGGTGTTTTCTGTGGTGAAGCCGTAGGCGTATTCGTCCATGTTGAGCGCACCCACCAGCACAGCACCCGCAGCCTTCATCTGCTGGACCAGAAAAGCATCGGCTGTGGCGGCGGCATGGTTGCCGTTGACCGTGGAGCCCGCCAGCGTCACCAGCCCGTCAATGTCAAACAGGTTCTTCACCGCATAAGGCACGCCAGCCAGCGGGCCCAGCGCCTGCCCTTTTGCGCGACTGATGTCGATGGCATCGGCCTCGGCAAAAGCGCGGCTCAAGGTTTTGTCAGTGAAGGCATTGATGCGCGCATCGGTGGCTTCGATCCGGCTGATGCACGATTCAAGCAAGGCGCGAGCGCTGGTCTGGCCGCTGGCCACGCAGGCCGCCATAGATGGCGCATCAAGCGCTATGTTATTCATAGCCTGCTAGCCAAACCATCAGTTGGCTTGAAGGGCGCCGGGCAGTAAATTTCCGCCAGTTCTGCGTGTGCGGGCAGGTTTGCGGCCTCAAGCATGGCCGCCATGGCAACCGTGCGTTGCAGATGGCTGGCCACACGTTTGGCGCGTTCGTCGTCCATCGGCAAGCCCAGCAAGGTCGCTGTGCTGCGCACGTAGTTCAATACGTCAGCGTCGTTCATGTTCGCTTTCTTTTTACCGTGGTTTCAACGCCGCACTTCACGCTGAAAAATCTCCAGGCTGCGTTTTTTGGCGGCGATAAAGGTGGGCTCTGACAAGGTCTCTGTGGTGCGTGGGCGGGCATCGCTGTAGTGCAATATCTCCGCGACTTTGGTGGGCCGCTTGGTCAGCAGCAGCACCTGGTCGGCCAGATAAACCGCTTCTTCAAGGTCATGCGAGACCAGCAACATCGTCGTGCCCGTCTGCATGAAGACCTCCTGCAATTTTTCACGAATGAACAGCGTCATTTCAAAGTCAAGCGCGGAAAAAGGCTCATCCAGAAACAGCACCTCAGGCTTGGGGGCCAAGGCGCGCATGATCGACGCTGTTTGCTGCTGCCCACCGGACAGCTCATAGGGGTAGCGGTTCAGGTCAAACTTCACATCAAACGAGGCCACCAGTTCAGCCATGCGGCGATCGACCTCGGCTTTGGACTTGCCTTCCAGTTTGAGCGGATAGGCAATGTTGTCAATGGTGCGCATCCACGGGAACAGGGCCTCGCGGTAGTTCTGGAACACGTAGCCAATCTTGGTGTCCTTGAGCGACTTGCCATCAAACAGAATGTCGCCTGAATCAATCGGCACCAGCCCGGCAATCATGTTGATCAGGGTGGACTTTCCACAACCGTTGGGGCCGAAGACAGAGGTGATTTTGTTTTTCGGAATATTCAGGTCAAAGTTTTCATACAGCGGCCAACCGGCGAAATATTTGGTCAGGCCGCGTATGGTGATGTGCGTGCCCGCCGGGCCGGGCTGGAAGGTTGGCACAGGCACATCAGCAAAAACAGGAGCGTTGAGCACTTCGGTCATCTTCCACTCCAATGAACTATTCTTTTTTCAGCAACCAAGAAAAAAACGTTCAAGGCATAGCCCATCACGCCAGCCGACAAAATCGCGGCATACATGTCTTTGACTCGCATCACTTGTTGCGCGTTGATGATGCGGTTGCCCAGGCCGTTGTCAGCACCGATAAACATCTCTGCCACGATGACAATCACCAGCGCCATCGACACCGCCGAGCGCAAACCCACAAACGTCGGTTGCAAACTCTCCCACACCAGCACGTCTTTAAAAACCCGCCAGCGCGATGCGCCCATCACTTTTGCGGCCATGACGCGCTGCTTGCGTGCGTTCATCACGCCGTAGGCGCTGTTGAACACCACAATCAAAAAGGCGCCAAAAGCAGCAATGGCGACCTTGTTGATGTCTGAAACACCGAAGATCATCATGAACAGCGGTATCAGCGCTGACGAGGGCGTCGAGCGAAAAAAATCAATTAAAAACTCAACGCTGCGGTAGGCTTTTTCATTGCTGCCCAGCACGATGCCCAGGGGAACACCGACCGACGCGGCGATCAAAAAAGCCTGCACCGTACGCCAGAGCGTCACGCCAAAATCGGTCAGCAGCGGCCCGCCTGCCAGTCCGCTGAGCAAGGCTGACACCGTGTCTATGGGCGGCGGCAGCAAGATGGCCTTGACCCAACCCAAGCGAACAACCAGGTCCCACACCAACAGCAGCAGCACTGGCCCTATGAAGGGGAGCACCTTTTCAAAAGACAGCCAAGCTGGTTTGGGGGTCACAAAAGCAGTGGCGCTCTGCTGCGGCGTCCATGGCGTGGCCAATGGGTTGTTCGTTGTCATCGGGACTAGCCTTTGTAAATCATCGTGTCAACCATCAGGCGGGAAGGAAACACGCCGCGGTCGGTGAACAGGTCGAAGAACTTTTGAAAGTGACCAATATCAGCGGCGGTGAACTCGTTGTACATGGTGTAGGCAGACAGCGGCACTTCCCCCGTCAGCGGTCCTTCAATCGCGGTGTAGCCTTTCAGATACTGGCGGGCTTGCGTACTTTTGGTACGCACGTAGTTCACGCCTTTGGCGTAGGCGGCAATGTATTTTTTGGCGTCGTCCGGGTGCTTCTTGATGAAGGCAGACGTTAATGCTGCCGAGCCGCCAAACCAGGGCGCCATCGGGTCGCCCAGCACGTACTTGGAAATCACGCCAGCCTCCAGTACGCGGGTTGTTCCATTGAGCCGGCCAATGGTTCCTGTGGGCTCCAGCGTGTAGCAGCCCTCAATCTGGCCGGCAGCCAGTGCTGCGACGTGTTGGCCAATCGGCAGCTCCACAACAGTGACACCAGTCGCACCGCCGCGCTCGAAGATGGTTTTGGCCAATGTGACGTTTTGAATGCCAGGGCCAGAACCGACTTTTTTGCCTTTCAGGTCGGCCATGGTTTTGGCTGTGCTGTTGACAGGGACGATAACTTCGTCGAGCACGTTTTTCAGGTTGCTGGGGTTGGCGCAAAAGATTTTGAAAGTACCTGGCGATGCCAGCTCGCCCACGGCCAGATTGCCCGAGCCTGTGCCGTTGGCGCTGCCGTCCAGGCGGTCGGCCAGCATGCCTTCCATGATTTGCTGGGCGCCTGCCAGGCGAACGACTTCAACATTCACGCCTGCGTCTTTGAAGTAACCCAATTCAACCGCTGCGTAAAAAGGCAAGCCAGCCGCGATCGGCCAGTAGCCGACCCGAATTTTGGTGCCGCTTTGCGCGCGCACGATGGCAGGCGCAGCCAGCACGCTGATGGCGGCTGCGGTGGTTTTCAAGACGTGGCGGCGTGACGACGTGGTGTGTTGGGTCATGGTTAAAAGCTCCTGGTTGATGAAATGAAGGGGTTAAAAAACTATTTGTTGAGTGATTGCAGATAGGCACGCCAACCGCCGTGCCCGGTCACGTCCAGGGCGGCGTCCAGTGCAAACCCTTCACAGATAAAGCCTGTGACCCAGCTGCCATCAGCCAGCTCAACTTTGCCCAGGCCCAGCGGCGCCGGTATCAAGGCAAGAAAGCTGCCAAGCTGGCTGACAGGCATGTCCCACACCTCGACTGCAATAGCTGCACCATGAGCGGCAACGCGCCTGAGGCCCGGCTTGGGCGGTGTGGTGTTGGGCAAGGCATACAACCGGTAGTGGGCAGCAGTGCTGCAGGCTCGCACAAGTTGTGCGCCGCGCGCTGTCAGTTGGCTGTTCAAGGGCATGCCTGTCAGGTGCGCACCGACCACAGCCACCGCCATCATTGCTTCGTTTTCAATAGCACAAAGCCCAGCTATTACCTCGGCTTTGGGCAGATTTAAGCCTGTAAAGCCCTGTTTTAGTCCGGTATTCTGGTGCAAGCGCTGCCCCAGTTCGGCCAGTTGCCAGTCGCTGCCGCAGGGGCCAATCAGGGTCACGCCAAAGGGCAAGCCATCGGCGCGCAGGCTGCTCGGCACGGCAATGGCCGCGTAGTCAAGCAGGTTGACAAAGTTGGTGTACTCACCCAGGTTGCGGTTCAGTGCCACCGGGTCGGCCTGCATGTCCGCAAGGGTGTAGTGCGTGGGGGCGGTAGGTACCAGCAGCAGGTCAATGTTGTTCCACATCGCCGCAGCTTGTTGGCCGTAAGCGCGCAGTTGCGTTTGCGCGGCATATAAATCTGCCGCGCTGTAGTCGCGCCCTTTGCCGATGATGCTGCGCACGGGCTCCATCACCGCCGCTTCATGCGCGTCAAAAAACGGCTTGATGGCGGCATACCGTTCGGCGACCAGCGCGCTGTTGTAAAGCAGGTCCGCAGCCGCTGCAAGCGGGCCGTAGTCAATGACAACGGGCACGCCGCCCAGGGCCTGGAGCTGGGCCATGCCAGCTTGAAAGGCAGCTTCAGCCAGCGCGTCGCCAAAAAACCGCAAGCTTGACGGCACGCCAAACCTGAAGCTGGCGCCCCAAGCCTGGGCGTTCAGCTCAAGCTGCCGTGAAAAAGCATCCTGCGGGTCGTAGCCTGCCAACACGTCAAGCACCTGCGCCGCCATATCGACGGTACGCGCAAACACTGACACGCAGTCAACGCTTTGCGCGGCGGGCAGCACGCCGCGTGTGCTGACCAGGCCTTTGGACGGCTTGATACCCACAATATTGTTCAGCCCTGCAGGCACGCGGCCCGAACCGGCTGTGTCTGTGCCCAAGGCAAAGTCCACCTGCCCGGTAGCCACCACATAGGCCGAGCCCGAGCTGGAGCCGCCTGACACATAGGCCGCGTCAAAGGCATTCGGCACCGCGCCGTAGGGCGAGCGGCTGCCGTTCAGACCGCAGGCAAACTGGTCCAGGTTGGTTTTGCCGACCAGCGTGGCACCCGCAGCCAGCAGTTTTTGCACAACGACGGCATGTTCGGCAGGGGCGAAGGCAAAGCCCGGGCAGGCTGCCGTGGTGCGCAGGCCCGCCACGTCCATGTTGTCTTTGACGGCAAACGTCAACCCTGCAAGTGGGCCGTTGGCGTGGGTGCGCAGGGGGGGCTCGCAGACGGACAGCCAGGCTTGTGGCGCGAGATCGTTCGCAGCCTGCTTGTTTGATACCGGGATGTTTTCCAAATTGCGCACCATTTATGTGAATCCAATCTTGTATTCAAGGTCAAAAGCAAGTGCCGTGCCACAAGCGCCCGTTCGACGGCCAGCCTTTGTCCGGGCTTGGCAATCAAGGGTTGGTGAGGATGTGCAGCGCCTAGGGGACTGGGACGAGGCTCGCCGCGCATCACCCGACTTCGGAGCCGAACAGCACAAGTTGGTGAAGGGGAAGCAGCGAGATCACCGCTGCTGCATGGCAGGCTGCGGCTGGCACTGCCCAAGAACGGGAGAATCGGGAAACGTCGGGGAACTGGACCTGAACCAGCGCTCAGGCAGACCCGGCATGGCGGCCTGTGACGCCCAAAACCTGAGCCATGCGCCTCTTCATGCGCCTGGATTTCCTATCTGCCAGCCGCGCTGTTGGCCCACGAGCGGCGGCTGCCGCGCTGAGGATGCGCGACAGCAAAGGCCGCCTCAGTGCCGCGGTGCCTCGAAGCGGCCGTTGGCCAGCACCTGCGTGCCACTGGCGTTGGCGAGCTCGAAACTCTGGCCGTCGTGCGACAGCAGCACCGGCTCGCCGCAGGGCACCGGCCGGCACAGGTGCAGGTCGAGGCGGTGCACCTGCCAGCCGGCCTGCGCCAGCTGGCCGACGATCATCGAGCGCGTGGCCAGCCCTTGCAGGAACGGCTTTGGGTGGCCGAAGAGCCGCGCCGCCCAGGGCGTGGTGTGCACCGGGTTGGCGTCACCGCTGAGCTGGCCGTAACGTTGGCCCAGGTCGCTGGCAATGTCGATGCACGCCTGCCAGGGTGCCGTGCCCGGAGCCCAGCGCGGTGCCCGGCGCAGCAGGGCCTTGAACGGCGGTCCGGGGTGGCGTGTCAGCGCGGCCAGCTGTCCCGGGCGGTAGCCACGCACGATGAAGTCGTCCTGCACGTTCAGCAGCACGAGGCCGTCCTCGCTGCTCACGGTGCAGGCGATGTGCACCACGGCCTTGTGCACCACGGCCTTGTGCGCGCCCAGCGAGTGCACGGCCGCGACCCGCGCCGACACGATTTGCCCGCCCAGGTGAGCGGCCTGCGGCGCGGGCCGGTGCGTGGCGCGATGGCGCAGGTGCAGCAGGTGGCGGAAGTTCAGGCCCAGGTCGGCAAAGAGCCGCATGTACAGCAGCGTACCGGTGGCCTGGCTGAAGAGGAAAGGTGCACCAGCGGCCGCGCCGGCGTCCAGCCCGAAGGCCTGGCACCAGCGCCTGTGTTCGTCGCGCCGCGGCTGAAAGGGCGCTGCGTATGACCCCTGGGCAGCCGAAGGGTTGAGCCGGTGCGGCGAGAGCAGGCTGCGCAGCGTGGCCGGCCAGTAGGCCAGCGCGTAGCGGCCGCGCTGCTCAGGCGAGGGCACCGACAGCAGCCGCGCCGAGCCGGGCTCTTGGGCCGGGCTCGGGCCCAGCAGTGGCAGGAAGATCGCTTCGCTCAAGTCGTTCGCGGCAGATCCTCGGTGGCGCGGCAGACCCATGGCGTGGTGCGCCAGCCCCGCTTGATCGTTCGATGCCGTGTTGATCGAATCTCGTGTCGTCTGTGTCATGGTGGTGTACTTTTTGGTGGTGGGGGTGATTCATTCAACGAAGTCATTCAACGAAGGCTGGCGCGGAGCACATCACCTCGCTGGATTTCAAAGTGAGCGCTGTTGGCGGCCACGGCCAGCAGGCCCAGGCCCGCCAGCGCCAAGGCGGCGGCTCGTCTCCTGAGTTGTCTTGGTCTTGTGAGCATCAATGCATCTCCTTGGTGTGACCCGCGTCGTGGTCGACGGGCCTGAAACTGAGTGAGAGCTTGCTGGCCTGGCGTTGAATTTGCGTTGAATCGCTGCAGCGCCGATGGGCGCGGACGCTTACACGCCAAGGTAGACGGCCACCCCATCGCGCTGGACTATTTGCAGCGCGGCGAGGTGCTGGACTTGCATCACACCGGCGTAGACCCGGCCCTGCAGGTGCGCGGCCTGGCCGCCAAGCTGGTGGCGCATGGCCAGGCATTTGAGCCGTTAGATCCGCTGCAACGCTGGTTCGTCCTGATGCCTCTGGAACATGCCGAAGACAGTTCGCTGCAAGCCCTTTGCGTGGCCGAGTTCGAGCGCCTGGCCAGCGCCGACCCGCGTCTGGAAGGCGCGCTGGAATACGCCCCCAAACACCAGGCCGTGATCGAACAGTTTGGCCGCTTCCCGCATCGCAACGCCCTCTTGAGCCGAAGCTCCAGCGCTGCAGAAGCAGACTATTTGGCTCAGCCTGGCGCGGGGTTTTGAGCTGCCAGAAGGCTGTCACCCTCCTTGTAAAGGCTAGGCTGAATAAGCCTAGAAAAAGCAGTTGGATGCGCCGTCACCCAAGAGGCCAAAGCCGGCGAAGCGCAAAACCTGAGTGTTCATGCGGTCTGTGAGTTGTTGACTAGCGGCCAACTGTTTTTTTTAGGATAAGTCCCTGTGATGCTGCGAACCCCGGTTCGGGATGCGCAACAAGGCGCAAGCCACAGCCCTGGCAGGCCATCGAACTGCGCACCGCCACAGGCCTGGCAAGCGCACGACTCCCGACAGCCCACCCGTCATGAGTCCCATCAAGCGCCCCTCTTGAACCCGCTCAACAGCCCCGCAGACTTCAGCATGGCCGCTCAGGCTGCCTGCACGAACGCCGCCAGATCCAGCACGCCGGTCACCCACAGGCCGATGAGCAGATGAGAAACGCTGACACCCACCAGTGTTTGGTGACGCAGATACAGCCAACCCCAAAACAAGCCTGGCACGAACACCAGCAAGGCATAGCCCAGGCCTAGATGCTGGTGGCTGATGGAGAACACGGCGTTGGAAACCAAGATGGCGCGCAGTGCCGCGCCCCGCCCGCTGAGCATATGCTGCAAGCAGCCCTGGATGACGCCTCGCGCCACGAACTCCTGCACTGGGGAAAACAGCGCGTACAGCGCGTAAGCGCCCACTGTGGCCCATAGCCCGGCCGCTGAGACCCAGGGCGAAAACAGCCGCAGCTCAGCAAAAGCAGGCACAAAGCTGATGCACGCCAGCTTGAGCACGGTGCACAGCGCGCACACCAGCACGCTCCAGCGCAAGGCATCGCGCACATCAGCCTGCCAGCCTTGGAGACGCAGACCGAAGACTGGCAGCGGCAGGCCTGTTTGCCGCACTGTCCAGCCCGCCACCAAAGCCATCAAAAAAAGGGCCCCGGAGCTGATCCAGGTGCTGGCGCCAGCGGCATTGGCCCAATGCTGCAGCGCCCCCAGCGCCGAGGTGTAGACAAAGATCAGCAGGATCAGATGCGTGAGCAGGGTGCCAAAGGCCGAGCGGTGCTGCGAAGCCTGCAGGGCCTGATGCAGAGCGGCTAATGTGCGCAGCTGGGCCTGATCGACCTGTTCGCTCAAGGCCAGGGTCTGGCTGGCCAGGCTTTGGGTGAGCAGGTCTTGGCCGGTCTGAAGCTTGTAAGCGGCCAGGTTCGTGCTGGGCAGGTACCAGGCCAATACCGCGCTCGAACAGCGCGCACGCCATGCACTCGCTTCTTGGCGCAACAGGCTCTCGACACCGGTGAACTGCTTGGACCCTAAGCGCCCCATCTCCACCCATTCGGTCTGCGCGGTGTCTTGTAAAGCCACCGGGCGCTCCAGCACCACCTGACCCTCGCCCAGCAGCCACAGCCCGTCGGGTGGCGCGTGCAAGGGGTGGAGCAAGGCGCCCGGCGACAGCGTTTGCCGAATCAGCAGCGGGGCCAAGGCATCAAGCTGGGCGCTGCTGAGGCTGCTGATCAGGCCATTGCTGCGCCAGCCCGTCGAAAGCAGCGCCTCGCGTGCCGCCAGCGCGCGCTCGGACTGGCACGCAATCCGGTGCACCAGCCAGCGTATCTGATCCAGCGTTTTGCGCATGGGATCGGGCCAGTCACGCATGGCGCTAACGCTGTGGTCTTGGTCAGGGTTGCGCGTGAGGGCGGCCAGCTCATCGGCGCCCATGGCCATGGGGGCGGCTGCGGCATCTTCGGGGGCGGCGCAGACTTCCGCCAGCAAGTCCAACCAGGTGGCCACGCTGAGCGCAGCAGCATGACGCTGGGTCGCCGTGGGCTGCAGGGTCTGCATCTGCAAGCGCAAATGCTGCAGGCGCTCAAGCAACTCGCGCTCTTCAAAAGAGAGCGTGGCACGACCCGCCACATCGGGCAGAGACAGCTCTGGTATGGGCTGCGGCACATCCCAATCTTGATCCTGCCATTGCGCTGCCAACCGAGCCTGCCACGCCAGGGCGTGCGCGTGGCTGTCTGGCCTGGCCCGGTCCCGCCTGCTCTGACGCCAATGCAACAGGGGCAGCAGCGCGGCGCCGAACGCGCAGCAACTGAGCATCAAGGCGAGCCGAAGCGATAGATCGGGCGACCAAGCCAGCGCTTGTTGCAACAGCTTCAACAGGGCCCAAGCGCCCAGCGCGCACAGTGCCATGCCCAGCGCCGCGCGCTCGCGCCGCCCCAGCGCACCACGCCGCCGCGCCAGCACCACACCGCTGATCAGGATCAGCAGGGCGGCGGCCGCCTCGTGAAATGCCGTGGCCACAGCGATCAGGGTCAGCGCCAGCGTTTGCGTGCGGGCCAAAGTGCGCTTGGCGACAGCAGGAGCCGTCGAATTAACCGTCATGCAGAGACGATCTCGAGCACCTCGGTGGTATGCTGCCAGCTCATCGGATATCGGAACTGGCGCATGCCCCACAGCAACAGCGCCTTGGTCAGGGGAGCGGGCAATCGGGGGCATTGCGCCAGAATGTTGACGCCCCAGCCCTCGGTGATGCAGAAGCGATAGGCCTCCTGCGCGTCTTCAAAACAAACCGGGTCGCGCAGGGTGTAGCCGCGCTCCACCCGCATGCCCTGGGCCTGGCAGGCCTGCTCGATATCGTCCAGCGCGCGCGGCACATGGCTGGCCTTCAGGGCATGCTCAATCGCACGACCGACCCAACGCTTCCAGGGCCAGGGCGAAAGCTCGAAGCAGCGTCGACTCTCCACCAGCACTGGGCTGCTCCCCACATGGGTGGAACTGACCAGGGACAGAACGCCACCGGGCCTGAGCAGCTTGCGCGCCTGTTGCAGCACATCGCTCAGCGGCACATACGCCAGGATGAAGTGCGCCAACACCCAATCAAAGGACTGCGCCTGCAAATGGTGCTCCGCATCTTGGGCCGCCGCGAGCACGGCCCGCAGGGGCAGGCGCGCACTTGCTGCGGCCAGCATGGCGGGCGAGATGTCCAGGCCGGTAAAGCGCAGCGGATGCTGC
Organism: Polaromonas sp.; assembly: GCA_046303055.1. Taxonomy (GTDB): domain Bacteria; phylum Pseudomonadota; class Gammaproteobacteria; order Burkholderiales; family Burkholderiaceae_C; genus Polaromonas. Next base: position 27,371 of record JBKCGU010000058.1, read on the forward strand.
AAGCACTGCAACTGGGCCAGCAAGGCGCCATCGCCCACGCCAAGGTCGAGCACGTCCAACGGCACCGCATCATCGTCGCCGCGACCAGTGCCGAGCTCATGCAAGCGTTGCGCCAGCATATGCAGTACGGTGTCATTCTTGCGCCCAATAATCCCGCTCTGAGAGTTATAGCCCTGCGCTACCGCATCGTGAATACGCGTCAGGCGCGAGGCGGGCAGCCTCAACGTGATGTCGTCCATATTTGCCCCTGAGTAATTGAATGAGAGCTTGTTGGCCTAGCGTTGAATTTTCGTTGAATCGCTGCTGGCGGTCTTGGGCAAGGCCTGGCGTTGGGCGATGCTGCGTTGCAAAAGCAGCTCGGCACCCATCGCTTGCCCAGTCTGCATGGCTTTGTCCAGCGCCTGCTCGATGTCGGCGCGTGGCGCGCCTTGGGCTGCCAAGGCCTGGGCGCGCATGCGCCAGAGTTCGGGCAGCAGGTAGGGCTCCTGGCGCTCATGTGCCTTGGGCAGGCAGGCGTCTATCTGTGCCAGGGCTTCCTCGGCCTGGTCGAGGTTCAGCAGCGCTTCGATCAGGAAGGAAAGAAAAGTCGCTTCGGTGCTTGGCATGGCCAAGGCTGAGGCGCTGGCGGCTTGGCGGATGGGCAGCAGGCCGGCCGGGTCGCCACCGGCTGCCTGGCTCCAGCCCAGCACCAGGGCGCCAACCGCCTGCCACAGGGCCAGGCCATGGCGCTGGGTGAGGCTCAGCAGCTCCAAGCTGAGGGGCAGCGCGGCCTCGGGCCGGCGCAGATGGCGTTGCAGCACCCCCGCCATGCCCAAAGCAAATGCCAGGGTGTGGGCATGGCCGAGCGCGCGTGCCTGTTGCAGGCCCAGGTAGGTTTGTTCCAGGGCTTCGTCAATTCGGCCCAACATGGCCAGCGGCCAGCCCAGCATGGCGCGGGCGGCAATGCCGCCATGCTCGCCAAAACGCTGGGTCAATTGGGCGCGCTGGCGCGGCGGCAGGCGATCACCGGCGGCGGCGGCCTCGGCCAGGGCCTCGCAGGAGGCTTGAAACTGACCGAGGAAGAACAGGTTGTTGCCCAAGGCATAACGCGCTTGCACAGCGGCAGCGGCGTCATTTGTGTCGGCGGCCACGTCCAGCAGTTCTTGCGCAAGGGTGAGCACCGGGTTTTCGTCCGGGCCGCTGCGGCTGCCCAGCCACAGGCCCCAGAGCGCCTGAAAGCGTTGGCCCGGGCCGCTGGCGGCACCAGGCTCATCGCAGGCCTGCAGCGCCTGGCGCAAGCACTGGCGCGCGGCCGCAGAGCCGTAGCCCTCCAGGGCCAACAGGCTGCGCCCCAGGCCCAGCAGCAATGGCAGGCGCAGGCGTTGAATCAGGGTTGGTGCGGCCTCGGTCAACTGCAAGGCGGCCAGGCCTTGCTCGAAGCCGTGGCGGGCTTCTTGGTGGGCTGATTGAGCGGCGGCGCGCTCAGCTGCCTGCAGCCAGTAGTGCGCGGCCACCGGGTCGCCGGCCGCCTGCAGGTGCTGGGCCAGGGCCTCGGGCGTATCAGCGGCCTGGGCGGCGAAGGGCCCCTCAAGGCTTGGGCGGCGCGCCGGTGCAAGGCGCGGCGTTTGCTGGTGCTGAGGGTTTCCAGCGCGGCGTCGCGGATCAATGCATGGCGGAACTGCCAGTGCTGTGGGTCAATGCTCTGCAGCAGGTCGAGCCGCTGCAACTGGGCCAGCTGCTGCGCCAGTGGCCCGGCCGGCAGCTGCAGCAGCTCTTGCAGCAGGGCGGGCGAGCAGGTGCTGCCCAGCAGGGCCGCACCTTGAGCCACGTGCTTGGTCTCGGGCGGCAGGCGGTCCAGGCTGGCTGCCAGCAAGTCCCAGAGCGTGACCGGCACTGTGTCGGTCGGGCGCAGGCGCATCGAGCGCGCCAGCTCTTCTGCAAACAGTGGCACGCCGCCGGCGCGTTGCAGCACTTGCAGGCGTTGCGCGGCCGAAGCCGGGGCGGTGTCGAGTTGCTCAATCAGGCGGGCCATGTCTTCGGGCGGCAGGGGCTGCAGATTCAGGCACAGGTCCAGGCTGGCGCGCACTTCGTCGTGCGGCGCCTCGCGCGAGCTCAGCAGCAGCAGGCCCGGGGCGCGCTGCGGGGCGGGGTGCTCAAGTTGCCGTTGGAGATGCAGTTGTAGCAGCTCCAGCGTAGACGGGTCGGCCCAGTGCAGATCTTCCAGCAGCATGAGCTCCGGCCGACCCTGGGCCAAGCCTTCGAAAAGTTCGCACAGCAAGGTGTACAGCTCACGCTTGTGCAAGGGCTCCGCCGGGGCCGACGTGTTCTGGTGTTGCAACAGCAACGGGCGCAGCAGGGCGCGCGCGGCCTCGTGGCCAGCCAGTGGCAGGCCGGCTTGCTGCAGCAGTGCGCTGAGGGCGGCCTCTGCCTGCCCTGCATCGCCCTTCAGTGCGGTACCCATGCGCCGGCGCAGCGTGGCCCGCACTGGCTCCAAAGGCGTGTAGCGATACTCGGGGCGGCACTGCAGCTCGTAGATCGGCGTTGGCGCGTTATCCGCAGCGGCCGCCACATGCTGGTGCAAGGCCTGCAGCAGCCGGGTCTTGCCCAGGCCAGGCTCGCCTTGCACCCAGACCGTGCGCGCGCTGCCTTGAGCCAGGAGCCATTCTTGCCGAAGCAGCGCCAGTTCGGCGCTGCGGCCGACCATGGGATTGAGCGCGTATATCCGGCTGCTGGCTTTGGCTGTGCGGGTGCCCAGCAGGCTGGCGCCGCGGCCGGGTTCTGCCGTGGCTGCAAAGCGATGGTGGCGTTCGCTTTGCTGCTGTAGCTCGGCGCTGACATGGATGCTGTCGGCTTCGGCCTGAAGGGCCAGCTTGCGTGCTTGGCGCGAGAGCGCGCCCACGCTGTCGGGTGAGGCCAGCTCTGGGTCGGCATGCACCCAGCCCACATGCAGGCCCTGGCGCAGGGCGCGGGGCGCAAGGCTGTTTCTTTTGTCCGTGGCGGCCAATTCCAGCGCGGCGTTCAGGGCCAGGCGCGGCGCCTGCTCCTGCGCGCGCGGGTGGCCAAAAAAGGCCAGCAGCTCCCCGCCTTCTGCGCGTCGCACATGGGCACCGCGCGCTTGAAGGAGCAGGCGGGCTTGCTGCAGCCGGGCTTTCAAGGCGGTGGCCAGGGCCTCGGTCTCGGCCTCGTCGGACGTCACCTCCCATTCACAAGCCAGGGCGACGACCCGGCGGCGCTCGGCGTGCGCGGCCGGGGCTTGGGGCGCCTGGGCGGCGCTGTGGCGCATACGCTCGGCGAGGGCCTGAGTGGCGGCTTGCGGTTGGATCTGTAGCGCGCTTTGCAGTTGCAGGCGAAACTGTTCGAACAAGGCCAGGGCTTCGCCTGCGGCCGTGGGCGCCAGCATGCGCATGCAGCGGCGCAGGGCGGGTTCACACCAGGGGTCTTGGGCCAGTGCGCGCCGGGCGCAGGCCAGCGCGGCCTCGGCTTCGCCGGCGTCCTCAAACAGTTGGCCCAACGCCTCCAGCAACTGCTGGGCCTGGCGCAGCAGCGCATCGCGGCGCGGTTGCAGCCAGGCTTCAAAGCCAGGCGCTTCGGGCAGATGCAAACCGTCAAGCAAGGGACCGCGGTAGAGGTTCAGGGCCTCCTGCAGGGCTTGGCGACGCGCCTGCGGTTGGGGCGTGGCGGCAGCCAGCTGGGCCAGGGCGAAGTCACGGCAGTCTAATTGCCAGGCCAAATCCTCGCGCAGCTGCAATTGTTTCTTGTCGGACAGCAGCGGCTCCAGATCGGGCTGATCGGGCCAGAGCTGGGCCAGCACCCTGCGCAAATCAAACAGGGCTCGGCGCAAATTGGCTCGCGCCTGCTCCAGCGTGGAGTCGGGCCATAGGGTTTCGGCCAGAGTTTCCCGCGCTAGCGGCCCGGTCTGCAGCACCAGCATGGCCAGCAAGGCACGCACCTTGTCGTAGGGCAGGGGTAAAACCTGGCCCAGGCAATCGCGTAACTCGAAGCCACCCAACAGCCGCAGCAAGGGGCCGGTGGCGGGGGAAGTTTGCTTGCTCACGGTGGGCATGGCGGTCAAGAATCGTTGGAGTGCTTTAGTACTATAGCCGAAGGATATGACGTTGCCTGGCATGTTTGACGGCTCTGCTCACGTCCGTCCTGACCGCCCGGCGCAGGGTCTCGCACCACCGTCTTGTTGGCCGCACACGCATCGGCTTGACGGGCTTTGTGGCCGAGTTGGCCGGCACCACCGCGCTCAAAGGCGTGAGCATCAACAGCATCCTGGCGGACACCTTTGACACGGCGCAGCTTGTGCCCTTTTAACCTAAAAAAAGCAGTTGACCGCTGGTCAACATCTCACAGACCGCATGAACACTCAGGTTTTGCGCTTCGCTGGCTTTGGCCTCTTGGGTGACGGCGCACCCAACTGCTTTTTCTAGGCTTAATGCAGCGCCCATGCGGGCGACATCAATGGGCAAAACTTGCTGATGGACGGTGGTTCTCTCAGCGGTGCCTGGTCATTTACTTGATGTTCATCTGCGCCTTGAACCCGGCACAATAATCTTTCTCGGGCAAAGCCGGCGTTTGCCACACCATATCAAACGCCTGTGCCTTGTCACCCTCGGCAGCCGCACCCGCGCGCAAACGCACGGCCTTGAACTGCAAGCTTGACGGCAAGTGCTGCGGCACACCCAGCAGTCGGTCGGTGTGGCCACTGCCCGACAACAGCACCACCACCTTGCCCGGCAGCGCGGCTTTGACCAGCGTGTTGGCCATGCTGATGTCCTTGGCAATCTGGATGCGCGTCATCGGTGTGATCTGGCTTTCGGGCAGCAGGTTGCAGTGGCCAATGCGAATCAGTTGCTGCTGCGCTTTGAGCGCCGGGCCTGGCAACTGGCCGTCCAGTGCGCTGTCGCCCATGTTGGCACGCATCAACTCACGTGGCTGGTTGGCCCCCAGCACCGGCACACCGGCCCGCACTGCCGTCATCACGGCAGGGCCATAGGCTTGCCACGGCCAGCCATTGTTGTTCCACTTGAGCGCGGCTTTGGTTTGCTGCTCGGTCGAGCTGGGGTGCAGGCCAGCAGTTGTTGCGCCCACATCTGCCATCTCCAGCGCCACCGCAGCCAGCAGACCACGCTGCGCCAGCAGGGCAATGACCTGTTGGTGAATCTCCTGATGCGCTTTGGCGTCGTGCTGCTCACCCAGCAGCAGCACGTCAGCAGGCAGCAGCGCGTCCAGCCTGCTGGTGGTCACGGCCAAGGCATGGCCCGTCAGCTTGATGAGCACCGGGGCTTCGGGCTGGCTGGCACAGCCCGTGATGAGTGCGCTGGCGACGAGGCAAGAAAGTGATCTGAGCATCAGGAGATACTAATACGCCTGCGCCCACCTTGTATTGCCCTGCTGCCAATGCCTTCAAAACTCACCCGTACCACGTTCACCCTCTTGATGGCTTTGCTGGCCGCTGCGTGTTGCGTCCAACTGGGCACGCCCCTGCCTTGGATGATTGGGCCGCTGCTGGCTACGGCGGCGCTGTCGATGCTGGGCGCACCGACCCACAGCCATATGCCTTTGCGCAACGCCGGTCAGTGGGTGATTGGCGCGGCGATGGGCCTGTGCCTGTATTTCACGCCGCAGGTGGTGGCGCTGGTGCTCAGTTTGTGGTGGGTGATTGCCTTGAACGTGCTGTGGGCGCTGGCGCTCGGCGTGGCTTTTGGCGCGTGGCTGCATTGGGTGCATCACGGACCGGGAGGTTTTCACATTGCCGGACTGTCGCGCAGCACCACTTACTTTGCGTCACCGATCGGCGGCGCATCAGAAATGACGCTGATGGCCGAGCGCCGCAGTGGGCAAACCGATCTGGTGGCCTCCAGCCACAGCCTGCGGGTGCTGCTGGTCACGCTGATCATTCCGTTTGGCTTTCAGTTTGCCGGCCTGCACGGGACGGACACCACCCTGCCAGGCCCACGCATCATCAGTGGGCCTGGCCTGGCAGCGCTGGGAGCCTTGACCGGCATCGGCTGCTGGGCGATGGTCAAGCTGGAGCGCACCAATCCGTGGTTTTTGGGGCCGCTGGCGGCCAGCCTGCTGCTCACGGCCAGTGGCCACAGCTGGTCAGCCATCCCGACCTGGATGAGCAATGCGGCGCAACTGGTGATTGGCATCAGTCTGGGCGTGCGCTTGACCCGCGATTTTGTGCACACCGCCCCGCGCTGGCTGGCGTCGGTCGCGCTCGGCACGCTGGCCATGATGGTCCTGTGCGCCGGCTACGCCTGGCTGCTGGCGTGGGCCACCGACCTTCGCTGGGCCACCGTGCTGCTGGGCACGGCACCCGGCGGTATTGCCGAAATGGGGATCACCGCCAAAGTACTGCAACTTGGCGTGCCGCTGGTCACCGCTTTGCACGTCACCCGGCTGGCTGCGGTGCTGCTGCTGGTCGAGCCGCTGTACCGCTGGCTCTATGACAACAAGGCCAAAAAGGCCTGAGTTAGCGCTTTTGCGCCGTTTCAGGTGTCGTGTTCCGCTCCAAGCCAATAAATATCTGAACATATAGCTATAAAATAAAGAGCAACTGGAAAGAACACCATGCAAGCCTTCCTGATATCCACCGGCATCGTCGCCCTGGCCGAGATGGGCGACAAAACCCAGTTGCTGGCCCTTGTGCTGGCTGCCCGCTTTAAAAAACCGTGGCCGATTGTCTGGGGCATTTTGGTCGCAACGGTGCTCAACCATGCCATGGCTGGCGCTCTGGGCGCCTGGGTCACCACACAAATCAGCCCGCAAACCCTGCGCTACATCCTGGGTGCATCGTTCATCGCCATGGCCGTGTGGATGCTGGTACCCGACAAGCTGGACGATCAGGCCGACAGCAAGAAACCGCGCTTTGGCGTTTTCGGCACCACTGTCGTGCTGTTCTTTCTGGCCGAGATGGGCGATAAAACCCAAATCGCTACCGTCATGCTGGCCGCCCGATTTGACGCCTACATCCCCGTGGTGGTCGGTACCACCCTGGGCATGATGCTGGCCAACGCGCCCGTGGTGTGGCTGGGCGAACGCATGACCCGGCTGGTGCCGCTGCGCGTGGTGCACCTGGTCAGCGCTGCGATTTTTCTTGGGTTGGGCTTGTGGGCGCTATTGAGTTAGGAGCTACCCGAAAATGTGTTTATCGGGCTGAAAGATCACTGTTTGCAGCTGCCGACAGTGCCTGTAGACCAATGATCCTGGAAAAAGCAGTTGGATGCGCCGTCACCCAAGAGGCCAAAGCCAGCGAAGCGCAAAACCTGAGTGTTCATTCGGTCTGTGAGTTGTTGACGAGCGGGCAACTGCTTTTTTTAGGATGATTGCATGCCAATACGTACAAAACCAGCTACTGACTAAACATCAAGTTGATCACCCTACAGCCCCAGCATCAACTTCAAGTTTTGCACAGCCGCACCTGAGGCGCCCTTGCCCAGGTTGTCCAGCCGGGCCACCAACACGGCGTGGCGATAGGTCTCGTTACCGAAGACGCGTAGCTCCATCTGGTTGGTGCCGTTCAGCGCCAAAGCGTCGAGCTTGCCGGACTCTGGTGCAGCTTCAACGGTGACCCATTCGCTGCCTGCGTAATGCCTGGCCAGCGCGTCGTGCAACTGGGCGGCTGTGGGTTTGCCGGTCAGCAAGTCGAGGTGCAGCGGCAATTGCACCAGCATGCCTTGCTCAAAGTTGCCGACGGACGGGATGAACACCGGCCGGCGGGTCAAGCCGGTGTAGGCCATGATTTCAGCCAAATGCTTGTGCGCCAGACCCAAGCCGTAGAGTTCAAACAAAGGCGCAGCGTTGGCATGGTAAGCCTCAATCATTTGTCGCCCGCCGCCGGAGTAACCACTAACTGCGGGCAAAGTCAAAGCAAAATCAGCGGCGACAAACCCGGCATCTACCAGCGGGCGAATCAGCGCTATCGCGCCCGTGGCGTAGCAGCCGGGGTTGCCCACGCGGTCGGCCCTAGACACCAACGCGCGCTGGCCTGGGGTCAGTTCAGGAAAGCCATAAACCCAGCCCGGCACGGTGCGGTGCGCGGTGGATGCATCAATGATTTTGGGTTTGCGGCCAGGCAGGCTGTCGATCATGGCCACCGATTCGCGTGCGGCCTCGTCGTGCAGGCACAAGATGACCAGGTCAACGGTGGCCATCAGTTCGCGCTTGGCGACCGCGTCTTTGCGTCGCTCGGGGGCGATGCTGACCAGTTCAATGGCTGGCATGGCCTGTAAACGCCCCACGATTTGCAGGCCGGTGGTGCCGGCTTCTCCGTCGATAAAAATTTTGGGCATTTGTCTTCTCCGTCAGTCGTCAGGCAAGAACCGCATCTGTTTGGTGCAACGCAACATGATACAGTTTGGGTCGATGCGTAAAAAGCAAAAACCCGCATCTGCCGCACCAACGTTACCGCCCTACAACAGTCGTTTGAAAGTTTTTCCATGAAAATTCACGAATACCAAGGCAAGGAAATCTTGCGACAGTTTGGTGTGCCAGTGCCGCGCGGCATTCCGGCTTTCACGGTTCAAGAGGCGGTAGAAGCGGCCCAAAAACTCGGCGGCCCGGTGTGGGTGGTCAAGGCGCAAATTCATGCCGGTGGCCGCGGCAAGGGCGGCGGCGTGAAGGTTGCCAAAACGATCGAAGACGTCAAGCGCATTGCGGGCGAGATTTTGGGCATGCAGCTCGTCACGCACCAAACCGGCCCTGCCGGCCAAAAGGTACGCCGTCTCTACATTGAAGACGGTGCGGACATTCAAAAAGAGTATTACGTGTCTTGCGTCACAGACCGAGCCACGCAAAAAGTCGCTTTTATTGCCTCGTCTGAAGGCGGTATGGACATTGAAGAAGTCGCCCACAGCCACCCCGAAAAAATCATCAAGCTGTTCGTCGACCCGCTGGCCGGCCTGACACAGGCGCAGGGCCAAAAACTCGCCGCAGGCATCGGCATGCCGGCTGACTCCGTTGCGCAAACCGTCGATGTGCTGCAAAAGCTCTACAAGTGCTACATGGAAACCGACGCGTCACTGGTCGAGATCAACCCCCTGAACCGCAACAGCAAGGGCGAAGTGATGGCGCTTGACGCCAAATTCAACTTTGACCCGAACGCGCTGTTTCGTCATGCCGACATCGTGGCGTATCGTGACCTGGACGAAGAAGACGCGGCTGAAGTGGAGGCCAGCAAGTTTGACTTGGCCTACATCAGCCTGGACGGCAACATTGGCTGTCTGGTCAATGGCGCAGGCCTGGCCATGGCCACGATGGACACCATCAAACTGTTTGGCGGCGAGCCGGCCAACTTTTTGGACGTAGGCGGCGGCGCCACGGCCGAGAAGGTCACCGAAGCCTTCAAGATCATGCTCAAAAACCCGGAAGTCAAAGGCATTTTGGTCAACATCTTCGGCGGCATCATGAAGTGCGACACCATTGCTGAAGGTGTGATCACGGCCTGCAAGGCCACCAACCTGTCGGTCCCGCTGGTGGTGCGCATGAAGGGCACCAACGAAGACCTGGGCAAAAAAATGCTGGCCGAATCCGGCTTGCCGATCATTGCTGCGGACACCATGGCCGATGCGGCTACCAAAATCGTTAAAGCCGTCGCATAAACAGGAATTCAACATGTCGATTTACATCAACAAAAACACCAAAGTCATCACCCAGGGCATCACTGGTAAAATCGGCCAGTTCCACACCCGCATGTGCCGCGACTACGCCAATGGCAAAGCAGCATTTGTGGCCGGCGTGAACCCGAAAAAAGCTGGCGAAGACTTCGAAGGCATCCCGATTTACGCCAACGTGACCGATGCGGCAAAAGCCACGGGTGCCACGGTCTCGGTGATTTACGTGCCGCCAGCAGGCGCAGCGGCGGCGATTTGGGAGGCGGTTGAGGCCGATCTGGATTTGGCGATCTGCATCACCGAAGGCATTCCCGTGCGCGACATGCTGATGGTGCGCAACCGCATGAAGGCCAAAGAAGCCGCTGGCGGCAAAAAAACGCTGTTGCTCGGGCCAAATTGCCCAGGTCTTATCACCCCTGAAGAAATCAAAATCGGCATCATGCCCGGTCACATTCACCGCAAGGGCCGCATTGGCGTGGTCAGCCGCTCAGGCACGCTGACCTATGAAGCCGTGGCGCAACTCACCGAAATCGGGCTGGGCCAGTCCAGCGCTGTGGGCATTGGTGGCGACCCGATCAACGGCCTGAAGCACATTGACGTGATGCGCGCCTTCAATGACGACCCAGACACCGACGCCGTCATCATGATTGGCGAAATCGGCGGCCCGGACGAAGCCGAAGCCGCTGAGTGGTGCAAACTGCACATGAAAAAGCCCATCGTCGGCTTTATTGCTGGCGTCACAGCCCCTGCTGGCAAACGCATGGGCCATGCGGGCGCACTGATTTCTGGCGGTGCAGACACAGCCGATGCCAAGCTGGAGATCATGGAGGCCTGCGGCTTTACCGTGACGCGTAACCCGTCAGAAATGGCCAAGTTGCTCAAGGCGCTGCTCTGAACTGCGTGACAGGCTCAATGACGGACTCGTCAAAAGCGGCCTCCCGCTAGAATCCCGAAAAAACAGAAAAGCGCCGTCCAGCGCTTTTTTAATTCATAACAACGGAGCACTTATGATTTTTGGACTTGACTTCACATCCCCCCTGGTTTGGAGCGCGTTCGGCTCCATCCTGCTGGCCAATATTGTTCTGTCGGGCGACAACGCCGTGGTGATCGCCATGGCGGCACGCACGCTCAAGCCCGAGCAGCGTAACAAAGCCATCTTTTGGGGCAGTGCTGCGGCCATCATCATGCGGATTGTGCTGACCATCGTTGCCATTCAGCTGCTGACCTTGCCTTACCTCAAAATCATCGGTGCTGTGCTGCTGGTTTATATCGGTGTTGACTTGCTCAAGGGCGAAGACGAAGACGACGGCGAAGGCAAGGAAATCAATGGCATGGCAGCGGCCATCCGCACGATTTTGATTGCCGACCTGGTGATGAGTCTGGACAACGTGCTGGCTGTCGCTGCAGCTGCCAAGGGCAATTTGCCATTGCTGGTGCTCGGCTTGCTGATCAGCATCCCCTTGATTGTGTTTGGCGCGACGCTGCTGACCAAAGTCATGGAACGGTTTCCCATCATCATCACCATCGGTGCCGCTTTGCTGGGCTTTTTGGCAGGTGAAATGCTGCTGACCGACCCGGCGGTCACGACCCGCTTTGGCGCCATCAGCGAGCAAACCGTGACGTTCGACGGTGTTCTGGGTGCGGTGCTGGTTGTGGCACTCGGCACTTACCTGACGAAACGCCAGAAAAAGCACGCCGCCGCCAAGTAGCTGACTTGGCCCGCGCACACCATCCGGTGTGCATATGGCCAGGCGCTGACCTTCAACAACAAGTTGGATCTGCATGAGTAAGTCACTTCTGGCGCGCCGACTTGTTTGCTGGCCTTCTGGTGGTTTTGGCTGTTTGGATCCTTCACGCGGCAACTGGTTTGTCCGGCGCGCTGGCGCTTGGCTGTGGCGAGTCTGCCAGCACCCGAACGCGCTCCGGGTCATCGCACCAGCACATCGCACGAGTTGCAAATGCAGATGCCGTAAAGTCAGGTGTCAAGCTTGAGGTAAAAATACAGCCGTGAGCACAACAAAAGTGACAAACCACCTACCAACATGATTTACGAGATCTGCACAGCTACTGATATGGGTCTTGCGCGGGACAACAATGAGGATGCCGTAGCATTGGATCCGGTGACCGGGCTGTGTATTCTTGCTGACGGGATGGGTGGCTATAACGCCGGTGAAGTAGCCAGCAGCATGGCAGCCGCATTCATCAAGTCCGAACTGAGTTGCTGGCTGTCGCATGCCGGCAAAAGTGCCAATTCAATCGAAGTCAAGCGCGCGATGAAAATCAGTGTCCAAAACGCGAACTATTCGATCTTCAACTCGGCCAATGCCAACCCCCAGTACAGCGGCATGGGGACCACACTGGTTGTGGGCGTGTTCCAGGCCGGACGCGTGATGCTCGGCCACATTGGGGACTCCCGCTGCTACCGCTTGCGGGGCGATGCGCTCTTGCAAATCACCAAAGACCATTCCCTGCTTCAGGAGCAGATTGACGCAGGGCTTGTCACGCCCGAGCAGGCGCTGACCGCGGCTAACAAGAACCTTGTGACCAGGGCGCTGGGCGTTGAAGCGACCGTTTTGCTTGACGTGACCGAACATCGCGTCGACGCGGGCGATGTTTACCTGATCTGCTCGGACGGGTTGTCTGACATGGTTCGCGACCACGTCATCGCAGACATCATGCTTGGCCCTACTTCACTCGAGCAAAAATCCAGGCAGCTCATCAGCGCTGCCAATGCCAACGGAGGCCGCGACAACATTTCTGTGGTTTTGGTGCACGCGGTTGAACCGACAGCCAAGCGCAATTTTTTGTCCAGACTATGGCGAACGTAAAAAACGGTTGATGGATGCCCTTGCTCTGGTGACTAACCTGAATGCCGTCATCAGGCGCATGTCTGGCGCTGCGGCAAGTGGTAAAGTGCGGTTTGTCAAGGTTGTAACGACCATTGGCAAGCCCGGTGTAGCGGCAGCCGCTATCGCAAAAGGATTCCTTGGCTTTGTGATGACGCATGTAGAAGGTGTCAACCCGGCGACACTCAATGGCGCAGCTCAAGACGGCCCGATCGGTTGGTGTCAAGTGACGAAAACATCAGTTGGCTTGTTAAGCCGGACAATAAGCGTCAAGAGGGCCTGTTTTTTGCGGAATATGTCACTGATTTGGGTCACGGCTTACCTGGCACGCCAACTGCCGTAGCAAAATATTGGTTTTTTCAACCTAGGAGGTTTTATGAAGCGTTCCATTCAAAAGGGTTTCACCCTGATCGAGTTAATGATTGTCGTGGCGATCATTGGTATTTTGGCTGCAGTGGCATTGCCTGCTTATCAGGACTACACCGCGCGCGCGAAGATATCTGAAGCCATTTTGGCGGGCTCTACATGCAGAACCAGCATCACTGAAACCATCCAGTCAGCTGCTTCTGGCTCAACCATTGATGCCAATGCTTGGGGCTGTGAGGTTTCTTCTGGTTCAGGCACAAAATACGTCGATTCGGTTGTTACAACCAAGTCAAAGCCAGGCGAGAATGGCGGCGCACAAATTACCGTCACTACAAAGGACATAACAGATGGCGCCAATGGCACGATTACGCTTGCGCCTTGCGCTGCTAGCGTGACAACATTTGCGGACTGCAAACAGCCCGCTCTGGGCGCCTCTATAAAGTTTTGGATTTGTGGTCCTGGACAAACCGGAACAGCAGTTTCAGCTAAGTTTTTGCCCGGTTCTTGCAGAGCGACTTAAGCGTTCAGCAAAAACAACATCAAGCGGCCTAGCCGCTTTTTTTATGCTTTCATCAGTTGTTCAGCGCTTTGGTCTGCTGTTCTTTGCGATGGCGTGGCTCTCGTTTGATCACTACCGCCCATGGGTCAATTTTCATGCGGAGGCCATGGCTATCTTGGGGCTTGGCTTATTGCTCGTGCACCGTTGCATCACCACAACCGGCAGTGCCTACCTCCTCCCGGTGGTTGCGATTTGGGCGGCTGCGGTCGCCCTCATACCCTGGGCGCAAACTATCTTCAACGCCGACCTATTCGCAGGCGATGCGTTGGTGCTGTCTTTTTATCTGTTGAGTTTTGCCGCCGCCGTTTGCCTGGGTTACGGCTACCTGGAAACCGATGTCAAAAAACCGCAAGACGTGAGCAATGTTTTTTACCTGCTTTGGTTTGTTGCTTTGGTGTCTGGTGTAATTGGTTTGCTCCAGTGGCTAGGCTTACAGGGGCCGCTGGGCATGTACGTTGTTCAAACAGAGTTTGGTGACCGTGCGATGGGAAATCTGGGGCAGCCGAATCAACTGGCCACGTTGATGTTGATGGGAATCGCCGCATTGCTTTGGACTTTTGAACACGGCCGCGTTGGAAGAACAGGTGCAGTGCTTGGCATTGGCTTCATGACGCTGGGCTTGATCCTGTCGCAATCTCGCGCCGGAATGCTGAGTGCTGTTGTGGGCGCAATGTTCTTGTCCTGGAAAAATTGGCAGCGTCCTTCGCGGGTAAAACTTGTTCATGTATGCGCTTGGTTAGTGGTCTACCTGCTTTCCCTTCAAGCACTTCCCTATGTACAAGACCTGCTTTATCTGGGTGGGGCGCGCAGCATGAATCTCTCGGTGGATAGCGCACGGATCCTCATCTGGCAGCAGGTTATCAGCGGTATTGGGCAGGCGCCATGGTTCGGCTATGGCTGGAATCAGGTGCCCGCAGCCCATGCTGCGGGAAGCTTGTTCTATCCTGGCTCAGAAACTTTTAGCAACGCACATAACGTTGTGCTTGATTTGTTGGTGTGGAATGGTGTCCCGCTGGGCTTGCTGTTGGTAACACTATGCGCGTACTGGCTACTCACACGAATGAAGCATGCGAAGACTCAGGCCGCTGTTTATGGGTGTCTTGTTATTTTGCCAATTGCTATTCACAGCATGGTCGAATTCCCATTTGCGTACGCATACTTTCTGCTGGGAGCAGGCCTGATGGTTGGCATTGTGGAGGCATCACATCCTGCGTCACGATCAGTCAAACTCGACATCAGCGGCCTGGCCATGTCCTGCATGCTGGCGCTGTCCTTTATCCTTGGTGGCTATGTCGTCTATGAATATCTTTTGGTTGAAGAAGACTTTCGTGTGGTGCGTTTTGAAAACTTGCGTGTGGGTCAAACGCCAACCGAGTACGCCGTGCCAAATGTTTATTTGCTCACACAAATGACAGCCCTGCTTGACGCAGGTAGAAAAGAAGCTTTACCCGGAATGACGAAGCATGAATTGGAAAACTTACGTCACGCATCAGCACGTTTTGCATATGGCAGCTTAAGACTTCGTTATGCCCTTGCCTTGGGGCTAAATGGCCGTTCAGATGAGGCGACAAGGCAGTTTGCGATAATCAAGGGCATGTATGGTGGTTATTACTACCAAGCTGCTGTTGCCGTACTGCGCCAGCAGCAACGAGAAAAATATCCGGTGCTGTCCCAAGTGAGCACGCCTTAAACCCCCTTCTTTCACAGACAAAAAAGCGCAAAAATGACATGGTGAAAACGCCAGCTGGTTTTGCATTTCTGCCGATGGTTTCTTTACTGGTTCTCTATGTCGCTCCATGGCTAAATCCTTTTGCGCCAGGACCATCGCCAGCCGCAATACCCTTGTTGTTTTCTTGGTTTTGCTTCGTCATAGCGACTGGCTTTGTAGGTGGCGGCCTGGTGTCAACCGATCGCCTGATGTCAGTTGTAGCCTTGGCATGGTTGTCAGCAGGGCTTGTCAGCAGTTGCATGGGCCTGCTGCAATATTTCGGCGCTTCATCAGACTTCGGCCCTTGGATCAACCAAACCCGGTACGGCGAAGCCTTTGCCAACTTGCGTCAGCGTAACCAGTTTGCAACGCTGACCAATATCGCTCTGGCGGCTTTGGTTTGGCTCGCCCTGCGGCCCCACCTGTTTGGCCGGCTACATCACAAACCTGCGACCCGGCTCTGGCTGCTGCTGATGGCCGCTTTTGTGCTTGCGCTAGGTAATGCCATCTCGTCATCAAGGACTGGCTTGTTTGAGCTTTTGCTGCTGTGCGCTTTGTTGACCCTATGGGGACGGTGGCGCCAACCCCCTGTGCGGCAGGTGCTGATGGCGGCCGCAAGTGTGTATGCGGTGGCGGTGTTTGCCATGCCTTATCTTGCCGGTTTGGACCTGTCCCAGTACAGCCTGGCGGCCCGCTTTGGTAAAGACGAAGTCTGCGCAAGCCGCCTCACGCTGTGGTCCAACGTGCTGCACTTGATCGAGCAAAAACCCTGGCTGGGCTGGGGCTGGGGTGAGCTGGACTACGCCCACTTTATAACTTTGTACAACGGGCCCCGTTTTTGCGACATCTTGGACAACGCGCACAACCTGCCGCTACATGTGGCGGTCGAGCTCGGTGTGCCGTTTGCGCTGCTGGTTTGTGGTGGTTTCGCCTGGTGGGTGTTGCGTCAAAAGCCGTGGGCCGAGCGGGATGCGACCCGGCAAATGGCTTGGGCCGTCATCGCCGTCATCTTGCTGCACAGCATGCTCGAATACCCGCTGTGGTACGGGCCATTTCAAATGGCGTTTGGCATCTGCATGGCGTTGCTGTTGCGCAGCCAAAAACAGTCTCTAGAGGCTGACAATAGTTCAAAAAAGTCATCAAATAAGCCTGCAACCCAAGTTTTATACGGGCGTGTAGCTATTTTTATAATAGCGAGTGCTTTGCTGGTGTTAACCGCTTATGCCGCTTGGGACTATCGCCGTATCAGTCAAATTTACTTGCAGCCAGAACAGCGCGATGCGCAGTACCAAAGCGACACGATTGGCAAAATTCGCGGCTCGTGGTTGTTTGCAGATCAGGTTCGATTTGCAGAATTGATGGTCACGCCCCTGTCGGCGTCTAGCGCCGACTGGACATTTAGCACGGCAACCAGCCTGCTGCACTATTCGCCAGAGCCAAGGGTGGTCGAAAAACTCATCGACAGTGCAGTGATGCTCGGACGCGATGATGAGGCCCTGGCATTCATCGCTCGCTACCGCGCGGCCTTTCCCAAAGAATATGGACAGTGGGCCAAGGCTAATGCCAAACCCAATCCAAAACCCAATCCGAAACCCGTTTAGGCATTCACATAACTGCCTGATTTACCGCCATGCTTTTCAAGCACCCGCACGTCGGTGATGGTCATGCCCCGGTCGACTGCTTTGCACATGTCGTAAATCGTCAGCAAGGCGATTTGCGCCGCCGTCAGGGCCTCCATTTCAACCCCGGTAGGCCCCACGGTTTCAACACTTGCATTGCAAATCACGCTATGGCTGGCGCTGTCGGTGGTGAAGTCAACCGCCACCCGCGTCAATGCCAAGGGATGGCACAAGGGGATCAAATCACTGGTTTTTTTGGCCGCCATGATGCCCGCGACACGCGCAATACCCAGCACGTCGCCTTTTTTGGCGCTGCCTGCCAAAATAATGGCCAGCGTGGCCGGATTCATCACAATGCGGCCCTGGGCAATGGCGATTCTGTGGGTGGCGGCCTTGGCCGAAACGTCCACCATATGGGCCTGGCCCTGGTCGTCAAAGTGGGTGAGTGCTGAATGTTCTGCCATGCTGTTACGAAACCTTTACATTGAACCGTCATCATAAGAGTATGTTGAACAATTCCACCTTTTGGGATGGCCGCTTGAAGGCCGCTACAGCAAACACGCCAACTGGCGACCTGCCGCTGGTTGGTCGCAACACCTTCTGGACGGTGCTCGTTAACACCCACACCGCCGAGGTACTGGCTTTTGTCCAACTTGACCCGTTTTAAAGTTGCGGCCCTTCTGGCCGCTTTGGCCGTGACAGCAAGTCCAGTCGCGCTGCACGCTCAAATTTCAGCCCGCCCATCAGGCGCTCTGCCCTTCCTGGGCGACAACTCTGAACTGGCGGCGGCTGCCGAGCGGCGGATTGGCGACCGCATTGCTGCCAGCATTTACCGCGACCCTGACTACATCGACGATGCGGTGCTGACGGATTACCTGCAAACCATCTGGCAACCGCTGATGGCGGCTGCACGGGCGCGTGGCGAATTAAATGTCGAGCTGGACGAACGCTTTGCCTGGGAGTTGTTTTTGATTCGCGACCGCAGCGTCAACGCGTTTGCCCTGCCCGGTGGTTACCTGGGCGTGCACCTGGGTTTGATCGGTGCTGTCAGCAGCCGGGACGAGCTGGCCGCGGTGCTGGGCCATGAACTGACGCACGTGACGCAGCGGCATATTTCGCGCCTCATCACGCAGCAGTCGCGCACCACGCCATGGATGATCGGGGCCATGATTCTGGGCGCGCTGGCCGCCAGCAAAAGCCCGCAGGCGGCCAGCGCTGCCATTATGGGTGGGCAAGCCGTGGCGGCGCAAAGCCAGCTTAACTTTTCGCGCGACATGGAGCGTGAGGCCGACCGGATTGGTTTTAACGTGATGCTGGATGCGGGTTTTGAGGCGCGTGGTGCCGCCGGCATGTTTGAAAAGCTACAGCAGGCATCGCGCCTGAACGACAACGGCGCTTTTCCGTACCTGCGTTCGCACCCCTTGACGAGCGAGCGCATTGCCGAGGTGCAGGCGCGCCTGCAATTGGCATCGGCACAAACGCCACCTGCCAACGCAGCCACCCAGCTGGCAGCCGCTAATGCACGCGCCCTGCACGGCATGATGGCCGCACGCGCAAAGGTGCTGGCGGACCCCGGTGTGGATGTTCTGCGCGCCTTGCTGGCACAGGCCCAGATCGCCAGTGGCCCGGGGATCAACAGCGCAGGCGTGCTGTATGCCGGTGCTTTGGCCGCCGCCAAACTGCGCGACTTTGCCGCAGCTCAGGCGCTGGCTGAAAAAGTCATCGCAACAACCCAAAGTGACCCGCGGGCCCAGTCGCAAGCGGTGCTGTTGCAAATAGAAGTTGACTTGCTCTCTGGTCGCGTGCCGTCCAGTTTTAAAACCATCGACATCAGCAAAACCAAAATTCGGGCAGAGCTGTTGACGCAGTCCAAGGCCTTGCTGGCGGCGGGTATGCCGCAAGATGTCTCAGGAAGGCTGTCGACCTGGGTAACGGACCACCCCAAAGACAGCGGCGCATGGCAGTTGCTGGCCGTGGCCTACGGCAACCAGGGTCAAACGGTGCGGGCCATTCGGGCCGACGCTGAAAGCCATGCGGCCAGGCTGGACTACCCGGCCGCACTAGACCGCTTGAAAGCCGCGCAAAACATCATGCGCAGCAACCCGGCAATGAGCGACTTCATGGAAGGCTCGATCATCGACACCCGCGCCCGGCAGGTGCAATCACTTGTGAAAGAACAAGCGCTCCAGGACAAAATCGATCGCTAGTTGCAGCACTGAGTAAATCAGCGAGCCAATCAGCGCGGCACCAAAACCGCTGACACTCAGGCCGCTGACCAGGCTGGCCGCCGCCCAGAACATCAGCGCATTGATGACAAACATGAACAGACCCAGCGTGACCAGCGTGACGGGCAGTGTCAGCAGCACCAGCACCGGCCTGACCACTGTGTTGAGCGCACCCAGTACCGCAGCGGCGACCAGCGCCCCGGTAAAGCTGGTGACCACCACGCCCGAGTAAAGGTAGGCCACCGCCAGCAAGGCGGCGGCGCTGCAAAGCCACTTGACGATGAGTTTCATGGCTCAGAGCCTACCACCGCCAGCGCGCGGCAGTTGTCAGTCAAAGCCAGCAAGCACGCCAGCGCCTGCGAGCGCCGCGGCGTAGCCCGTCATCTGGCGGGGCTCTTGCTTCTGGCCTGCGGTGACCGGCTGCAGCTCATGGCCCAGTTTGGGCCGGCGCGCGTCCAGCACGCGGCTGCTGCCGTGTTGCTGAGTCAATGACTGGGTCAGATCGCACAGGCTTTGCCGCGAAGGTGCCAGTTGGGTAACGATCTCGTCACTTGTTCTGCCGGGCTGTTGCAGTGAAGGCAACACCTGGGCAAACACCTTGTCAGCCCAGGCCAATTGCCAGCTGTGCCGCGCGCCTTGCGTTACCCATTTGCTGATGCGGCGGGTGATGCGCGGCGCGCAGCCCACCAGCACCCAGCGTGTGGGGGTGTGGTTGGTGGCGGGCAACATGGGTTGCAGCATCTGCACGGCGTAGTCTGCGTCGTCGATAAAGACAATGATGGTTTCCATAAAGTTCTCCTGTTTACTGGTTAGATTTTAAAAACACTGAGATAAAGGCTCGCTCGAAATCAAGGCGTGGCTGAGGGGCGTTACTGAACCAAAGACTGCTTTGCCTTGGTGCGCTTGGCCGTCCACAGGCCTGCACCCAACACGCCGGCGATGGCCAGCACGTAGACGCCATATTCGGCAAGGGTTTGCAGCGTCTTTTGCGACGGCTGACTGTCGGGCCCGCCAAAAATCGGGTCCAGCAGCTGTTCGCTGACGATCATCTTGGCAGCGGTAAAGGCCAGCACCGCCGAGCCGATTTGAATGATGGCTGGAAAACGTTCGACCAGCTTGAGCACCATGGTGCTGCCAAACACCACAATCGGCACGCTGATCAGCAGGCCAATCACCACCAGGTCAAACGAGCCATGGGCGGCGCCGGCCACACCCAACACGTTGTCGATGCCCATCAGTGCGTCGGCCACCACAATGGTTTTCATCGCGCCCCAGAAGGTGCTGGCCACCGGGCCGTCGTGTTCCTTGCCGCCTTGGTCAGCCAGCAGTTTGAAGGCAATCCATAGCAGGCCCAGGCCACCGACCAGCATCAGACCCGGTATCTTCAAAAGCCAGACCACACCCACCGTCATGACTGAGCGCACAACAATGGCACCGACCGTGCCCCAGGCGATGGCTTTTTTCTGCAAGTGGGGCGGCAGGTTGCGTGCGGCCAGCGCAATCACAATGGCGTTGTCGCCCGCCAATACCAAGTCAATCAACACAATGGCCAGCAGCGCTGACCACCAGGGGGAAGAAAACAACTCCATGACAAAACTCCGCTCAAACGTCAAATGAGCTGGACACGAATTTGTGGAAGGTGGCGCGTGCGCCTGTGCGGCGAATGCAAACACTTCGACAAATGCCTGTTCAGGCTTTTTATCGAAGGTCTGGCTCGACAGGCAGTGTCGCTGCATGTCCAACAAGCCGGAGGCCGGGACTAAACGTTGTTAGGCGGCCTCGTAATGACGACTTGCTGTAGCGTATTTGCCGGCGGGTCTGTTGTAAAAGTAATCCGGCAAAACGAGGGAGTTACTCCCCTTCTTGGGCGTATTAGACGCCATGAAGGGGGTTTTTGCAAATCAGGGTTAATGCGGGGGTGGTCGATAATCACTCTATCGGCGGCTTGACGCCGTAGCCCTTACCCCTGGTTCTACCCCGTCTCATGCCTGCCATCCACATCACCGACATAGAAGCGGCCATCAATTACTGGCGTGAAAAATCGCCCTCGCTTGACGGCATCACGTTGCCTCCCGAGCTGCGGGCGCTGGCCGAGGTGTATGCGTTGATGGTGTTTTACAAGGAAGAAGAAGTGGCCGTGAAGGGTTTTCCACCCAAGGCCATGGCAGCCTGGCAAATCTGGTATGACACCACAGCCGACACGCCCTGCATCGCCATTTGCTCCACCAGCCAGGGCGACGAGATGTGCAAGGGCTGCGGCCGCACCTTTGAAGAAGTGCAAAACTGGCCCGCCATGGCTGCCGCCGACAAGCGCAGCACCTGGCGGCGCATCACGCTGGAAGGCACGTCCTGGCGTTTTGGCCGTTATGCCGACAGGGCGGTTGAAAAGTACTGAAATTGGGTTTGAGAGCCAATTTCAGTAAGCGGCTAGGCATCCCATATTGAATTTACCTTCGGCTAACCAGATGATGTCCATTTACAAACCAAATGGACATTTACATGGGAGCCACAAAGGGCGGAACGAGGCGTCGCCACAGTGATGAGTTCAAGGCAGCGGTGCTGGTGGAATGCCGCCAACCCGGCAAGTCGATAGCAGGTGTGGCTTTGAAGCATGGTTTGAACGCAAACATGGTTCGCGCCTGGCTGCGGGAGTGGTTGCGATGATCCGTATCGACGCGTTGTGGCTGGCAACCACCCCGATCGACATGCGCATGGGAGCAGAGCGCTTGTTGGCCCAAGTGGTACTGGTGTTTGGCTCAGCCCAGGCCCATCACGGCTACCTGTTCGCCAACGCGCGAGGTAATCGCATGAAACTGCTTTTGCACGATGGCTTTGGCATGTGGTGTGCGGCGCGCCGGCTCAATCAAGGTGGGTTTGAATGGCCGGGTAGTGGTGCGGATATGGCCACCTCGATCACGCTGACAAAGCAGCAATTCGATGCCCTGGTGTTAGGACTTCCCTGGAGTCGTCTGGAACAGATGCAGTCCATTACACGCCTGTGAGAACTGTGAATTGTTAGGCCAGGCAAAGCAATTGGCGGTTGCCCTAACTCATTTGCGTGGGGATTTTTTGGACAATGCAAACATGCTCAACGTGCATGAACTCAGTCCCCAAGACTTTATCGGTCTGAGTCCTGCCGCCGCTGCCGAATTTGCCGCCAAGGTACTTCAACACATCGGGCAACAGAGTCAGCATATTGCTCAGCAGAGTCAGCAAATCGAATCTCAGGCGCAGGCCATCCAGTTCAAGGATACCAAGATTAACAGCATCATGTTTGAGCTGCGCCGCCTGAAGGCCTGGCAGTTTGATGCCAAGACCGAGCGCATGAATGCCGAGCAACGCCAGTTGTTTGAAGAAACGCTGGCCGCCGACCAGGCCGATCTTGAGGCCCAGCTTGCCGCCTTACAAGCCGCATCCAAAGATTCGGGCGACACGACTGACTCAGCCGACTCCAACACCCGCCGCCAGCCAAAGCGCCAGGCATTGCCAGAGCATCTCAAGCGGGTGGAACACCACCACGAGCCACAGAGCACGACGTGCGGCTGCGGCCAAGCCATGGTGCGTATTGGCGAAGACGTCAGCGAGCGCCTGGACATCATTCCCGCTCAGTTCTTCGTGCACCGTCACATCCGTGGCAAGTGGGCCTGCAAATGCTGCCAGACCCTAGTGCAAGAACCGGTTGAGCCGCATGTCATCGACAAAGGCATGCCCACGGCCGGCTTGGTGGCCCACACCACGGTGAGCCGCTTTGTTGATCACATTCCTTACTACCGCCAGGAACAAATCAATGCCCGCAGCGGCATTCACACGCCACGCTCAACGCTGGCGTCCTGGTCTGGCCAGGCCGGCGCGGCTTTGGTGCCGCTGTATGCGGCGCACCGGGAGTATGTCCTCAGCTGCGCCGTGGTTCATGCCGATGAGACGCCGGTGGCCATGCTGGACCCCGGCGCTGGCAAGACCAAGCGGGCCTACATCTGGGCCTATGCGAGAAGCGGCCTGGATGTCTCACCCGGCGTGGTGTACGAGTTTTGCTTGGGGCGAGGGGCAAAGTATCCGCTTGAGTTCCTCAAGGGGTGGACGGGAACGCTCATCTGCGATGGCTATGGCGTATACGACAAGGTGATGAAGGAAGACAGCCGCATTGGTGCGGGATGTTTTGCGCATGCGCGCAGGAAGTTTGATGAACTGGTCAAGGACAACCTGAGCCCGGTGGGCACGCAGGCCATACAGCGCATTGCGGCGCTGTACAAAATCGAGCGTCAAATCCAAGGTTTCTCTGCTGAAGACCGGCTCGCTGCCAGGCAGTCCAGTTCAAAGCCACTCTGCAAGGATCTGCATGAGTGGTTAAAACTGGAGCGCCAACGCGTGCCCGAGGAAAGCGCTACAGCCAAGGCAATTGCGTACAGCCTTAACCGTTGGGATTCTTTGACGGCCTACTTGGACAACGGCGCAGTGCAGATCGATAACAACCATATCGAGAATCTGATGCGGCCGTGGGCGATGGGTAGAAAGGCATGGCTCTTCGCCGGCAGTGAGCTGGCTGGGCAACGTGCCGCCGTTGTGATGAGCTTGCTGCAATCGGCAAAATTACATGGCCATGATCCGTGGGCTTATCTCAAGGATGTGCTGACTCGACTGCCTGGCCACATGAATAGCCGGATCGACGAGCTGTTACCTCACCGCTGGCAGCCGCAACCCTGAGGCGTTGCAACGGTCAAGGTGCCGTGCCTAGCCGCTTACTGCTTGAGCGCTATTTATTCAATAGCTAATAACCCATATATTTAAGGCGCTCCAGGCTTATTTATAACCGGTAGAGAGGACGAAAAAAGGTTTTCAAGCCAAACCGCGATTGATGTCCGCCTCATCCAGCCCGGTGAAGGTCGCGTTGTGCCGGTCCGTCAAAGGCCCTCCGCCTGGGATGACCTGGCCTGATGCGTCTAGCCCAATCGCCTTGAACTTCCAGACGCTGCCAATTAGCTTGAGGTTGCCAACATGCAGACCGGCGCTGGTATGAACTTGGCAGACGCCGGGGTTGACAGGCTGAAGCCGAAGGGGGTGGGTCACGACATCACATCGCAGCCATGCAAATCACTTCGCAACGACCCGAACCATCTCCAGGCACTTGTTCGAGTAACCCCATTCGTTGTCGTACCAGGCCACAATTTTGACAAAGGTGCTGTCGAGTGCGATCGATGCATCGGCATCAAAAATTGAGGTGCGGGTGTCACCGCGGAAGTCGGTGGCCACCACTTTGTCTTCGGTGTAGCCCAGGATGCCTTTGAGGGCGCCCTGGCTTTGCGCCTTCATCTCGGCGCAAATCTCGGCCATGGTGGCGGCGCTGTTGAGCTCGCAGGTCAAGTCAACGACTGACACATCAGACGTTGGCACGCGAAACGACATGCCGGTCAGTTTTTTGTTCAGCTCCGGTATCACCACGCCCACGGCTTTGGCGGCGCCCGTGGATGAGGGAATGATGTTTTCCAAAATGCCACGCCCGCCGCGCCAGTCTTTGTTGCTCGGGCCGTCAACGGTTTTTTGGGTGGCGGTGGCGGCGTGTACCGTTGTCATCAAGCCGCGCTTGATGCCCCATTTGTCGTTCAGCACCTTGGCCACCGGAGCCAGGCAGTTGGTGGTGCACGAGGCGTTGGAAATGATGGTTTGGCCGGCGTAGGTTTTGTCGTTCACGCCAAAAACAAACATGGGCGTGTCGTCTTTGGAAGGGGCCGAAATGATGACTTTCTTGGCGCCAGCGGCCAGGTGCTTGTCTGCGCCGGCCTTGTCGAGAAAAAGGCCGGTGCATTCCAGCACCACATCAGCGCCAACGTCGTTCCACTTGAGCGCTGCCGGGTCACGCTCTTGGGTGAGGCGGATTTTTTTGCCGTTGACGATCAGCGTGTTGCCCTCAACAGACACCTCGCCCTTGAAGCGACCATGCACCGAGTCGTAGTTCAGCATGTAGGCCAGGTAGTCCGGCTCCAGCAGGTCGTTGATGCCCACGATTTCAATGTCTGAAAAGTTTTGCACCGCTGAGCGGAGCACATTGCGACCGATACGACCAAAACCGTTGATGCCTACTTTGATTGCCATGAAAAATACTCCTGTAAAACTGTGAAGGTTGAGCGTAATGCGCGATAAATTTATTTTTTTAACTTAGAAGTTTTTGGCTTAGTTGGCTTTACTTCCGCACTATTGAATGCAACCACTTTTTGCCAAAGAATGTGACCTGCTTCGTCCACATAATCAATCATAAATTCACGTAATAACTGTTGGTGTTTCAACTCAAAGGTGGTTTTATAGGCTGCACCATGTTCTCCTGCGAAGGTTTCCATCGCTGCGGAAAGCCGCAGATAAAAATCTGCTTCGCCAGTCAATAGTTGCCAGAACGACTGCCCAGCAAGCTTTTCGTCCTGCGACGCTTTAATTTGCCGTTTTCTTCCATACCCATAGCCAATGATGGGTCGAATCGACTTATTCAGTTTTTTCAGCCGAGAACTCAGTGCTGTGAATTCAACTGATTGCCCTTTTGTGCTTTGAGAGTTGAAAATATTTTTGCCTGACTTCACTGAAATCGCTAGATAACTAGTGGCCGTTTCTATGGCGATGTCTTGACCTGCACCAGCACCGATCGTAACGGTTCGCTCAGTATCGCCGTGCTCGTTGGCTTGTTTTGCCGCAAAAATTGCAAGAGGTTCTAGGAAGTCATTGCCAAAGATGGTTTCGTCGGAACTCGAAATGAATGCGACCATCAGTTGCATCATGAACTCTGATGAATCGGAAAATCCGAGTGCTCGGTAAAGGTATGGATTTTTGCTCAGCAATCGACTCAGGCTGAGCTTGTCAAGCGCTGCAAATCGCTTGCCATACAAAATCGCTAAGAGCCGCCCTACCTCTTTTTCTAGTAATTTATTAGCTATCAATCGAATCCTCCTGCTGGGGCTCTTTAAGCTTGCGGTGTACTGAAGTACCCCTCAGCCTTTTCACCTTCACTTCAGCGTTACCCTGCGAGACTGCAATCAACATTTGACCTAAAGCACGGCCCAATGGAACGGGCACAGCGTTACCAATTTGCCGATAACAGTCAGTTGGTCTTCCCTCAAATTTCCATTCATCAGGGAACTGTTGCAATCGGGCGTATTCACTAACGGACAAGGGCCTTAATTCTGTGGGATGGCATAGCATTGTTGCTTTTTGAATAGGGCTGGTCACCAGGGTTGGAGACGGCTCAGCCAAATTCAAACGCCTGTAAAAACCGACTTTTCCGCCACTAGACTCATATGCGCCCCCCATAGCCTCTTGCGTCAACTCACTTGGCAAGTTTTTCCAATTGCCGCCTGGTGGAACCAGGGCCAGAAAACGCTTTACAGCAGGAGAGAAGTTTGTATGCGCTCCTGCATCTTTCAAATCCTTGATCGCATCGCTAAATGTGCGCCACCGAAAAAGCGGATTTTGGTGCCGATGGAAATGCGTTGGATCGGGTAGAAAAACAGGCTCTTTGTCGCGACTGCCAACTATGACAAGCCGCTCCCGAAATTGCGGGGTACCGTAGTGAACCGCATCCAACACACCATGCACGGTGTGATAACCCACAGCCGTGAACGCCTCAAGGATAGTGTCGAGCAAAGGTTTGGAGGTCTTATCTATCGGGTCAGAGGGCATGGATGCCAGACCCTTGACGTTCTCAAAAATAAAAAATCGTGGCTTTAAAGCAGAAACGACTTTAATGAACTCTTCATAAAGTTGTCCACGCTCATCTTCAACGCCTTTACGTTTGCCGGCAGTA
Source organism: Polaromonas sp. (assembly GCA_046303055.1). Taxonomy (GTDB): domain Bacteria; phylum Pseudomonadota; class Gammaproteobacteria; order Burkholderiales; family Burkholderiaceae_C; genus Polaromonas. Next base: position 54,073 of record JBKCGU010000058.1, read on the forward strand.
GAAAACGACTGGCAAGGCGGCCCTCCCACCACTGCGAACAATGACTTTTTCGCAATTCCCGCTGCTTGTAAAAGAAACTTGCATTTCGGATCTGCGGCGACCAGTTGCCGAATGTCACCTTCAACCGCTGTATGACCATTTGCGCGCATAGTTTCAACACACCAACGATCTACATCTTGCGAAACCGTAACCCGCAGCCCAGCCTCGTTTAGTCCCAGGTCAAGCCCCATAGCACCCGAGAAAAGTGAGATCACCGGGTACGGGTGCTCTGAATTCACCTTCTGCACATCAGCATCCGGTTCAAACAATGGTAGAGCAAAGCTCTTAGCGTCTTTTAGTATCACTAGAGCTAGATTTCACGACTTCTTCAAAACTTTGCGCACGGTGTCTGCCACGTTCTCAGGTGTAAACCCAAAATGCTTGAACAGCACCGGTGCAGGCGCCGACTCGCCGTAGGTGTCGATGCCGACCACGGCTGCGCAGCCGTACTTCCACCAGCCGTCGGTCACGCCCATTTCAACCGCAATGCGCGGAGTGCCTTCTGGCAGCACGTCGGTTTTGTAGGCGGTTTTTTGCTTGTCAAAGGTGGTGTTGCTGGGCATGGACACCACGCGCACGGCGATTTTGAACGTCGCCAGCAGCTCTTGTGCCTTCAATGCCAACTGCACTTCAGAACCCGTGGCGATGATGACGGCCTGGGCTTTTTTGTTCAGGCCCACTTCGCTGGGTTCAGACAATACATAGGCGCCTTTGCTGATCTGGCCCAAGTCGTCTTTGGGCGCGTAAGGCAGGTTTTGGCGGCTGAGCAGCAAGGCGGTTGGCTTTGACTTGTTTTGCAGCGCGACAGCCCACGCCACGGCGGTTTCAGCCGTGTCGGCCGGCCGCCAGACGTCGAGGTTTGGAATCAAACGCAGGCTGGCGGCGTGTTCAATCGACTGGTGGGTCGGGCCGTCTTCGCCCAGGCCAATGCTGTCGTGGGTAAAGACATGAATCACGCGCAGCTTCATCAGTGCCGCCATGCGGATGGCGTTGCGGCTGTAGTCGCTGAACGTCAAGAACGTGCCGCCGTAGGGGATGTAGCCGCCATGCAGCGCCACGCCGTTCATGATGGCGGCCATGCCGAATTCGCGCACGCCGTAGTTGATGTGCCGGCCACCGACCCCAAGCACCCCAGCTTCGCCTTCAGCCTTCGCTGTCAACACAACGTCGCCATTCATGTCAAAGCGCAAATTCGGGGTTGACTTGGTATTGGTCAGGTTGGAGCCGGTCAAGTCAGCCGAGCCGCCCAGCATTTCAGGAAGGCCAGCAGTAAAAGACTCAAGCGCGAGTTGAGATGCCTTACGCGACGCAACGGTTTCAGCCTTGGTGTGCGCGGCCAAAATCGTGTCTACCGCCAACTGGTCAAAGGGCTTGGGCAAGTCGCCCTTCATGCGGCGCGAGAGCTCTTGCGCAAGTTCTGGGTAAGCAGTTTTGTAGGCGGCAAATTTGGCGTCCCAGGCTGCTTCAGCCACCAAGCCTTTGGCCTTGGCGTCCCAGGCGTGGAGAGCTTCGTCAGGCATGTCAAACGGGGCATGTGGCCAGCCAATGGCTTCGCGGGTCAGCTTGATCTCCTCTGCGCCCAGCGGCTCGCCGTGCGCCTTGGCGGTGTTGGCGCGGTTCGGGCTGCCTTTGCCGATGTGGGTTTTGCAAATGATCAGCGTGGGCTTGTTGTCGGTGCTGCTTTTGGCGGTGGCAATGGCGGTTGATACCGCGGCGGCGTCATGCCCATCCATCGGGCCAATGACGTTCCAGCCGTAGGCTGCAAAGCGCAGCGGCGTGTTGTCGATAAACCAGGGCGCAACCTGACCGTCAATCGAAATGCCGTTGTCGTCATACAGGGCCACCAGTTTGCCCAGGCGCCAGGCACCGGCCAGCGCGGCAGCTTCGTGGCTGATGCCTTCCATCAGGCAGCCGTCGCCCATGAACACATAGGTGTGGTGGTTGACGACCTCGTGGCCGGGGCGGTTGAACTCCTGCGCCAGCAGCTTTTCAGCCAGTGCCATGCCGACGGCATTGGTCAGGCCCTGGCCGAGCGGGCCGGTGGTGGTTTCAACGCCTGGGGTCACATCCACTTCAGGGTGACCGGGCGTTTTGCTGTGCAACTGGCGAAAGTTTTTCAGCTCTTTCATCGGCAGCGCATAGCCCGTCAGGTGCAGCAGCGCGTAAATCAGCATCGAGCCGTGGCCGTTGGACAGCACAAAACGGTCGCGGTCAAACCAGTGCGGGTTGTGTGGGCTGTGCTTGAGGTGTTGACCCCACAGCGCCACCGCCATGTCAGCCATGCCCATGGGCGCGCCGGGGTGGCCGGAATTGGCGGCCTGAACGGCATCCATGGCGAGTGCGCGAATGGCGTTGGCCATAAGGGCAGAAGTGTTGTCGGCCAATGCGGTCATGTGGGGGCGGTCCAAAGTGGGGTTGTCAGGGAAAACCCACGATTTTACGGGATGCAGTTAAGCGCACACCGCGTTAAGTGCACGCTATTGATTCAGGAGCTACTTGTGCAATAAATGATGGTCTGCCAGCCGAAAACCACCTAAAACAAGCTCAAAAACAGCGCCAGCGCAGCCCGAACGCTATGGCAGGAAGGGAGGGCTTAGCAAACGCACGCCAATCGAGAACCAGCGCTCGCTGGCGCCGCCGCCAGCGCGGTTGCCGTAGGTCGCATCCAGCTGGACATGCCCGGGCACGATCCATTGGCGCAAACCGATTTGAAACTGGGGTTTGTCATGGCTTTGGCCAAAGCTTTCGGCGATCAGCCAGGTGGTGGGGGCCAATTCGCGCTCCAGACCTACGCCCCAGGTTGCCAGGTCGCGCCGGGTGGGTTGCTCGCGCAGCCAACCAACGTTGGTGTGCACCACCCAGCGGTCATCGGCAAATGAAAAGCTGGTCGGCAAGTAGGCGTACAGGTCGCGGTCGCTGGCGCTGCCCTGCACGCGGCGCACCGTGCCTGCGGCCAAACCCATGCCCCAGCCGTTTTTCTCCAGTGGCTTGAATATGGTTTTGCCCTGTAGCAGGGTCCGGCTGAGCGGACTGCCAGCGGCATCGTTGGTGCGTGCGCCCCCTGCTGTCACCTCCAGGTTGCCGGTGAAGTTACAACCTGGCAGGGCCCAGTACTCTGTGCTGCCCTGATTTCTGCGTACCCAGCTTTCGACCTGGCAGGACTTGGGGTCGACGATGCGTGCATCGTCGGTGTTGAGGGGCCGGGCAGCCTGGGCCTGGGTGGCGCAGCCTAAGGCAAGCGCCAGCAGCGCAGACCATGAAAAACGGGCGTTAACAAGAGGGTTCAAAACGAGACCGATCGCGTGAAAATTCAATTGTTGTGAGCTTGTCTGAGTTTTATGTCAGATTGACGGCAGCCCGCTGGCGTTCAAGCCAAAGTTCGAAGCAAAGCTCATCCGAATGTGACGCTGGCGCGCAAACCGGATTCGCCTGGCACGGCCTGCAATGTGAATCGTGCGCTCATCAAGTCCGCATAGCGGCTGACAATCGACAACCCCAGCCCTGCGCCCGCCCCCAACTGCTGGCCTGCCGGGCCCAATGACCAGCGCTGGCGCAGCTGTTCGGCCTCTTCAGTGGTCAAGCCGGGGCCGTTGTCTGTGACTGACAGCGTCACGACACCTTCGTCCTGCGACACGGCGACCGTGACTTGGGGATGTGCGGCCACACCATAACGCAGCGCGTTGTCCAGCAGGTTGCCCAAAATGCCTTCCAGCAAGGCCGCGTCAGCCTCAACCATCACGCGCTCGTCCAGCCCGTCGCCCCCCAAGTCCACGCCAGCCGCATCGGCCTTGGGCAGGTAGCGCAGCAGAACGTCACGCGCTACTTCATTGATAGCAATGGGTAGCAGCTGCAAACTGGCGCGTGCCTCATCGGCCAGCGCCAGCCCTAAAAGCTGTTCAACCAGGTGACTGGCCCTTTCCTGGCCGCGTGCGATGCCTTGCAGTTGCTCGCGCCACACCGCAGGGTCAGCGTTCGCCAGGGCGTAGTCGGCTTGCGCGCGTATGCCTGCCAGCGGCGTGCGCAGCTCGTGCGCCACATTGCCGGCAAACTCACGCTGGGCAGTGATGCTGTCGTCCAGCCGCGTCATCAGCGCATTGACGGATGTCCCCAGACGCTGAACATCGCGGGTGTTGGCGTTCGTTGTCACGCTCAGTGGCATGGGGCTCAGGTCGCGCACACCGCGCTGGTCAACGGCCAGTTGCAGTTCTGCCAGCGGCAGCAGGTCACGCTGAATCACCCTGCGCAGCCACCACACCAGAAACACCAGCAGCAGCACCTGCGGCACGACCGCATAGGTCAGCATGCGTTGCAACAAGCGGTTTCTGGCGGCTGTGGTTTGCGCCACCACCACGGTGAACTCGGTCGGCTCATAGCGGCGCAAGCTGACGCTTTGCAGTGCCCGGTTTTGAAAGGTGATGTCGGCAAAGCCAAAGGCCGTTTCTTGAGGTAGCGGCCGTGGCTGCAGCCCGGCGTGGCCTGCCAACAAAGTGCCGTTGGGCAGCAGCACCGCAAAGTACATCGACTCACTTTGGTCAAACAGCAGAGCGCTCATCTCTGATGGTGACAAATTGAGCACCGGGCCTGTGCTGTCCATTCGGACATTGGCCGCCACTGCATAGGCATCGTCCAGCAACGATCTGTCAAAGGCCTGGCCGGCAAAGTAGTTGGCCACGCCCAATGCCACCGCCGTGCCCAGCGCCCAGAGCACAACGAGCGGTACCACCACGTGTTTGATGACGCGGCTGCGAAGGGAGGGTTTTGTGGCCCCCACGCTTGCCGCTTCGCGTCGCAAGCTGCCCCCCGAGGGGGCGCTTTTTCCTGGGGGTGGCCCGTCGGAAAAATGTCGCTTGGTCATATGGCGCTTTCCTCCAGCACATAACCAATGCCGCGCAGGGTGCGGATGCTTGCACCGCTGCCCAGCAGTTTTTTGCGCAGCCTGGAGACAAAGGCCTCCAGCGCGTTGTCGCCCAGCGCTTCGTCGGTTTCGCTGAGCTTGTCAGACAGCACGCGTTTGCTGACGACCCGGCCAGGTGGTGTCATCAGCTCCCAGAGCACTTCAAATTCACGCGCGGGCAAATCCCAGGGCTGCTTGTGCAGGTAAAAGCGCCGGGCTTTTCTGTCGAGCAGCAGCAGCCCCAGCGTCACCCGGTCGTCGGTACCCTGGGCGCGGCGCACCAGCGCACGCAACCGGGCTTCCACTTCAGCCAGGTCAAACGGCTTGCCCATGTAGTCGTCGGCACCCGCATCTAGCCCGGCAATGCGTTCCTCCAGTCGGCCACGTGCGGTGAGCACCAGCACGGGGGTGCGGTCGCCTCTGCTTCTGGCCTCGCGCAGCAGGCTCAGGCCGTTGCCCTGTGTTGGCGCAGCAGTGGTCACTGGCAGATTCAGGTCCAGCAGAACCGAGTCGTAGGTCTGCACGCGCCACCAGTGGCGGGCGTCGTCGATGCTGGCGGCAATGTCTACCCGGTGCCCAGCGTCGCTCAGGCTGCGCAGCATCACCTCACGCAAAACAGCATCGTCTTCAACCAGCAGGATTTTCATGGGAGTGGATCTACGGACAAGCGCTAAGTCAGGTGCGGGTCAGTCACAGCGAGCTACAACCGCGAGATGAGCATACGACAATTATTTTTGGCAACTGGCCTGGCCGTCAGCTGCTGGCTACCCGCGGCCGCTCAAAGCGTGCCGCCGGTGACCAGCAACATCTCGCTGTCGCAAGCCTTGCAGGCGGCGCAAAACAACCTGGACGTGTCACTGGCCCGCCGTGCGTTGGCGGGCGTTCAGGGCGACATCACCGCGGCTGACCGTGCGCCCACGCCCGTGCTGTCTGCCAAAGCTGCGTCCATCAATTTGCAAAATGGCATTGGCGGCGGCAATTTGATGCGTGACAAGCGCATCGACAAAGCCATTGGTCTGGACTGGACCTATGAGCGCGGCAACAAGCGCGAGCTGCGCACCCAGGCCGCCCAGCGCCTGGCCAGCGCCGCACAAGAAGACATCGAAGAGATCAAGGTGCAGCAGCAAATCACCACCGCAGCGGCCTACTTTGACCTGTTGGCAGCGCAGGAGCGCATTGAGCAGGTCGGCCAGATTGCTCGCAGCGCCGCGCAGCTGGCCACCACCGCTGCCCGCCGCGTGCAGGCCGGCGACCTGGCCGCGCAGGACGCCGCGCGTACTGAAATTGAAGCCCAGCGCGCCAGCACCGACCTGGCGACCGCCCAGTTTGACCGCCAGCGCGCTGCGCTGCTGCTGGTTCAGTTAACGGGCTTTAGCGGTGTGGGCGTTTTGCAGGCGCAGGCAGACTGGCCCACCCGCCAGGCCCTGGAGTCTGTGCCGCAAGAAACCTTTTACCCCTCGGTCGAGTCACGTGCCGATGTGCGTGCTGCGGTGCAGCGGGTAGACGCTGCGCGGGCCGTGCTCGATGTCGCATCTGCGCAAAAAACGCGCGACATCACGGTCGGCACATCGTTTGACCATTTCCCCGGCACATCGACGCGCCAGCTCGAGTTTCGGGCGCAAGTACCGCTCAACGGCTTTTTGGGTAGCTATAACTTTCAGGGCGAAATAGCGCGTGCCCAGGCACAAGTGAATCAGGCCGAAGACGCGCTAGAAAAAACCCGCCGCACCGCCATTGCCGACTTTCAACGCCTGCAGCAGGATCGCCAGGGCGCTGCCGCCAGAGCGCTGAGCTACGAACTCACCATCTTGCCGCGTGCGCGCAAGGTCGCTGAAATGGCGGAGCTGGCCTACAGCAAAGGCGCGATGTCATTGACTGAACTGATTGACGCACGCCGCACGCTGCGCAGCATTTTGATTGAAGCTTTGAGCGCACGCACCGACCACGCCAAGGCGGCATTGGCCTGGCAACTTCGCCAGCCTTGAGACTTGACCCCCTCTTTTTGAATAAAACACCGTGAACCACTCCACCTTTCTTTCTGCAACCAGCCTGTTACTGCTGGCCACCCTCAGCGCCTGCACTGAAGCCCCCGCACCTGCGCCCGGCGCGCCAGCCCCCATCTTGCAGGGCAGCCAGCTGCGCTTTGCGCCCGGTCACCCGCAGCTGGCACTGTTGGGCATGGCAACAGCGGCACCCGGCAAAGCGATCACGGTTGAGCTGCCAGCCAAGCTGGTCTGGAACGAAGAGCGCACCCAGCGCATTTACCCCGCCTTTGCCGGCCGCGTGATGGCCATCAAGGCCGACGTGGGCCAGCCGGTCAAAAGCGGCGCACTGCTGGCGCAACTCGCCTCGCCAGACTTTGGCATGGCGCAGGCCGACACCGCCAAGGCAAGAGCCGAAGCGCAATTGAGCCAAAAGTCCTTGCAACGCCAGCGTGAACTGTTTGAAGCCGGCATCATTGCCCGCAAGGATTTAGACCAAGCCGAGTTTGATGCGGCCCGCACCCAAGCCGAAACTCAGCGCTCGCAAGCCCGCACCAATTTGTATGGTGGCGGGGCTGGCAACGTGAATCAGCAGTTGGCCTTGATGGCCAGCATCAACGGCACCGTGGTGGAACGCAACTTGAACCCGGGCCAGGAAGTGCGGCCCGACCAGTCTGGCCCGGGTGTTCCAGCCCTGTTTGTGGTGACCGACCCGACCTCGCTATGGGTGCAAATTGATGCACGTGAAAGCGAGATCGGCACGCTGAAAATCGGCTCGGCTTTTGAGCTGGTCATCCCCAGCCTGGGCGGGCAAAAGTTTGAGGGCAAGGTCACGGCTGCCGTCGACTTTATTGACCCGGCCACCCGCACCATCAAGGTTCGCGGCGTGGTGGCCAACCCGAATCGTTTGCTCAAAGCCGAGATGCTGGCCACGGCCAGGATTGAGCGGCAGTTGGGCAATGGCGTGGTCATACCTTCGCAGGCGGTGTCGCTGTTGGGCACCAAACACACGGTGATGGTGCAAACCTCACCAGGGGTTTTTGAGTCACGCGACATCACCATCAGCTACCAGGGCCCGAAAGAGACGGTGGTGTCCAAAGGGCTCGATGCCGGCGATCAGGTGGTCAGTGAAAACATGCTGCTGCTGGTGCGCGAGTTTCGCATTGCGCAAAGCGACGCCCGGCCCGCCCAGGCCAAGCCATGAAAAAACTGATTGCCTACGCGCTGCACCAGCCGGTGTTCATCATCCTCGGCACGCTGATCTTTGTCATGGCGGGCGTTTTTGCTTTTAAAAACCTATCGGTAGAAGCCTTCCCCGACGTCACAGACACGCAAGTTACCGTGATTGCCCTGTACCCAGGCCGCGCGGCCGAAGAAGTTGAAAAGCAGGTCACGCTGCCGATCGAAGTGGCTTTGTCGGGCTTGCCAAATTCGATTCGTGTTTTTTCACATACCCAATTTGGTCTGTCATTTACCGTTGTCACGTACGACGACAAAGCCGACGTTCTGCAAGCGCGCGCCCAGGTCAGTGAGCGGCTGCGCGGCGTGGATTTACCAACTGGCGTCGAGGCCAATATTGCCCCCAACGCCACGCCAGTCGGCGAAGTGATGCGCTACCGCGTCAAGGGCGACGGTAAAACCACGACCGAGCTGCGCACCCTGGAAGACTGGGTGGTAGAGCGCGCACTGCGCCAGGTCCCTGGCGTGGCAGACGTGGTGGCCATGGGCGGCTTTATCAAACAGTACGAGGTGCAGCCAGACCTGGACAAACTGCGCGCTTACAAACTCACCTTTCAAAATCTCCTGGATGCCCTGGGGCGCGGCAATTCGAACGCAGGCGGAAGCTATGTGGCCCAAGGCGCGCAGCAATATGCCATTCGCGGCATTGGTCTGCTTCGCTCGCCAGACGACATTGGCCGCATCGTGGTGGCCAGCAAAAATGGCACGCCCATTTTGATCCGCGACATCGCCACTGTCAGCATTGGCGCGCTGGCCCGGCTGGGCACGGTGGGCCAAGACCTGGATGATGACGTGGTGACAGGTATCGTCATCATGCGCAAAGGCGAAAACCCAAGCGTCGTGCTCAAGGGCGTGAAAGAAAAAATCGCTGAGCTCAATGACCGGGTGCTACCCAAGGGTGTGCAAATCGTGCCCTACTACGACCGCACCTGGCTGATGGGTAAGACGTTGACCACGGTGTTTAAAAACCTGCTCGAAGGCGCGCTGCTCGTGGCGCTGGTTTTGTATCTGTTTTTATCGAATGTACGCGCCAGCATGGCGGTGGTGGTCATCATCCCGCTGGCGCTGTTGTCCACCTTTTTGGGTTTGAAAATCATGGGCGTGCCGGCCAACTTGCTCAGCTTGGGGGCGATGGACTTCGGCATCATCGTCGACGGCGCAGTGATCGTGATTGAAAATATTTTGCATCGACTGGCAGAGCGCAAGGAGAACATGACCGACGACGAGCGCAAACACGTCATCATCAACGCGACCAACGAAGTGGGCAGGCCAACGCTGTTCTCGATGCTCATCATCATTGCCGCGCACATCCCGATTTTTGCCTTGCAGCGCCATGAGGGCCGTATTTTTCAGCCGATGGCTCTGAGCGTGACGGCTGCGCTGATTGGCGCACTGATTTTTTCGCTCACGCTGGTGCCGCTGTTGGCCTACTGGATACTCCGCAAAAAACTGCCGCACGGCGACAACCGGGTGGTGGCCGCCAGCAAGCGGGCGTATGCGCCGATCTTGAACTGGGCCTTGACCAAGCGCCGCATGGTGGTGGCCATTGCACTGGGTATTTTTGCCCTCAGCATGGTGGTGGCCAGCCGCTTGGGGTCCGAGTTTTTACCGGAGCTGAACGAGGGCACGATCTGGGTCAATGTGCGCCTGCCATCAAGCGTTTCAACCGACGAGGCGTCGCGCATTTTGCGCAACGTGCGCTTGGCACTGTTGAAGATACCGGAGGTGCGAACAGCTGTGTCCAAGGCAGGCCAGCCCGAAGACGGCACTGACCCTAAAACCATCAGCATGGCCGAGGTGTTTGTAGACATCAAACCTGAAGAAGATTGGCGCAAGGGCCTGACCAAAGCGCAACTGATTGACGAGATGGACAAGGTGGTCTCAGCCCTGCCGGGCATGGAGCCTACCTTCTCGCAACCGATTCGTGACAATGTGCTTGAATCCATTTCGCAGATCGACGGACAGATTGTTATCAAGGTATCGGGCGACGATTTGGTCGAGCTCAAGCGCATCACTGAAGAGATTGAGCGGGAAATCAAACAAGTGCGTGGCGTGTACCGGGCCGAGATCAATCGCGCAGGCGACTTGCCGCAGCTGGTGATTGACATTGATCGCGACCGCGCCGCGCGATTGGGCCTGAACGTGCAGGACATTCAGGACGTGATTGAAGCAGCATTGGCAGGCAAGGCTGCCACCCAGTTGTGGGAGGGCGAACGTAAATTTGCTGTGGCGGTGCGCCTGCCTGAAGCCAAACGCACCATGGCAAGCCTGGGCCAAACATTGATCCCGACACCCGATGGCGGCTATGCGCAACTGAGCAGCGTGGCCGACATTCGTGAAACGGGCGGCGTGATGAATATTGCAAGAGAAGCTGGCCGACGTGCTACAGCGATTGGCATTTTCATCAAAGACCGCGATATGGGCTCTGTCGTCAAAGACATGCAGGCCAGGGTCGAGAAAACCGTCAAACTGCCACCAGGCTACACCATCGGCTGGTCAGGCGAGTTTGAAAACCAGGAGCGCGCCATGCAGCGCCTGACGGTGGTTGTGCCGCTGTCACTGCTGCTCATTTTTGTACTGCTGTTTGACGCCTTCAAGTCCTTCAAAATGGCGGCGCTGATTTTGCTCAATGTCCCGCTGGCTTTGATAGGCGGCTTTGTCGCGCTGTGGATTTTTACCATCCCGCTGTCGGTGTCTGCGGCGATTGGTTTTATCGCCCTGTCTGGCCAGGCCGTGCTCAATGGGGTGGTGATGCTGTCGGGCTTTCAGCAACTGCAAAATGCCGGTCACAGCGTGGTTGATGCGGTCAAGCAAGGCTCCATGCAGCGCCTGCGCACCGTGTTGATGACGGCCATGCTGGCGGCGCTGGGCCTGTTGCCGATGGCCTTGTCACGCGACATCGGCTCTGAAACCCAACGCCCCCTGGCCATTGTCATCATCGGCGGGCTGATCACCGCCACGCTGCTGACGCTGGTGGTGCTGCCTGCGCTGTATGTGTCGTGGTTTGGCAAAGACAAGAAGGTTGAGCCCGAAGAGGAAACAGCAGCCGCTACATAAAACGTAGCTGCTAGCCCATATATCTAATGGGCTGTAGGCCTGAAATGCCCCTAAAAAGGCTATGTTCAGCTTTTCCGGGTCAACTTCAGGCCGTCCAGCGCCGCCTGATGCGGGTCAGCCGCCAAGGTCACGGCGCTGACCACCGCCACGCCGTCCACCCCGCAGGCCAGCACGCCCGGCATGCGGTCAAGAGAAATGCCGCCGATGGCGACCACGGGGTAGGGCGCGGCTTGTTTTGCCCAAAGCGCCAGGCGCGCCAGGCCCACAGGTTCGTAGGGCATGACTTTCAGGGTGGTCGGGTAAATCGGGCCGATGGCCAGGTAGCTGGGCTGCACGGCTTTGGCGCGCGCCAGTTCTTCTGGCGTGTGGGTGGACAGCCCGAGCCGAATACCGGCGCGGCGCAGTGCTTCCATGTCGGCGGTGTCCAGGTCTTCCTGACCCAAGTGCACGCCGTAAGCGCCAGCAGACATGGCCAGTTGCCAATGGTCGTTGATGAAGACTTGCGCACCGGGCACGGCTTTGCCTGCGTCAACAGCCGCTTTGACTTCAACAGCGATGTTGGCAGGCGTGTGGTCTGCCGCCTTGATGCGCAGCTGAATGGTGCGCACGCCCCAGCCCAGCAGGCGTTCGACCCACGCGGCGGTAGGCACCACCGGGTAAAAGCCGATCGGGTGTGCCAGGGGGGTGAAAGGCGTAAAAGGCGTGCTCATGGTGCGTGCCAAAAAGGAACGCCTACCGTGGGTGTAGACGCTTGGGCCGCGGCGCGCTCTGGCATAGGGGTTGATTCATACGCCGCGCGGCCTGCGGCCACGCCGTCGGCAAAGGCTTTGGCCATGCGTACCGGGTCGCCGGCCTGCGCCACAGCTGTGTTCAGCAGCACCGCGTCAAAGCCCAGCTCCATCACGGCAGCAGCATGCGACGGTCGACCCAAGCCAGCATCCACCACCAGCACCGCATCCGGCAGGCGGCGGCGCATCGTCTCCAGTGCGTAGGGGTTCAGTGGCCCGCGACCGGTGCCAATCGGCGCGGCCCACGGCATGATGGCCGCGCAGCCTGCGTCACGCAACTTTTGCGCAATCACCAAATCGTCGGTGGTGTAGGCAAACACGGCAAAGCCTTCTTTCGTCAAGGCGGTGGCGGCCTCAAGCGTGGCATGCGTGTCGGGTTGCAGGGTGTAGTCGTCACCAATGACTTCAAGCTTGATCCAGGTGGTGCCGAAAATCTCGCGCGCCATCTGCGCCAGCGTGATGGCCTCTTGCGCGGTGTGGCAGCCTGCGGTGTTGGGCAAGATGTGCGTCTTCATGGCCTGCACGCGTTGCCAAAAGCTGTTGCCGCCGCCGCTTTCAGGTTGCAGGCGGCGCAGGCCCACCGTCAGCACCTGCGTGCCGCTGGCGCTCACGGCATCGCTCAAGACTTGCGGCGACGGATAGTGGGAGGTACCAAGAAAGAGGCGGCTTGAAAGCGTTGTGCCCGCAATCGAAAACGGCGAAATCGTCATATCAGTCCCTGCAAAGCATGATCATCCAGGCAGACGCCACGGCACTGGCTTTGCCAGGCCGAATGCGTCGCCCCCTGCAAGGGGGGTTGGTGCTACACGCAGTGAGCATCCGGAGGGGGTGTTTCATATTTTTAACCGCCTGTGATGGGGGTGACGATGTCGATGCGGTCGCCGTTGACCAGCACACGGCTAGGCCATTGCGGGCGCGGCACAAAGCAGTTGTTGATGGCGCATGCAAAGGCTGATTCAAGGGTGTAGCCGCGCGCCAGCAGCAGGGCTTGCAGCGTTGTTGCCTCTACCGCTGCGCGCTCGCCGTTCAGTGAAATTTCAATCGTCATGGCGCAATTTTCCTACCAAATCATCGACCAGCGCTGGCGCGCACAAATAGCCGTGCCGATACAGACCGTTGATATGCCAGACACCATCACGCTGTTCGATGCTGGGGCGATGGTCATCCAGCGCAGGCCGCAAGGCGGCCGACAGGCGCAAAATGCGCGCCTCGCCAAAAGCCGGATGCAAACTGTGCAGCGCACTGGCCAGCTCCAGCACCGAGCGCACGGTCACGGGGCCGGTGTCTTCAGATTCGAGCTCGGTCGCCCCGACCACAAATTCACCATTCGGGCGCGGCGCCACATACAACTGATAGCGCGGGTGCATCAGCCGCACTGGGCGCTGTAGGGTGACGCTTTTGCATTCAACGCGCAACACCTCACCGCGCACCCCCCGTAAACGGGGCAAAGCCGTCTTGCTGCCCGTGCCGCGTGCATCCACCGTCATGTCTGCGGCATGTGCCTGGTCGGCGCAAACAATGGACTGCGCTTGAATATCCGTCACCATTTGCCCCTCATGCCAGGCCACGCCCAAGCGGTCCAGTTCCAACGCCAGCGCGGCCATCAACTGGTCATTGGCCAGCTGGCCTTCGCCTGCCAGATACAGGCCGCCATGAAAACGTCCGGCCAAAGTAGGTTCGACTTGCGCCAGTGCTGCGGCATCCAGCTTTTGCACTTGGGTTTTAGAGCTTTCCGGCAACTTGTGGTGCAGCAGGCGGCTAAAGTGTTCCAGCGACGCGCCGTCTTGCGCATGCGCCACGACGATGGTGCCGTCTTGCCTGAAATACACCGGGCTGGCCAGTTGCGCCAAATACTGTGGCCACAAAGCCAAAGAGCGCTGACCCAGCGCAAACACCGCATCGTCAGACACCGCCAGCTCGGCCAGCGGCGACAGCATGGCGGCGGCGGTTTGCGACGCGGTGTCCAGTGCATCACGGCGCTTGGCGTCGAACAAGCTCACCCGACAGCCCGCCAAAGCCAGCCGCCAGGCCAACAATCGGCCAGCCAGGCCTGCGCCTGCAATGCCAATGTGGAGTGGCTTCATATCAGGAATAAATCTCGCTCCCACCTTCACGAAACGCCTTGGCTTTGTCTTCAAAGCTGCTGTCGATCTGCTTGATGGCGATCATGCCGGGTGCGGGAGCCAGCGTTGTGGTGGACGGATTGAGGCGCGCAAACTCACGCACTTCCTGCGAGATTTTCATCGAGCAAAACTTCGGTCCGCACATCGAGCAAAAATGCGCCACCTTGGCATTTTCTTTCGGCAGCGTTTCGTCGTGGTACGCCATGGCGGTGTCCGGGTCAATCGCCAGGCGGAACTGGTCTTCCCAGCGGAATTCAAAACGCGCTTTTGACACCGCGTTGTCCCACATCTGCGCGCCGGGGTAGCCCTTGGCCAGGTCGCCTGCGTGGGCGGCAATCTTGTAGGCAATCAGGCCCTGCTTCACGTCGTCGCGGTTTGGCAAACCCAGGTGCTCTTTGGGCGTCACGTAGCACAGCATGGCCGTGCCGTACCAGCCGATGTTGGCCGCGCCCATGGCTGACGAGATGTGGTCATAGCCTGGCGAGATGTCGGTGATCAGTGGGCCCAGCGTGTAAAAAGGCGCTTCAAAGCAGGCTTCGAGTTGCTTGTCCACGTTTTCTTTGACCAGTTGCAGCGGCACATGGCCGGGGCCCTCAATCATCACCTGTACGTCATGCTTCCAGGCGATTTGCGTCAGCTCGCCGAGCGTGTGCAGTTCGGCAAACTGCGCTTCGTCATTCGCATCAGCAATCGAGCCCGGCCGCAAGCCGTCACCGAGTGAAAAGCAGATGTCGTACTGCTTCATGATCTCGCAAATGTCTTCAAAGTGCTCGTACAAAAAGCTCTCTTTGTGGTGCGACAAGCACCATTTGGCCATGATAGAGCCGCCGCGCGAAACGATGCCCGTCAAACGATTGGCCGTCAGTGGCACATAGGCCAGGCGCACCCCGGCGTGAATGGTGAAGTAGTCCACGCCCTGCTCGGCTTGCTCGATCAGCGTGTCGCGAAAGATCTCCCAGGTCAGGTCCTCGGCCTTGCCATTGACCTTTTCCAGTGCCTGGTAAATCGGCACGGTGCCAATCGGTACCGGTGAGTTGCGCATGATCCATTCCCGCGTCTCATGGATGTTGTCGCCGGTCGACAAATCCATCACCGTGTCTGCGCCCCAGCGAATCGACCAGACCAGCTTGTCAACTTCTTCCTCAATGCTTGACGTGACGGCCGAGTTGCCGATGTTGGCATTGACCTTGATCAAAAAATTGCGGCCAATGATCATCGGCTCGCTCTCGGGGTGGTTGATGTTGTTGGGTATGACCGCACGGCCACGCGCGACCTCATCGCGTACAAATTCGGCGGTGACCTGCTCCGGAATCGAGGCGTTGAACGAATGCCCTTTTTTAGGCATGCGCTCCGTGGCCAGACGCTCGGCCAGTTGTGCGCGCACCAGGTTTTCACGGATGGCGATGTATTCCATCTCGGGGGTGATGATGCCCTTGCGGGCATAGTGCATTTGCGACACGTTCATGCCCGGTTTGGCACGACGCGGCACCGGTGCTTTGGCCATGCGCAACGCGTTTAAGGCTGGGTCGTTCAGGCGCTCGCGGCCATAGGCGCTGCTGATGCCGCCAAGGGCTTCAGTGTCTTGCCGCTCATGGATCCATGCCCCGCGCAGGGCTTGCAGGCCGCGTGTGACGTCAATGGCCACGTCGGGGTCGGTGTACACGCCTGATGCGTCAAACAGGCGCAGCGGCGGGTTGGTCTGCCTGCGGGTGGCCGTGCCTTCGGCCACCAGGGTATCGGTCAATGACACCTCGCGAAATGGCACGCGAATGTCAGGCCGTGATCCCTGGATATAAATCTTGCGCGAGCCAGGAAACGGCGTACGTGTGATGCGACTGGTGAGGTCGGCGGTATCGACGGTCAGTGAGGTTTTGGCCATGGCGGGTCTCTGTGAGTTCAGGTGGGTGCCTGCCTGGAGAGCCCATGCCCTTGTCAAAAAGGCAAGCCGGGAGCCAAAAAGCGTTGTTCCCTACGCGGGTTGCCAACAAGAGATGTGGGCCCGATCAGGTTCAGCGGGTCTCGCTTCATACACAAAGCGATCTCAGCCCAAGTATTCATGGGCACCCCGACAAGCTGAAACCATTGTAAGCACACGCCCCAACAAAACCAAACTTTACAAACCATCACCGCAAGGCAACCATGTGTTCACAAGCGGCCGTCATACTCATCTTCACCATCCTGAAAGGAAGTTTTTATGACATTCAATCTCAAACCGTCTTCGCGTCTGAATGAGCTGGTTCTTGCCGGCCTGTTGACCACCTTCGGTGCCAGCGCTATGGCGCAGAGCGCTGCGCCTGCTGCGCCAGGTGCCGCAGCGTCCATCCCAAGTAGCGAGCACATGGGCCAGCACAAAGGCCAGCACATGGGTCAGCACAAAGGCCAGCACATGGGTCATCATGACCCGGCAAAAATGCAGGCCATCATGGCCAAACACCAAGCCGACCTGAAAGCCAAGCTCAAGCTCACACCGGCACAAGAAGGCGCGTGGACGGCTTACACCGCCGCCATGCAGCGCCCCGCCGGCATGGGCATGCACCCATCAGACGCGCAGCGCGCCGAGATGGACAAACTCACCACGCCAGAGCGTATTGACAAAATGCGCGCGATGCGCAGCGAGCGCATGGCGCAGATGGCTGCCGAGATGGACAAGCGCGGAAATGTGACCAAAACGTTTTACGCTGCCCTGACGCCCGAACAGCAAAAAGTCTTTGACGCTGAGCATCAAAAACGCGGCGCACAGGGTGAACATCGCGGCCAGGGTGGCCCCGAACAAAAGAAAAGCTGACAACACAAGCGATTTCCAGGACACGCCGACAGACTGCGTAGGACGGCATCCATAAGCCCTTGTGATGCCTGGCAGGCTGCCTAGACTTGCCGGATGATAAAAATCCCCACGGTCCGAAAAGGTCAGGCACCTGCGGTTTTGTCCCGCAACATCTTCCATGAACGCTTCATGCAGTCGTTCATGGATCCAGCTTTCAAGCCAGAAACCGAGGCCTTGGGCCGGCTTGAAACCGTGGCTTGGGAGGCCTACAAAGAAGGTCGCAAAGCCCCCGTGACCCGCAAGGCCGGGCCAGGCTATGCAGACCCCGACTACGACCTGTCGGTCGAGTGGCTGGCAACCAAAAAGAAAATTGAATCAGCGCAAACTGTGTGGTCAAAAAAACCAGCCCGTCAAAAGTCTTGCTGATTTGTGGCTCAGCCCGTAACGACGGTACTTGCCCCGGTGAGATTTCCAAAACATGGCGTTTGACCAACACTGCAAAAACCACCTTGCAAAAAGCAGGCATGCAAGTCGATGTGCTGGACCTGAGCTGGCTCACCTCCAGCTACAACCTCAACATTCACCCCTGCAAGGGTTGCGTGTCAACCGCCATGCCGCTGTGCCACTGGCCGTGCAGCTGCTACCCCAACCACGCTCAGGGGCAAACCAGCGACTGGATGGCCGAGATTTATGAGCGCTGGACAGCTGCGCACGGCATCATTATTTTGACGCTCGTGTATTGGTACCAGGCACCGAGCCCGCTCAAGCTGATGATTGACAGACTGGTGTGCGCCGATGGCGGCAACCCCGACCCGACCACCACACACGGCAAAACGCCTGGTGAGGCCAAAGCGCTGGAAATGAAAGGCTGGGACTACCCCAAGCACCTGAGTGGCCGCACCTATGGGGTGGTGGTGCACGGCGACGTGGCGGGCATTGAAGGTGTGCGGCGCAGCCTGACGGACTGGCTCGACTGGATGGGCCTGATAGACGCGGGCACCCAAGCCAAACTGGACCGCTTTATCGGTTATTACGAGCCCTACGCCAACAGCCACGACACACTGGATGCCGACAAGAACCTGGAGGCTGAGGTCTGCAATGTGGCCAACTCTGTCGCACATGCTGTCACGTTGCTGCGCGCCGGAACGCTGCCGCAACCCGATAAGAATGTAAAACACCCAAGACCAAAATAGCAGCCAGCAAAAAGCGCCCGGTATCTTGAAGACGTCGGGCGCTCTTGCTTTTCTAGGGCCGCAAAAGCAAGCCCAAACTACAGCAGGCTGACTGGGCCTTGCTGTCTTTCATCACAGTTTCCATCAACCTAAAAAAAGCAGTTGACCGCTCGTCAACATCTCACAGACCGCATGAACACTCAGGTTTTGCGCTTCGCTGGCTTTGGCCTCTTGGGTGACGGCGCTATGCGCCCGATTGCACCGCTCCAAACGCGCCCAGCTGCGTTGCTCCGCCTGGCGGGCAGTAGCCCGCTTCGTTGTCTCGCCTTGCTGGACACGCCGGGCGCGGCACACTCGGGCGCATCCAACTGCTTTTTCTAGGTTCAACCTAAAAAAAGCAGTTGACCGCTAGTCAACATCTCACAGACCGCATGAACACTCAGGTTTTGCGCTTCGCTGGCTTTGGCCTCTTGGGTGACGGCGCTATGCGCCCGATTGCACCGCTCCCAGCGCGCCCAGCTGCGTTGCTCCGCCTCGCGGGCAGTAGCCCGCTTCGTTGTCTCGCCTTGCTGGACACGCCGGGCGCGGCACACTCGGGCGCATCCAACT